>DATKRZ010000061.1:0-29533 GCA_035531955.1 Acidimicrobiales bacterium | reverse complement strand
CCGTCCGAGCACCGAGCCGCCCGGCTTGGAGATGGCATGGTTGAGCAGCCTCCCGGTGGGCCCGAGCAGTCGGCGGAGGGTGTCGAAGTAGCGGGCCATCATGGCCGATCCGACGTGCTCGAACATCCCGATCGAGGAGATGGCGTCGAACGCCTCGCCGCCCAGGTAGCGGTAGTCCTGGAGGCGGATCTCCACCTGATCGTCGAGACCGGCCTCCGCCACCCGGCGCCGGGCCTCGTCGACCTGCTCCCGACTGAGGGCCACCCCGACCACACGGGCCTGGTGGTGCCGCGCCGCGTGGATGGCCATCGATCCCCATCCGCACCCCACATCCAGCAGTCGGGCGCCGGGCTGCCGGTCGAGGCCCAGCTTGCGGCAGATCAATTCGTGCTTGGCCCCCTGGGCCTCCTCGAGGTTGGCCTCCTCCGAGGAGAACCGGGCACACGAATAGGTCATGCTCGGGCCGAGCACCAGGCGGTAGAAGTCGTTCCCCACGTCGTAGTGGTGGCTGATGACCCGGGCGTCACGGGAAGGCGAGTGCCGCCGACCCACCGGCCGGCACTCCTCGGGCGGAGGCGGAAGCGGTCGTCCGAAGGCCCCGGCCCGGCGGGCGGCGTCGAACGCGGCCGGCACGGCCCGCAGGCCCATCTGGCGCAGGTCGCGCTGCGATGCCCCGTGGAGCACCCGCAAGAGGGCGTAGATGTCCCCGTCCACCGAGAGGTCGCCGGCGACGAAGGCCCGGGCCACCCCCAGTTCGCCCGGGGCCCACAGGATCCGCCGGACCGCATCCACCGATCGGATCCGCACCGTCCCGACTCCGTCGGCCGGGCCGATGTGGCTCCCGTCCCAGAATTCGAAGCGCACGGGGACGTCACCGCCCACCAGGGCCTCGACCAGTGGGGCCAGGGCATCGGCGGCGCTGCCCCGGACGGATGCCCCGGGTGGGCCGGGTACCCCGGCTGCCTCGGCCGTCGGGCTTTCGCCGGTTGGTTCCGGGGTCGAACCCTGCGCTCTGGACGGGACTGCCCGCTGGGATACCTGGGTGACCATGGCCGACCTCCTTGACCGGTGTCCGTCGTTCAAGCCGCCACCGATCCTACGGCGATCATGTCGCCCCCACCCGGCCTACAGCCGCCTGGTCACCCCGATGCCCGCCGGGAGCTTGTCCGGATCCCACCCGAGCAGCGCGACGGCCTGGCTGAACGCGAACCGATCGGTCATGCCGGCGACATAGGCGACCGCGGCCCGCACGGCCAGAGGCTCCCCCCCGGTCAGACCATCGGTCGCGCCGGCCGCGTCGGGAATGAGGTTGGGTCGGTCGCCGAAGTAGTCGACCAGCGCCCGGAGGACCTCGATCACCGACCGGCCCTGGGCCACCGAACTGGGCCGGAGGTAGATGCGCTCGTAGTTGCTGGCCCGGAAGGCCGCCAGGGCCTCGGCCTCCTCATCGGCCATGCCGATGATCCCGGTGGTGAGGACCGACGACACCACGGCGCCGATGAACGTGTTCAGCTGCTGGCCGCGTCGGTCCCCGCACCGATCGCGGACCAGGGTGGGAAGCGTGCCCGGGGTGACGATGCCGCTCTTCACCGCGTCCTCGAAGTCGTGGCACACGTAGGCGATCCGGTCGGCCCAGCTCACCACCTCCCCCTCCGGCGTCGACGGCGCCGGTCGCGACCATGAGTGGTTCCTGATGCCGTCGAGGGTCTCGTCGCACAGGTTGAGCGGTGCCAGCGAGACGTCCGCACCCCAGGGGGCGTGGTCGAAGCCCCCGTCGAGGTAGGGGGAGAGCGCGTCCTCGCTGGCGTGCCCGCCCGGGCCGTGGCCGCAGTCGTGGCCCAGGGCGATGGCCTCGGTGAGGGCGACGTTGAGGCGGCAGGCCCGGGCGATGCCGGTTGCCACCTGGGCCACCTCCAACGCGTGGGTCAGCCGGGTCCGCTGGTGGTCGTCGGGGAAGACGAAGACCTGTGTCTTGCCGGCGAGTCGGCGGAATGCCGTGGCATGGAGGATGCGGTCGCGGTCCCGTTCGAAACAGGTCCGCCACGGATCGGGCTCAACTGGCCGGGCCCGTTTGCCCGCCGCGATCGCCCGGGTGCCGCCGGCGGCCAACTGCTCCGACTCGATGGCTTCGCGCTCCTCGCGCCGGAGTCCGCCGGGAGGATCTTCGAAGACCGGGGCGGCGGCGCTGTCGGCATGGGCGAGGGTGAGGCCCTGGCCCCCGTGCCCGGCCATGGTCGACACCCACCGCCGTTTCCGCTCGTCCTCCCCACCGGTCGGCTCCGTCCCGTCCGTCCCGTCCGTCCCGTCCGTCCCGTCCGTCCCTTCCCCCCTGCCCGACCGGTCCGTCTCCTCTTGTCCCATGCAGCCAGTGTGCCCCACGGCTGCGACGCCGGGATGCCGACCCGCCACGACCTTGTATCGTCGGAGTGGCCGGGCGCGGACTCCCGGGCCCATCGGAGAGGAGCGTGCCAGGTGGACGTACGTATCGGAATCGTGCAGTCGATGAAGGAGCTCGACATCGAGTTGCCCGACGATGCGGACCGCGACAAGGTCCTGGCCGACATCGAGGCCAGGCTGGCTGACGAGGATACCGTCCTCTGGCTGACCGACCGGAAGGGCCGCCAGGTGGGGGTGCCCGTCGCCAAGGTGGCCTACGTAGAGGTGGATCCGCCCACTGCCGCCCGCCAGGTCGGCTTCGGGGTCTCCTGATCCGACCACTCACCGCCGCCGGGTCCGGCGCCGGCCGGTGACCGGGCCGGGGGTCGAATGAACTCGCTCCTCGATCTGAGGCTGGTCTTCGTGACCGGCAAGGGAGGGGTGGGCAAGACCACCGTGGCTTCGGCCCTGGCGCTGCTCGCATCCACCCAAGGCAGGAGGGTCTTGATCTGCGAGGTCGATGCCAAGGGCGACGTGGCCGGTTTCTACGAGGCGTCGCAGACCGGCTTCAAGGAGAAGGAGATCCTCCCCGGTCTCTTCGCCATGACCATGGACACCGAGGCGTCGCTCCGGGAGTACCTGAGGCTCCAGCTCCGCATCCCGGTGGTGGGGCGGATCGGGCCCCTGGCCAAGGCGTTCGACTTCGTGGCCACCGCGGCCCCAGGGGTCCGGGAGATCCTCACGGTCGGCAAGCTCTGCTACGAGGTCCGTGAGCGCCACTACGACCTGGTCGTCGTCGACGCCCCCGCCTCCGGCCACATCGTCGGCCAGCTGGCCGCCCCCCAGGCCATCAACGACCTGGTGAAGGTCGGCCTCATCCGGTCCCAGACCGACTGGATGCTCGAGATCCTCTCCGATCCCCAGGCCACCGGCCTGGTGGCGGTGTGCACCCCCGAGGAGATGCCGGTCAACGAGACGATCGAGCTGGCGGCCAGGGTGAGGGAGGAGACCACCGTCCAGCTCTCCGCGGTGGTGGTCAACCGGGTCCTGCCCGAGCTGTTCGGCCGCCAGGAGGAGGAGGTGTTCGCCACCCTCGGCCGCCCGCCGGCCCTGGAGCTGCTGGACGAACTGGTGGGTGGCGAGGCCGGGCCCGTGCTGGCGGCGGCCCGCCTGGCCGTCACCATGCGCCGCACCCGCGCCGCCCACCTCGACCACCTGCGCCGGAACATCGACGGGGCGGTGCCGATGATGTACCTGCCGTACCTGTTCACCCGGTCGCACGGTCTACGGACGACCCGGCAGGTGGCCGCCTCCCTGGGCGAGGAGCTGGGGTACTGATGCCCTCGGCCGGCAGCGGGTCGATGGACGGTCTGCTGGCCACCAAGGAGATCGTCGTGGCCTGCGGGCCGGGAGGGGTGGGAAAGACGACCACCGCCGCCGCCGCCGCGGTCATGGCCGCGGTCCGCCACGGCAGCAAGGTCTTGGTGCTCACCGTCGATCCCGCCCGGCGGCTGGCCGACGCGCTCGGCCTCGACGGCATCGGCAACACCGAGCACCGCGTCCCCGACGACGCCTTCCGCCGCGCCGGGCTCAAGCCGCGGGGACAGCTGTGGGCGGCCATGCTCGACACCAAGGAGTCCTGGGATGCGTTGATCCGCCGGCACGCGCCGGATCGCCAGACCCGGAACGAGATCCTGGCCAACCCCCTGTACCAGAACATCTCGGGGCGCTTCGTGCAGAGCCACGACTACATCGCCATGGAGCGCCTGTATGAGATCCACTCGGAGGGCGACTACGACCTCATCGTGGTCGACACGCCCCCGACCCGGAATGCCCTCGACTTCCTCGGTGCCCCGGGCCGGATGGCCGACTTCTTCTCCTCGCGGCTGCTGCGCTGGCTGATCGTCCCCTATCGTTCACGGGTGGTCAACCTGGCCACCAAGCCCTTCTACCAGGTGGCGGACCGGATCCTCGGAACCGAGTTCCTGGCCGACATCTCCGAGTTCTTCATCCTCTTCCAGTCGATGTACGACGGCTTCGTCGAACGGTCGGAATCCGTCGGCCGGCTGATGGCGGACCGCCGAACGACCTTCATCGTGGTGTCGACCCTGGAGGCGGTCCCGCTGCGGGAGGCCGAGTTCTTCGCCGAGCAGCTGACGTCCCGCCGACTCCACCTCGGCGCCATCGTGCTCAACAAGGTGCTGCCGGACTACCTCCGGGACCCCGACGGTGCGGCGGTGGCCGCTTCGATGAAGGAGCGGGCAGGCGAGCTCGCACCCCGGCTGGCTCCGTGTCTGGCCCAGGTGGACCCGGCCATCGCAGACACCGACCAGGTCGCCCGGGTGCTCTCCGAGGTGGCCGACAGCTATCTGAACTTCCAGGTCGTGGCACTCCGCGAGATGGAGGAGCGCGCCATGCTCTCGGTGGTGCCCGACGTCTTGGCCACGGTCCCGTTCTTCGACACCGACATCTACGACCTGTCCGGGCTGGCCAGGCTGGGCGAGCAGATTTGGGAATAGACGACCGGGCGGAACGGGCGGACCAGGCGCCACGAGCAGGGGGGCCGGGGGAGCGGCCGTCCAAGCCGAGGGGGCGGGCGCTTCCTCAATTACGATTGCACCCATGACCGACATCGTCGATCCCGCCTTGGATGCCTACGCCGAGGGCCATACCACTGCGCCTCCCGCCCATCTCGACGAGCTGGCGGCCGACCTGCGGGCCACGCTCGAGTTCCCCGGGATGATGGTCGGCCGGCTCGAGGGCCGCTTCCTCGAGACCCTGACGTTCGCCCTCGGAGCCCGTTCGGTGCTCGAGATCGGCACCTTCGGGGGCTATTCGGCGCTGGCCATGGCCGCCGGCCTGGCCCCGGGCGGGCGGATCACCACCTGCGAGATCTCCCCGGTGCACGCCGAGTTCGCCCGTCGCCACATCGCCCAGAGCCCCTACGCCGCCGCCATCGACGTGGTGGTCGGCCCCGCCATCGACACCGTCGCCGGGCTGGACGGACCCTTCGACCTGGTCTTCATCGACGCCGACAAGGCGGCCTACGGCGACTACTACGAGGCGGTCCTGCCCAAGCTGGCACCCAGGGGGTTGATCGCCGCCGACAACACACTGTGGAGCGGCCGGGTGCTCGATCCCCACGACACCAGTGAGGACACCGTCGCCATCCGCCGCTTCAACGACGCGGTGGCCGTCGACCCGCGGGTGGTCGCGGTGCAGACCACGATCCGCGACGGCGTGACGCTCATCCGGCGCGCCCGGTAGTCCGGCGGTCATGACCGTGCTGGATTACCACCTCCATCTGTGGCCGCATTCCCAGCGCGACGCCGAAGCCACCGTCGAACAGGTGGCGGCCTACTGCGCCCGGGCGGTGGAGGCCGGGGTCACCGAGATCGCCGTCACCGAGCACCTGTTCCGGTTCACCCAGGCGAAGGACCTGCTCGGCGGGTTCTGGGACGACCTTCCCGAGGCGGCGCTCCGTCCCGGCATGGCGGCCTACTGGGACCACCACGCCCGGGTCGACCTCGACGCCTATGTCGAAGTGGTCCAGGCGGTCAAGGCCGAAGGACTGCCCGTGGTCCTCGGCCTCGAGGTCGACTATTACCGGGATCGGATGGACCAGGTGGCGGATCTGCTGGCCGGCTACCCCTTCGACGTCCTCCTCGGCTCGGTCCACTGGCTGGGGGCCTGGCGCTTCGATGTGCTGGAGGAACCACTGGTCCTGGCCGAGTGGGAGGCCAGGGACGTCGATGCGGTGTGGGACGAGTACACCCGGGCCATGGAGGAGCTGGGCGCCTCGGGGGTGTGCGATGTCTTCGCCCACCCGGACCTGGTCAAGATCGCCGGCCGGGTGCCGGCGGTCCCCGACGAGTTCTACGACCGGATCACCGAGGCCGCGGTGCGCTCGGGCATGGCAGTGGAGCTCTCGTCGGCGGGCTGGCGGAAGCCGCTGGGGGAGGAGTACCCGGCGCCGGCGCTCCTCGAGCGCCTCGTCGATCGGGGCGTCCCCCTGACCACGGCGTCGGACGCCCACAGCCTCCCCGATGTTGCCGACCGAGCCGACGAGATGCGGAAACTGCTGTTCGGCGCCGGTGTCCACCGATTGCAGGGCTTCCGCCACCGGAAGCCCTACGACGTGGCCGTGGCCCCGCCGGCCGGAGCCTGACCGTGGCCACTCCGGCCGGAGCCTGACCGTGGCCACTCCGGCCGAACTGGCCTTCGAGCGCACTCCGCTGGACGAGGAGCAGTTGGGCCATCTCCAACGCCTGCTCGGAACCTGGGGGATCCTGGCCGACCTGTCCTTTTCCGATCTGGTGCTCCTCGCCCCGATGGCGTCGGCCCCGGGGGAGCAGCTCGATGACGGGTCGGAGCTGGTCATCCTCGGCCAGATGCGGCCCTCCAACAGCGCCACCGTGGTTCAGCACGACCTGGTCGGCCAGACCGTGGCGTCGGCCGAGTGGCCGCTGGCGGTCCTCGCCATCCAGTCGGGCGAGGTGACCCGGGGCGAGGTGCTCCTCGAGCCCGGCGACGAACCGGTGCGGCTCCACTGCATCCCGGTCCGCTGCGACGGGACCACGGTGGCGGTTCTGGCCCGGCTGGCCGCCGGGGCCGGCCGGCGACCGGGCCATCTCGAGCGGACCTACCGCGACCTGTTCGACCGCTTTGCCGTCATGGTCTCCGAGTCGACCTTCCCGTTCCCGAGCGAGGAGGTGGCCACCGAGGAGGCTCCCCGGGTCGGGGACGGTGTCATCCTGGTCGACGAAGAGGGCCGCGTCCGGTACGCGTCGCCCAATGCCACCAATGCGTTGCACCGCATGGGGATGTACTCCCAGACCGAGGGCCGGCGCCTGACCGACCTGGGCATCGAGGAGTCGGCCATCGAATGGGCGCTGGCCTCCGCGCTCCCGGTGGTCGAGGAGGTCGAGCGGCGACCGGATGTGACGGTGCTCCTGCACTGCATCCCGCTGCTGGCCCACGACGACGTCACCGGGTGCCTGGTGCTGCTGCGCGACGTCACCGATGTCCGGCGGCTCGATCGCCTGCTGCTGTCCAAGGACGCGGCCATCCGCGAAGTGCACCACCGGGTAAAGAACAACCTGCAGACCATCTCCGCGCTCCTGCGGCTACAGGCCCGCCGGCTTCCCCCCGGCGGTGGGAGGGTGGCGCTGTTCGAGGCGGAGCGCCGGGTCCGGTCCATCGCCATCGTCCACGAGATCCTCTCGCGCGAGCCCGGCGATCAGGTGCCGTTCGACGAGATCGTGACCTCCCTCATCCGGATGGCGGAGGACTCGGTGCTGCTGTCGCGCCAGCTCAGCTTCGAGGTGACCGGCGAGCTCGGAGAGGTCCCCGCGGATGTGGCCACGCCCCTAGCGGTGGTCCTCGCCGAGCTCCTGCAGAACGCGGTGGAACATGCCTTTCCGGACTCCGAGTCGGAGACCGACGGCCGACCGGGCCGGCCTGTGGAACCGGGCCACATCCGGGTTCACCTGGTGAACGACCTCACCCGTCTGATGCTCGAAGTCATCGATGACGGCTCCGGCCTGCCGGAGGGATTCGACATCGACGCCAGCCAGAGCCTGGGGCTGTCCATCGTCCGGGACCTGGTGCGCAGCCAACTCGGCGGCACCATCAGCATGCGCAACCGCCGCGACGCAGACGCCGGGGGAAAGGGGACCGTCGTGGCCATCGAAATTCCCTCCCGGGAGGTCCAGCCGATCGGGGGGTAGTGGCGGACGGCGGACCGGGCGCCGGTGCAGTGACCGGTGCGGTGGTGCAGTGATTCAGTGGTGCAGTGATTCAGTGGAGCGGGCAGTTGGTCAGGAAGCCCGACGGCGGGCGGCCAGCCACGCCTTGCGCAGTTTTCGCCTCTCCTCTTCGGAGGTGCCGCCCCAGACACCGGACTCCTGGTTGGTGGCAAGCGCGAAGTCGAGGCACGGCTCCATCGCGTCACAACCCCGGCAGACCCGCTTGGCCGCCTCGATCTGGTCGACCGCCGGCCCCGTCGTGCCGATGGGGAAGAAGAGGTCCGGTTCGGTGCTCCGACAGGCGGCCAGATGCCTCCAGTCACCGTCGTCCCATTCGACCGTACGGTTCCACATAAGGGCCACGATGCTTCCTCCGCTCCCGTTCCGCGTCCTGTTTGTGATCTGTTTCACATAGCTCGGCGCCAAAGCGTCACCGGCCGTTCAGGGTTCGTTCACCAGAGTAATCACCGGCCACCGCCGCTGCAACCAGTTTCAGTGCCTGCCGCACGTCATTCCGGACCGGTTACGGCTCGGGAGGGCCGCGAGCCCAAAGGGGGTCCCGAGGGATGGCGACCACGGCGATCCCGGGCCATCGCGGTAGTCCCGACCCGGAGAACGGGCTCCCGGAGAGCACCCTCGGGGCGTTCGGGCCGGCCCGCCTCCTGGGCGCCGACGGGGTCGAACTCGACGTCCGATCGACGGCCGATGGGGTGATGGGGCGATTGGGGCGATGGCGGTCCATCACGATCCGGTGATCCCCGGCGTCGGGGCCGTCGGCTCGCTGGGGGAGGCCGACCTGCCGGCATTCGTCCGACGCTGTCGGATGCCCTCGGGGCCTGCCGGGGGATGACCGTCAACGTCGAGATCAAGAACCTGCCCCGGGGAGCCGGGATTCGACCCCGGGGAACTCCTGGTGGGGGAGGTCGCCGACCTGGTGGTCCCGATGGGCGGGTATCGGACGTGGTGGTCTCCTCGTTCTGGCCCACCCTGGCCGCTGTCCGCCGGGCCCGTCCCGGGGTCGCCACCGGGCCCGTCCCGGGGTCGCCACCGGGCTCCTCGTGGCGAGCCGGTTCGATCCCGCCGAGGCGACCGGCTCGGCGGTCGAGCGAGGGCTCGGCGCGCTCCATCCGCACATCGATCTGGTCACGGCCCCCCTCATGGACCGGGCGCACGGCGCCGGGTTGGCGGTGGCGGCCTGGACGGTGAACGACCGCGAGCAACTGCAGCGGGCGAAGACCCTGGCGGTGGACGCCGTGATCACCGACGACGTGGCGTTTGCCCTGGCCATCCTCGGCCCGGGCTGATCGGCGGACGGCGGGCCGGGGCGGGGGTCCCGGCGGAGCGGGCGTCCTGACCTGGGATCGCGGCCCGATTGGTCGAAGGAGCGGTTTTCAACAACAATGCACGCCCATGAACGTCGTCGTCTGTGTGAAGCAGATCCCCGATCCGGCCGCGCCAGGGGCCCTCGATCCGGGGACGAACAACCTCGTCCGAGAGGGAAAACTCATCCTCGATGATTCCGACGCCTACGGCGTCGAGATGGCCCTGCAGCTGGCCGACGCCTCCGGCAGCGGCGAGGTCACCCTCGTGTCGATGGCACCGAACGGGGAGACCTCCGGACTACGCACCGCCCTGGCCATGGGGGCGGCCAGGGCCATCCTCATCAGTGATGACGCCCTGGCCGGTACCGATGCCCTCGGTACCGCCAAGGTCCTGGCCGCCGCCATCCGGCGGGCCGAGCCCGACCTGGTCCTGGCGGCCACCGAGTCCACGGACGGCTACACCGGAACGACCCCGGTCCAGGTGGCCGAGCTGTTGGGCCTCCCCTCGGTGACCTTCGCCAAGAAGGTGGAGGTCAACGGGTCCTCGGTCAAGGTGGAGCGCCAGACCGAAGCCGGGTACGACGAGGTGGAGAGCCCCCTGCCCGCCCTGGTGACCGTCACCGCCGGCGTGGTCGAGCCCCGCTACCCGTCGTTCAAGGGGATCATGGCGGCCAAGTCGAAGCCGGTCGAGACGCTCACCGTTGCCGACCTGGGTCTGGACGCGGGCGAGATCGGCTCCGCCGGTGCCCGCCAGGAGGTGACCTCGGTGGCCGAGGCCGAGGCCCGGTCGGCCGGCGAGGTCGTCGTCGACGAGGGCGAGGGCCATCTTCGGGTCATCGAGTTCCTCGAGCAACTGAAGGTCATCTAGGGATCGGTAGGAGAAGAGCACGAACATGTCTGTCGACAAGATCTGGGTTCTCGCCGAGGTTGCGGACGGGGTTCCCATCACCACCTCCTTGGAGCTGGTCAGCGCAGCGCGGTCACTCGCCGGCACGGTCGAGGCCGTGGCCTATGGCGACGCCACCGCTTCCGTCGCCGGCACGCTCGGTGAGTACGGCGTGACCACCGTCCACGACGTGGGGGACCTGGGCGGAGCCCTCCCCGGCGCCCCGGTGGCGGCCGCCATCGCCGCCGCCGTGGCGGCGGGCGGCGGGCCGGACGTCATCCTGTTCCCGGCCACCTACGACGGGAGGGACGTCGCCGGCCGCCTCTCGGTCAAGCTCGACCGCCCGGTACTGACCAATGTGGTCGGACTCACCGAAGGCGACGGCGGCCTGGTGTCGCAGCATCCCATCTTCGGCGGCAGCCAGATCCTGTCGGCCAGGTTCACCGGTGAGGGACCGCAGATCTTCGTGGTCCGGGCCAAGTCGTTCGCCGCCGAGCCCTCCGGCGGCGCACCGGCCGCGGTGGCGGCCGCGCCCGCCCCGGACACCGGCGCCACCAACGGCGCCACCATCGTGGCCCGTCACGTCGAGGAGCGGACCGGTCCCAAGCTCGACGAGGCCGATGTGGTGGTGTCGGGCGGCCGGGGCCTCGGTGAAAAGGAACAGTACGCGCTCATCGAAGAGCTGGCCACCCTTCTCCACGGGGCGGCGGGGGCCAGTCGGGCCATCGTCGACGCCGGCTGGGTCCCGTACTCGCACCAGGTCGGCCAGACCGGCAAGACGGTGAAGCCCACCGTCTACCTGGCCTGCGGGATCTCCGGCGCCACCCAGCACATGGTGGGCATGAAGAACTCGAAGAACATCGTGGCGGTCAACAAGGACCAGGACGCCCCCATCTTCTCGGTGGCCGACCTCGGCATCGTCGGCGACGTGCACAAGGTCCTCCCGAAACTGATCGAGGCCATCAGGGCGCGTGGTTGAGCGGAGCGGCACGGGCTGCTGAACCGGTCCCGGCCGGAGACAGGGTGCGGCACCCGGCCGGCGACAGGGTGGGGTCCCGGCTCGGCGGTGCCTGGTGATCGACGGCTGACCGCCGTCGGAGGGGTAGTGTCCGAACGGGCAGCCCCGGGTGGGCGCGCCCGTCCCATCCAGAGCCCCGAGACGGTCCCATGTCCTGTCCCCACCCCCAACCCGTGACCTCGGAAGGCCATCCGCACAGATCGAGGTGCCGGGGATCACGCCGCAACGAAGGGCCGGCCCCTCAGCAGAACGACGCCGGTTGATGGGGCCCTCGGGGAACGCCTCCTCGGTCCGGACCCGGCGTGCCTAGGCCGGTCGAGGGGACCAGCCCGTATCTCCCGGGCCTGGACGGCATCCGGGCCGTCGCGGTCCTGGCCGTCATCGCCTACCACCTCAATTTCGGATGGGTACCGGGCGGGCTGCTCGGCGTGCAGGTCTTCTTCGTACTGTCCGGGTACCTGATCACCGACCTGCTCGTGGCCGAGTACCGCCGGCACCAGGGCATCGGGCTCAAGATCTTCTGGATCCGGCGCGCCCGGCGGCTGCTGCCGGCTCTCTTCGTGGTGCTCTTCGTGGCGGTGGGGTGGGCGACCCTCTTCGACCGGCTCCAGCTCTCCTCGCTCCGGAGCGATCTCCCGTCGTCGGTCTTCTACGTGAGCAACTGGTGGTTCGTCTTCCACCACGTCTCCTACTTCGCCAAGTTCGGCCCACCCTCCCCGCTCGGGCACCTGTGGTCCCTGTCCATCGAGGAGCAGTTCTATCTGGTCTGGCCGCTCCTGGTCCTGGCCGGGATGCGGTGGATCCGTTCCACGGGGGCGCTCATCGGGATCACCCTGGCTGTGGCGGCCGGGTCGGCGGTGGAGATGGCCCTCCTCTATGCGGCGTCACCGAACGGGGATCCGACCCGGGTCTACGACGGCACCGACACCCGGGCCTTCGCCCTGCTGATCGGCGCCGCTCTGGCCTTCGGGCTCCCCCGCAACCGGACATTCGGGCCGATCACCGCCGGTGCCACCCGGGTGCTCAACCTGGTGGGGGCAGCGGCGCTGGCCGGGATCTTCGTGATGTTCTGGCACACCAACCAGTACGACCCCTTCCTGTACCAGGGCGGCATGGTCCTGTTGGCCGTGCTCACCGCTCTGGTCATCGGCGTCACCGTCCACCCCGGTTCGCAGTGGCGGGTGATCCTCGGATGGGAGCCGCTCCGATGGGTGGGCGAGCGCTCCTATGGCATCTACCTGTGGCACTACCCGGTCATCGTCATGACCACCCCGCTCAATGCGCAGCCCAGCCTGGTGCGGTCGACCTTCCAGATCAGCGTGACCCTGGCGCTGGCCGCGCTGTCCTGGCGGTACGTCGAACAGCCGGTTCGTCACGGCGCCCTCGGACGCCAGTGGGAGCGCTTGCGGCGCCACGACTGGTCGTGGCCCCGGCTGCGCCCACTCGGCTGGCTGATGGTGGCGGTGGCCTCGGTCAACGCCGTCGTCTGCGCCCTCGGCCTCTTCGGGTTGGTCGAGGCGTCGGCTGCCAACCTGGGACCGGAAGCCAGCATCGTCCCCAGGGTCCGGCACCACCCTCCGCCGGCGGCCACCGTCCCGCCCGGGGGTGGCAGCACTACGACCACCGCGGCCCCGCCGGCCGGCCAGGGTGTGACCGCCATCGGGGACTCGGTCATCGTCGACGCCGCCCCGTACCTGCAGGCCGCACTGCCAGGCATCGTCATCGACGCCCAGGTGGGCCAGCAGCTCTATCTGGTCCAGGGGATGGTCGGCCAGCTGAAGGCGGACGGATTCGTGGGGAACCGGTTGATCCTCGAGCTCGGCACCAACGGCCCCTACACGGCCGGGCAGCTCGAGACGCTGCTCAACTCCCTCGGCCCCATGCAGAGGATCGTGCTCGTGAACACCCACGTCCCCGGACAGCTCTGGCAGCAGGAGGTCAACGACACCATTGCCTCGGTGGCCCAGTCCTACCCCAACACCGTCCTGGTCGACTGGAACGCCGCCAGCGCCGGCTGCCCCCAGTGCCTCTACCCCGATGGGACCCATCTGAACCCGGTGGGAGCGAGGTACTACGCCTCGCTGCTGGTGTCGGCGCTCGAGGCTCCGTCTCCTTCCGCCGCCCACCAGCCGCCAACCTCACCCGCGACCCCGACGACGACCACTCCCACGACCACCACGAAGGCCACCACGACGACCCCCACCGCACCCACGACGGTCACCTCGACGCCCGGGCCGCATTTCCCGCCCCGCCACCGCTGACCGGGCCGGAGATGCCCGCCTCCGGTCCCGCTCCGCCACACCGGCCGATCGGCGACCGGTCGGGTCACACCCGGGTCACACCAGGGGCCAAGGATAGGGTGGGCGGTCGCCGATCGGGCCCGGGAAGACGCCGGAGTCGACCAGATGGCGGATCCGGGCCACCAGGGCCTCCCGCTCCGCGGCGGACAGGACCCGGTCTAGATCCTCCGGCAGCGACGAGGCCAGCCCGTCCAGGTCGGCGAGCAGGTCCCCGGGCACCGGCTCGTCGGCGAAGTCCCAGATGACCGTGCGCAACTTGGGCTGGTGGTGGAAGCACAGCCCGTGATCGATGGCCCAGAGCCGACCGTCGGGTCCGAGGAGCACGTGCCCGCTCTTGCGGTCGGCGTTGTTGGCCACCACGTCGAAGGCGCACGTGGTCCGCAGCACGGCGTCGTGGCCGCCCTGGTCGAACAGCGTGAAGTAGTGCTGCCCGTAGTCGGCCTCGACGAACAGTTGGAGCGAGCCCGGTCCGAAGGGACCGTCGTCGCGTTCCACCGTCGGGGGGACGAGGCCCCAGCCGAGCCCTTCGGACAGGGCGAACGCCGCCACTTCCCGCCGGTAGAGGCCCCCGGGGAAGTCCCACAGCGACTGCTCGCCGCGGGCCGGCTTGTAGACCGCGTTGAGGGGTTCGGGCCCGCCGTCCTCCAACGTCACCAGAAAGGTCAGGTTGGAACTCCACGGGAGCCGCCCGGCCACGGTGAGCTCGGCGGTTCGCAGCTGGTCGATGGCCGAGTCGAGCCGGGGACCGACGTCGGGACTCCAGCCCCTCACACGGCCGGCGGTCGGTGGCCGTTCGTCCGTGGGCACTCGTGTCCAGAGGGGTCGAGCGGCGATCCGCACAGCGGGCAGGGAGGGCGCCCGGACTCGACGACCCTGGTGGCCTGGATGGCGAATCCGGCCGCCTGCTCACGCGAGATGGACAGGCGGGCGATGGCACCGGTCTCGTCGTCGGGGACCAGCTCCTCGATGACCAGGACGACCCGGTCGTCGCTCTCGTCATAGGACACACCGATGGTGCCGACCACCCAGGCCGGCTCGGCCGGGTCCTCGAGGGGGACCTCTTCGGGCAGATGGCCCGGGCGCTGCTGGTCCTTCACGATGCGGGCCAGGTAGTCGGCCACCACCGCCACCTGTTGCTTCTCGATCTTGAGGGTGAGCAGCACCGGGCCCTGCCGGCACTGCAGCAGAAACAGGCGGTCGCCCACCGGCCCGACCGTCCCGACGGCGATCCGCTCCGGGGACGAGAGGTCGTATCCCTCACTCACGAGAGGGCCAGTCCGGCGAGCGATGCGGTGGAATTGACGGCCAGGACGTGGGGCCCGGCCGGGCTGTAGGCCAGCGCCGACACCGAGCAGGGTGAGACGCTGAGCCGTTGGAACAGGTCGAGGTGGGTGCCGGCCGCAGAGGACACCGCCGCCTTGATCGGGTCGGCGTGGGACACGGCCACGATGGTCTCGCCCTGGTGGCGGCGGACCAGCCGGTCGATGGCCGCCGCCATCCGGGCCTGCATCTCGAGGAAGGACTCACCTCCGGGGAAGCGGAAGCCGCTGGGCCAACGCTGGACCCGGGACCACTCCGGCAGCTTCTGCAGCCGGCTCAGCGGGGACCCGGTCCACTCCCCGAAATCGCACTCGAGAAGGCCCTGTTCCGCACGCACCCGCAGCCCGAGGTGCCGGGCGATCGGCCGGGCCGTCTCGGTGGTCCGCTCCAGGGGCGAGGCGTACACGGCGACCGGCTGACGGGTACCGGGCTCGGCCAGCGCGCCGATCCGCTCGGCGACCGCCTCGGCCTGGTTGGCTCCCTCAGCGGACAGGTGGAGCCCCGTCGCCCGGCCGGGAAGCACCTTCCCCGTGGTCGGGGTCGTCCCGTGGCGGACCAACAGGACCACGGTGGGACGGCTCGGGGTCTTCCGTCGGCTGGCCACGCCCGTTCACCGTACTCCGTCCGGACGCCCGCCCGACCGGGGGTCGGCGTGCTCTCGGATCAGCGGGGCGTGCCGGTCAGGGGCCTGATGTGCGGCACGGGCCTGGGGTCGTCCAGCGGTTCCTGGTCGACGTCCGGGGTCGCCGGATCGCGGCTGTGGTCCTCGTGGGAGAGCTTCGACGGCCACCAATTCCACCGGCCCAGCAGGACGACCACCGAGGGCACCAGCAGGGTGCGCACCAAGAAGGTGTCGAGGAGGATGCCGGCGGCCAGACCCAGGCCGATCTCCTTCACCTGCGTGTCGCCGGTGGCGGTCAGCACTCCGAACGTCCCCGCCAGAATGAGGCCGGCCGACGTCACCGTCGTCCCGGTGGCCTCCACCGCCCGGCGCACGGCCACCCGGATCGGCGCGTGGTGGGCCTCCTCGCGGATCCTGGTCATCACCAGGATGTTGTAGTCCTGGCCGAGGGCCATGATGAAGACGAACATGAAGAAGGGGAGGACGAAGTTGATGCCGTCCTGGCCACCGATGATCTCGAAGACCAGGACCGCCAGTCCGAGCGAGGCCAGGTAGGAGAGCCCCACACTGATCACCAGGTACAGGGGCGCGACGAGGCTGCGCAGCACGATGGCCAAGAGGAGGGCCAGGACGATCAGCACGATGGGGAGGATCTTGACCAGGTCGTGGCTGGAGATGGTGCCGACGTCGGCCGCCACCGGGGCATATCCGTCGACCCCGTCGGCGACCGACCCGATCGACCGCCCGACACCGTCCACCGCGGCGCGGATCTGGGGGATGGCCCGGGCGGCAGCCGTGCTGTTCGAAGGTCCGGCGCTGAGCGTGGCGTAGTACCGGATCGTCCTGCCGTCGGCGCTGATGAACTGGGCCGAGGCACGGTAGGCGTTGTAGTCGGTGACGGAGAGGGCCACGCCTCTGGGCGGCATCGGGGGGAGGGAGGCCGCCGGCCCGTAGACGGCCATCAATTCGTGGGCGCGGGTCAGCACCGACGCGCTCAGCGGATAGCCGTTGGGGTCGAGCGCGCCGCTCACGGCGCGGAAGACGCCTGACCGCTCGAGTCCCTGCTGGCCGGCCGTCAGCCATTGCGGGTTGTCCCACACCGACGACGGCAGGCGGAACAGGAGGCTGGTCGGATCGGCCTCGGTCGACGGATAGTCGGCATCCAGCAGGGTCTGGCCCTGGCTCGAATCGGAGGTGGCCGGGGGTGGTTGGTCGCCGAAGCCGGTGGGCGAATAGGCGAGCATCGCCACGCCCAGCCCGCCGAAGAGCACCAACCCGACCATGAGGGTCGCCCCGGGCCTGGCCACCACTCTGCCGGCGATATTGCCCCAGGCCCCGTGCCGGGCCGGGCCGACCTTGGGCATCTTCGGCCAGAACACACTTCGGCCCAGAACGGCCAAGAGGGCGGGGAGCAGGGTGAGGTTCGCCGCCAGCGCCACGGCGATGCCGACGGCCAGGCCGGGCCCGAGCCCGCGGTACAGGCCGAAGGTGGCGACCACCACCGCGGCCAGGGCGGCAATGACCGTCAGGGCCGAGAAGGTGATCGATTCGCCCACCTTGCAGAGTGAGAACGCCACGGCGTCCTCCACCGGCCGTCCCCTTCGGAGTTCCTCGCGCACCCGGAAGATGAGGAAGAGCCCGTAGTCGGTGCCCGCGCCCAGCATCACCACGGTCAGCAGGATGGGGGTGAGGTCGGATACCTGCACGCCGATGTGGGTGGACTGGGCGACGAGGGGCCCGGCGGCGAACAGGGCCACCACGGAGGGGAACAGCGCCACAAAGGGCGCCAGCACCGCCCGGAAGGTCAGGAGCAGCAGCCCCAGGATGAACAGGAGGGAGAGGATCTCCGTGAGGGTCTGGGCATGGCCGGACTGGTTCTGCTGGTCGACCGATTGGGCCACGTTGCCGGTCAGGTGCATGGCCAGGTCGGCCGGCGCGCCGGATGTTCTGAACGCGGCCCGCACCTCGGCCACCGACCGGGCCATGTCCCGGCCGGAGGACGCCCGGGTATCGAACTCGACGACCGCCTTGCGCGCCCTGCCGTTGGCCGATCTCCCCTGGTCGACGACGCTGATGACCCGGGGCACCGACCGCACGGCCTGCTCGACCCGGTTGATGGATGCGGAGTCGGCGGGGGAGAGGGACCGACTGCTGGTGGCGGCGACGTAGGTGGCCTGCATGCTGTTCTTGGACCGGAAGGGTGCCGCCATGCCCCCGGCGACGACGCTGGGCGAAGCTGCGGGGAGGAACTGGGAGTCGCTGCTCTTCTCGACGCTCGACAGCGAGGGGAGGAGGGTGGCGAGGACGACGGTCACGATCACCCACCCGGCGATGATCAGCCAGCGGTGGCGTACGGTGAACCGTCCTAGGGCGGCGAACAAAAGAAGAGTTCCTCCAGGGGGTCGGTGCGTCTGGCCCGATCGGCGGGGGGCACCACCGTCGCGGACGGTCGCACCGAGGGCGGACGGACCCCATGACGCAGCCCCGGCCACCGCACGGTGGTGGGGTCCACTCCGAGCTTACGACCACCGACGCCCGCACGCCGGGGCGCCCTCGGTCCGGAGGCCCTGATTCTTAGGCGAATCTCATCTGCTCTCAGGCGAAATCGTCTGGACCGGGGCTCACGCCCGCAGGGGCAGACGACGCGGCATCGGGACCGCCGTCTCGGGCCAGCGCCTCCGGCTGACCCGGGCCAGCTTGTGGAGCAGGGCGATCGCCCCCGGGTCGTCGTCCCCGGGCCTGGTCTCCACGGCGCCGTCGGCGCTCATCCCGTCCAGCAGCTCCCGCCCCATGTCGGTGCGGACGATGGTGAGGGTCCAGTCGTTGAAGGCCCCGATGCCCCCGGTGGAGATGTCGGCGTGCTCGGCGGCGAAGTCGGGACACGTCGTGCAGCCCTCCCTCGTCCAGGCGTGGGCTTCCTTCAGCGGGATCTCGTGGTAGGCCCCGTCCCGCGTCCACACTTGGAACACGCCCTTGATGTTCATCTTGGCGATGTCCGCCCGGGCGATCCCGTACTTGGCCTCGAACAGCTCGGGGAAGATGGCGTCGTCGAATGTCTTGGAGCACATGAGCCCGATGGTCAGGGACAGTCGTCGGGCGATCTTGCCGGCCTTGCGGGCCTTCATCACCGGCGGGGCCGAGGCCTGGCACCCCATTCCCACCAGGGCGATGCGCTCTGCCCCCGCCTCGATGGCCCGGGGATAGGCCAGCGGGTTGGCCGAGTACGTGTAGCGGGACCCGGCGGCCGCCAGGACCTCGGCCCGGGTGGTGGCCACGCCCGGCACCGCCTTCCACGTCGACCCGTCCCCTTCGAGGTCGGAGACGAGGGCGGCGTCGATGACATCGTGCTCGAGGGCCCATACCAGCATGGCCGACACCAACCCGCCGTCCTGGCCGAGCTCGCGGATCTCCGGGTCGGTGGCCCGCACCAAGAGGGTGTCCGACGACACCCCCGCCACTTCTTCGGGGGTGCGGTCCCGCCCGAACAGATGGGTGTCGATCTCGCTCTCCCAGTGGCGGAACCTCGGGCAGGCCCGGGTGCACATGGTGCAGCCCTTGACGCCGTGGGTACAGCTGTCCGGACCACCCTCGGCATCGATGTGGAACGGCTTGTACCGGCCGCCGGTGTCGTCGTAGGAGAGGACGTCGTACGGGCAGGCCACGATGCAGGCAGCGCAGCCCGTGCACAGGCCGGAGGTCACCACCTCGGTGAACAGTTCGGCCCAGTGTGGCTTCTCGGGGGGCATGGACCAACCCTAAGGCGAAATCTCAGGCCCCAGGGCGCCATCGGGATCACACCCCGAACCGATGGCTACCCTCGGGCCGTGCCCGAACTGCCCGAGGTCGAGCGCTACCGCCGGCTCGCCGAATCGGCCCTGTTCCGCCCCGTCAGCTCGATCGCCACCCCTGACCCCTGGTTCCTGAAGGGGGGTGCCGGCGGGACAGCCCTCCGCCTGGCCCTGGTCGGGAATCGCTTCGTGTCGGCCGACCGCATCGGCAAGGTCCTGCTGCTGGCGACCGAGGGGGGCCCGACGTTGGGCATCCGCTTCGGGATGACTGGGACGTTGGTCGTAGACGGCCGGGTCGGCGTCGAGGACCTGAGGTATGCGCCCCGTCGTCACGACCGGACGTGGGACCGGTGGACGGCCCGGTTCGCCGACGGCGGCAGCCTGGTGGTCCGCGATCCGAGGCGCCTCGGCGGCGTCCTGCTCGATCCGGACCTGTCGCGCCTCGGTCCCGATGCCGCCTCGGTGAGCCCCTCGGCGCTGGCCGCGGCGCTGCGGGGATCCAGGGCCCCGCTGAAGGCCCGGCTGCTCGACCAGTCACAGGTGGCCGGCGTGGGGAACCTGATCGCCGACGAGGTGCTCTGGCGCGCCGGATTGTCCCCGCACCGACCGGCCGCCTCCCTCTCGGCCGACGAAGCGCGCCGGCTGCACCGGCACCTCCGGCGCACCATCGGGTACCTGATCGACCGGGGCGGCTCCCACCTCGGCGATCTCATGGACGAGCGCCGAGGTGGCGGCCGGTGCCCGCGGGATGGCGCAGCCCTGGTCCGTTCGACGGTGGGCGGGCGCACGACGTGGTGGTGCCCCGTCCACCAGCTGTGATGTCGGACCGGCAGCCGGGGCTCAGGCGCCGACTTCGGCCAAGACCTTGGCCGCGTGCCCGTCGGCCTTTACGTGGTACCAGGCCCGGGCCACTTTGCCGCCTGGACCGATGAGGAAGGTCGACCGGATGACCCCGACCGACTTCTTGCCGTAGAGGGTCTTCTCACCCCAGGCGCCGTAGGCCTCGCCGACCGAATGATCGGAGTCGGTGAGCAGGGGGAACTTGAGGCCGTACTTGGCCCGGAAGGCCTTGTGCCTGTCGGCGCTGTCGCCCGATATCCCGAGCACCGGGACCTGGGCCCGGGCAAAGGCACGCAGGTTGTCGTTGAACTGGCAGGCTTCCTTGGTGCAGCCCGGGGTGTCGTCCCTCGGATAGAAGTAGATCACCACCTGGCCTCCCTTGAAGTCCTTCAGGGAGACCCGGGCGCCGTCCTGGTCGGCGAGGGTGAATGCGGGGGCCTTGTCGCCGGCGGCGAGCTTTCCCATGGTCGGCGTCCTTTCGTGGGGTGGACCGGCATTGGCACCTCTAGCGGGTGGTCGTCCCGCCTACGATGGCACATCCCGTGCCCCGCCGGCGCCGGATGACCCGGGGTGGCGGGCGATCCCAGGTAGACTGGGTGCGGTGGTCGGGCTGGTGCCCTTCCACCGGGGTCTTCCTCATCTGTTCTTCAGGCCTGCTGACGCAGGCAGGATCGATGGCCCGAGGCGGGCCCGTAGGCGTTCGTGACTCGCACGGATGTCGACGGTCGTGCCCGACCGTCACCGAACAGATGAGAGTGAGTTCCACACCAAATGACAACCATTGCCGATTCGTCGGATCGCGTCCTCGAACACGATGCCGACCCGCAGGCCGGGACCGGCGAGGCCCGTACCTTCGCCTCGCTGGGCGTTGACCCGGCGCTCGTCGTCGCCCTGAGCGGTCAGGGGATCGTCACCCCGTTCGCCATCCAGGCCATGACCGTCGCCGATGCACTGGCCGGGCGCGACGTGTGCGGGAAGGCCAAGACCGGGTCGGGCAAGACCCTGGCCTTCGGCATCCCGCTCCTCCAGCGGACGATGGCGGAGCGGTCCACCGAGCCGGGCCGGCCCCGGGCGCTGGTGCTCGTCCCCACCCGGGAGCTGGCCGTACAGGTGAGCGAGGTGCTCGAGCCCCTGGCCAAGGCGGCCGGCCTGAGGATCGCCGCGGTCTACGGCGGCGCCGACATGGAGCGCCAGGTGAAGAAGCTCCGGCGGGGGGTGGACGTGATCATCGCCACGCCCGGCCGCCTCATCGACCTCGGCGACCGCGGCGAGTTGTCGGTGGCCGACATCGAGACCCTGGTCCTCGACGAGGCCGACCGCATGGCGGACATGGGGTTCATGCCCCAGGTCGAGTGGGTGCTCCGTCGTCTCGAGCGGGAGCACCAGACCCTGTTGTTCTCCGCCACGCTCGACGGGGCGGTGGACCGGCTGGTCAGCCGGTACCTGACCGATCCCGTCCTCCACGAGGTGGCGTCACCCAACACCACGGTCGACGCCATGGAGCACCGGTTCCTCGAGGTGCACCAGATGGACCGGGTCAAGGTCTGTGCCGCCATCTGCCGGAACTCGGAGAAGACCCTGGTGTTCGTCAGGACCAAGCGGGGTGCCGACCGGCTGGTCGAGCAGCTCCGGAAGGAGGGGGTCAAGGCCGACGCCATCCACGGCGACCTCCGTCAGGTCAACCGCGAGCGGACCCTGAAGGAGTTCAGCGCCGGCAGGCTTCCGGCCCTGGTCGCCACCGACGTCGCCGCCCGCGGGCTCGACATCGACATGGTGGACGTGGTCGTCCACTTCGATCCGCCCGAGGACCACAAGGCCTATCTTCACCGTTCGGGGCGGACCGCCCGGGCCGGCGAGGCCGGGTTGGTGGTCACTCTGGTCCAGTGGAACCAGATCCTCGAGATCGAACGGATCCAGGCCCGGATCGGGCTGCGGTCACCCATCGTCGAGATCTTCTCCAACGATACCCGGCTGTCAGATCTGGCCGGGTGGCAGCCCACCGCAGGCTGAGAGGTCGCGGTGCCCGAGAGCCGATCCCCACAGCCGCCTGTGGTCGACCCCGGACCCGAGGGGGCGCGGCGGATCCTGGTGGTCACCGCCCATCCGGACGACGTGGACTTTGGGGTCGCCGGGTCGGTCGCCTCGTGGACCGACGCCGGCGTCGAGGTGGCCTACTGCATCTGCACCGACGGCGACGCCGGCGGATCCGATCGCTCGGTGTCGCGTGCCGCCATGGCGGAGCTGCGCCGGGAGGAGCAGACGTCGGCGGCCAAGGTGGTCGGGGTGGCCGATGTGACCTTCCTCGGCTTCCCCGACGGCCGGCTCCTGGCCGACCTCGACCTTCGCCGGGCCATCAGCGGCGTCATCCGCCGGTTCCGGCCCGACCGGGTGGTCGCCCAGTCGCCGGAGCGGAACTGGACCCGCATCTATGCGAGCCATCCCGACCATCTGGCGGCGGGCGAGGCCGCCACCTGCGCCGTCTACCCCGATGCCCGGAACCCGTTCGCCTTCCCCGAGCTCCTCGAGGAGGGGCTGGAGCCCCACTCGGTGCCAGAGCTCTGGGTGATGGCCACCGATCGCGCCGACCGGGCGGTTGATGTCACCGACCAGTTCGATCGCAAGCTGGCCGCCCTCCGGTCCCACCGGAGTCAGGTCGGCGACGGCGACCACCTCGAGGCACTGCTCCGGACGTGGATGTCCGGCACTGCCTCGGCGGCGGGCCTGGCGGACGGAAGGCTGGCCGAGTCGTTCCATGTGGTGAACACGGCCTAGTGGGTGGCGGCCGGTGGTCGATCATCCAGCACGTGGAGCACGAGGGCCCGGGCCTCATCGGGGACGTGCTCCGCGAGGCCGGGCGCGGTTTCGGGGTGGTCCGCCCCGACCGCGGTGAGGATCTGCCCGACCGCGGGTCGTTCGCCGGACTGGTGGTGCTCGGGGGTCCGATGGGTGTCCATGATCTCGCCCTCCACCCCTGGCTGGAGGCGGAGCGGGTATTGATGGGCGCGGCGGTGGACGATGGCACACCGGTGCTCGGCGTTTGCCTGGGCGCCCAGCAGCTGGCCGTCGCCCTCGGCGCGGAGGTGAGCAGGGGCACAGAGCCCGAGGTCGGCCTCGGGCGGGTCGAGCTGACCCCCGCCGGCCGACGTGACCCGGTCCTCGGCCCGGAGTACGGGGGGCTGGCGGCGACCGCCGTCCCCTGCGTGCACTGGCACCAGGACACCTTCTCGATGCCCGCCGGCGCCGTCCACCTGGCCGGTACGCGGGCCTTCCCCCACCAGGCCTTCCGATGGGGACCGGGCGCCTACGGCCTCCAATTCCACGTCGAGGTGGACCGGCCATCGGCCGAGGCGTGGCGGGCCCACCTCCCGGCGGGCGTCACCCTGGACGGACCCGGGCTGGCCGAGGTGGAGACGGTGGGACGCCGAGTCCTCCGTCGGTTCGTCGCCGCGGCCTCGTCACCACCGACCCCTTCCCGGTCACCGGCCAGGGCTCACCCGGCCATCTGACGGAGCATGTACGGCAGTATTCCGCCGTGGCGGTAGTACTCGGCCTCCATCGGGGTGTCGATCCGCAACCGGGCCTCGAACTCGACGACCCGGTCGCCGTCCTCCGCCCGAACGGCCACCGTCTTCGGGGTGATCCCCTGGTTGAGGGGCCCGAGCCCGCTGACGGCGAAGACCTCGCGTCCGGTGAGGCCGAGCGAGGAGGCGCCCTGACCGTCGACGTACTGGAGCGGGAGCACCCCCATCCCGATCAGGTTGGAGCGGTGGATGCGTTCGTAGCCCTCGGCGATGACCGCTCGGATCCCGAGCAGGGCCGTGCCCTTGGCCGCCCAGTCGCGCGAGGATCCTGATCCGTACTCGCGGCCGGCCAGCACCACCAGGGGGATGCTCTGCTCGGCATAGCGCCGGGCGGCCTCGTGGATCGTCGTCTCCTCGCCGCCGGGGAGATGGACGGTGAAGCCCCCTTCGGTGCCCGGCGCCAACTGGTTCCGCAGTCTGACATTGGCGAACGTGCCCCGCACCATCACCTCATGGTTGCCCCGGCGGGTCCCGTAGGAATTGAAGTCGTTGCGCTCGACGCCGTGCTCGGCCAGGTAGTGGCCGGCCGGTGTGGAGGGGCTGATGTTGCCGGCGGGCGAGATGTGGTCGGTGGTGACGCTGTCGCCGAGCTTGGCGAGGACGCGCGCCCCGGCCACGTCGGTCACCGGGTTCGGCGTCATGGACAGGTCGTCCAGGAAGGGGGGGGCCAGGACGTAGGTCGAGTCCCGGTCCCAGTCGAAGGTGTCGCCGGTCGCCGTCTCGACCGCCTGCCACCGGTCGTCGCCGTCGAACACGGCCCCGTAGCGCCGGCGGAACATGTCGGAGCTGATCGAGGTCCGGATGGCCTCGGTGACCTCCTCGGCCGGCGGCCACAGGTCGGCCAGGTAGACCGGCTCGCCCTCGGCCCCGTGACCGATCGGGTCGGTGGTGAGGTCGATGTCCATGGTGCCGGCCAGTGCGTAGGCCACGACCAGGGGCGGCGACGCCAGGTAGTTCATCCGCACCTCGGGGTGGATCCGGCCCTCGAAGTTCCGGTTGCCCGACAGCACCGAGGCCACCGAGAGGTCGTGCTCGTGCACGACCTCGGCCACGCCCGGCAGTAGCGGGCCCGAGTTCCCGATGCAGGTGGTGCAGCCGAAGCCGACCAGGTCGAAGCCGATCCGGGCCAGCGGCTCGGTGAGCCCGGCACGGTCCAGGTAGTCCATGACCACCCGCGAGCCGGGGGCCAGGGTCGTCTTCACCCACGGCTTGGGCTGGAGGCCACGGGCGACGGCGCGGCGGGCAATGAGCCCGGCCGCCACCATGACCTGTGGATTGGAGGTGTTGGTGCAGCTGGTGATGGCAGCGATCACCACCGACCCGTCCCCCACCTCCGCCGCCCCACCAGCCAGAGAGGCGGTGCCCGACCGCTGGTCCCGTCCGAGGGCGCTCCGGAAGGAGGTCCCGGCGCCGGCCAGCGTGACCAGGTCCTGGGGCCGGGTCGGCCCGGCGATGCTCGGGACCACCGTCGAGAGGTCCAACTCGATGGTCTCGGAGAAGACCGGCTCGACGCCTCCGGCCACATGGAACATGCCCTGCTCCCTGGTGTAGGCCTCCACCAGGTCGACGTGTCGGTCGTCGCGCCCGGTGAAGCGCAGATAGTCCAGGGTGATCTCATCCACGGGGAAGATGGCGCAGGTGGCACCGTACTCGGGGGACATGTTGCCGATGGTGGCCCGGTTGGCCAGGGGGACGGCGGCCACACCGGGACCGTAGAACTCGACGAACTTGCCGACCACGCCGTGCTGGCGCAGGAGGTGGGTGATGGTGAGCACCAGGTCGGTGGCGGTGGTGCCCTGGCCGAGTGCTCCGGTGAGTCGGAAGCCGACCACCGGTGGCAGGAGCATGGACAGCGGTTGGCCCAGCATGGCGGCCTCCGCCTCGATGCCCCCCACCCCCCAGCCCAGTACCCCGAGCCCGTTGACCATGGTGGTGTGGGAATCGGTGCCGACCAGGGTGTCGCAGTACGCCCGGCCGTCGTCGGTGGCGAAGACCACCCGCGACAGGTACTCGAGGTTGACCTGGTGGCAGATCCCGGTGCCGGGCGGCACCACCCGGAATCCGTCGAATGCCTGCTGGGCCCAGCGCAGGAGCTGATAGCGCTCGATGTTGCGCTGGTACTCGATGTCCACGTTCCGGTCGTAGGCGCCCGCCCCACCCGAAGCCTCGGCGATCACCGAGTGGTCGATGACCAGTTCGACGGGCACCAGCGGGTTGACCTCGGCCGGGTCCCCACCGAGCTTGCCGAGTGCGTCCCGCATGGCCGCCAGGTCGACCACCGCGGGGACGCCGGTGAAGTCCTGCATGAGCACCCGCTCGGGGGTGAGGGCGATCTCGGATGCGTCCTGGCCGCCGAGCCCGTGGCGCTCGGGATGGTTGCCCCAACCGGCGACGACCTCGACGTCGGCGGCCTGGACGGCCCGACCGTCCTCGTGGCGGAGCAGATTCTCGAGCACCACCTTGATCGAGTAGGGAAGTCGGGACACGTCGAAGCGGTCGGCCAGCGCGTGGATCCGGTGGATCTCGTAGGTGGCGTCACCGACGGCCAGGCTGCTCCGCGCCCCGAAGGAGTCGAGGCCGGCCGGGGAGGTGGTGGTTGGTGCCATACGTCCCATTCTGCTGTGCCGGACCGGCCCCTGGCGAGCGGGCCACCTCGGAAGACTGCGACCCGGCATCCCGCAGGCCTCAAGTCCGGGCTTCAGGTGCGGGTGCGGTAGCGGTGGACGGCCAGCGGGACGAGCACCACGAGGAGTACCGCGGCCCACAGCACTGACTGCACGACCCACTTGGCGGTGGGTCCGCCCAGCATGAGGGCGCGGCAGGCGGAGATGGTGACGCTCACCGGCTGGTACGTGGCGAATCCCTGTAGCCAGCCCGGCATCTGCGACACCGGCACGAAGGCGGAGGAGGCGAAGACCAGCGGGAAGAGGATCGGGAAGGACACGACCTGGGCGACCTCGCTGTTCGGGGCCGACAGCCCGATCACCGCGAAGCCCCACGACAGCGCGTAGGCGAACATCAGGATCACCAGGATCCCGGCCAGATAGGCGAGGACGCCGGTGGTGGGCCGGAAGCCGACGATGAAGCCGACGACCGTGACGATTATGATGGTGAGGATGTTGCGGGCCAGGTCGGCGGTGGTCCGGCCGGTGAGCACCGCCGAGCGGGCCATGGGCAGGGCCCGGAATCGCTCGATGATCCCCTTCTGGAGGTCCTCGGCCAAACCGATGCTGGTCTGTACCGACCCGAAGGCGACGGTCTGGACGAAAATACCGGGCATCAGGTAGTTGACGTAGGTCGTGCCCGGGGTGTGGATCGATCCGCCGAACACATAGACGAAGAGCAGCACGAACATGATCGGCTGCACGGTCGAGAAGAACAGCGCCTCGGGGATGCGGGTGTAGGTCAAGATGTTCCGCTTGGTGATGGTCCAGGTGTCGACCATCGCCCACCGGGCGCGGGTCATGACGTTGTCGGAGTGGGGTGCACCCGAGATGGTCGGGGCGCTGATGGTGGTGGTCACTGGAGCTCTCCAGTGGCAATCGGCATGGCCTGGCCCGCCCGGCGCCGGCGGCCGCGGCGACGCTTCTGGGCGGTCTCGTCCTCGGTGGACGGGGTCTCGTTCTCGGTCCGGCGCCCCGTCAGGGCCAAGAAGACATCGTCGAGGCTGGGCTCGCGCAGGGTGAAGGCGCTGGGGATGATCCCCTCCTGGTCGAGGGAGCGCAGGCCGAGCATGGCCGATTCCGGGCCGTTGTCCACCGTCACTTCCACCACCGTGCCGTTGACCACCGGCGTGTGGGTTCCGAGGGCGTCGAAGAGCACGGCGCTCCGCCGGGCCTCTTCGAGGCTCTCCAACCCGACCTCGAGCACGGTGGCCCCGAGGTCGGCCTTCAGTGCCTCCGGCGTGCCCTCGGCGATGACCCGACCGTGGTCGAGTACGACCAGGGTGTCGGCCAGCCGGTCGGCCTCCTCGAGGTACTGGGTGGTGAGCAGCACGGTAGTACCCCCGCCGACCAGGCTCTCGATGACCTCCCAGAGGTCGTTGCGGCTCTGCGGGTCGAGCCCGGTGGTCGGCTCGTCGAGGAACAGCACCGTGGGCCTGGCCACCAGGGCGGCAGCCAGGTCGAGCCGACGCCGCATGCCTCCCGAGTAGGTCTTGAGGATGCGGTCACCGGCGTCGGCGAGGTCGAACTGTTCCAGCAGGTCCTTGGCCCGGCCGGTCACCTGCGACCGGCCCAGGTGGTTGAGACGGCCCACCATCTCGAGGTTCTCCCGACCGGTGAGGTTCTCGTCGACGGCGGCGTACTGCCCGGCCAACCCGATCAGGCTGCGGACGAGATTGGCCCGCCGTTCCACGTCGTGACCGAGCACCCGGGCCGTCCCGCTGTCGGCTCTGAGGATGGTGGTCAGCACCCGGACCGCGGTGGTCTTGCCCGACCCGTTGGGCCCGAGTAGTCCGAAGACCGTTCCCTCGGCCACCCCGAAGCTCACCCCGTCGAGGGCGCGCACCTCGTGCTTGCCGGTGAACGTCTTCTTCAGCGTGTCGGCCTCGATCGAGTACTGCAAGGAGGGGGCTTCCTGTCTGGTCGTCCCGGGAGTTGCCCGGTGGCGGGAGCTGTCTGGGGGCGAGGATCGGGGTGGAGCGGCGCGGTCCACGGGCCTTCCCACCCCGACCATCGGGGGCGCGCCCGGGTTGGTCGGGCATGCCTGTCGCCGCATCTTACGGGGAGGTCGTCCCGGCGCGACCCGCGTCACCCCCCCTGAAGGCCGCGGCACCCATGGGCGCATCCCGGTAGCCTCGGACCCATGCAGAAGGGCGACCTGGCACCCGACTTCGAGCTCCCCGACGAGGACGGCACCCCCACCAGGCTGAGCGACCTGGCCACCAAAGGCCCGGTCGTGCTGTTCTTCTACCCGGCGGCGATGACCCCGGGCTGCACGGCCGAGAGCTGCCACTTCCGCGACATGAAGGCGGAGTTCGAGGCCGCCGGAGCCCAGCGGGTGGGAATCAGTGCCGACCAGGTGGAGAAGCAGAAGCGGTTCTCCGACAAGCACTCCTTTGACTTCCCGCTCCTCTCCGATCCCGATGGGGCGGTGGCGACGCAGTACGGGGTGCGACGGCGGTTCACCATGATCTCGCCGACCAAGCGGGCCACGTTCGTCATCGGGCCCGATCTCCGGATCATCGACGTGATCCAGAGCGAGGTGCGGATGAGCCTGCACGCCGACCGGGCCCTCGAGGCGCTGAAGTCAAACTCGCCGTCCTGACCACCTGCAGGTCCGGGGAGGGCGGCCGGACGGCGCGACCGTCCCAGACCGCAGGGCCCTCCGATGGGAAACTGTGGGCCATGTCCCGACGGTCAGCGATCCGCCCCGCATGAGCCCGGTGCCCGGCAGCAGTCGCATGGAGCAGTTCGCCCAAGCGGTGGCGGAGCGGGTCGTGAACGTGGTGATGGATGCCATCGACATCGATGCGCTCCTCCAGCGGATCGATGTGGACGCCCTGGTGGCCCGGGTCGACGTGGACTCGGTGGTCAGCCGGGTCGACGTCGACAAGCTGATCGACCGGGTGGACGTCGAGAAGATCATCGAGCGTGTCGATGTCGAGAAGATCATCCAACGGGTCGACATCGACGGGCTGATGGAGAGGACCGAGCTCGGCTCGATCATCGCCAGGTCGACCAGCGGGGTGGCCTCGGAGGTGCTGGACGTGGTCAGGGCCCAGGGAGTCGG
>DATKRZ010000060.1:0-6867 GCA_035531955.1 Acidimicrobiales bacterium | reverse complement strand
CCGTGCCTCGTCGTGGCATGCGGGGAGAAGTTCGCTTGGGCGGAAGCGGTCGGAACTTTTGACCAAGGGGGCGATGTGCATGGGTGACAGTGAGGCTGAGGAAGCGTCACAACCGAAGGACCGGTCGGTCGATGCTTCGTCGTCGGTCGACCAGCACCGGGCCAACGTCGCCGTACGGGCCAGCCGGGTTCGCTCCCGACTGGTGTTCACCCTTATCGACGCCATCTGCGTCGTCGGCGGTTACAGCCTCGCCCAGATCACCTACTTCCGTGACAAGGCGCCGGGCCTCTATTGGCAGCACCTGGCCGGGTTCCTCGTCACCGCCCTCGTCGTCACACTCGTGGCCAGCCACGTGTTCGGCCTGTACGGCCGCATGTGGCGCCACGCCGGTGTCGAAGAGGCCCGCCAACTGATCCTGTCGGCGGCGGTGACCGTCTGTGTGCTGATCATCATCTACCCGCTCGGAAAGCGGGTCGGGTTCGAGCGCGTGCCGATGACGGTGATCGTCGTCGGCTGCATGTTCGCCACCATGGGCATGGGAATCCTGCGGTTCCATTCGAGGCTCTTCGCCTGGCAGCGAGGGAGCCGCCGGGTCGGCCTGCGGGTGGCGGTGGTCGGAAGCCGGGACGCCGGAGCTGCGGCCATCCGGGAGATGTTGCGCAGCCCGGGAGCAGGGCTGGTGCCAGTGGCCGTCTTCGACGACGACCAGCGGGCCCACGGGCTCTCGATGGTCGGGGTCCCCGTGGTCGGTTCCATCGACGACATCCCCGGCGCGGCCAGTCGCTACACGCTGCAGCAGGTGCTGCTGACCATTCCCAACCCCTCGCCCGAGCTGGTCGAGAAGGTCCTGCTGGCCTGCGAGAGGGCGGGCCTCACCATGAAGGTCCTGCCCGGGGTCAGCCATCTGGTCGACGGCATGGCACCATCGGTTCCGCTGAGCCGGGCGCGTGAGCCCCGGATCGAGGACCTCCTGGGCCGCAAACCGATACCGATCGACCTGGCCACGGTCAGGCGCTCGCTGGAGGGGCGCCGGGTGCTGGTCACCGGCGCCGGCGGGTCCATCGGTTCGGAGATCTGCCGGCAGGTGGCGGAGCTCGACCCGTCCCTGTTGGTCCTCTTGGACCACGACGAGACCCACCTCCACGACACGGCGGCCACGATTCCCGGGCCGACCGAACAGGCGCTCGTCGACATCGCCGACCGGTCGGCGGTGCTCGACGCCTTCAACCAATTCCGCCCCGAGGTCGTCTTCCATGCCGCCGCCCACAAGCATGTCCCGGTGCTCGAGCGGCACCCGGTCGAAGCCGCGTCCACCAACGTGTTCGGGACCCTCAACGTCGTCGAGGCGGCTACCGGCGTCGGTACCCAGCGGTTCGTCCAGATCTCGACGGACAAGGCCGTCCGTCCGTCGAGCGTCATGGGTGCGACCAAGCGCCTGGCCGAACAGATCGTGCTCTCCCGGGCCCCCGTGGGCGCCTCGTACTGCACCGTCCGCTTCGGCAACGTGCTCGGGAGCCGGGGCAGCGTCATCCCCACCTTCACCCGCCAGATCGCCAACGGAGGCCCGGTGACGGTCACCGACGCCCGGATGACCCGGTTCTTCATGAGCGTCGAGGAGGCCGTCCAACTGGTGCTCGAGTCGTCGGTCCTCTCCGACGGGGGCGGCGAGGTCTTCATGCTCGAGATGGGAGACCCGGTCTCCATCCTCGACCTGGCCAAGAGGATGATCCGGCTGTCCGGCTTCCAGGACGGCGAGGACATCGACATCGAGATCGTCGGGGTCCGCCCAGGGGAGAAGCTCGACGAGGAGCTCCGGACGCCCGAGGAAGAGGTGCTCAACACCTACCATCCCTACATCAACCAGCTGATTCCGATCACCGCCTCGCCCGAGCATTTCGCCGCCGGCCTCGAGCGGCTGCGACAGGCCACCGCCGAGCGCGACGGGGTGTCGGTCAGGCAGCTCCTGTTCACCATCGGGGCGCCGGTCCCACCGGGGACCCGAGCGGAGGGACCGGCGGCCAACGGCAAGCTCGACGCGGACGGCACCCGCGAGCCGCCCCTTCCCAAGGGAGCGCCCGCAGAGAGCACCCAGCAAGTCCTGGCATGATCACGCGGCCAGGCGCCGGCCGGTGAGGAGGGGCAACGAGCCCACCAGGCTCGTCGTGGTCGGCCAGGGCTACGTGGGGCTCCCCCTCGCCCTGCGCGCCGTGGAGGCCGGGTTCGACGTCGTGGGCTTCGACATCGATGCCGAACGGATCAAGCGGCTGGCGGACGGCGACTCCTACGTGGAGGACGTCCCCGACGACCTCCTGGCGGCCGCCCTCGACTCGGGTCGGTTCGAACCCGCCCACGACCCCGAGCGGATGGCCGGCTTCGATGTGGCCGTCCTCGACGTGCCCACTCCCCTGCGCGACGGGGTTCCCAATCTCTCCCATGTCGAGGACGCCGCCTCGACGGTGTCCCGCTTCCTCCGCCCCGGCGCCCTGGTGGTCCTCGAGTCGACGAGCTATCCGGGCACCACCGAGGAACTGGTCGGCCCCATCCTGGAGAAGGGATCGGGACTGGTCGCCGGCAGCGACTTCCGCCTCGCCTACAGCCCCGAGCGTATCGACCCGGGCAATTCCACGTGGCGCCTCGACAACACCCCGAAGGTGGTCTCCGGCGTCGATGAGGCCTCGCTGGAGGCCGTCCAGGCCTTCTACGGCCGGCTCGTCGAGCAGACGGTACCGGTGTCCGGCACCCGTGAGGCCGAGCTCACCAAGCTCCTCGAGAACACCTTCCGACACGTGAACATCGCCCTGGTCAACGAGCTGGCCATGTTCGCAGCGGAACTGGACATCGACGTGTGGGAGGCCATCGACGCCGCCACGACCAAGCCCTTCGGCTACCTCCGGTTCACCCCGGGTCCCGGCGTGGGCGGCCACTGCCTGCCGATCGATCCGAGCTACCTGTCGTGGAAGGTGCGGCGGAGCCTCGGCCAGCCCTTCCGCTTCGTGGAGCTGGCCAACGACGTCAACGAGCACATGCCCGACTACCTGGTGCGCCGACTGGTGCTCGCCTTCAACCGGATGGGCCGGGCCGTCAACGGCTCGAGGATCCTGCTCCTCGGCCTGGCCTACAAACGGAACACGGGCGACGCCCGCGAGGCGCCGGGAGCCATCATCGCCCAGTCGTTGAGTGCCCTCGGCGCCGAAGTCAGGGTGGTGGATCCCCACATCGCAGCCGACTCGCTTCCCTATCCACTGGTCGAGCTGACGGCGGAGGAGATCAAGGGCTCCGATGCGACGGTGATCGTGACCGATCACGATGCGTTCGACTACGTCCTGGTCCAGACCCACGCTTCCTACGTCTTCGATGCCCGGAACCGGCTGTCGGGACCGACGGTTGAGCGGCTGTAGCCTGCGGCGGTGCACCGCGGCCGGACGCTCCCCGGAGGTCGGGGCCTGATGGCGAAGCCGTCCCCGTCGACCACCGCCGGTGGGCCGTGAGGGTCGTCGTGACCGGGGGGGCGGGATTCATCGGCGCCAACCTGTGTCGGGCGCTCGCCGCCGACCCGGCGATCGCCGAGGTGGTGGCCCTCGACGACCTGTCCACCGGGCACCGCCACAACCTGGAGCCGATCGAAGGGGTGGGACTCGTCGAAGGCTCGATCCTCGACCGGGCCCTCCTCGACCGCGTCTTCGAGGGGGCCGACGCCATCGTCCACCTGGCCGCCCGGCCCTCGGTGCCCCGGTCGTTGACCGACCCGATGGCCAGCCATCTGACCAATGCCACCGGCACCATGGAGGTGCTCGAGGCGGCGCGGCGCGGCAGCCGTCCCCACGTCGTGGTGGCGTCGTCGTCGTCGGTCTACGGCGCCAATCCGACCCTCCCCAAGCGCGAGGACATGGCCACCATGCCGGCCAGCCCCTATGCCGCCGGCAAGCTGGCCGCCGAGGCGGCCACGCTGGCCTACGGCCGTTCGTTCGGCCTGCCCGTCCTGGCCTTCCGGTTCTTCAACGTCTTCGGCCCGCTCCAGGACGCCGGCCACTCCTATGCCGCCGTGGTGCCGGCCTTCATCGACGCCGCCCTCCGGGGCGATCCCCTCCCGGTCCACGGCGATGGTGGCCAGACCCGGGACTTCACCTACGTCGGGAGCGTGGTCGCCGTGCTGCACGACGCCGTCAATCGCCGGGTGACCGCCCTCGAGCCGGTCAATCTGGCCTTCGGGACCAGGGTCTCGCTCCTCGAGCTCATCGAGCTCATCGAGAAGCTGGTGGGCGCGCCGCTCCCCCGCCACCACTCCGGGTCGAGGCCGGGGGACGTCCGCGACTCCCAGGCCGACCAGACCCGGGTCAGGCGCCTGTTCCCCGGCATCGAACCGGTCGGGCTGGAAGCGGGCCTGCGGGCCACGGTGGAATGGTTCGAGGGGAACGCCTGACCCCACCATCCGCTCCCGGCCCGCCCCTCCTCCCGGCCCGCCCCTCCTCCCGACCCCGTTCTTTCCGGTCATGGGCCTGCCCCTCGGTCACCGACCGTGGGCTGACGACCGCGGGACGGCGCGAGAACGGCTCGCGGTGTGCCCGTTCATCAAATGTGATGACGTGGGGCTTTCCGTCCGAGGTCACGGTGGCTACCATTGGGCCAGAGGGAACGACGCCGTGAGCGATTGTCTTGAGGGAAGGGACAGTGAGCGGTGCAGGAGGGGGGCAGGAGCAATGGGGACCAAAGGGCCGATCGGCCGCGTCGGACCGTCCGCTGAGCGGCCCGGTCCGGTGAGCCTCACCGTGGCACTCGTCGACCTTCGACCGGTCATCGGGGTCCACCCCGACGGCGGGTACGACGCCGGCGCGGCTCTGGAACTGGCCCTCCGACGGATCGAGCAGGTGGTGAGGACCGACGACCGGGTGTGCCCGTTCGGCGTGTCCCGTGTCGCCATCGCCTTCGGTCCGGACGCCGAGGCGGTCACCCCGAAGATGCTGGGCGAGCGGCTGGCCCGGGCCGTCCGGCAGCGTCCGCTGGCCGACGGGCGGGCCGTCAGCGCAGCAGGCCCGAAGGTCCGGGCCGGGGTGGGGCGGCCTCCGGCGAGCGGCGAGGACGGCACCGTGCTCCCTGCCGCCACCACACTACCCTGGTCCACGACGGTCACCGTCGACCGGCTGCCCGGCGGCCTGGCCTCTCCGTTGCGGCATCGTACGGTCGTCCGCTGCTCCACCGGGGCATTCGCCCGGTACGGCACACGGCACGACGACCCTTCGGTCCCCGGCAACCGGGGAGCCATCCTGGTGGTCAGCCCCGGTCGTACCTCCGGCGGAGCGCCCGGGCTGTCGGCAGTGGCCGCCTCGGCGGTGGCCGAGCGTCTCGGATTCGAAGCGAGCGCTGTCGCCCTCACCGCCGACGACGAGCTCATCCTCGACATCCACGGTGCCCCTCTCGACCTGGTCGTCCTGGTGGTCGAGGGAGAGCGGGACCCGACGAGTGACCTTCTCAACTGGGCCTCGAGTACCTGGCACGTACCGGCGAAGCTGGCCACCAGGTATCTCTCCAAGGGTATCGACGTCCTGGCCGTGGGCGCAGGGGCGGGGCCCGGGGCCCTGGCGGGATGCTCGGCGCAGGGAGCGACCGTCCTCTTGGACCTGGACGAGCTGCAGGCCGAGCTGAGCCACCTGGGCGCGGCCCCCGGGATCGACGATTCGTGGTCGGCCCAGGGCGCCGGGGGCCGGGTTCCGCCGCCGATGGAGTCGCTGATGCTCCTCACCACCAGCGAGCGCCGTGTGCTGTTCTACCTGACGACCGGGAGATCAGCCCAGGACATCGCCGACGACCTTGTCGTGTCGGTCACCACCGTGCGGTCCCACATCCGCTCGATCCTGCGAAAGCTGGGTGTCCGATCCCAGCTGGCGGCGGTGGCCGTTGCCAACGGCCAGGACTTCGGACGCATGCAGCCCGGAGGCGGGGCTTTGGACCCCCAACGGGATCTGGAGGTTCCGGGGGTGGGCTGAGCCGGTCGAGACTAGGTCGGTTGTCCGGTGCGGCTGACCAGGCCGAGGCCGTAGCAGGTCTTGGCGAGGCTCTCCGTTGCAGATTGTACAGAGGCGCTGTTCCCTGACATCACCGCCGCCAGCAGTGTGGCCCCCTCCCGGCGGAGATCCGGATTGGATGCGAGCCCCATCTCGTGGGCGACGGCGGTGAGCTGGTCCTTGGAGGACGTCGAACTGTGGATGATCAGCTGATTGCCGAAGTCATGGCAGGCCGTGACGTCGGAGGCGGGCACCACGGGCACCGCCTGCTTGGAGCTGCACCCGCCGGCCAGCACGGCCACGGTCGAGGCGGCGACGACTATCTTGGTCCAGTTCTTCACGGCGCTCACCATAGCAACGGGCCGGTCGGGCCGCCATGACCAGCGGTTCGGCCGAGTCCACCCCCTTCCGGTCCGCCCACCGTGCCCTTACCGGCGCAGACGCCACTGGGCCCGTGCGGGCGCCACCACCGCTCCCGATCGATGGGATGCTGGGCAGATGCGAGGCGAGCTGGGGAAGATTGCCGAGTCACTGGGCATCCGGCGGGGACTGGCCCGAGGACGGGACCGGCTGGTCGGGGTACTGACCGGGGGCGGGGCCGACTCGGTCCACCGCCGCAACCAGCTCGACGACAGGCATCTCAAGATCCTCTTGAGCCTCCTGTTGAGGCCCGATTCGAACTGTCTGGACGTCGGGGCGCACCGGGGAGTGTTCATGACCGAGTTCCGGCGGCTGGCCCCGGTCGGCCACCACATCGCCTACGAGCCGTTGCCCGACCTGTGCGCCCGCTTGATGCTCGAGTTTCCGGAGATGGACGTCCGACAGCGGGCACTCTCGAACGAGGAGGGCGTGAGCAGCTTCGTGCGGG
>DATKRZ010000059.1:0-2148 GCA_035531955.1 Acidimicrobiales bacterium | reverse complement strand
GGATTGGCTGTGCGACTCTGGCACCCCCGACGAAGTCTGTTGTCCTGGTGGTGACAGCCTCGCCGCCGCCACCCCCGGGAGTCCATTACGCCTGCGCGGTGTCGACGAGAGGTTCCGTGCCTGGCAATACGACCATCGTCGGACTGGTCAGGTCCTCGGAGCGGCCGACCGGAGTTCGAGGCTGGCATGTAGCGACAGAGAACGGCCTTAGAGGGTATGAGTCAGGACCTCCTAAGCGACCCGGCGTGGCCCGAGGGTACCGAGCCTTCTTCTATGCCGAACGATCGAAGGTCGCTCTGATCGTTAATGGCCGAGATCTTGACCTCGTCCGGAGCATCCTCGGCAACCTCCGGCCCGCACCCGGCAGCCGTGGCTAGACGCTCGATATTGCCCCTCGCGGTCAGGTGGCCGCCGGGCTCGCCTGCTCGGAAATGTCGGCCTGCGCTGATAGGGGCGGGCGGTCTCCAATCCGGCGGTCAGTGGCGGTAGCGCCATGGGTTGTTTGGCGTTGATAGGAGATAGTCAGTAGGACTCGGGTGACCGAGGGACCTCCCGCCGCATCGGCCCCCTCCCCCGGAGGGCCCTGAGCTTTGTATCCCTCCGTCCGCCAGCCAGATGGACGGGTTGTGGAAGGATCAGGAGCATGGACGGCGTGCATGACCTGGGAGGGATGCACGGCTTCGGGCCGGTCCCCATCGAGGCCGACGAGCCTGTCTTCCACGAGGTCTGGGAAGGTCGGGTGTGGTACATGACCCGCGCCCTCGGGGGACGAGTCACTACCGATCGGGTCCGTCACACCATCGAGCAGATGCCGCCCGGCCAGTACCTCACCTCCAGCTACTACGAGCGCTGGCTATGGGCCGCTGAGCACCTGGCCGAGGACCCTGAGGTGCTTGCCGACACCAACCGATCGAGGCCCCGGCCATCGCCTACCACGCCGCTGTCGCCCAGCCGGTTCCGACCGGGAGATCGCGTGCGGGTCCGCAACGTCGTGACCGCCGACCACACGAGGGTGCCTCGCTACCTGCGCCGGGCGGTGGGCCGGGTCGAGTGGGCCGCGTTCGCCTGGCCCAATCCCACTCGGTCGGCCGAGACCGGCACCTACGGGGAGTCGGAGCTGGTCTACACAGTGGTTTTCCCGGCCGCCGACCTCTTCGGACCGCCCGCCGACCACACGCTCGCCGCCGACCTGGCCGAGTCCGATCTGGAGGGGACATGAGCCAGCCGAATCCGGCCCAACGAGCCGAGTTGTTAGAGGAGCACCTTCATGCCCAGGGCATCATCGATCCGGAGAGGATCGAGCCGGCCGTGGCCCGGGCCGAATCGTCCTCCGGGGACGTGCCTAGCCCCGCCATGGGAGCCCGGGTGGTGGCAAGGGCTTGGACCGATGAGGACTTCAAGACAAGGCTGCTGACCGATCCCGTCAACACTCTGTCTGAGTACCTGGACCAGGCCATCCCCATGGCCGTGGTGGAGAACACGGCCCTGGTCCACCACGTGATCGTCTGCACCCTCTGCTCGTGCTATCCGAGCGGCATCCTCGGCAACCCCCCGTCCTGGTACAAGAGCTTCGAGTACCGCAGTCGAGTCGTCCGAGAACCCCGGGCGGTCCTGGCCGAGTTCGGCACCCACCTCGACGAAGGCGTCGAGCTCGTGGTCCACGACTCGACCGCGGAACAGAGATACCTGGTCTTGCCCGCCCGCCCTGCCGGGACCGACGGCTGGAGCCAGGAGGACCTGGCCACGTTGGTGACCCGCAACTCCATGATCGGAACCGGGTTGGCCAGGACACCCCCGGCATAGCGGACCGCCTGTGATCAGCCGGCCCTGGCCCGTCCATCAAGGCCGGCCCAGACGGTGGACGTGACCAGCCAAGCACGTAGAACGGCGCGTCGCGACCGTCCCCAGCCCGGCGTTTCGGGACGCTTCTTTCGCGTCGCGTGGCTGCCGTTATGGGGTGGGCCCCAGGGAGGACCTGTCGGTGCCCGACGCCGACAAACCCTGCGGTGCAGCCCCCGGATCGGCGCCGTGGCGCGGCCGCCTCGGCGGGCGGCGGTGCAGACGTTTGCCACGGCGAGGTCCCCGACGCGGACGGCGTCCGCGAAGGCCCTGGGCGGCACGACGGAGCCCCACCCCCGAACATCCCGT
>DATKRZ010000058.1:0-20167 GCA_035531955.1 Acidimicrobiales bacterium | reverse complement strand
CTCCACGAACGCCAGCCCGGCCCGCTCGTGCACGAGGCGGGCCCGGAGACGGGACGCGGCGTACGGGCTGATCAACGCCACCACCGCCACCACGCCGGCGTCGGCGAACAGGCAGGCCACCTCGGCCGCCCGTCGGACGTTCTCCTCCCGGTCGGTGCGGCTGAAGCCGAGGTCGCCGTTCAGCCCGGTGCGCAGGTTGTCCCCGTCGAGCAGATAGGCGCCCCGGCCCTCCTTCACCAGGCGCTGCTCGACCCCCGCGGCCACCGTCGATTTTCCCGACCCGGACAGGCCGGTGAGCCAGACCGTCGCCCCCCGCCCGCCGAGCGACAGGGCCCGCTCGGCGCGGGTGAGATGCCCGGGGTGGTACGTGACATTCGAGGAGGTCATGTCGCTCACCTCGGCCTCAGTCCGGGCCGTGCAACATGCCCGCCCCGACGGTCACGTTGGTGTCCTCGGCGGCCAGGACGAACGACCCGGTCTGGCGGTTGCGCCGGTAGCTGTCGTAGAAGAGGGGCTGGGTGACCCGGAGGCTCACCCTCCCGACATCGTTGAGGCCCAGCGACGACGCAGACTCGTCGCGGTGCAGCGTGTTGACGTCGAGCCGGTAGTGGATGTCGCGGATCACCGCCCGCACCCAGCGGGTGGTGTGCTTGAGGGCCAGGAAGTCCCCAGGGCGCAGCGGTCGCTCGGTCATCCAAGCCACCATGGCGTCGAGGTCCTGGCCGACGGTCGGCTGATTCAGCGGCCGGCAGATCAGGTCCCCCCGTGACACGTCGACATCGTCGCTCAGCCGCAAGGTCACCGACATCGGTGGGAACGCCTCGTCGACCGGTCCGTCGAACGAGTCGATGCCCGCCACCGTGGTCGCCAGGCCGGAAGGGAGGACCATCACCTCGTCCCCCGGCTTGAACACCCCGCCGACCACCTGGCCGGCATAGCCCCGGTAGTCGGGCTGTGCTGTGGTCTGAGGCCGCACCACCCACTGGACGGGCAGACGCGGATCGATCAGATTGCGGTCCGAGGAGATGTAGATCTGCTCGAGATGGTGGAGCAGCGACGCTCCCTCGTACCAGGGCATGTTGGCGGATCGCTGCACGACGTTGTCCCCTTGGAGGGCGGAGACCGGGACGAAGCTGAGGTCGGCGACATCGAGCCGGCTGGCGAAGGCGGCGAACTCCTCGCGGATCGACTCGAAGACTTCGCGGTCGTAGTCGACGAGGTCCATCTTGTTCACGCACAGCAGGAGGTGGGGCACCCGAAGGAGCGAGGCCAAAAAGGCATGCCTGCGGGTCTGTTCGACGATGCCCTTACGGGCGTCGACCAGGACCAGGGTCAGATCGGCCGTCGAGTTCCCGGTCACCATGTTGCGGGTGTACTGGATGTGGCCGGGGGTGTCGGCGATGATGAACTTGCGGGCCGGCGTGGCGAAGTAGCGGTAGGCGACGTCGATGGTGATCCCCTGCTCGCGCTCGGCCCGCAGGCCGTCGGTGAGCAGGGCCAGGTCGGTGTAGTCGTCGCCGCGCTGACGGCTGACCCGCTCGACCGACTCGAGCTGGTCTTCGAAGATCGCCTTCGAGTCGAAGAGCAGCCGGCCGATCAGCGTGCTCTTGCCGTCGTCGACCGATCCGGCGGTGGCCAGGCGGAGCAGCTCCATCAGAAGTAGCCCTCGCGCTTGCGGTCTTCCATGGCCGCCTCGCTCACCCGGTCGTCCGCCCGGGTGGCGCCCCGCTCGGTCAGGCGCGAGGCCGCCACCTCGATGACGATGTCGTCAGCCGTGGCCGCGGTCGACTCCACTGCCCCGGTACAGGTCATGTCGCCCACCGTCCGGTAGCGCACGGTGGCCTCGAACACCTCGTCGCCCTCCCGGGGGGAGACGTGGGGCCCGACGGAGAGGAGCATCCCGTCGCGACGGAATACCTGGCGGCGGTGCGAGTAGTAGATGGGCGGCAGGTCGACCTGCTCGCGGGCGATGTACTGCCAGATGTCGAGCTCGGTCCAGTCCGACAGTGGGAACACCCGGATGTGCTCCCCGGCCCGGTGCCGCCCGTTGAACAGCGACCACAACTCGGGCCGCTGGTTCTTCGGGTCCCACTGCCCGAATTCGTCCCGGAAGGAGAAGATCCGTTCTTTGGCCCGCGCCTTCTCCTCGTCCCGGCGGGCGCCCCCGAATACGGCGTCGAAGCGGTGCTCGTTGATGGCGTCGAGGAGGGTCCGGGTCTGGAGCCGGTTGCGCGAGGGATTGGCGCCGGCCTCCTCGGCCACCCGCCCGGAATCGATTGATTCCTGCACGGAGGCGACCACCAGCGTGGCCCCGATGGCCTCGACACACCGGTCCCGGAACTCCAGCACCTCGGGGAAGTTGTGGCCGGTGTCGACGTGCATGACCGGGAACGGTATCCGCCCCGGCCAGAAGGCCTTCTGTGCCAGCTGGAGCATCACCACCGAGTCCTTGCCCCCCGAGAACAGCAGCACCGGATGCTCGAACTCGGCCGCCACCTCGCGGATGATGTGGACCGACCGCGCCTCGATGTTCTGCAGATGGGACAGCTGGTACTGCCCCGCGGCACCCCGACCCCTATCCATGGCGGTCAAATCTACCTGATAGCCCATACTTTGCGAACATGGTCCTAGACTTCGGGACCGGATGTGGCCGGCCGACCACCCACGGTCCGGGGCGCCGCATGAAGTCGGGGAGACGACGATGGGGCCGAACGGAGACGGAGGCCGGAGGCCGGAGGGCGACCCGGCTGTCGGCCACCAGGCACCTCACGGCCCCCACGGGGCCGACCCCAACGCATCGCGGCGTGCGCCCCGGGTTCGCGTCGGCACCCGGGCCGACCTCCCGACCGTGGCTGCGCTCCACGCCCGGCAGATCTCCGAAGGATTCCTGTCCCTGCTCGGGGATCGCTTCTTGCAACTCCTCTACCGGAGGATCCTCCTCCACCCGGCCTCCTTCCTGCTGGTGGCCGATGACCACGGCCATGCCGTGGGGTTCATCGCCGGATCCACCGACGTGGCCGGCCTCTACCGGTCATTCCTGTTGCGGGACGGGGCCGCCGCCCTGGCCCGGGCCGCGGGTCCCCTGGCCCGGGGGTGGCGCCGGGTGCTCGAGACCCTGCGCCACGGAAGCCCCGGTGGGGGTGACACACCACCCGGCGCCGAGCTCTTGTCGGTGGCGGTGGACCGGTCGTGGCGGGGGCGGGGTGCCGGCCGGTTGCTGGTGGCCTCCCTGCTCGAGGAGACGGCGGCCCGCGGCTGCGGCGTCGTGACGGTGGTGGTCGGCGCGGACAACCACGGAGCCGTGACCCTCTACCACCGGTCCGGCTTCGTCGTCGTCGAGCGCTTCGAGCTCCACCCCGGGACCGAGTCACTGCTCATGCGGTGGGAGGGCGCCGCCCCACCGGCGGCGTGGGAGGCGGTCCCCGGGTGAGCGCCTGGTCGGTTGCCGTCATCGCCCTGGCCGCCACCCTGGCCGCCACCCCGTTGGCCATCGTGGCCGCCCGGCGGACCGGCATCGTGGACCGTCCCGGCGCGCTGAAGCCGCAGTCGGCGCCCGTCCCCTACCTCGGCGGCGTGGGAGTGTTCGCCGGATTGACCGTCGGAGCCGTCGTCGGCCGGCCCGCGGTCCTCGTGCCGCTGGCCCTCGCCCTGGGCCTCGGGGTGGCCGATGACCGGTTCGGGCTGCCGCCGGTGCCGCGCCTGTTCGGCCAGCTGGGCGTCGGTGCCACGGTGGCGGCCACCTGCCCACTGCACCTGCCCGGTGTCGCCGCCGTGGCGGTCATCGCCGTGACCGCCCTCCTGATCAACGGGGTGAACCTCGTCGACGGGCTGGACATGCTGGCCGCCGGGGTGGTGGCCGTGGCCGCCGTCGGCTTCGCCGTCGCACTCCACGGTCCGGGCCGCCCGTTGGCCGTGGCCCTCGCTGCGTCCCTGGTCGGCTTCCTCGTCTACAACCGCCCCCCCGCCCGTGTCTACCTCGGCGACGGGGGCTCCTATCTCCTGGGGGCGGCGCTGGCCGTGCTGCTGGCCTTTGCCTGGGGGCCGGGGGTGCCCGTGCCGGTGGGAACGGCTGTTCTGGCCCTGGTGGCGGTGGTGGTGGCCGAGGTGGCGTTCGCGGTGGTCCGGCGGGCCCGGGGGCGCCGGTCGCTGATGGCCGGCGATCGCGGCCATCCCTATGACCGGCTGGTGGCCCGGGGGTGGCCCGGGCCGGCGGCCAGCGGCGCCTATGTGGCCATCGAGGCCATACTGGCCGCGGGCACACTGCTGGCCATCCACCGCCATTCGTTGACGGCGGCGGTGGCCCTCGACGCAGCCGCCGCCGTCCTGGTGGTGGCCCTGGCCGGGGCCACCGGCGCGCTCACCCCCGACGACGAGGAGGCCAGGACGTGACCAGGATCTACCTCTCCCCACCCGAGGTCGGCCCCGTCGAGCGCCAGATGCTGCTCGACGCCTTCGACTCCAACTGGATCGCGCCCACCGGCCCCGATCTCGACGCCTTCGAACGGGAACTGGCGGCCCGGGTCGGGGTCGAGCACGCCGTGGGACTGTCCAGCGGGACCGCGGCGCTCCATCTCGGCCTGATGCTGCTCGGGGTGGAGTCGGGCGACGAGGTGCTCGTCCCCTCCTTCACCTTCGTGGCCACGGCGGCGGCGGTGGCCTACCTCGGCGCCACTCCCGTCTTCGTCGACTCCACCGCTTCGACCTGGACCATCGACCCCGCCCTGGTGGCCGAGGAGCTGGCTGGGCGGGCCCGCCGCGGACGGCTCCCCGCCGCCGTGGTCACCGTCGACCTCTACGGCCAGTGTGCCGACTACGACGCCCTGTCGTCCCTGTGCGACGAGTACGACGTCCCCCTCGTCGAGGACGCGGCCGAGGCGCTCGGGGCCACCTACCGGGGTCGCCGGGCCGGCTCGTTCGGCCAGGCGGCCGTGTTCTCCTTCAACGGCAACAAGATCATCACCACCAGCGGGGGCGGCATGCTGGTGTCGGCGTCGGGCCACCTGGCCGACCAAGCCCGCCACCTGGCCAACCAGGCCCGCGACCCCTTTCCCCACTACGAGCACTCGGTGATCGGGTACAACTACCGACTGAGCAATCTGCTGGCCGCCCTGGGGCGGGCCCAGCTCAGGGGCCTCGACGACCGCATCGAGCGGCGGAAGGCGACCCACCGGGCCTACGAGTCGGCGCTGGGCGACCTCCCGGGCCTCCGGCTCATGCCCGTCGCCGACTACGGGGAGCCCAACTGGTGGCTCACCTGCGTCACCATCGACCCCGCCCGGTTCGGAACCGACCGCGAACAGGTCAGGCTGGCGCTCGAGGCGGTGGACATCGAGTCGCGGCCGACATGGAAGCCGCTCCACCTCCAGCCGGTGTTCAAGGGTGCCCCCACCGTCGGCGGGGAGGTGTGCGCCACCATCTTCGAACGGGGGCTGTGCCTACCCAGCGGCTCGGCCCTGTCGGAGGCGGAGCTCGGCCGGGTCGTCGAGGTCGTCCGGTCCGTGCCGGGCTCGATCCACCGCCCCCCCCGGCCCGGGGGCGGGAAGTAGCGCCTCCCTTGCGACGCCGTCGTCCTTCTGCTGCCGTATCATCGGGCCAATGGCAGCGCAGGGGGCGGGCACCAAGATGACCGGCAACATTCCGAAGGCCCTTGCCTTCTACCTGCCCCAGTTCCACCCGATTCCGGAGAACGACGAGTGGTGGGGAACCGGGTTCACCGAGTGGACCAATGTGAGCCGGGCGCAGCCGCTGTTCCCCGGCCACTACCAGCCCCATGTGCCCGCCGACCTCGGTTACTACGACCTACGCCTCCCCGAGGCCCGCCAGGCGCAGGCCGACCTGGCCGCCAGCCACGGCGTATCGGGATTCGTCTACTACCACTACTGGTTCCACGGGAGACGCCTGTTGGAGCGTCCCTTCGACGAGGTGCTGGCCTCCGGCTCCCCCGACTTCCCCTTCGCCCTGTGCTGGGCGAACGAGGAGTGGACCCGCAACTGGGACGCCAAGAGCGGACGGGTCCTGATGCCCCAGGAGTTCAGCGACGCCGACGACCTGGCCCATATCCGATGGCTGGCCAACGCCTTCGCCGACGACCGCTACATCAAGATCGACGGGCGCCCGCTGATGTTGATCTACCGCGTCCAGCAGCTGCCCGATCCCGTCCGCACCACCGACATCTGGCGCCGGGAGGCACAGCGGCTCGGCTTCCCCGACCTCTACCTCTGCTGGGTGGAGAGCTGGGGGCCGCCGCCCGGCGGGCCCCAGGCGTTCGGCCTCGACGCCAGCGTGGGATTTCTGCCCGTCTCGGGCGAGCAGATCTTCCTCCCGCTGGAGGGAGCCCGAGGACATCGGATCCTCGACTACCGGTCGGCCTACCGGGCAGAGCTGCGCAGCCACGCCCCGACGTGGAAGCGGTTCCCCTCGGTCATGGTGGGTTGGGACAATACGGCTCGCCGCCCCTACGGCGCCACCATCTTCGACGGAGCCACCCCGGAGGCCTACGAGCGATGGCTCCGACGGGTGGTCGAATCGGTGTCCGAGGTTCGGGCCGAGGAGAACTACATCTTCATCGTGGCCTGGAACGAATGGGCGGAGGGAAATCACCTCGAGCCCGACCAGCGCTACGGGCGGGCGTTCCTCGACGCCACCCGGGCGGCCATGTCGGGCACCCGCCACGAGGCCGGGGCCCGCTCCGGCGAGCTGCGCTCACCGGCACCCGGCACGGGCGAGACGTCAGAGTCGGAATTCGACTACATCTATCCCTTCGACCACGAGAGCCCGGTCGGCCATGCCGCCTCCTTGGTGCGCGCCCTCGCCATCGATCCGGGTGCCAAGGTCGTCGACCTCGGGGCCGGAACCGCCGTGGTCAGCCACCCGCTGCGCCAGGCGGGGATCGCCTATCACGGGTTCGAGCTCCACCCCGGCGCCGTGGAGCTCATGCACGCCGCCGGCATCGAGGCCACCCGGTGCGACCTCACCGACACCGAGGGCGTGCAGACCCAGCTCGACGAGCTCGGTGACGTCGGCGCCCTCCTCATCCTCGATGTCCTCGAGCACCTGACCCAGCCCCAGCAGCTGCTGAGCGCACTGTCGGCCTGGTCCTTGAAGCACGGAGAGCCGGCTCTGGTCGTCTCGGTACCCAACGTCTCCCACTTCGACCTCGGGCTCCGGCTCCTGTCCGGGCAGTGGAACCTCACCGAGATCGGACTCCTCGACAGCACGCACCTCCGGTTCTTCACCGGGGAGACGCTCGAGCGCCTCTTCGAACGGTGCGGGTGGAGGATCGTCTCCCGCAACAACTTCGAGACGGTGCGCACCGACCAGTACGACAAGGACCTGAACGACGGCCTGCCGGCCGAGATGATCGGCGCCCTGCGCGTCCTGTCGGCCGCCTACAACCCGGACAGCACCGTGCAACAGTTCATCTGGGCCCTCAAGCCCTTCCCGGTGAAGTCCCCCCCCGACACCTACCTCCAGGCCGTGGGGACAAGCGAACCGGGCCGCGGGAGGGGGTCGTCGGCCGAGGGCGAACGGGCCGTGCGCAACTACCTGAAGTCGGTCGGCCTCGTGGCCAGCGAGCGCTCCCGCCGCGGGGTCAGGAATTTCCCCGAGTTCACCCAGTCGGAGGAGTTGCCGGCCTGGAAGCGCTGGGCACTGATGATCGCCTATCGATCGCCGCGTTCGGCCGAGTCCTTCAAACGGATCTACCGCCGGCTGCGCTGAGCGCCGGTCACCGGGCCCGCTCGCGCATCGGCTCGACGGGATAGCGGATTCCGAGCCGGCCCCGGGCCCCGTCCGCCAGCCCCCGGGCCATCACGGCCAGCCGGCGGAGGCGCCCGCCCTTCTCCCGCAGGAGAGCCCGGCCGAACAATTTGGACACGCTCCGCGGGTAGCGCCCAACCCGCCGCTTCACGTAGAGGTGCACATAGAGGGTGTTGCGAGCCTCGTAGTAGTACTTCCACAAAGGCACCCCGTCGCCCTGCCGGATGGCATCGTGGTTGACGATGGCATCGTTCACCACCTGTCGTTGATAGCCGCGGTCGGGTATCCGGCACTGCAGGTACTCGGTGTCCTCCGCCCACCAGAAGAGCTCCGGCATGGGCAGGCCGACCGCCTCGACCACCTGGCGGGCCACGATGAAGCCGCACCAGGAGGGGAACAACCCGAGGGATCCGTCGGGTTGGCGCGAAATCGGGAACACGAACGCCGACTCCGGGTCCTTTTCGGCCACCGCCCACAGCCGGTCGAGGCACTCGGGCTCGGGGTACATGTCGTCGTCGAGGACCCAGGCGTGCCCGAAGCCGGACCCGACGAACTCCCCCAGCGCCTGGGCGTAGCCCCCGGCGGGCCCGGTGTTGGTCTCCGAACGGACCACCCTGGACGGCACCGGGGAGGCGGCGGACGGCCCGACCGCCGCCGGGGGACGGCTGGCGTTGTCGACCACCAGCACGGCCTCGGGCGGCACGGTCTGGTCGGCGATGGCCCGGAGGCAGCGGTCCAGGGACTCGGGCGCGTTGTGGGTCAGCACCACCGCCATGATCCGGCGCTGCGCCCCTTCCCCGCCGCCGGCCACCTCGCCGCTCACGGTCGGTGGGCCAGGACGAACCAGCCGGTCTCGTCCCGGGCCGCGTCCACCACCAGGCCCGCCTCCTCGAACCACGGGGCGAGGTCCTCCCAGACGTAGCGGTGCTCGACCGGGGCACTGAGCCGGTCGAAGGTGTCGAGGACCAGGCTGCGGAAGGGCATCCCCCGGTAGGCGTCCATCGGTAGTCCGGACAGCACCTTGATGCCGTTGCGTTCACCGTAGGCGCCCGGCGCCACCACTCCGCACCAGAGGAGGGCGGCGATGGGTGCGCTCGCCGTCTTCAACAGGCGGTGTGGGATGCGCACGGTCAGCGCCCGCAGGGCCGCGGCCAGCGCCAGGCCCACCGCCCTGACCCCGAGGGTCGGGGGGCGGCTGTAGAGGTAGAGGAGCATCCGGCCGCCCGGGGCGAGGTGGGTCACCAGGCGGTCGAACCCCGCCTGGGGGTCGTCGAGGTGATGGAGCACGCCGAGGCTGGCGATGAAGTCGAAGCTCCCCGGAGCGAACGGCGCCGACCGCAGGTCCGATTTCACCACCACCACGGAGGGGAACTCCGCCAGGTTCCGCGCCGCGGCCTCGACGGCGGACGATCCGTCCAGGGCGACGATGGTGCCGAGGTGGTCGGCGAGGAACCGGGTGTAGCGTCCCTTCCCACACCCCGCATCCAGACCGCACAGGCCGTCCAGGCTGGCGAGATCGACGTCCCGGAAGTAGACCTCGGCGAAGCCCTCGTCCTCGTCCCGGACGTCGTCGAAGCTGTTCCATTCGAAGCCGAAGCTGGCGAAGGTCCGGTCGGTCGACCCCGCCGGAACCGAGCCCGTCGAGCAGTCGAGATAGCCGTTGTGCACCGCCAAGCGGTGGCCGGCACCGCATTCGACGCCGGGCTCGCCTCCGGCGTCCTTGACCGGCTCGCCGCACTCGGGGCATCGCAGGCGCTCGACGATCTGTTCCGGGATCACGCCCGTTCGCCCCATGGACACACCGTCACCCCCTCACCGATCACCTGTGCCCGCAGAACACTAGTCAGTGCCGGCAGCCGGATCATCACGGCGGCCGACCGGAGCAGCCGCCGTGATGCGGCGGCAACCGGGTGGGCCCTCCCCCCGGACCCGCAGGGGAGGAGGGCCCCAAGGTCTTCGCCCGCGCCCGGCGTCGTGGTCAAGCCAAGATGGACGCTTCATCGAGGTCGATGCCGACGATGGTGGCCACTCGGCTGAGGTCGACATCGGCAGCCAGCAAGGTCGCCTGGTGTCGTAGGGCCACCGAGGCGATCATGCAGTCGACCATGCCACCGGGTGTGACGCCGGCTCGGCGACAACGACGGTAGATGCTTGCGGCGGCGTCGAAGTCAGCGGCGGAATCGAAATCGAGCAGAGTGAATCGAAGCAGGAGCCGGCGCAGATCGGCCTCACGATCATCGGTTCGGGCGGCCGCCACGACCTCCATGATGACCGGCTCTGTCACTGCCAGTGGACCGTCTCCCCTGATCAGGTCTGTCAGCCGTTGATCGACTCGGCTAGCGGTGGCACGGTCGAATTCCACCCAGGCGGAAGTATCCGCCAGGATCACGGGGCCGGAGGATTGGTGTCGGCGGGGACCTCTCCGATGGCGTGCGCCCCGCGCATAGCGAGGGCGTCTTCCCGGATCATGGGTTGTCCGGCCAGATGTCGCAGTGCGAGATCGACTGCCTCGGTCTTGGTTCGTACGCCGTAGCGGTCCATGATGGCCTGGAGGTAGGTGTCCTCGATCTCGATGTTGGTTCGAGCCCGGCTCATACACCAAGTATACACGTTACGTGTAACGAACGTGTACCAGGACGCTGCGCAGGCTCGTCACCCACCCCCGGCCAGATAGGAGAAATTGGGCCACAGGCGGAGGTCGATCTGGGGGTAGCGGGTAGCCAGGGCCACCACGTCCGGCTCGTACAGGTCGACCAGCATGCGCTTGAACCCCTCGTCCATCGTCCGCTTGGTCCGGGTCCGGTTGACCGCCGCCTGCATGCCGGTGGGGCGGAACGAGTCGTCGATCCCCAAGAACCGGTAGGTGGCCGCCAGTCGGTCGCCCGGCTTCCGGACGCAGTCCTCGTACTGCAGGACGAGCATCTCCATCGGTCCGAACTCCGCCTCCCAGGGCTCGAGCTTGGCCGCGTACAGCCCGTTCACCAACGAGCGGTAGCGGACGTTTCGCCGCTGTCTGGCGGGCATCCGGCGGGAGATGTCGGATTGGTACCGCTCCACCGGATCGCGCACCAGGACCAGGACCTTGCCCGCCGGTGCCGCCTGGCGGAGGATCGGTGGGAGCTGGTAGCGGAACACGTAGGACGGGGTCCATTCGCCGGTGATGGACCCGGCCGGACGGGGGAACCACCGGTGATAGGCCACGAGGTCCGCTTCGGTGTAGCCCTGGTCCCGGTTGCGCTCGAAGAACTGCCGGTTGAAGTACAAGAGCTCCTTCCGGGCCGGGGGGTGGACGCGGGGGTGGGCCAGGATGAGGCTGAACCACCAGGACGTGCCGGCCTTGGACACGCCGACCCCGACGAAGTCCGGAGGCCCGACGGCCATCCCCTCGGGGTGGGCCGGAGCCTGAGGGGCGGTGCCGTCGGCCCAGGCCGGGTAGCGGCCCAGGCGGCGCAGCACCTGGCCCTGGATCGGCACCGGGAGCACGGAGAACGCCGATCGGGCGGTGGCCCCGAACTTCATGGGGAGGAGGGGGGGCGCCGGAAGTGGACGACGTGACCCGCCCGGTCGAGCGGGAGCATCGCCACCACCTCCAGGCCGGCCTCGGCGGCCAACGGGCCGAACCGGCCGGCCGGGTAGCCGTGCACGCCGACCCCGCGGGCCCCGTAGCGGATCCTCCGCAGTTGCAGCCTCACGCCCGGCGACGGGAAGGAGGCGACGACCTGGGCGGCGGCCCGCCCCATGCGGGCCAGGGCGGCGGCGGGCTCGTCCAGGTAGTCGAACACGCCGAGGGCGATGGCCACGTCGGCGGCATCCGCCTCGGTGACCGACTGCCATCCCCGCCGCTCGACCTCGACCAGCCCCGGGAACCGGGCGGCCTGCTCTTGGGCCTTGGCCACCATCGCCTCGGCCGGATCGATGCCGGTGACGTGGATCCCCCGCTCGGCCAGGGGCGCGAACAGCGGGCCGCTGCCGCATCCGACGTCGAGGACCCGCTCGGCCCCGGCGTTCACCGCGATGTCGACGGCCAGCCGCAACCGGTCGAAGAGCGGGCCCCGGCCGAGCACCCGGGCCACCGGCTCGCTCGCGTAGAAGGCCGAGAACCGGTCGGCGCGGCGGTTGAAGTAGGTCTGGAAGTCACCACTCGACATGGCCACACGCCTGACTGCCGTACCGGCTGAGCACTCGGGAGAACATCCCGGCGACCCGGCCCCGTCCCACCAACTGCTTGGCCATCGCCAGCGACCGGATGGAGCCGGTGCTCGGGAGCGTCGCCCCGAAATCGTAGGAATGGTAGTAGAGGACGGCCGGTCCCTCGGCGGAGCCGACGGCGGCGGAGACCACGGCCCCCGGGAGCAGGCGCTGGTAGCTGCCCCCGCCCATCGGGATCCGGTACCGGGTCAGCACCGGCAGCTCCCGGACCGGTGACCGCCCACCGAGGCGCCCGGTGTCCGAGACGTAGGCGAACCCGGCCTCGGCCAGCAGGTCGCGGTAGCCGGCCAGGCCCAGCGCGACCGGGACGTCGAACCGGGGGGACCGGAAGCCGCGCACCGGCACCTGGACCAGGTCCTCGGTCATCGCCCGTCCCCGCCGCAACCAGTCGAGGAGGGCGGCCGGGTCCTCCGGCAGCCGGCCGTGGTCCGGCCCGTGACTGGCGATCTCGTGCCCGGCGGCGGCCAGGTCGGCCAGCTCGGCGCGTACCGAGGCGGCGTAGTTGCCCACCACGAACAGGGTCACCGAGGCCTCGCCCCCGGCCCCCCGGAGGCGGGCGGCCAGTCCCGACAACCCGCTCAGCGCGCCCGGAGGTCGGGTGGTGGCCTGCCCCAGGACGGACATGCCGTCGTAGAAGTCCTCGACGTCGACCGTCAGGCAGACCCCGGTCGTCACGCCGCCTCCCCGACGACGGCGTAGGCGGCCCGAAGGCGGTCGATGACCCCGTCCTCGGAGAAGCGCGGCACCACCCACCGGCGGCAGCGGTCCCCGAGGGCGCTGCACCGATCGGGATCCTTCAACAAGCCCGCCACCACGTTGGCGAGCTCCCGACGGTCGCCCCGCGGCGCCAGGAGGCCGGACTCCGGGTCGATCACCTCGCGCACACCACGTATGTCGTAGGCGACCACCGGTCGGCCCATGGCCGCAGCCTCCATGGCCACCCGCGGTATCCCCTCCCGGTACGAGGGCAGCACGACCAACGTCGCCGAGGCCAGATAGGGGCGGACGTCCTCGACCGAACCGACGAAGTCCACCGTTCCGGAGTGGCGCGCCTCGGCCACCTCCTCTTCGCCGAGGGCATCGCGCTGGTCGTGCTCGGCTGGGCCGACGTGCACGAAGCGGGCCTGTCCGGCCAATGACCGCGCCAGCCCCAGAAAGTCGGCGCACCCCTTCTCGGCGACCAGGCGGCTGACCATCATGACGATGGGGAGGGACGAGCGCATCGCCGGCGCGGGAGTCGGACCCACGAACCGGTCCATCACGATTCCGTTGCCGAGGTAGCCCAGTTTGGCCCGGGAGCAGATCCGTGCCACGGGAAGGGCCCGCTCGTCCTCGCGGCTCTGGACGAGGACCCGGTCCGCCCATGCACAGCACCACCGCTCGAAGCACCAGCCCAGGAGGTTGGCCATCCTGGCGTTGCCGGCGAAGTAGAGGGCTCCGTGGATGGTGTAGATGGCATGGCTCCCGGCCATCCGCGCCGCCGGGAGCCCCAGGAACGACGCCTTCGGCGTGTGGGTCTGGACGAAGTCGAACCGCTCGTGTCGCAGATAGCGGGCCAGCTGCACGAACGACCGGAGGTCGGCGAGGGCGAACTCCCGGCGGATGGGGATCACCTTCACCGCCGCGCCGCCGGGCGGGTCGTCGTAGGCGTCGCCGCTGACGACCGTCCAGTCGATTTCGCGCAGCGAGCGGAGTTGGTTGGCCAGCAGCAGTCGCGCCGTCAGAGAGGTGGTGACCACCCGACAGCCGCGCCTGGGGCGGGGCGGCCCCTGGTCCGTGCCCCTGGATGTCGACGCCATCGCTCCCGCTGCCTTTCCGGGCGCAACGTCGGCGCCGGACTCATCGTGGGTGACCCTCATCGGGGCGCTCCCCAAGGGGGCCAGACTATAACCGGGTCGTTCCGGCCTCTGGAGGACGCGGATGGGGAGTACTGTGCCGCACATGGGATCGGGGCACCGGCCGGAGGATGGGGTCGGCCCGCAGCCGCTGGTTCCGGTATGGCAGCCCAAGTGGACCCTGAGGCGCGGGGCCAGCCTGCTCCGTGACATCTGGGAGATCCGGAGCGATCCGACCTATCGCCGGCTGGCCCGTTCCTACGAGCTCCCCGACGGCAGCCGGCGGGTCTACTGCCACCACATCCGCAAGACGGCCGGGACCAGCCTGGCCCAGAGCTTCATGGCCCTGGGCGGCGAGGACCCGATGGAGGTCTGGCGCCGGACCGCCGCGTCACGGTTGCCCCGGGCGATCAGCGGTGACTACGCCTTCGTGGTGAACCACCGTCGGCTCCTGGCCGAGGGGGCGTACTTCTACGGGCGATCCCACCATCCGACGGCCGACCAGCCCCTGCCACCCAGGACGTTCACGGTGACCATCCTGAGGGATCCCGTGGCCCGGGTGCACTCCTACTACGACTTCCTGGTGGCCGGGGACGAGCCGCACCTGCCGGTGCGGGTCCCCGAACAGGAGCGCCGCAAGGCCGAGGGCGGTCTCGACGCCTTCTTGGACCGGGTTCCCACCGCCTACCTCCTCAACCAGCTGTCCACCTTCTCGGGGACGTTCGACGTGGCCGAGGCGACCGACCGCATCGCCGGGTGTTCGTGCGTCCTGTTCACCGAGGACTTCGCTGACGGGCTGGCCGCCCTGGGTCGGCGCCTCGAGCTGCCGTTGGTCACCCGCCGGGCCCGGGTGACCGGGACCCGCTCGTCGTTGACCGACGCGCAGAGGGAGCGCATCCGGTCGAGGGTGGAACCCGAGTACGAACTGCTCCGCCGGCTCGCCGACGGCGGCATCGCCGCCACCGGCTCGACCCGGACGGGGACCGGCCGGTATCCCCCGGAATGAGTCGGGTCGACGACCTGATGGGGCCCGCACCGAGAGGTGATCGGGTCAGGCTGTTCAGTTGGACCACGGTGAGCAACCCCGCAACCACAGCGCCGCATCGTCATGGCTCGTTCTGCACCGGCTCCCTCGGCAACGTCTCGCCGCGCTGTCAGGGCCGGTAGGCCGGGCGGAGCCCGGCGACCATCGGGAAGTGCCGGACATTCGTAGTGAGAAGGTCGGCGCCGATGATCCTGGCGGTCGCCGCGATCAGATAGTCGATGGAGCCGATCCCGCTGTGTGCATTGCGGTGCTCGGCGGCCAACGAGCCGGCCAGCCTGGCGATGCCTTCGTCGACCGGTACCCAGGTGAGGGCTCCCATGAACAACTCGGTGGCCTCGAGCTCCTTCGGTCGCATACCGGCCAGGAGCTCGAATCGGCTGAGCTCGCTGGCCAGTAGCGGCTCGCTCTCGTGGACCAGCTGCTCGAGGAGGTGCGTTGCCCGTTCGTAGCCCCTCAGGTGGTCGACGGCGATGGTGGTGTCCAGGAGCTTCACGGGGCCCGGAACCGGGCGAGCCGCTCGTTGACGTCGCCCCGGATGACGTCGACGAACTGCGAACCGGTGTAGTCGCGGTCGGCCCACGCGCCCATGGAGGACCGGAGCGCCTCGAGCCGAGCCGTTGCCGGCTGCTCGCCATATTGGGCCCGGATCGCCCGTCGTATGAGCTCGGAGCGGCTCGCCCCGGTACGGATGGCGGCCGCCTCGAGCGCGGACACCTCCTGGTCGTCCAGGTAGATCTGGGTCCTCTGCATAACATCACTATACATCGCTCGATGTATATTCCGCGACCAGGTGGTGGAGGTCGTGCAGCCGGCATCGGGCAGGCCGGGCCGGCCGGCGGGTCGAGGCGAATCCTCGGTCACCGCCCGAGGCCCGGCGCCCAGCGGTCGAGCCACGCCTGCAGCGCCAGCACCGCCCACAGCTCGTAGCCCAGGTCGCGGCGACCCTGGAGGTGCTGGCCCCACGCCCGTCTGATCGGCGCCGGGTCGAGCAGCCCCTGACGGCGCAGGCGCCCCTCGTCGAGCAGCTCCTCGGCCCACGGCCGCAGCTGTCCGCGGAGCAACGGGCCGATCGGGAAGCCGAAGCCCATCTTCGGCCGCTCCACCAGCTCGGCCGGCACGTGGCGGTACAGCACCTGGCGGAGGATCCACTTGGTCACGCCATCGTGCAGCTTGACCGACATGGGCAGCCTCCAGGCCAGGTCGAACACGGCCCGGTCGAGGAACGGCACCCTGGTCTCCAGCGATGTGGCCATGGCCGCCCGATCGAGCTTGGTGAGGATGTCGTCGGGGAGGTAGCTGACCACATCCAGCCAGAGCATCTGCTCGGTGATGCCGTCGAGCGCCGGCCACTCCGACGGCCGGGACGCCATCGAGGCGTTCGGCCCGGCCCCCAGCACCATCGCCTCGGCGTCGTCCCAGTAGGACACCAGGGAGAGATAGGCATCCTCGGGTCCCGACGACGCCAGCACCTTTCCCACCTTGGCCACCTTCGACGCCGGGTTCCTCACCCGCATCCTGGCCGGCAGGAGGGCGGTGGCCCTGGCCGCCTCGTCCACCAGGCCCGGGGGCAGGTGTCCGAGCAACGAGCCCGCCATCCGGCGCACCGGGTCGGGAAGGGTGGACGACCGCCGCCACAGCCGGTCCAACCAGGCGTGCCGGTTGTACCCGGCGAAGAACTCGTCGCCGCCGTCCCCCGACAGGGCCACGGTCACCTGGGTCCGGGCCAGCCGGCTGACCAGGTGCATGGGGACCGCCGAGATGTCGCCGAAGGGCTCGTCCCAGATGTCGGGAAGCAGGGGGATGACGTCGGCGCCGTCTTTGTCGCTGACCAGCAGGGGCGTGTGGTCGGTGCCGAGGTGGGCGGCCACGGCGGCGGCCTCGGCCGACTCGTCGAAAGCGCGGTCGGAGAAGCCGACCGTGAACGTGCGCACCGGTCGGGGGCTGTGCTGCTGCATGAGGGCCACCACCGCGCTGGAGTCGACCCCGCCGGAGAGGAAGGCGCCGACCGGCACGTCGGCCACCATCCGGTCCGCCACCGAGTCGGACAGCACCGCCTCCAGCCGATCGGCCAGGACCTCGGGAGGACCGTCCAGCGGCCGTCGACGGGCCGACTCGACGGCCTGCCGCGCCGACCAGAACGCCCGGGTGGCGGGGAGCCGGCCGGGTCGGGCGTCGGTTCCCAGGGTGACCAGGTGTCCCGCCGGCAGCTTGGCCACCTTCCGGTAGATGGAGTGCGGGGCGGGCACGCAGTTGTGCCGGAGGTACAGTGCCACCGCGTCGCGGTCGAGGTCGGCGTCGAACCCCGGGAGCCCGCACAGCGCCTTCAGCTCGGAGGCGAAGGCCAGGCGCTCGCCCACCCATCCGTAGTACAGGGGCTTCTCGCCGAACCGGTCGCGGACCAGATGGAGCTGGCGCCGGTGACGGTCCCACAGGGCCAGGGCGAACATTCCCTCGCAGGCCTCCAGGGCCGCCTCCAGGCCCCATCGCGCCACCGCGCCGACCAGCACCTCGGTGTCCGACCCGCCGCGGAAGGCCATGCCCTCGCCCTGGAGCCGGCGCCGCAGGACGCGGTGGTTGTAGACCTCGCCGTTGTAGGTCACCACCCACCTGCCGTCGGGCGAGCCCATGGGTTGCGCGCCCTCCGGGCCCAGTCCGACCACCGCCAGTCGGCGGTAGCCGAGGGCCACACCGTGATCGGGGTCGGACCACGATCCGGCCGCATCCGGTCCCCGGTGGGCCAGCGTGGCGGTCATGGCGACCACCTGCCGGTCGAGCGCCTCGGGCCCGGTCACCCGCCCCGGGTCGAACAGGCCGGCGATCCCGCACACCGATCAGACCCCGGGCCGGTCGGACGGCGGGCGCCGTCGGCAGAGGCGCGCTCCCCCGCCGCCCCCTGGCTCGACCATGGCGAGATCATCGGCGGTGCCGTCGCCGGTGTCAAGGGAGCGGGTGCCGCCCGCGATTTCGCGGCTTCGCAACGGTGGGGCGACGGTTGTGGAGCCGGTCCGGGTGTGACAACCTGCGGCGTGCCCACGCCGGCGATGCCATGACCATGCGGGACCGGGCCCGGGCCGGGTTCGCCCGTCTGCCGATCGGGACCCGCCGCCGGATCCTCCACCGGTTGGGCCGCTACGCCCCCTGGGAGGTCGAGTTCGACTTCACGCCACCGCGGCTCGGGCCGGGCGAGCAGGCGGGGCCGCCGGACTTCGTCGGCATCGGCGTGCAGAAGGCGGGGACCACCTGGTGGTACGAGCTCATGGTGGCCCACCCCGGCGTCTCCTCGCGCCCCGGGGTCCACAAGGAGCGCCACTTCCTCGACCGCTTCGGGGCCCAGCCCATGCGCGACGCCCACATCGAGCAGTACCACGGTTGGTTTCCGCGGCGGCCCCCCGAGCTCGCCGGCGAGTGGACCCCTGACTACTTCACCTACCCCTGGGTGCCGGGGCTGCTCAAGCGGGCGGCTCCCGACACCCGGCTCCTCCTCCTGCTCCGGGACCCGGTCGAGCGCTTCCGCTCGGGCCTGGCCCACCAGCGACGCGCCGGCCTGCCCGTCGACGGCGAGGCCATCGCCGGTGCCGTGCAGCGGGGCTTCTACGACCGGGCCCTGGCCGGCTGGCTGGAGGAGTTCGATGCCGAACAGCTCCTGGTGCTCCAGTACGAGCGCTGCGTCGCCGATCCCTCGGGCCAGCTGGAGGCGACCTTCCGCCACCTCGGACTCGACGCCGCCGGACCGCGAACGGTGGGACCACCGGCGCCCGACCGGGCCCAGGGCGGGCCGGAGCTGAGCGACCAGGTCCGGGAGCGGCTGGTCGGGCTCTACGCCGCCGATGTCGCCGCCCTGGCCGCCCGGCTGGGCGACCTCGACCTGGCCCGGTGGCCGAACTTCGCCTACCTGGCAGCCGGGGGCACCGCGCCGGGCCCGGGTTCGAACTCCCCGACCCGTCGGCCGTAACGGGGGTCCTCGCCCATCCGGCCCCGGACCCCGTCCCAGAAGCCGCGGACGATGGCCAGGCGCTCATCTCGGCTCCGGGCCTTCTGCAGATGGCGGGCCGAATAGGCGAGGTTCCAGGCCAGCCAACTGGGTCGACCGTGCCGGCGGGCCAGGGCGAACGAATTCCGGGCGTGGTAGTAGGAGCGCCACGCCTCCGCCGCGTCGGTGGGACGCCGTGCACGATGGGCGGCCTCCCGACCCGCCGACGTCTGTTGGGAGGCGACCTGGCGGGCGGCGATGTCGTCGACCAGGACGGCGAACCCGGCCTTGCGGATGCGACAGAAGAAGTCCACGTCCTCGAGCCCGAAGAACCACTCCGGATCGGGCAGCACCCCGGCGTCGACCACCGCCCGGGACACGACGGTGGCACCCCAGCAGGCGACGTCCACCGGCGTCAGGTCGGGGGGATGCCCGGGCTCGGGGACCACGTTGACGGTGTGGGCGCCACGGCCGACGAAGCTCCGGCCATAGGCCGCCACCGCCCCGAGGGGCAGACCGGACCACCCGCCGGCGTCGATGCGTTCCATCACGTCGGCCAGGCGCGGGGCGGGCAGCGAGAACAGGCCGACGTCGTCCTCGCAGAGGTACGCCCACCGGGTGCCCGGATCCGAGAAGGCCTCGATCAGACCGGCCCGGAAGCCGCCGGCCGGGCCGGTGTTGCGATGGAGCCGGACCATCCGGACCCGCGCCTCGAGCGCCGGGTCGTCGAGCCCGCCCACGCCGTTGACCACCACCACGACCCGTTCGGGGGGAAGCCCCTCGATCTCGAGCAGGGACCGGGTCACGTCCCCGGCCAGTCCGGGTCGCATGTGGGTGAGGACCACCGCGGTCACGTCGTCGGGCGGCGTGTCGCTGCCCTGCCCCCCTGGTCCCCGCATGCTGTCGTCCTGCTCCAAGGCGACGTCCGGCCCCTCGCCGGCAGTCATCGTGCCGTCACGCCGCTAGGCTAACCGACCGGATGGCGAGCACCAGGTTGGAGGCGCGGCGCGGGCGGCGGCCCGGTCGATGATCAGCGTGATCGTGCCGGTGCGCGACGGCATGCCCCATCTGGAACACCAGCTGGGTGCCCTGGCCGGCCAGCGGTGCGCCGAACCCTGGGAGGTGGTCGTGGTCGACAACGGCTCCACCGACCAGAGCCCGGAGGTGGCCCGGCGGTGGGCCGACCGGCACGAGCGGATCCGGTGGATCGACGCCTCGGCGCGACGCGGGGCGCCCGCCGCCCGCAACGCCGGGGTGCGGGCGGCCGAGGGGGACCTGCTCGCCTTCTGCGACGCCGACGACGTGGTGGGCACCGGTTGGCTGACCGGCCTGGTCGAGGCCCTGGGCGAG
>DATKRZ010000057.1:0-23531 GCA_035531955.1 Acidimicrobiales bacterium | reverse complement strand
AATTGGTTGCTCTCACAACGATGTGGGAAATCGAGAGCACAAGCGTGGGAATGGGCTCCGAACGGGTCGCAGTCGGCCCAGGTCAACCGAGTTGTGTCGAGTCAGACCTGGCTCGGGCTTTCACCCACACGCTGACCACTTCTCGGTTGGAGATGGTGGACCGTCAGCAGGCTACGTCAATCCACGCTGCCGGGGTCCGGGTCGAGTTATAACCGGAAGTTGTGGATGCACGATCTGACGATGGGCGCGACGTACCCTCCAAGTTGACCAATCAACGAGTCCGCCGGGTGACACCAGCGGGGAGGGATACGCCAATGTTGAAGCTAGTCCAAGACACGACCGCGGACGCGGTTGACGACCCCGAGGCGATGGCCATCGACCTCGACGAGATGTGCCGGATCGCCGCCCAGGAGATGCTGGCCGTGGCGCTGGCCGCCGAACGACGTGCCTACCTTGAGGCCCACGCCGGCGAGCTCGATGCCGCCGGACACCGCCTGGTGGTGGGCAACGGTTCGGCTCGGGCCCGCAAGGTGACGACCGGGGCCGGGGTGGTCGAGGTCCGGGCGCCCCGGGTGGACGACCGCCGGGAGGGCGAGCGGTACTCCTCGGCCATCCTGCCGGCCTACATGCGCAAGTCACCCAAGGTCACCGAAGTGCTGCCGATCCTGTACCTGCGGGGCCTGTCGACGGGGGACTTCGCCCCGGCCCTCGGCGAGTTCTTCGGCTCGGCGGCGGGCCTGTCCGCCTCGACGGTCAACCGGCTCACCGAGGCCTGGCAGGCCGAGCACGCCGACTGGAACGAGCGGGACCTCTCGGGCCTCGACTACGTCTACTTCTGGGCCGACGGCGTGCACTTCAACATTCGCCTCGAAGAGGACCGGTTGTGCTGCCTGGTCATCGTGGGCGTGCGCCTCGACGGCACGAAAGAGCTGGTGGCGCTGGCCGACGGCTACCGCGAGTCCACCGACAGCTGGGCCGAGGTCCTACGTGGCCTTCGCAACCGGGGCCTCTCTGCCCCGATGCTCGCCGTGGGCGACGGGGCGCTCGGGTTCTGGGGTGCACTGCGCGAGGTGTTCCCCGAGACCCGTGAGCAGCGGTGCTGGGTGCACCGAACGAAGAACGTGCTCGACGCGCTGCCCAAGCGGCTCCACGACGAGGCGAAGGACGCCGTCCGCAACATCTACTCGGCACCGTCACGCACCGAGGCACTCGAGGCGGTGAAGACCTTCACAGAGACCTATGCCGAGTTCAAGAAGGCCACCGACAAGATCACCGGCGAACTCGAGGCGCTGCTCGCGTTCTTCGACTTCCCCGTCGAGCACTGGGTCCACCTGCGCACGACCAACCCGATCGAGTCCACCTTCTCGACGGTGCGGCTGCGGACCAGAGTCACCCGGGGGGCCGGCTCCCGCAAGGCCGGTCTGGCGATGGCCTACAAGCTGCTCGACGCCGCCCAGGACAGGTGGCGCAAGATCGGCGGCGCCGAGCTCGTCCCGCTGGTCCGGGCGGGATCAACCTTCATCGACGGCAAGCTGCGAGAGAGGAGCGACAACACGGCCGAAACGACGACCGATACCGACACTGATCAAGGGTCCGTCGCCGCCTGAGCCAGATTCCTCATCCACAACTCTTGACAATGACTCGATACCCCCCGGTCAGTGTCGGCCAACGAGCTGGCTGTCGACCGTGGCCAGCAAGAGTTCCCATTCCGTCCCTCGGCACCGCCCGGTCCCGAAGCCATGCACACCCGGTCTGTGGACTCACGACCGGAGTGCGAGCACGACCGGAGTGAACCCGACCGGATCAGGGTCCGGCCGGGACTCCACTGCGAACCATGCCCGTGATGGGCTGGTTGAGGTTCATCGACCCGGACGATCCATAGAAGGCCGCGCTTCCGAAGCTGAAGATGCCGCCGTCGTCGGCCACCAGCCAGTAGCCCTGACCCGACGGGGTGGCGGCCATGCCGGCGATGGGCCGGTTGAGATGGCTGCCGCCGGTGGAGCCGAAGAACGGGGCGGTCCCGAAGTTGAAGATCCCGCCGTCACTGGCCACCAGCCAGTAGCCCAGGCCGTCGGAGGTGGCGGCCATGCCGACGATGGGCCGGTTGAGGTTCACCGATCCGGTGGAGCCCTCGAAGGGCGCCGCTCCGAAGCTGAAGATCCCGCCGTCACTGGCCACCAGCCAGTAGCCCCCGCTGGCCGGGTCGTCGGCCATGCCCACGATGGGGCGGTTGAGATGGCTGCCCCCGGTGGACCCGTAGAACCGGGCGTCACCGAAGGAGAAGATCCCGCCGTCCCTGGCCACCAGCCAGTAGCCCTGGCCGTCGGAGGTGGTGGCCATGCCCACGATGGGCTGGTTCAAGGTCATCGACCCGGTCGAGCCGTAGAACCCGGCGTCGCCGAAGGTGAACACACCCCCGTCACTGGCCACCAACCAGTAGCCCCGGCCGCCGGGCATCTCGGCCATGCCCACGATGGGCTGGTTGAGGTGGATATCGCCTTCGGAACCCTCGAAGACCGCGGCTCCGAAGGAGAAGATCCCGCCGTCACTCGCCACCAGTGAGTAGCCCAGCCCATCGGAAGGAGTCACCGAGTTGGTTGCCGCGGAGGCCGCACCGGTGCCGAAGGCGTTGGTGGCCGAAACGGTGAAGGTGTAAGCGGTCCCGTTGGTCAGTCCGGTGAGCCGTTCGCTGGTCGCGGCTCCCCCGGTCGCGGTCACTCCGGTGCCGGTCGATGGCACGATGAGGTACCCGGTGATGGCACTTCCCCCGCTCGAGGACGGGGCCGTCCAGCTAACGGTGGCCGAGCCATTTCCCGACGTGGCCGCCACCGCGGTGGGCGAGCCGGGCGGGACCGGTGGGCCGGCGGTATTGGACACGCTGAAGCCCACCGATGTGACACCGCCCGAAGTGGCGGTCACCGTATAGCTGCCGGCGGCGATCTCGGCGGTGAAGGCCGCGGCCGTGGCCACACCGTCCGACCCGGTCGTGGCGGAGGTCACGTGGGAGCTGGTGTCGGCGAAGGTACCGCTGGCGCCGCTGGCAGGGGCGGTGAAGGTCACCGTGGTGCCGGAGACCAGCACCGCATTCCCGTAGGCGTCCTCGACGGTGACGCCGAACGGCGTGGTGAAGGTGCCCGACTGAGCGGCGCTCTGGCCCCCACCGGCAGAGGCCACCAGCACGGAGGCCGGGCCGGCCACGAGGACGAACGACGGACTGCTCTGCACCGCCGCGGTGTTGTCCGCCGAGGTGCTCACGCCGATGGTGTCGGTGCCGGCCACCGTGGCGTTGGCGACGGAGTTGGCGACCACCGCCGCCGTTGCGCTCGCTCCCACCGACACCGGTGTGGTGATGACCACGTCGTTGCTGCCGGAGGCGTGGTGGGGCACCACCGTCACCGGGGTGGAGTTCACCGTGTAGTCCGCAGCCACGAGCGGGAAGACCGTGCCGGCGGGCCCGGTGAGGGTGACAGTGGCGGTGCCGCCGGCCAGGGCTCCGGTCGCGCTGGTAGTGAATCCCACCGAATAGTCAGCAGTCGCCCCGGCTGTCAGCGACGAAAGCGAGGCTGACGACCGCGTGACCGAATCAGCGCCGGCCACTGACCCGGGAACGGCCAGAGTCAGCAGCAGGGCCGCCGCCGCGGCTACGACGATCCTCATCTGCGTGGTTCGAGCCATGGTGATTCCCGCCTTCGGTAGTCCTCGGTACCGGGCAACACTACACTAGATATCTATTCCTAGCAATATTTTTCAGATAGCATGGCCGGCCCACCTCGGGAGACGTTCCGCGGGACGGGATGGCGGGCCACCGGTACCGCACCGGATCCGCGCCTCCGCCACTGCCGGTGTGTGGCCGGTCGTCGAGGCCCGAATCGGGCACGTCGGTCGTCGGTTTGGCCGACGACCGACGTGGTCAGGCCAGGGTGCGCCGATTGCGATTCCGGGACCCGGGTGCGGGCTCGGCCGTCCCGGGCGCCACCGGAAAGCTCAGTAGTAGGGCCGATCGGTGGATCGGCGTCCCACCCGTCCCGCTGGCGGCCTCTGCGTCATCGGCTTCGCCTTGGCGTTGGACTTGGCCTTGGACTTGACGTTGGACTTGGACTTCTTGCCCGTGAGGACGTCCAGCACGTCGCCGATGGCCTGTTCCCGGCTTTCCGGTAGGGGCAGGTGGTGCTGTACCTGGTACCGATTCCGGCGGCCCTCCTTCTCCTTGAGGATGTAGCCGGCCTGGGCCAGATCATTGACGATGCCGTAAGCACGCCGTTCCGTGATGCCGACGGTTGCAGCGATGTCACGGAGGCGCACCTCGGGGTCGTTGGCGATGCACAGCAGTGCCCGGCCGTGATTGGTGAGGAACATCCAACCGGAGGCCCGCCCGTCGCCGTCGGCCGGCCCACGAACTTTATTACTCGTCATATGCGTCTGATGTTAACGCGTCGCCGCCACCGGCGGCGTGATGGGAACCGTCTCGAGTCCTCTAGGAGTGCCGACCGGGCGCGTGCCGGGAGGCGCGCTCAGGCATGGGGGCGTGCCCGGCAGGGGTCCACGGGACGATCGACCGGGCCTGTGCCGTAGTGTGGTGAAGAGATCCTCGACGGGCTGTCCGTTGCCCGGGACCACCGAACGATCGTCGTGAAGGGCCGACTCGGGATCTGTCTTCCTGGCAGGAGGAATCGCAGATGCATCCCGAACATGATCCCATCACCGTCGTTCTCGCCACCGACAGCTGTCGTGTCGGCGACGGACTCGCGACCTTCCTCGACGACGTCCCTGACATCACGTTGACCGGGCGGACCGCTCATCTCGACGGAGTGCGCGACCTCGTCGATGAGCTGGAGCCCCAGTACGTGATCCTCGGCATCCTGTCCCCGGCAGTGACGGCGGGGGCCGTCATCGCCATGGCGCACGAGCTGCGAGAGCAGCGTCCGGACGTGGGTGTCGTGGTGATGTCGGATCGCGCCCAGGAGTTCGCCGTCGAGCTCCTCCGACGGGGATCGGCCGGAGTCGCCTTCCTCCTGGACGGTACGCTTCCCGGGTTCGCCACGGTGGTCAACACCCTTCGGGGGCTGAGGCGGAGCCAGTCGGAGCTCGGGCCCGGCATCGTCCGGACCCTGGTCCCTCGGAGCGACACCCCGGGCATCGAGGACCTCAACCCGAGGGAGACCGACATTCTGGAACGGATGGCTCATGGGCGCTCCAACCGGGCCATCGCCGACGACCTGCACATGTCGGTGAAGTCCATCGAGAAGGGCATCACGGCCATCTTCTCGAAGTTGGGGCCATACGACCAGGGCATCGAGGACCGAAGGGTGTCGGCATCCCTGGCCTATCTCCGCACCCGGGCCGACCCCTTCGGTCCCATTCCCCGACCGCGCGAGCGGACTGGCCCGCCGGGCCGACGGTGAGACAGGTCAGACCGGTCCGGCTGCAGCATCACCGGAGCCCACGACCCTTCGTTCGGCCGATGAGCGAGGCGACCGCTTGGCTCGGACTTCCATCTCGGGGGGTGCCCATCTCGACAGAAGCACCACCCCGGTGAACATCCCGCAGAGAAAGAGGGCCTGGAGCAGGATGGCCACCGGTGAGCTCCGCAACTGTTCGCCGAAGAGCTCGACTCCGATGGTGATACTGGCCATCGGGTCCACGATCAGGAGGGCCGACTGCGAGGCGGCCAGGGGCCCGGCGGCGAACGCCGCTTCGAGGAGCACGGTGCCCAACACCCCACTCGCCACCACGGCGTAGACAGGCCAGTGCTGGAACAGTCCCGACCAGCCCTGGTGGGACAGGACTTCGGTGGCTGCCTTCACGAAGGCGGCGTCGATGGCCCAGACCAGCGCTGCCGCCGCCCCGAGGAGGGCGGCCTTGCGCGCCGGCGACCCCCACCGGCTGAGCACCACCAGGATCACCACCACCAGGCCACGACTCCCGAGGGCCACGACCCAGGCCGCCGCCGAGGGTCGACCGTGTCCCTCCTCGGGATGGGCCACCACCAAGAAGCCGAAGAGTCCGGCACAGAGCAAGGCCGCAGCTCCCCAGGTCCTTGGGGCGATCCTGTCGTGGAGCCACAGGACCCGGAGCGCCAGGGTGAAGATGAGCTCGGTGACCAGAATGGGCTGCACGCCGGCCAGGGTGCCGAAGTAGAGGGCGAGGGCGGTGAAGACGAAGGTCCCACCCATGCAGACCATGCCCAGTAGCCAGATGGGTTGGCGGATCAGGTACTTGGCCGTCTCCCATCCCGAGCGGGCCTGGTGGGAGCCCGCCACGTTGGCCAGCTTCTGCAGGACCGATGTGAGCGCCTGGCTGAAGGCGCCGAGGAGGGCGAACACGATGCTCATCGAACACACGCTCCCCTCTCCCCGTCGCCGCGCCTCTCAGCCATTGGAGACCAGACCGCCGCGCTCACGCAAGGAGCGCCGGCCCCCACTGGCTCGCCCGCCTCGGGATCCCCAAGGCCCCCTTCACCGACCGTCGGGACCGGAGGCAGGCGTGGCGTCTCGGGTGGCCAGCCAGCGGTGGAGGCCCGCGGCGTTGGAGTGGACGCCGTTCATGACCTCGAGCTTCCGGAGATGCACTTCGGGGACACCGTCGAGGTCCGACTGGAACTCGGTGGCCAGCGCCTCGGCGATGTCCTCGCCGTTCCGGAAGGCCGACTCGGCCACATCGGCCCACTTCCGGAGGGTGACCGCGGCCTCCTCCAGCACGTCCAGTGGGTCAGCGAGCAACCCGTAGTGGGCCAGGGCCAGTCCGGTCGGACGCCGGTCGGCAAAGCGCCGCAGAGACGTGAGCGCCGATGCCAGGTCGAAATCGGGAGGTGGCGTGGACGGCCGCAGCACGCCGGCGTCGGGAAGCTTCACGCCCACGGCGTCGCCCGCGAAGAGGATGCCGCTCAGGGTGTCGTGCAACGCCACGTGGTGCTTGGCGTGCCCGGGCGAGTCGACCGCGATGAGCGAACGGTTCGCGCTGATCGGGATGGCTTCACCGTCCTCGAGCACGTGAAGGCGCTCCGCCGGCGTGGGATCGAGACGGCCGTAGAGCGAGTCCAGCAGGGGCCCGTAGACACGGGACGCCGAGTCGACCAGCCGGGTGGGGTCGGCCAGATGACGGGCCCCCTTGGGATGGACGTACACCGTGGCCGCGGGGAAGGCCCGGGCCACGTCCCCGACGCCGCCGGCATGGTCGAGGTGAATGTGGGTGACCACCACGCCGGCCAGGTCGGATGGACCGACCCCGAGCCGCTCGAGCTGGGCCAGGAGCACCGGCACCGAGCTCTGACTGCCCGTCTCCACCAGCACCGGGGCCGAACCCTCGATCAGGTAGCCGGCCGTGACCCGTTCCCATCCACCGAGCCGCGTGTCCAATTCGATGACACCGTCGGCGACGGTCGTCCCGGCACGGGGGCCGGACGGGTCCTCGGGGTCGCCGGGGTCGCCCGGGGGCGGATCGGATCCTCCCTTCGGCGGCCCGTGGTGGCGGTCACCGCTCATGGCCGGCCGATCTCGGGTCGGATCGGGCAGTCGGGGCGCTCCATACCGCTCACGGGCCTTCGACCTCGGCCCGGCCACCGGCGCCCTTCCGCGTCCTCCGGTTGGGCCTCTTGGCCGGCGCCTTCTTGGCCGGCGCCTCCTTGGCCGGTGCCTTCTTCGCCGGCGCCCTCTTGGCCGGCGCCCCCTTGGCCGGCGCCTTGGTGGCCCCCTCCTCCACCGGCACAACCTGTCCGCTGGTCCCGGACGCGCCGCGCCGCGACTTGCCCATCTTGCCGGCGGCCTCGGTGGCCACGGCGTTGGCCTTCTTCGCCGAAGGCGCGGTGGTGGGTCGGGCCCGGCGGCGTCTCCCGGCCACTCCGGACCCCGACTTCGGTGTGGCCGGCGACCCGGACGGGGCCATGGCGGCCTGGATGGCCCTGGCCGCACCCCCGGGGGCATCACTCCCGGCGGTGTCGACCAGCTTGGAGATCATCGATCGGGCCGTGACGCCGCCCAGATGTCGCTCGGTGGTGCCCGCCTTGCCGCTGGTGAGGGAGCGTCGGGCCAGTCCGAGGATGATGTGGTCCGAGGAGGGCTTCTCCTGGCCGGTGAGCTTCGAGGCCGAGTTCACCAGTGAGACATGTGAGAAGGCCTGGGGGAAGTTCCCCACCAGCCGGCCGGCTACCGGGTCGTACTCCTCGGCCAGCAGGCCCAGGTCGTTGCGCAGTCCGAGCAGCCGGTCGAGCAGCTGGCGGGCGTCGCGTTCACGACCCAGCATCGAGAGGCAGTCGGCCAGCCAGAAGGAGCAGGCCAGGAAGGCCCCCTCCCGGCCACTCAGCCCGTCCACGTCCCCGGTGTCGGCAGTCCGGTAGCGGAGCACGAACCCCCCGTCGACCAGCTCCCGCTCCACCGCCTCGATGGTCCCACGCACCCTCGGGTCGTGGGCGGGCAGGAACCCCACCAGGGGGATCATGAGCAGGCTGGCATCGAGCTCGTCGGAGCCGTAGTACTGGGTGAACGAACCCTTGGACACGTTGAAGCCCTCGTCGCAGACCTGGTCGTGGATCTCCTGTCGGACCGCCTTCCACTCGTCGAGCGGTGCCTCCATGCCGTAGACCTCTGCGGTCTTGACGGCCCGGTCGATGGCCACCCACGCCATCACCTTGGAGTGGGTGAAATGGCGGCGTGGCCCCCGGACCTCCCAGATGCCGTCGTCGGGCTGCCGCCACCCGTCGCGGAGGAAGTCCATCAGCGACATCTGGAACTCCCAGGTCGGGTTGTCACCCGAACGACCGGCGGGCTCCGACTCGTAGAGGGCCGACATGACCTCGCCGTAGACGTCCAGTTGGAACTGGCCGGCGGCGGCGTTTCCGATGCGGACCGGTGCCGCCCCCTCGTAGCCGGGCAGCCAGTCGACCTCCCACTCGTCGAGACGGCGCTCTCCGGCGGCGCCGTACATGATCTGCATCTGCGAGGGGTCACCGGCCGTGGCACGGAGGAGCCAGTTCCGCCAGGCCATGGCCTCTTGATAGAAGCCGCCCCGCATCAGGGACTCGAGGGTGAGGGTGGCATCGCGGAGCCAACAGAACCGATAGTCCCAGTTGCGGCTGCCGCCCAGGGTCTCGGGCAGCGAGGTGGTCGCGGCGGCCACGATTCCCCCGGTGGGTTCGTAGGTGAGGGCCTTGAGGGTGATGAGCGACCGGACCACCGCCTCGCGGTAGTCGCCTTCGTAGGTGCACTGGCCCACCCAGCCGGTCCACCACATCTCGGTGTTCTGGATGGCGTAGGTCGCATCCACCGGGCGGGGGGGCTCCTCGTTGGCCGGAAACCAGGTGAGGGAGAACGGGATGCGCTGGCCCTCGGAGACGGTGAACTCGGCCACCGTGGAGAGGTCCCTCCCCTGGACCTCGACCGGTGTCCACAGCGAGAGCCCGTCCGGTCCGGCGATGGCGTTGAGCGTCCCGTCGACCCTCCGCACCCACGGGACGATCTGCCCGTACCCGAAGCGGATGGTCAGGACCATCTCCATGGAGACCTTTCCCCGCACTCCTTCGACCAGCCGGACCACCTCGGGGTGCTGCTGGCGGATGGGCATGCAGTCGATCACCCGGACGGTTCCCTCGTCGGTGACGAACTCCGACTCCAGCACGAGGGTCTCCCCCCGGTAGTGCCGATGCGAGGCCACATGGGAGCCCTTGGGTGCCAGCCGCCATGACCCGTGGTCCTCGTTTCCCAGCAGTTTGGCGAAGCACGCCCCGGAGTCGAACCGGGGCAGACAGAGCCAGTCGATCGACCCGTCCCTCCCGACCAGTGCCGCCGTGTGGAGGTCACCGATGATGCCGTAATCCTCGATGGGGAGGGCCATGTCCCATGTCTAGTCGGGTCCACGTCCGGCGGTGTGGCTTCGGCCGGGTGTGGCGTCAGCCGGGTGCACAACCCCCGGTGCCCACTACTTTGAGCGTCGACTCGGCCTGGTGGACCCGGGAGAGGACGTCGGGAGAGGTCAGTGCGTACCCGATGTCCCCGTTGGTCGTGGACCTCGAGAACACCACGCCGATCACCTCGCCGTCGGGCTGCACCAGAGGTCCACCCGAGTTGCCCGGGCGGACCACGGCCTGGATCTCGTAGACGTTGCGCACGGTGAGCCCCTGGCCGTAGATGTCCCGGCCTTCGGCCTCGAACACGGCCATGACGCCGGCGGGGGTCGCGGTGAACGGACCGCCCCCGGGGTAGCCGAGGACGGCGGCCTGCACCCCTCGGGACACCGCCGAGGGATCGAGATTCAGGGCCGGCTCGTCGAGCCCGCCGACGCGCAGGACGGCCAGGTCGTACGAGGGGTCGAAGAGCATGACCGCGGTCGGGAACAGAGCCGATCCGGCCTGGACCATCGGATGGGCGATGCCGGCCACCACATGGGCGTTGGTCACGACCACTCCCGGGCCGACGACGAAGCCGGAGCCTTCTTGGATCTGACCGCAACCGTCACCGATGATCTTGACCGTGGAGGCTCCGGCATGGGCCACCGCCCCGTTCAGCTGGGTGCTGCCGGGGAGGGTCACCGGGCCCGCGGTGGCTGGGGCCAACTGGGCGAAGACCGGGGGGAATCCCTCGGCCGACAGGAAGCTCTGGACCCTCGAGAACACTGAGGGCGGTGCGGGAAGGACCGAGTCGAGCGAGCGGATGATCTTCGACCGGTCGATGGACGAATTGAGCGTGAGTGAAGAACTGCTGACGAGTGTGTTGGCCAAAAGCCACGCCGCCAGGAGGGACGCAACGACCGCTACCACCACCCCCAGGGCGGAGTCGACGGTGGCCAGCGCCCCGCGGTGCACCCTCGAGAATGCCAGGTTGCCGACGACCCGACCGGCAACGCCGCACATGGTGGCGACTCCGAGCAACGTCACGAGGGCCAACGCCGTCCGGGTGGGTTGGACATGTCCCCAGCGGACGGTCACCGACGCCAGCAGGGCCCCGAGGTACAGCCCGATCCAGAACCCACCGAACGAGAGCACCTGCACGATGGCGCCCAGTCGGAGGCCCTGCACGGCAGCGAGAGCCACGATCACCAGCACCACCAGGTCGACCAGGTTCACGGGGAGGTGTGCGTCCGGGTCGAGGGGCCGGCACAGGCCGGAGAGCTGGAGGACAACACCACCGACCTACGGTAGACCCCAGGCCCCATGGCCAGACTTCATCACCGTGTCCCGGGGTGGCCACGTGGCAAGATCTCCTGGACAATCGCAGCAACTGTCGCCGATGACCCAAGCGGCGGCCACTGCCAGGGAAGTGACCGGGGTGCAACGTGAGTGATCTGACACCGCCCGCCGGGGACGACCGGTCCCAGCCAGCATCGGACCCGACCGTTCCCACACCGCCTCCTCCCCCGCCGCAGGCCCCTCCGTCTCCGGCGAGTCCCAGCACCGGCCACGGGCACCCCGGCCCTCAGCCCCCTCCCTACGGCCAGGCCCCGCCCACTGGTCCGCCCCCCTACGGCCAGGCCCCGCCCTACGGCGCGCCACCCTACGGCGCGCCATCGTACGGCCCCCCACCGTCGTACGGCCCACCCCCGTACGGGCAGGCCCCGCCGGTCGCTCCCTACGGCTACGTCCCGGTGCCGCTCGACCGACTCGGCCGGCCACTTGCCGCATGGTGGCAACGGCTCCTGGGGATCCTCATCGACTCCGTGATCCTGTTCATCCCGAAGGCCATCCTCACCGCCGCCGTCGTCGGCGCGACGGCCGGGAACAACATCTTCGCCGTCAAGTGGGCCGTGGACATCGCCATCATCGGCATCGTCTTCGCCGCCATCGACCTCACCTACTTCGCCCTCCTGAACGGCGGGGACAGGGGTCAGACAGTGGGCCAGATGGCGCTGGGGATCGCAGTGCGGGACGAGGCTACGGGGGGTGCGGTCGGACCCCAGCGCGCCGGACTGCGGATCATCGTGCTGTATCCCGGCATCCTCGTCGGATGGGTACCGATCCTCGGCTCCCTGGCCGGCCTGTACAGCATCGTCGCCGGTCTCTCACCACTCTGGGACAGTCGGCGGCAGGGCTTTCACGACAAGGCCACACACACCGACGTGATCCGGGTCCGCTGAGCTCCTCCCACTTCATATGAACTCCCTGCCCGTCTCGCAACCCGCTCGCCGACCGTCCCGATACCGTCCGACCCACCTCGGGGCCGTGCTGTCGGTGGCCCTCGTCGCGCTGGCGGCGGTGGGGTGCTCCTCGGCGTCGACCGGTGGCTCAGGTGCCTCCTCGACCATCGCCCCCGGATCGCCGTGGCGGGGCACCCTGGTCACCGTCACCCTTCCGCCGCCGGTCAACTCCCTCGACGCGCTCGACTGTGTCGACAGCGCCCGGTGCTGGGCCGTCGGGTCGACCGTGGGCGCGTCGGGGGCGCCCAACGGCGCGGCCGTCGTGGTCACCACCGACGGAGGCAGCAGCTGGTCCGCCCAGCCCGCCCCCGCCACCGCGGCGTACCTTTCCGGCGTCTCCTGCAGTGACCTGCGCCACTGCGCCGCGGTCGGCCAGACGGCCAACGGACTGGGAGCCATCATCACCACTTCGGACGGGGGAGCGTCCTGGCAGGCCGCCGCGGTCCCGACGGGCGTCCTCGATGTCACCTCCATCGCCTGTCAGGCCGATCGGAGGTGCCTGGCCACCGGCTCCACCGCCTCGGGCACGGTGGCCCTGGTGTGGGCGTCGGCCCAAGCCGGCTGGGTGCAACGGGGGACTCTGCCGTCGACGCTCTCAGGGGCCACCGCCATCTCGTGCCCCAACGGCCGGCAGTGCTGGGTGACTGTCCACACCTCCATCGACGTCGACCACGTCGCCGGCGCGGTGGCGGTGACCACAAACGGTGGGTCCACCTGGGCCGACACAGCCGCACCGGCGGGCGTCGGGTACCTCAACGGCATCGTCTGCACCCCGGGCGGTGGTGCCGGACTTCCCTTCACGTCGACGACCACCCCACCGAGCACGACTCCCTCCGGCACGACCTCCGGACCCACCACGTCGGGCGCTTCCGGCACCAGCGCCCCGACCGTCGGCACCAGCACCCCAACCGTCAGCACCAGCACCACCGTCCCGGCCGCCGGCGTGGCCGGAACGTGGTGCGTTGCGGTCGGCACCACGGCCAACACCCTTACCGGGGTCCGGACCGGTCGCGGTGTGATCCTCACCTCCGCCAACGGGGGCTTCACCTGGTCGTCCCAACCGGTCACACCCAGCGCGGCCGCACTGATGGGCGTGTCGTGTACGGCAGTCGATTCGTGCGTGGCGGTGGGAAGCGCAGTGGCGCTGGCGACCCACGCCGGGGTGGCGGTCCTCACTGGATCGGCCGGCCACCCCTGGAGATCGGCGGCCGCGGTGGCCTCCCCTCAGGAGCTGGCCGCGGCGAGCTGCACGTCGCTCTCCCGCTGCGTGCTGGTCGGCGAGTCGATCGGCGAGCACCTGGCCGGCGGCTGAGCCCCGCCGTCCCATCCGCAGGGCCGTCACGGGTCGCCACTAGCCTCGCTGACCATGGCACGGCGCCGCTCCCGACGGGGATGTCCACCCGGCGGGCGGACGGGTGGGACCGACCCGACCGGCGGGTGGGCCGGGTCGGTCCTCGTGTCACAGCCGTTCCCTAGGATCCCCACCGTGCCCAGACCACCGACGAGCATCACGCGCCGATCCATCCCTCCTCCGGCGGGGTGGCCGGCAGTGGGGTGGCCGGCGTGAGCAGCATCGAGCCCCTCCGTCCGGGCGGTCGGCGCCGGCCCACCTCCACGTCGGCCTTCGGCGTGGGCCGTCGTGAGGCCCATGACGCGTCCACGTTCTATGCCCGCTTCTCCCCCCCGCGGCTCTCGGACGACAGCGCGGTGGCCGAACCGGCGGCGCGGGATGCCATCTGGGTCGGCGACGCCCGCCAGATGGACCGCTCGGGAGAGGTCGCCGACGGATCGGTGGCGCTGGTCGTGACCTCTCCCCCGTACTTCGCCGGCAAGGAGTACGAGGCGGCGCTCGGGGTCGGGACCGTGCCCGCCGATTACGACGCCTACCTGGGCATGCTCTACGACGTGTTCGCCCAGTGCTTCCACAAGCTGGAGCCCGGAGGGCGCGTGGCAGTCAACGTCGCCAACCTGGGCCGCAAGCCCTACCGATCGCTCTCCCGTGACGTCATCGACCTGCTCGAGGGCCTCGGCTACCTGCTGCGTGGGGAGATCATCTGGCAGAAGAGCCACGCCGCCGGCGGCTCGTGCGCCTGGGGCACCTACCAGCGGCCGGGCAACCCGGTTCTTCGCGATGTGTCCGAACGCATCATCGTGGCGTCCAAGGGCCGGTTCGACCGCGCCCTCACCCCAGGTCAGCGGTCGGCGACGGGGCTCCCCCACGAGGGGACCATCACCATGGACGAGTTCGTCGACGCCACCATCGATGTCTGGGACATCCCCACCGAATCGGCCACCCGGGTGGGACATCCGGCGCCGTTCCCCGTGGAGCTCCCCCGCCGGCTCATCGAGCTCTACACGTACCGTGACGATCTCGTCCTCGACCCCTTCATGGGCTCGGGTTCGACGGCCGTCGCCGCCGTGCGCACCGAGCGGCACTACGTCGGATTCGACACCGACGAGGCCTACGTGGCCCTGGCCGAGCGACGCGTGGCCGAGGAACGGGCCAACGGGCCGGCGCCGGGTTCGGGCGGACCCATCGGCGGGAGGGTGACCGTCTCCCCGGCGCGGTCCTCCCAGCCCGAGGCGGGCGCCGGCGTCGAGGCCCGCGCCGTCAGCCTGGGCCAGAAGGCGCGAGATCTGGCCCACCAGGCACTCGTCACGGCGGGCTTCGTCGAGATCGAGCGTGCCGTGGCCTTCGGCGACCTCGGCACCGGGGTGGACTTCCGCGCCCGCGACGCATCGGGACGCACGTGGTTGTTCGAGCTGTCCGGAGCGTTCTCGGCCACACGGCCCGGCCTTCGCCGACCGGACGTGCTGTGGAAGGCCCTGGGCAAGGCGGCCGTCCTGCACCAGGCCCGCGCCGGTGGGGCCCCGAGAGACGACCTTGGTCCGCTGGTGCTGCTGACGACCGACCTGCCCGGACCTCGGAGTGCGGCCGGCAAGGCACTTCGGGCCGTCCGCGGTGAGGAGGGCGAGGGGCCGGTCCGCGACGTCGTCCAACTACTCGATCCGGCCGGAGCCGAACGGCTGCGCGCCTACGGGCGCGGCGCCGACGACGACCGGCCGCCGGGCTGACCGCGGCCTCGGGCGACCACCGGCCACATGCCCGACGATCGCACCGTCGTGACCGAACTGGGCACGGCTCTCGGCACCCTTCCCTCTGCAGATCCGGCTACGGCGCTGGCTTCCCGACCGGTACAGCTCCGCGTGACGGACGACGACTGGGACCACCTGAGCCGCGTCCACCGGTCCGGCCGGTACTCCGCCGAGTGGGCGACGGCCTTCGCCAACGGTCGGGCCCTCCTGGAGGCGTCCGACGGGCTTCGCCATCGTGTCCCGCTCACCATCGAGTGGACCGGAGGGCGCCGCCCGCCAGGGGACGAGGTGGCCCCGATCGACCTGCGCATCGACCACGTCTACCTGGTCAGTTGCAAGTACGAATCGGACATCCTGGCCAATGCCTCCCCCGGACGGCTCTTCGACGGTCTGCTGGCCACCCAGGGAACGTGGGACCGCGGCGACTGGTACGACGCGGTGGCCCCCGGGGAGGTGGCAGGCCTCTACCGCTCGTGCCTGTCGGCGACAGGGCTCACCGGCTTCCCCCCGACCCCTTCGGAGTGCAGTCGAGATCAGCTCGGGCTGCTGCGCGAGGCCCTGGCCGGACGGGGCTATCCCGACCCCGACTCCCGCGCCGCGTATGCCGGGCTGTGCCGGACGGTCAGCGAGGCATCGGCCCGGCGATGGACGGAGACGCTTTCGACGTCGGGGGTGGGCCCCGAGGGGATGCTGTGGCGGCTACTCCGGATCGGCAGTGCCCCCTACTTCGTGCTGGGCAACGACCGAAGGACCGGCGCGCCAGCGCGCTACCGCATCGCCAGCCCATGGGACTGGCGGTCGTCGTTCGAGCTGGACGAGTTCGTGGTGACACCGGCCGTGGCCGGACAGCCGCGGGTCGACTGGGCCTGTACCTACCGCTCCCGCGAGGGCGGCGAGTCCGGCGTGGTGGCCGGACACGTGGAGATCCGCTGGAGCCACGGCCGCTTCGCCCAGCCCCCCGAGGCCAAGGTGTACCTCGACACGCCGATGTCGCAGCTCCCCGGGTACCATCCGCTGACCCAGGACCAACCGGCCCAACCGACACTGTGGACCATCCCCTGATGGCTCGGGACATGTCGTGACATGGGATGGGGACCGCTACCAACGGCGGTTCGACGACCTCGCCGCCTCCGGAGTGGACGTCCACGGGGAGGCGGACTTCATCGAGCGTTTCCACCCTGCTTCGGTCCTCGACGCGGGATGCGGGACCGGGCGGGTGGCCCGGGAGCTGGCACGCCGGGGGATCGAGGTGCTCGGAGTCGATGTCGACACGTCGATGATCGACACGGCCAGGCGCCTCGCCCCCGAGCTGAACTGGGTGGTCGCCGACCTCAGCACGCTCGAGACCAACCGGCGGTTCGACCTGGTGGTGATGGCAGGGAACGTCCTGCTGTTCACGCCGGAGGGGACGCAGGCCGACCTGGTCCGCAGCTGCGCCCGTCACATCGCCGAGGGAGGCCACATGGTGGCCGGGTTCGGGCTCGACCGGGGCTACGACCTCACCGAGTACGACCGGCACTGCCACCAGGCCGGGCTGGCACTGGAGGGGCGGTGGGCCACGTGGGAGGGCGAGCCGTGGACCGGGTCCGGAACGTACGCGGTATCGGTGCATCGGCCCGTCGCCACCACGGCGGACTCGAACGCGTCGGCCTGACCGGACGGGTCGGCCGGGTCGGCGTCCCGGGTGACGGAGCTGCATGGCGCGGCCCATGGAGCGCCTGCGAGCGCGACGGGCAGTCCATCGCGTCTGCGATCATTGGGCGCCGCCCAGAAAGGACACCATGCGCAATCCCATGTTCGTCTATGACGAGGAACTGACCACCCTCGTCCTCGACTACTGCCGGTGGCGTCTGGCGCTCGATCCGGTCCCCCTGGACTTCGGCGGGGCCCAGGCGGAGTCGCTCGGCGCCAGCCTCGACGGCCTGATCAACCCCACGGGGACCGACGCCCACCGCATCATGGAGATCTTCGACAACGACCTGGCCACGGCGGTGGTCTCCTGCGACAGCCCACGGTTCCTGTCGTTCATCCCGGCCGCGCCGACCAAGGCCTCCCTGCTCTTCGACATGGTCGTGGCCTGCTCCTCGCTCCAGGGGACGTCGTGGATGGAGGCCGCCGGGGCCGTCGCCGCCGAAAACCAGGCACTCCGAGTCCTCTCCGAGCTGGCCGGCCTCCCGGGAGGGGCGGGGGGATGCTTCGTCTCCGGGGGATCGGCGGGCAACCTGTCGGCACTGATGGTGGCCCGGGACACGGCTGACCATCGCCTCGGGGAGCGGGCCCCGGCCCGGCCGGTGGTGGCCATCAGCGAGGAAGCCCACTCCTCGGTGGGCAAGGCACTCCGGGTGCTGGGGGTGGAGGCTCTGCTCGTCCCGTGCGACGACCACCGCCTCACCGGATCCGGACTGGCCTCGACCCTGGACCGTCATCCCCGGGCCTCCGACGTCATCGCCGTGGTCGCCACCGGTGGCACCACGAACGCCGGCATCGTCGACGACCTGGCCGGGGTGGGGCGGGTGGCCCGGGAACGGTCTCTGTGGTTCCACGTCGACGGCGCCTACGGGTGTGCCGCCCTCTTCGCCCCTTCGGTGCGCCACCGGTTCGAAGGCATTGAACTGGTGGACTCGTTCGTGGTGGACCCCCACAAATGGTTGTTCGCCCCCTTCGACTGCGCCGCCCTCGTCTACCGGGAACCCCGTCTGGCCCGGGCGGTCCACACCCAGGACGCGTCCTACCTCGACGTGATGCACAGTGATGCCCGGGACGACTGGAACCCGAGTGACTACGCCTTTCACCTGACCCGGCGGGCCCGGGGGCTCCCCCTGTGGTTCTCATTGGCCGTCTACGGCACCGACGCCTACCGCGACGCCATCGAGACCGTGCTGGCCGTTACCCAACAGTGCGCCGACCTCATCGAGCGCACCCCCCACGTCGAGCTGGTCCGCAGGCCGGAGCTGTCGGTGGTCCTCTTCCGGCGGACCGGGTGGGATTGGGAGGACTATGAGCGCTGGTCGGACCAGCTCCTCAAGGACCAGGTCGGGTTCGTGGTCCCGACCGTCTGGGAGGACCGACCGGTCGGTCGCCTAGCCCTCCTCCACCCCGACACCACGCCGGCCATGGTGGAGGAGATCATCGACACCATGGGCTGAGCCCACGCGCTCTCCACGCCGTGCGCTCCTCCCTCCGGCGCCGGCCGCCACCCCCGCGGGCGCGGCACCGCCGACCTCAGGTATAGCCCTGCATGATGTGCTCTATCCACCACGCCGGTGCCGCGTTCATCAGGGTCTGGAGGTCCCAGTAGTCCCACCACCGCACGATGACCCCGTCGCGGAATTCGTGCACCGACACGAAGGGGAGGGTGACCTCCTCCCCGGTGTGCCAGCGCCAGGTCTCGGCGTGCTCGGTCACCACCGTGTCGCCCTCGGCCACCATCAGTCGCAGATGGTGCTCGTAGCCCGAGATGGGCTCGAGGCCCAGTCGGAGGCGGGCCACGATGAGCTCACGACCCCGGGCCACGTCGTCGTCCGGGGAGGGCACGTCGGTGTACTCGCTGTCCTCGCCGAAGAAGGCGCCGACGGCCTCCCAGTCGCGTTCGTAGAGCGTCCTCCAGAACGCCTGCACCCGTTCCTTGTTGGCCTCGGCACCCACGGTCGCTCCTCCTGTCGTCGCCCCCCGGCGGCCCGGGGGACATGATGGCACGCGCCCGACCGACCGACCCGTCCAACCGCCCGGGCCCGGGCACGGGCCAGGACACCTACCATTGCGTAGCGATCATGGACCGTCCCGACCCGACGCCCCACCGGTATCGACACCCGACCGCCCGGAGCCGGACGGTCCGTCGACGGCGGGTGACCTTGCTGGCCGTGGTATTGGTGGCGCTGGCCGTCACCGGGGCGATGGTGGCCCGCTCCTCGGGCGAACGACCTTCCGCCGCCACGGCCCCCGCAACCCGGCGCCACGCCTCCACCACTTCGATGCCGCCCACCACGACCACTCTTCCCCCGACCACCACCACCGTGGACCCCGGCTCGCTCCCCCAGACCGGGGCCTTCCCCTCCGCCACCGACCCGTTGTTCGGCGCCCGTATGGATGCCCTGTGGAACGGGGTGGTGAGCGGCTCGATGACGTCGGCCCTCCCGGCCTTCTTCCCCGAGGCGGCCTACGCGGCGCTGAAGGCGGAGGCCGACCCTGCCGGCGACTACGCCGGCCGGCTGCTGGTCGACTACCAGCTGGACATCAGCGCAGCCCACGAGATGCTCGGCGCCGGTGCCGCGCTGGTCGGCGTGGACGTCGACTCGTCCTATGGCCACTGGGTGCCGCCCGGCGTCTGCTACAACGACGTCGGCTACTTCGAGGTGCCCAACGCCCGGATGGTCTACAGGCTGGACGGCCAGGTGCGGTCGTTCGGTATCGCCTCGATGATCTCGTGGCGGGGTGAGTGGTACGTGGTGCACCTGGGCGCGGTCCTCCGGTCGGGGGGAGGAGGCGAGGTGGATGACCCGCAGACCGGCCCTGGCACCTCGGCCTACTCCTCCACCTGCTGAGGGCGGAGCGGATCGACCCCGCGGTCTCGCCGCGGCAGGCCCCGTCGTCGTGGCCCCGGCCGCTCCGGGCTTTCGGGGGGCACCGGGGCGGCCGAGTCAGTCCGGGGCCCGGGATCTTGCCTTCCACTCGGCGGCGAGTACCTTGGCCCGCTCGGCGTTGCGGCGGGCGGCGTCGCGGGGACGAAGCCCCTCCGCGTACACCCCGCGGATGTACTCCTGCACATCGGTGGCGGTCGTGGCCACGGTCAACAGGTCGTTCGACGCCTGCAGGTGGGTCCGCAGTCCCATCAGGTCCCAGGCTCGCCGGATGTTGGCCTTGGCCGCCATCAGCGTGGTGAGCGGGGCCTGGGCCACGTGGAAGGCCAGCTCGGCCACCTCGTCGTCGAGCCGGTCGCGGGCGACCACCCGGTTGACGAGACCCATCTCCTTGGCCTCGGCGGCGCTGAGCTCCTGACCCGTGTACATGTACTCCGATGCCCGCTTCCAGTTCATGAAGATCCAGGGCTCGATGCCCGTCTCCATGGTGGGCATGGCCATTCCCTGGAGCACGGGGAATTGGAAGTAGGCGTCCTCGGATGCCACGGTCATGTCGGTGAGCAGCCCCCACACCGTGCCTCCCCCGAGGCAGTAGCCGTGGACCTGGGCGATGGTGACCTTGGGGAAGTCCCACAGCTTGAGCACCGGGGTGCCGTAGATGTCCCACTGGCCCTTCCACGGGCTGCCCAACCGGGCGGTGCTCTCGTCGATCTCGCGCATCTCGGTGCCGGGGGCGCCCCTCACCACGTGACCGGCGCTGAACCCGGGGCCGTTGGCCTTCAGGATCACCACCTTGATGTCGTAGTCACGGTCGGCGTCGTCGAGGCAGGTGTCGACGTCGAACACCAGGCCGGACGACTGGACGTTGGCCTTCTCCTCGAAGTCCAGGGTGATCCAGGCCACGGGCCCGTCCTTCTCGTACTTCACCCTGTCCAGCGTTCGGGTCTCCATGGCCTGCTCCAGTCCGGACGGTCGGGTCGAGGTTCGCCGTGCCGGTCCGCGAAGCTAGCACCACCGCGATCCGCCGCCCCGGGGAGGGTGGACGGCTTCGCGGTGTTGGCTGACCAGGGGCATCGGTCGGACGTGGGAACGGTGGGACGGCACGGTGGGACGGCATGGATAGAGTGCGACGAACGGCCGCACCGGCTCAGCCGCACCGGTCCCGGGGGGGTGACGACGATCGAGATACGCGTTCCCAAGTTGGGCATGGAGATGACCGAGGCCACCCTGGCCCGATGGCTGGTCGACGAGGGTGCCGAGGTGGTCAGGGACCAGCCCCTCTACCTGTTGGAGACGGACAAGGTGGAGAGCGAGATCGGCGCGCCGATCAGCGGGATGCTCCACCGGATCGGGGAAGAGGGGACGACCTACCCGGTGGGCGAGACCATCGCCGAGCTCCGCGAGCCGGGCACGACCCCGGGGTGAAGTTGCGTCCGGCTCCCCCGCGGCCGAAGCGGACGCCGACCTATCATGGGTGGCGTCCGATCGGTCGGCCCGGCACTCCGGCGGCGCGGCCGAGGAGTGGGGAGGACCGTGGGGGAGGACGAGGACCAGGTACGGCGGACCATCGCCGCGTACAGCCAGCACTGCGACGACGGTCGCTTCGACCAGTGGTCCGAGCTCTTCGTCGACGACGCCCATCTGGTGGTGGCGGGCCGGGCCAACGAGGGTCGCGGCGACATCCGGCGGTACATGGAGTCGGTGCAGCCACCCGAGGCCCGCGGCAAGCACATCACGGCCAACTCCCTCGTGGAGGTGGACGGCGACACCGCCGTGGCCCACACCGACTATCTGTTCGTGAGGGCCGGAGCCGGGGGCCTGACGCTGGTGGCCACCGGCCGCTACCACGATCAATTGGTCCGGGACGGATCACGGTGGCGGTTCCGCCGGCGGGAGATCACCCTGCTCGGGCTGCCCGACGGGAGCGCCGGTGGCTGAGGTCGGCCTCCACCCGGGCCTAGGAGACCGACCGGTCGCCGGTCATGGGCAACAGGCCGTCCCGTTCCCCATGACCACCCCCGACGGGGTGCCTGCCGAGCGCTACTACGACCCGGCCTTCGCCGAGCTCGAGCGCCGGTACCTCTGGCCCCGGGCCTGGCAGATGGCCTGTCGGCTCGAGGAGCTCCCCGACCCCGGTGACTACGTCGAGTACACCGTCAGCGACCAGTCCATCCTGCTGGTCCGCACCGACCCCAGGACGGTCCGGGCCTACCTCAACGCCTGCCGCCACCGGGCCACCCAACTGGCCGAGGGATCGGGCACCTTCCCCCGGGGCCAGATCGTCTGTCCGTTCCACGGGTGGCGGTGGAACCTCGACGGGACCAACTCCTTCGTCTACGGTGACCACGCCTTCGAGCCCGCACTCCTCGGGCCCGACGAGCTCTGCCTGCGCCAGGCCAGGGTGGACACGTGGGGCGGGTGCGTCTGGGTGACCCTGGACCCGTCGGCCCCACCCCTGCTGGAGGCCCTCGACCCCATGCCCGGCCTGCTCGACCCGCTGGGCGTGGCCGACATGCGGGTGGTGTGGTGGAAGTCGGCGATCCTGCCCGCCAACTGGAAGGTGGCCCAGGAGGCGTTCATGGAGGGCTACCACGTCCCCCAGACCCACCCGCAGCTCACCCTCGGCCACCCCGAGCAGTACGACCCCGACAGCCTGGCCTACTCGGTGCACCCGCACGGGCACTCCAGCTTCCAGCTGCGCCCCGACGCCCAGGCCAAGAAGGGCCGGCAGGTGGGGGTGAACGAGATCGACGCCATCCTCGAGTCGGTCCGCCTGCTCAGCGGCGGCCTCGAGGCCATGACCCTCGAGCGCGAGGTCCACGTCATCGAGGGCCTGCGGGACCGGCCGGTCCCCGAGGGGAGCACCTTCGGGGCCGAGGTGGTCACGGCCCTCTACCGGTACGCCGAGGGGGCCGGCATCCCCCTCCCACCGCCCGACCCGGCCGCCCTGGCCCGGTGGGGCGGCATGTTCTTCCTGTTCCCCAACTACTTCGTCCTCCCCCAGTACGGGAACGCCCTCGTCTACCGGGTGCGGCCCAACGGCGACGACCCCGAGTCCTGCCTGTTCGAACTGTGGTCGCTCACCATCCCGCCGGCCGGCGACCACCTCCCCCGCCCGGCCCTGCAGGGCCCCTTCGCACCGGACGACGCCGACCACTGGCCGCGCATCCCACTGCAGGACTTCTCCAACATCGGGCGCCAGCAGCGAGGCATCCACAGCCTGAGCATCGAGCGGACACGGCTGTCCCGGACCTACGAGGGAGGGATCGCCAACATGCACCGCGAGCTCGATCGCTACCTGGCCCGACCCTGAGTCGGTGGACGTGACCGCCCCGACGGAGCACTCCCGAGCCGATGTCATCGTGGTGGGCTCCGGGGCCGCGGCGCTCTCCGCCGCCTTGGCGGCCCGGGCCCGCGGAGCCGGGGTGACCCTCGTGGAGCGCACCGAGTCGATCGGTGGCACCACCGCGGTCTCCGGCGGGGGGATCTGGATGCCCCAGAACCACCTCATGGGCGAGGTGGGGTCGACGGACTCGCGGACCGAGGCCCTGACCTACATGGGGCGCCTCACCGCGGGCCGGACCCCGCCCGACCTGCTGGAGCACTACGTGGACCGCGGCCCGGGCATCGTGGCCGGCCTGGAGCGGTCGACACCCCTCGAGCTCACGCCCATGACGTGGCCCGACTACCACCCCGAGATGGAGGGGGCCAAGAGCTCGGGACGGATGCTGGAGCCGG
>DATKRZ010000056.1:0-17213 GCA_035531955.1 Acidimicrobiales bacterium | reverse complement strand
CTCGCGGACCCGGGCCGGGGCCAGCGCCGACTGGATCAGCTCCACCGGGTCGTCAGAGAAGGGGACCACGTCCACCCGCTCGCCGCGGAGCTCGTTGGTCACCATCCTCACCCGCGAGCCGCGGGCGCCGACGCAGGCACCGACCGGGTCCACATTCGGGTCGTTCGACCACACCGCGATCTTCGTGCGGTGCCCGGGCTCACGGGCGGCGGCCTTGATCTCGACCGCCCCGGAGGAGATCTCCGGCACCTCGAGCTCGAACAGGCGTTTGATCAGCCCGGGATGGCTTCGGCTGACCACGATCTGGGGTCCCTTGGTCGTCTTGCGGACCTCGACGATGTAGGCCTTCAGCCGGGCCCCGTGCTCGTAGCGTTCGTAGGAGACCTGCTCAGCCTGCGGGAGCAGGGCCTCGACCTTGCCCAGGTCCAGCAGGGTGTAGCGATTGTCGGTCTGCTGGACGATGCCGGTGACGATGTCACCCTCCCGGCCCGCGTACTCCTCGTACTTGAGGTCGCGCTCCACCTCACGGATGCGCTGGAGAATGACCTGCTTGGCCGTCTGGGCCGCGATCCGGCCGAAGTCGTCGGGGGTGTCGTCCCACTCGCGGACGACATTGCTGTCCTCGTCGAGCTCCTGGCCGTAGACCCGGATCTCACCCGACTCGGGATCGATGGTGACCACCGCCTCCTCGGCAGCGTCAGGCCGGCGCTTGTAGGCGGCAACCAGGGCATTGGCCAGGGCGTCGAGGAGAGTCTCGACGGAGATGCCCTTGTCCCGGGCGATCTGACCGAGCGCGTCGAGGAACTCGAAGTTCGGCTTGCTCATGGGGCTGGGACCTGCTTCCTCGTCTTCGTCGTCCCGGGTGCCGACGCCTTCCTCGGGGTGGTCGCCCTCGGGCCCTTTGTGCCCGGTCGCCCCTCGGGCCCCCAGGCGAAGACCGTGCGGGCCCGGTCGATGTCCGAGTAGGCCAGGCGGGTCGGCTCCTCGGCCCGACCGTCCACGGCCAGCACCAGCCCCTCCTCGTCGGCGGCCACCAACTCGCCCTGGAGCCGACGGTCCCCTGGCACCTGGGGCCGGGTCTTGACGGTCACCGTCTCGCCGATGGCGTGGACGAAGTGGGCCGGTGACCGCAGGGTGCGCTCGACCCCCGGACTCGAGACCTCGAGGGTGTACCGGCCCGGGATGGGGTCGAGATCGTCGAGGATGGCCGACACCACCCGGTTGGCCTCGGTCAGCGCCGCCAGATCCACCCCGGCGTCCCGGTCCACCGTGACCAGGAGGACACCGGAACGCAGCTCCACGTCGACCAAATCGAGATCGGAGGCGGCGACCGCCGGCTGGAGCACAGCAAAGAGGTCGTCGGTCATGTGGGCTGCCTCCTCCTGTCTCGATGTCGGTTGCGGGTGTACGTCGTGTGCTCTCACTCCGGCCATCGGCCCGGCGAATTGCCCGGCCAAAGCCTGTTCTGCCCTTCATTCGAAGCGTTCCGGACCAAAACAAAAGCGTGGGCTGTCCGCCCACGCTTCGTCAGCGCCACTTCACTCCAACCGAACGGCAGGAGGAGGAGTATAGCAGCGCCGGTTCTGCGCTGTAAACGCCTTGACGTGCGAATTCGCGGCGATCCGACCGGCAGAACGACCCCCGGGGCCCTGACCGGTTGGCTGCCGCCAGCTCCGGGTCGGTCAGCCGGCGACGAGGTCCTCGACGGCGCCGTCCACCGGCATCTCCCGTTCCTCCCCGGTGGCCCGCGACCGCCACTCCAGGACGCCCCGGGCCAGTCCTTTGGAGCCGACGACCAGGCGCACCGGCGCCCCGAGCAGGTCGGCATCGGCGAACTTGACCCCCGGGGACACATCGCGATCGTCGTAGAGGACCTCGATCCCGGCCGCCATCAGGCGTCCGTAGACACGGTCGGCGGCGTCCTCGACCGCAGGGGACCGCCCGGCCCCGAGGGCTGCCAGATGTACCTGGTAGGGCGCAGTCTCCCGGGGCCACATCAAGCCCCGATCATCGTGGTGCTCCTCTGCCACCACGGCCAGCAACCGACTCACCCCCATTCCGTAGCAGCCCATCGACAGGATCTCCTCCCCGCCGTCCTCGGCCACGAAGTCCGAGCCGGGCATGACCTCGGAGTACTTCTGGCCCAGCTGGAAGGTGTGGGCCGCCTCGACCGCCCGGACCAGTTCGATGCCCGTGCCGCAGCGGGGACAGGCGTCGCCGGTGACCAACCGGGCGAAGGAGCCCCACTCGTCGACCGTGAAGTCGCGGCCGAGCACGGCCCCGGTCAGGTGGTGGTCTTTGCGGTTGCCCCCCACGATCCAGGGGCCGTCCCGGGTGACGTCGAGGTCGGCGACCACCCTGACGCCGTGCTGCTGCTGGTCGGAGGGGCCGATATAGCCCTTGACCAGGCTCGGGTACTCGGCGAAATCCGAGTCCTCGAACAGCCGCCACCCGCTCGGGAGCCGGGCCTCACGGTCGCCGGGGACCAAGAGGACGGTCGGTCGGCCCTCGGCATCGAACGCGGCCAAGCTCTTCAGGAAGTCGGCTGCGACCACCCCCTGGTCGGCGAAGTAGGCGACCACATCGGTGATCCCCGGGCGCCCCGGTGTGTGGTGGTCGACCAGCGGCACGGTCGAGGTGCCGGTCCCGTCGCCGCCGGCGACCCTGGCCACCCCTCGGGTGGCAGCCTCGACATTGGCGGCGTACCCGCAGGAGGGGCATGAGACGAAATGGTCCTCGCCCACGGCCGAGGCCACCATGAACTCGTGGTTGACGTCGCCCCCGATGGCGCCCGACTGGGCCTCGACCGGCGTCACCTCGAGGCCCAAGCGCTCGAAGATCCGGAGATAGGCGTCGAAGACCACCCGGTAGGAGGCCTGCATGGCCTCCCGGTCCACGTCGAAGGAGTAGGCGTCGGCCATGATCAGCTCACGGGTGCGGAGCAGGCCGAACCGGGGCCGGGCCTCGTCCCGGAACTTGACCTGGATCTGGTACACGGTCAGCGGCAGCTGCCGGTAGGAGTCGACCTCGGCTCCCACCGTGACGGTGACCACCTCCTCGTGGGTGGGCCCGAGCACGAAGGTCCCACCCCGGGCGTCCACGGTCATGGCCGGGAGGGCGTCACTCCCGAACATGGCCGCCCGTCCCGACCGCTCCCACAGCTCGAGGGGATGGAGGGCGGGCAGCAGCAACTCCTGGCACCCGGCCGCGTCGAGCTCCTCCCGGATCACCGCCTCCACCCGGTGGAGGACCCGTAGCCCGAGGGGGAGGAAGGAGTACACGCCCGAGGCCAGACGCCGGATGTAGCCGGCCCGGACCAGCAGCCGGTGGCTGGCCACCTCGGCGTCGGCCGGCGCTTCACGCAGGGTGCGGACCAGGAGCCGGGACATGCGCATGGTCGGCGATTCTACCGGCCACCACCCCGGGGCCCCAGCTCTCGCCCGTCCCTTCGGTCAGGGATGCTCGGCGTCGGTGCCGTACTTCTTCCGGATCAGGTCCACCTTGGCCTCCGAGGCGTTGGCGTCATCGCCCTGGGCCTCGATGAGCGCCCTCCGGTCCGCCTCCGCCTCCGACTCGGCGCCCGAATCGGCCGCGGCCAGCCGGGCCTCCACCCCTTCGGAGACCAGCTTCTCCGCCTCGGCCACCAGCGCCTCGACCATCTCGTCCTCCGGGACGACCCGGACGATCCTTCCCTTGATGAACAGGTGGCCACGCCGGCGACCGGCGGCGATGCCCAAGTCGGCCTCCCGCGCCTCGCCGGGCCCGTTGACCACGCAGCCCATCACCGCCACCTGGATGGGCAGGTTGCGGTCCTCGAGGGCCCGCTGGGCGGCGTTGGCCACCGCGATGACGTCGATCTCGGCGCGTCCGCAGCTCGGGCAGGCGATCAGGTCGAGCCCCTTGCGCTCGCGCAGGCCGAGGGCCTCCAGGAGCTGGCGCCCGGCTCGCGCCTCTTCGACCGGATCGGCGGTGAGTGAGTAGCGGATGGTGTCGCCGATCCCCTCGGCCAGCAGGGTGGCGATGCCGGCGGTGCCCTTCAGGAGGCCGGCGGGGGGAGGTCCCGCCTCGGTCACCCCGAGGTGCAACGGGTGGTCGAAGGTTTCCGAGGCCAGCCGGTAGGCCTCGATCATCAACGGCACCGACGATGCCTTCACCGAGATCTTGACGTCGTCGAACCCCACCTCGGAGAAGAACGACAGCTCCATCCGGGCCGACTCGACCAGCGCCTCGGGGGTGGCACCGCCGAACCGCTTGTACAGATCGGGGTGCAGGGAGCCGGCGTTGACGCCGATCCGGATGGGCACCCCCCGGTCCTTGGCCTCGGTCGCCACCTGTTTGATCTCCACCTCCTTGCGCAGATTGCCGGGGTTGAGCCGCAGGCCCTGCACGCCCGCCTCCAGCGCGGCCAGGGCCATCTCGTGGTGGAAGTGGATGTCGGCGATGATCGGCACCGGCGAGCGGGGGACGATCCGGGCCAGCCCCTCTGCCGCCGCCTCCTCGTTGCAGGTGCATCGCACCAGGTCCGCGCCGGCCGCCGCCAGGGCGTAGATCTGGGACAGGGTGGCCTCGGCGTCGGCGGTCTTGGTGGTGGTCATCGACTGCACGGTGACCGGCGCCCCACCCCCCACCGCCACGTCGCCCACCCGGATCTGCCGGGTGGGCCGCCGCTCGGTGGTCGTCCAAGCCGTCCGACCCATACCCCTCATGTTACCTGGGCGCGCTCTTGTCGCTCCGCCGGGCGCCGTCGGCCGGAGGTCAGCCGAAGGGATTGGCCGCAGGGTGGAGGATGTCGGTCAGGAGAGCCGGCACGATGATGATCCCGAGGAATATGAGCATCATCCAGGTGAAGGGCAACAGCTTGGCCACGTCGGCGTGGTACATGACCTTGCGCCGACCGGTGCGGATCTTCTCGTAGACGGCGATGGCCACGTGGCCACCGTCGAGCGGCAACATCGGAAAGAGGTTGAAGATACCGAAGAAGATGTTGATGAGTATGAGGATGTAGAGGTAGTCGCCGATCCCGGCCTGGGCGGCCTGGGTCGCGGTCTGCACGACACCCACGAGGGACTGCACCCGTGTCCCGTTGGCAGCCGCCTGGTTGGCCGCATGGGCATTGGTCACCTGGCTCACACGTTGGGAGATTTCGTTGGGTGAGAAGAGGTGCCCGACCCCCACTATCGAGCCCCACGCCACACTCCTGAGGTCGGCACCGGTCGAGGCCAGGGCGTGCAAGGGGGTCGCCCGCTGCACCGGTGAGCCGAGACTCACCCCAATGAGCCCGAAGGGCTTTGATCCGGTCGGTGGCGGCGCACCCTTCTCATGGAGCCGGCGCCCGTTGGCGGGCGTCACGGTCAGCGTCCGGGTCTGGCCCCGGCGGCTGACCACCATGGTCACCGGTTGGTCGGGGCGGGAGTGGATGGCGGCGGTCAGCGCATCCACGCTCCCCCCGATCGGCTTGCCGCCCACGGAGACCACCACGTCACCTACCTGGACACCTCCGACCGCCGCAGGGCTCGGCATCCCACCGACGCGGTCCAGGCCCTGGATTTGCACCAGACCCGAGTTGGGCACACCGACGAGGGTCAGGAGGGCCAACAGCAGCACGAAGGCCATGAGGAAGTGCATGGCCGAGCCGGCCACCGCCACCAGCAGCCGGGCGTGGAAGGGCTTCTCTCGATAGAGGCGGGATTCGTCGGCGGGATCCGTCTCCTCGAGATTGGTCATCCCCGGGATCTTCACGTAGCCACCCAGTGGAAGGGCTTTGATCCCGTACTCTGTCTCCCCACGCCGGAAGGACCACAGGCGCGGCCCGAATCCGACGAAGTACTCGGTGACCTTCATGCCACCGTGTTTGGCAGCCAGCAAATGGCCGAGCTCGTGGAGCATGACGATGACGATGATGGAGGCGATGACGATCAGCAGATCCACGTGCCCGCTCACCACGGCCAGCGCCACGATGACGGCAATGGCGGTGAGCAGCTCGGCGGCCGATCGCCGCGGCGACTTCACGCTTTCGGGGAGGGAAGGCCGAGGGGCGGGTTCCGACGCGGCAGCTGCCGGCGTCCGGGTCTCAGTGGTGCTCATGCCGCCGCCTCACGTCCGGCCACGACGGCGTTTGCCACCCGCCGGGCCGCAGCGTCGGCCTCGAGCACGTCATCCACGCTCCGTTGCCGGTCGCCGCCGGCAGTGGTCGACATCGCTGGCGAATCGTAACGGTCGAGGGTGGCCTCGACCACCTCGGCGATGGCCGTCCAGGCCACCCTTCCTTCCAGGAACGCCGCCACCGCCACCTCGTTGGCGGCGTTGAGCCACGCCGGGGCGAGGTCGCCGGTCCGTCCGGCCCGGTAGGCCAGGTCCAGACAGGGGAAGGAGGTCCGATCGGGCTGTTCGAACTCGAGCGACGACAACCTCGTCCAGTCGATGGCCCCGAAGGCCACGGCGAGCCGGTCCGGGTAGGCCAGGGCGTATCCGATGGGGAGGCGCATGTCGGGCAGGGAGAGCTGGGCCACGGTGGCGCCGTCCGAGTATTCGACCATCGAGTGGACGATCGACTGCGGGTGGACCACGACGTCGATGGCGTCGTAGGGGAGGCCGAAGAGCTCGTGGGCCTCGATCACCTCGAGCCCCTTGTTCATCAGGGTGGAGGAGTCCACGGTGATTTTCGGGCCCATGGCCCAGGTCGGATGGGTGAGAGCGTCGGCCACCCCGATGTGGGCCAGCTCGTCGCCGGTGCGGCCCCGAAAGGGACCACCCGAGGCCGTCAGCAGGAGGCGGGTCGCCTCGGAGCGGCGGCCGGCCCGCAGGCACTGGTGGAGGGCGCCGTGCTCGGAGTCGACGGGGATGATCTCTGCCCCAACGGTGTGCCGGGCCTGCTGCACCACCGGTGCGCCGGCGATGATCGACTCCTTGTTGGCCAGTGCCAGGCGGCGACCGGCGTGCAGGGCAGCCAGGGTCACGGTCAGGCCGGCGAATCCGACGACGCCGTTGACGGCCACATCGGCCAGCTCGGCGATAGAGGCGAGCCCTGCCGCGCCGGCCACCACCTCCACCCCGACCGGGACCAGCCGCTCGAGTTCGGAGGCCAGTGCCGGGTCGCCGATGGCCACCACCTCGGGGCGGAGCCGCCGCGCCTGGTCGGCCAGCAGCGCCACCGAGCGGTGGGCGCCCAGGGCCACCACGTCGAATCGCTCCGGGCTCGCCTCCACCACCTCGACGGCCTGGGTCCCGATGGAGCCGGTGGACCCGACGAGGCTCACCGTCACCGGTGCCCGACCCGAAATGTCCATACCCCCTAGCCTGCCCGAACTTCAGGCAATATTCAGGGCACGGACCAGGTAGTAGGTGGCGGGGAGCACGAAGAGCAGGGCATCGACCCGGTCGAGCACGCCCCCGTGGCCCGGCAGCAAGGTGCCCATGTCCTTGAGCCGGAGGTCCCGCTTGAGCAGCGATTCGCACAGGTCGCCGATCGGGGCGACGACGGCCACCACCACCCCCAGGAGGGCGGCATTGGACGCGCTCCACGGGTGGATGGACCCGACCACGACCGTCGAGACCAGGATCGAGAAGACCGCCCCTCCGAACAGCCCTTCCCAGGTCTTGTTGGGACTGATGGTCGGAGCCAGAGGGCGACTGCCCAGCCAACCACCGATCACCAGGGCGCCCACGTCGTTGGCCACGGTGGCGATGATCGCCCCGAGGAGGAAGGCGATGCCGTGGCGGTTGGGGAAGGTCGAAGGTGACAGCAAAAGGCCCGCATAAGCGCCCAGTAGCGACACCCATCCGACGGTCAGGAGCGTCGCCGCCGTACCGGCCACCGGGGATCCGCGCTCGATGCCGAACAGGTACCAGACCAGGGTGAAGACGGTGATCAGCACGAGGACGAGCGGCAGGGCGGCCACCCCCTTGCTGTAGGCCCCGACCATCAGCGAGATGGTCCCGACCAGGCCGAGCAGAGTGGCCGGGTGGTAGCCGGCGCGTCGGAGCACCCCGAAGCACTCGCCCGCCGCGAAGGTGACGACCACGACAGTGAGCACCAATGAGGTCACCGTGCCCAGTCGGAAGGCGAGCAGGGCGACGACCGCCACCGCCACCCCGGTCCCCACCCGGATGCCGATCGGGCTGGAATCCTCGTGGGGACCGCTTTCCCCGTGGTCCGGGCCGGCCACCGGTCGGCGCAGCCGGCGGGGTGCCGGCGGCCCCCCTCCGGTCGGTGCCGCCGCGCCCGGTGACGGGGAGGCTGCCCCGGGTGCCACCGTCGCGCGATCGGACGCCGAGCGCCGGCTTAGCCAGCCGTGACCCCGGCCGGACGCCGTCGCGGCGGTGGCGCCGGTGAGGACTCCGCCGGGTCCCGGCCCGCCGGCCGCGTCGGTGGTGCTCTGATCGGTGGTGCTCTGGTCGGCGGTGCTCTGGTCGGCGGCGGCCAGGCTGGCGAGTCCAACCCGTTTGCGACCGGCACCCGGCACGTCGGTGACCGATGCACCGGGCGGTTCAGCAGCCAGGGGCGGGCTGGTGGGGACGTCGACGTCCTCGGGTCGCTTGGCCCGCATCCGCGCCGGCCTGAGACCGTTGCGACGGGTGCGACCCCTGCTCGCCGAACCGGTGGGGCGGGGCTTGCCGGCATCGGCCGGATCCCGGTCGACAGGGTCCCCGCCGAGCGGGGTAGCAATCGGGTCCTTCGTCATGGGCCCGGACCCTTCGTCGTGGCGGGCGGCGGCGGATCCGACCCCGGCAGCCGCCGCCGCACCGGAGCCGCGAGAAGGCGCCCGGCCCGACTCGGTCGGCCCGCCGCCGGCACCGGGGGCGCCGGAGGAGCCGGTGGCACCTGGGGCCGTAGACACCACCGCGGTGGGCTCGGTGATGGGGTCGTCGCCGGAGTTGGTCAAGGTCTCAGCGACTGCTGGGTCCGGGTCGTGCCCCCGGGCCGGGCTCGGTGATCCGGGCTTCACCGAATCGAGGTTGAACTCCCAGGGGCGCCGTTCGAGGTCGGAGCTGTCGGTCTCGTCGAGTGACCCGAGCGCCACCTGGTCGCTGCCGTAGGCGGCCGGTTCGAACTCCTCCTCCTGGGCGACCCAGTCGGCGTCCTCCTCGCGCCAGGTGGGCGCCACGACCGCCGGACCGGTCCCCTCGTCGCCCGAGTCGCGGGCCAGCACCGCGGGGACCTGGCCGGTCGGGGGCTCCGTCCAGTGCGGCAGCTCGGTCGCGGGCGTGGTGCCGGCGGGCACCGCCGTCTCCCCGGGGACCACCGGATTGACCATCGACGACGCATCACCCGGATCCCCGGGTTGATCGGTCAGCCTGACCGTCGGCTGACCCGGCCCGTAGGCGGTGCCCGGCTCGGCCAGCTCAACCTGTTCCGCCGGTCCCGTCAGCTCGACCTGCTCGGCCAGCTCCGCGTCAGGCTCAGGCTCGACGCCCCCGGGGACCGCCGGGAGCTCGGAGGTGCTCTCCCCGGCCGGCTCCGCACCCACGATGCGGACGCGGTCGGTAGCCGGCCCCGAGGACGCCGGGCGGGTGACCGGGATGTCGGTCCGGGTCACGTCATCCTCTCGCCCATCTGGGACGTCGTCCACGTCGGTCGTCTCCTCTCACCGGCCGGGCCACACAGGCCCGGCCGTCTGTCAGATCTCGAGGAGCTCCTGCTCCTTGTGGGCCAGCAGCTTGTCGATCGAAGCCACGTGGTCATGCGTGATCTTGTCGAGGTCCTTCTCCACCCGGTCGAGCTCGTCACTCGAGAGGTCGCCGTCCCGCTGCATGGAGTCGAGCTCCTGGCGGGCCGAGCGCCGCACGTTCCGGATGGTCACCCGCCCGTCTTCGGCCTTCTGCTTGACCACCTTGACCAGCTCTTTTCGGCGCTGCTCGGTGGGTACCGGGAAGGCCAGCCGTATGACCGTCCCGTCATTCGACGGGGTGATGCCCAGGTCGGAGCCCTGGAGGGCCTTCTCGATGGCGGGCAGCGAACCCTTGTCGTAGGGCGACACGACCAGGAGTCTGGCCTCGGGAACACTGAACCCGGCCATCTGGCGAAGCTCGGTCTCGGCGCCGTAGTACTCGACCTTCAGGTGTTCGACCAGTGCCGGTGTGGCCCGACCCGTCCGGATGGACCCGAACTCGGACTGGGTGTGGTCCACTGCCTTGCCCATATTGTCTCGGGCGTCGGCCACGACCAGCGCGATGAGCTCGTCCTCCATTAGCGATCCAGCGTAGCCAGCAGGGTAGGGGCCCACTGGCGCGAGCGTGCCACCTGGGATTTCATCGGACCAGGGTCCCGATGGGATCGCCCCCGAGGGCCTTGCGCAGGTTGCCCGGGCCCATGAGGTCGAAGATCCGGATAGGCAGGCCGTTGTCCATGCAGAAGGTGATGGCGGTGAGGTCCATCACCCGCAGGTCCTTCGACACCACCTCCATGAAGGAGACCTCGTCGTACCGGGTGGCCGCCGGGTCGAGTCTGGGATCTGCCGTGTAGACGCCGTCAACCCCGCCGTGGGTCCCCTTGCACAGCAACTCCGCCTCGATCTCCGCTCCCCGGAGGGCGGCGGAAGTGTCGGTGGTGAAGTACGGGTTGCCCATGCCGGCGGCGAAGACCACCACCCGGCCCTTCTCGAGGTGGCGGATGGCCCGTCGGCGGATGTAGGGCTCCGCCACTTCGGCCATCTGCACGGCGGAGAGCACCCGGGTCGGCTGGCCGTGGTGCTCGAGCGCATCCTGGAGGGCCAGGGCGTTGATCACCGTCCCGAGCATTCCCATGGTGTCCGAAGTGGCCCGGTCCATGCCGGCACCGGCACCCGTGGTACCCCGCCAGATGTTGCCGCCCCCGACCATGACCGCCAATTCGAGATCCAACTCGTCGCGGGCGCGGGCGATCTCGACCGCCAGACGCTCCACCACGGTGGCGTCGATCGTCTCGTCCGAAGCAGACGAGGCCAGGGCCTCGCCGGACATTTTCAGGACGATGCGTCGTCGCTCACCCACTTCGGTCGTCAGTCGCCTACGACGACCTGGGCAAATCGCGTCACCTTGGCCGACCCGAGGAGTTTGGCGATCGTCTTCTTCTCGTCCTTCACGAAGGGCTGATCGAGGAGGACCCGCTCCTTGTACCAACCCCCCAGGCGACCTTCGACGATCTTCGCCAGGGCGGCCTCCGGCTTCCCTTCGTTGCGGGCGATTTTCTCCACTGTCTCGCGCTCGGCGGCCACCTCGGCCGGGGGGACCTCCTCGCGCGATATGTAGCTCGGTCGGGTGAAGGCGATATGGGCGGCGATGTCGTGAGCCAGCTCCTCGGTTCCCCCATCGAGGGCCACAACCACGGCATTGACACCACGACCAGCCTGGAGGTGGAGGTAGGCGTCCACGACACCGCCCTCGGGGGCGACGATGCGGACCACGCTGCCGAGCGAGATGTTCTCCTTCAAGGTGACCTTCAGGCGATCGAGCTCCTCGCTTCGCTCGTCGACCGCGCCCTCCCCCTTGGCCGCCACCAGGTCGGCCAGCGCCGAGACCAGTTCCACGAACTCGGGTGACTTGGCCACGAAATCGGTCTCCGAGCGCAGCTGGACGATCGATGCCACCTTGTCGGATCGTCCGATGGCCACCGCACCTTCTGATGCTTCGCGGTCGGCCCGTTTGGCCTGACTGGCCAGGCCCTGCTCGCGGAGCCAGGTGACCGCCTCGTCCATGTCGCCGTCGTTCTCCTCGAGCGCCCGCCGGGCGTCGAGCATCCCGACACCGGAGATCTGGCGGAGCTTCTGCACATCCTTGGCGGAGAAGGCGGGCACGCTCAGACCCCCTCGCCCGGGCCAGTCGATGTGACTGCCTCTGCCGGCGCGGGAGCCTCTGCCTCGGTCGGAGCCGGCGCGGGAGCCTCTGCCTCGCCCGGAGCCGGCGCGGGAGCCTCTGCCTCGGCCGGAGCCGGCGCGGCTGCAGTCGGAGCCGGGCCGGCAGGGGTGGCTGTGGGTGCAGCAGGTGCTCCCGCTGCCTGTGGGGCCGGCCGTTGCTGGGCGATGAACCGGCCTTCCACGACCGCATCCGCCACCACGCGGCACAAGAGGGCGCCAGAGCGGATGGCATCGTCGTTCCCCGGGATCACATGGGTGATCACGTCGGGATCGCAGTTCGTGTCGACGACGGCAACCACCGGCATCCCGAGCTTGTTGGCCTCGGTCACCGCGATGTGCTCCTTTTTCGTGTCGATCACGAAGATCGCGTCCGGGAGGCGGTCGAGGCTGCGGATGCCTCCGAGGTTCCGCTGCAGCTTCTCGAGCTCGCGGGTGTGGCGCAGTGCCTCCTTCTTGGGCATGGCCTCGAAGTCCCCCGCCTTCTGCATGGCCTCGAACTCCTTCATCCGCTTGACCCGGGCCGAGACGGTCTGGAAGTTGGTCAGCATGCCGCCCAGCCAGCGCTCGTTCACATAGGGCATCCCGCAGGCATCCGCGTAGAGGGCCACCGGGCCCTGGGTCTGCTTCTTCGTCCCCACGAAGAGGATGGTCCCGCCGCCGGCCACGAGTTCGCGGACATATCCGTACGACTCCTCGATCCCCTTCATGGTCTGGCGGAGATCGATCAGGTAGATGCCGTTGCGTTCCCCGAGGATGAACCGGCGCATCTTCGGGTTCCAACGGCGGGTCTGATGCCCGAAGTGGACGCCCGCGCCCAGCAGTTGCTTCATGGTGACGACGGCCATCTGTTACTCCTTGTGACGGTTGGTTCGCCTGGCCACAACACCCCAGTGAAAGGGGCGACCGTGGACGCGGCCAGGCGTGCGTCGGTACCGCGCGGATACCCGACCGGACGACCGGGCGGCACCCATGCTACCGCCAGAGGCGGTCCTGTCCACTCGCCCGGGACCTGGCCGCCGGGCCGGCCGGCGGGTCCCACCACCCGATCAGCCGCTGGCGGGAGTGGGCACCCTCTTCGTTGCCCGTGCCGCAGCCCCGGGACCCGGAGCTCCGCCCGCCTTGGCCCCCGCCTTGGCCTTGGTCCCGTCCGGCCGCCTGCCCGCGGCCTCGGGTCGATCGGCCAGCTTGGCCCGCAACTGCAGCACCGCCTTGGTGTGGATCTGGCACACCCGGCTCTCGGTGACGCCCAGGATGTCTCCGATCTCCGCCAGGGTCAGGCCTTCGTAGTAGTAGAGGGTGAGTACGGTCTTCTCCCGCTCGGCCATCTGGCTGACCGCCTGGATCAGCGCCTCCTTTGTCTCTTTGACCTCGAAGGTGTCCATGGGACCGGCCGTGCTGTCGGGAAGGGTCTCCCCCAAGGTGGAGCGGTCCGAACGGTCTCCCCCGCGGAAGACCTCGTCGAGCGCCACCACACCCACGAATGAGATCTTGCGCAGCGCGGTCTGGAACTCGGCGGCGGTCATTTCCAGATCGGCCGCCACCTCGGCATCGGTCGGTGTGCGGTGCAGCGTCGATTCGAGCTTCGAATAAGATTGCTCGACGGCCCGGGCCTTGGCCCGGACCGACCTCGGGACCCAGTCGATGGAGCGGAGCTCGTCGATGATGGCGCCCTTGATCCGGGGGATGGCATAGGTCTCGAATTTGATCTTGCGGAGCGGCTCGAAACGCTCGATGGCATCGATGAGCCCGATGATCCCGTAGCTGGCCAGATCCGCCTCGTCCACGTGCCGGGGGAGGCCCACCGACACCCGACCGGCCACGTACTTGACGACCGGGGCGTAGTGGACGATCAACTGGTCGCGCAGGGCCCGCTTCCCGGTCTTCTTGTACTCGGCCCACAACCCGTCGATACCGTGACCCATCGTGTCCACTTGCGTAGCCAATTGTCCCCTTAGGCCCTCGGGTGCGTTCCGGCATACACCGTAAGCAGGCGTTCCTTGCTCACATGAGTGTAGACCTGTGTTGTCTGCAAGCTGGCGTGACCGAGCAGTTCCTGCACCACCCGGAGGTCGGCGCCGCCGTCCAGCAGGTGGGTGGCGAAGCTGTGGCGGAGGGCATGGGGGTGGGTCGGGACGGGCGAGCGGCGGTCAAGGAGCCGCCGCACGTCACGGGGTCCGAGACGGTTCCCCCGACGGTTGAAGAACAGGGCCTCACCAGGGCTTTCCTCGGTGGCCAGGGTGGCCCGGGGACCGTCCAGCCACTCCTGGACCGCCTGGGCGCAGCGGTCGTGGATGAGGACCTGGCGCTGCTTGGAGCCCTTGCCGGTCACGGTGACCGATCGGCGGCCGAGATCGACGTCCCCCACGTCGAGGCCGCACAGCTCGGCGACCCGGAGACCGCTGCCGTAGAGGAGCTCGAGCACGGCGTCGTCTCGGCGGTCTATGGCCGGTCCCTGGCCCGCCGCCTCGCCCGTGGAGGCCTCGAGCAGCTGATCGAGCTCAGCGTGCCCGAGCACCCGGGGCAGACGGGACTGGGGCGAGGGGGCCGACAGCCGTGTCGAGGGGTCGCTCCCGACCAGTCCACGTTTCGCGCACCATTGGAAGTAGGAACGGAGGGAGGCGGCCGTGCGAGCGATGGTCGACTTGGAGTAGCGCCGGGTGGCCAGGTAGGCCAGGTACCGGCGAAGCACGATCCGGTCCACGTCCGCGGGCCCTTGGGCCCCGCCGCGTTCCGCCCACTCGGCGAACCGCCGGGCATCGGAACAGTAGGCCCGCACCGACGCCGGGGACAGTCCGCCCACCGACCGGCGGAAGGCATCGATCTCCCAGGGCACGGGAAAACAGTACCGGTCGCACCGTGCCCGGTCCGGGACCAACCGGCGCCGCCTCGGCCCGGCAAAAAAACCTCCGCGGCGTCGGCCCGAGAGCTAACGTCGTGGCGTCACGCACAGTTCCGTCTCTTTCTGCAGGTGACAAGCGTCAATCATGCTGTTTGGTGAGACCGGAACACAGGTCGTCCCGGTCACGGTCCTAAGGGGGAGTATGTCTGATCGAATCGACCGCCGTTCGTTTCTGGCCCGGGGCGCTGCTGCCGGTGCGGGGATCGCCCTGGTCGGAGCGTCGGGAGGCCTGTTGGACGCCTGCAGCTCGGGGTCGGCGAGCACATCGGGCACCGCCACCCACCCCGACGGCGTCTCCACCGCCACCCCCAGGCTCGGCGGCTCGCTGACCTTCGGCACCGAGGCGGAAGAGATCGGATTCTCCACGACCAAGGGCACGTTCGACACCAGCGGCATCCTCTACGCCCGCACCGTGTTCGACCCCCTGGCCATCCTGGGCGCCGACGGGTCGGTCCAGCCCTACCTGGCGCAGTCGATCACCCCGAACCCCGACTACACGGTGTGGACGATCACCATGCGGCCCAACCTGGTCTTCCACAACAACGCCCCGTGCGACGCCGCCGCGGTGGCGGCCAACCTCAACGCCCAGAAGCAGGCCCTGCTCACCGGTCCGGCGCTGACCACCATCAGCACGGTGACAGTGACCGGCCCGCTCGAGGTCACTGTCACCATGAAGTCGCCCTGGGTACCGTTCGACTTCTTCCTGGCCGGCGGGATCGGGGGCCAGGTGGCCTTCATCGCCGAGCCCAACTGGCTGGCCTCCGGCAGCCAGACCAACCCCATTGGCACCGGCCCGTTCGTATTCCAGAGCTGGAACCCCAACGACCACTTCACCGCCACCAAGAATCCCCACTACTGGCGACCCGGGCTCCCCTACCTCGACAGCATCACCTACAAGCCCATCCCCGACAGCCAACAGCTGCTGGCCTCCCTCCAGTCGGGGGGGGTGGACATCATCCACACCTCGACCGCCCACATCACCGCCAGTCTCCGGGCGGACGGTTCGTTGGGCTACATCGACGACTCGGTCCACGTGGCCGGCGAGCCGGACATGAACTGCCTCCTCTTGAACCTGTCCAAGCCTCCCTTCGACAATCTCAAGATGCGCCAGGCGGCGGCCATGGCCATCAGCTCGGCCCAGTACGCCCAGGTCATCGACAACGGGATCTCCCCGACCTCCAACGGTCCCTTCGTCAGCGGCTCCCCCTACTACGCCCCGAACGGCTACCCGGAACCGGACCCGGCCAAGGCCAAGCAGCTGGTGCAGGAGGTCCAACAGGCCGGCCAGTCGATCTCCCTGACGATCAACCACGTGCCCGACCCGAACACGACCAAGATCGCCGAGTACCTCCAGCAACAGCTGCAGACGGCGGGGATGACGGTCAACCTCAACCCCGTCCAGCAGTCCAGCATCATCAACACCGCCCTGCTCGGTAACTTCCAGGCCCAGGTGTGGCGCCAGTTCGGGGCGGTCGACCCTGACCTCAACTACATCTTCTGGAGCCCGACCAACATCAATCCCGTCTTCTCCATCAACATGGCCCGCAACCCCGACCCGAACATGCAGGCCGCACTCATCAAGGGCCGCCAGTCCCCGGCCCAGGCCGACCGGACGGCCGCCTATCAGGAGGTGGGCAGGCTCATGGGCTCGACCATCCCCTATGTCTGGACGGATCGCACCGTGTGGTCGGTCGGGGCCCAGCCCAAGGTGCAGAACTTCAACAACCCGACGACCCCGGCCGGGGGGAAGGCCTTCGGCTTCATCACCGGGGCGGTGTGGCCCACCCAGATCTGGCTGAGCTCCTGATCCTGCACGACCCGCCTGCTCACCCCGAGCCGGCGGGTCGTGCCATGATCGATCGATGAGCCGCATCCTGGTCGTCGAGGACGACGAGCGGATCCGTTCCTCGATGCGCCTCGCCCTGGAGGACGAGGGCTACGCGGTCGAGGACGTGGCCAGCGGTGAGGACGCGGTCAGCCGATATGCCGACGATCCCTTCGAACTGGTCCTGATCGACCTCATGCTCCCCGGCATGGACGGGTTCGAGGCGTGCCGGACATTACGACGTCAGAGCACGGTGCCGATCATCATGGTCACCGCCCGGTCGGACACCCATGACGTGGTGGCCGGCCTCGAGGCCGGAGCTGACGACTACGTGACCAAGCCGTTCGTGGCCAAGGAGCTGGCCGCCCGGATCCGGGCCCTCCTGCGGAGGTCCCGGCCCGACGACACCGGCGCCTCGGTGCTCACCTTCGGGGATGTGGAGATCGAGCCGGACGCCGGTGTCGTGCGCCGTGGCGGCGAGGAGGTCCACTGCACCCGGACCGAATTCCGCCTACTGTGCGAGCTGGCCGACCACCCGGGCAAGGTGCTGAGCCGCGAGCACCTCCTCGAGCGGGTGTGGGGGTACGACTACTTCGGCGACGGCCGCCTGGTCGACGTCCACGTACGCCGGCTCCGCACCAAGGTCGAACCGGACCCG
>DATKRZ010000055.1:0-10745 GCA_035531955.1 Acidimicrobiales bacterium | reverse complement strand
GGGCGACCGCACCGGGCTGGAGCTCATCCGCACCCTGCAGCAAAAGGCGGTGGCCGAGGGCATCGACGTGTTCATGGAGGTGAAGGTCCTCCGCCTCCTGCACGACGCCGACGGCGTCGTGTCCGGGTTGGTCGGCTACTGGCGGCCGTCGGGCGAGTTCGTGGTGTTCAAGGCCAAGGCCGTGGTGATGGCCACCGGTGGGGTGGGGAAGAGCTGGATGTACACCTCGAACTCGTGGGAGTCCACGGGTGACGGGCATGCCATGGCACTGTGGGCCGGAGCCGACCTGATCGACATGGAGGCGGTGCAGTTCCATCCCACGGGAATGGTCTGGCCGCTGTCGGTGCGCGGCCTCCTGGTCACCGAGGGCGTGCGGGGGGACGGCGGGGTGCTGCGCAACTCCGAGGGCAGCCGCTTCATGTTCGACTACATCCCACCGATGTTCGCGGCGGAGACGGCTGATTCGGAGGACGAGGGCGACAAGTGGTACGACGACCACACCGCCGGCAGGCGACCGCCCGAGCTGCTCCCCCGCGACGAGGTGGCCCGCTCGATCAACAACGAGGTGAAGGCCGGCCGGGGCAGCCCCCACGGCGGAGTGTTCCTCGACATCGCCACCAGGCGGACCGCCGAGGACATCCGGCGACGCCTCCCTTCCATGTACCACCAGTTCAAGGAGCTGGCCGGCGTCGACATCACCGCCGAGGCCATGGAGGTCGGGCCCACCTGCCACTACATCATGGGCGGCATCCGGGTGGACGCCGACTCCACGGCGACCACCGTCGACGGCCTCTTCGCCGCCGGCGAGGCGGCCGGGGGCATGCACGGGGCGAACCGGCTCGGCGGCAACTCGCTCTCCGACCTGCTGGTGTTCGGGCGACGGGCCGGCATCGGGGCCGCCGACTTCGCCCTGGACCGTTCCGGATCGGTGGCACTGGACGAAGGCCAGATCAATGCTGCCATCGACGCCGCGGTGGTCCCGTTCAACCGTGAGCACGGCGAGAATCCCTACGACATCCAGCACGACCTGCAGGCCACCATGCAGAGCCTGGTGGGCATCATCCGCACCGGCCCCGAGCTCGAGGAGGCGCTCGGCAAGCTCGAGGAGCTCGAGGAGCGGGCCACCCGGGTGTCCCTCGGCGGGGGGCAGCGCTACAACCCGGGGTGGAATCTCACCACCGACCTCCCCTCGATGCTCACGGTGTCGCGATGCACCGCCCTCGGGGCCATCAACCGCAAGGAGAGCCGGGGGGGCCACACCCGAGACGACTTCACGAAGCCGACCGAGGAGATGGGCACCGTCAACTTCGTCGAGCGCATCATCGCCGGCGGGGGCGAGGGCGTGGGTGGGACCCCGTCGATCCGGACCATCACCGTGACCCCGGAACCGATCCCGGTGATGCCCGACGATCTGAACGAGCTGTTCGAGGAGGCGACCTGATGGCCGAGGAGAGCACGGGGTACCGTGCCGAGGACGTGACCATGCGGCTGTGGCGCGGGGACGAGACCGGCGGGGAGTTCACCGAGTACGTGATGCCGGCCCAGGAGGGAGAGGTCGTCCTCGACGTCATCCACCGGGTCCAGGCCAGCCAGGCCCCCGACCTGGCCTGCCGGTGGAACTGCAAGGCCGGCAAGTGCGGGTCCTGCTCGGCAGAGATCAACGGGCGACCGGCGCTGATGTGCATGACCCGCATGGACTCCCTACCGCCCGGCGAGACGGTCACGGTCGCCCCCATGAGGACCTTCCCGATCCTTCGCGACCTGGTCACGGACGTCTCCTACAACTACGAGGTGGCCAAGCGGATCCCCCCGTTCCAGCCCCGGGAGAAGACCGAGGACGAGGAGGAGGCGGGCGGCTACCGGATGCAGCAGATCGATGTCGAGCGAAGCCAGGAGTTCCGCAAGTGCATCGAGTGCTATCTGTGCCAGGACGTGTGCCACGTGATCCGCGACCACGAGGAGAACAAGACGGCCTTCGCCGGACCACGGTTCTTCGCCCGCTCGGCCGAGCTGGAGATGCACCCGCTCGACGTCACCGACCGCCGCGAGTTGCTCCAACAGGAGCAGGGACTCGGCAAGTGCAACATCACCAAGTGCTGCACCGAGGTCTGTCCCGAACACATCAAGATCACCGACAATGCCATCATCCCCCTCAAGGAGCGGGTCGTCGACGCCCGCTACGACCCGGTGGCGTGGCTGGGTCGGAAGATCCTCAACCGCAGGAAGCAGACACCCGACGAGGCGTCGGCCGAGTCCCCGGCGCCCGGGCCGGCCGCGGTCCAGCCCGACGTCGAGGTGCACGGTGTCCCGTCGCCGGACGTCCACGGCGACCCGCTGCCGGTGGCCGACGGGGTCGGTCCGTTCGACGAACCGGCCGGCGAACCGCCGTCGGACTGACGGTCGTGTCCATGCCGACGCGGCCGGGACCGGCCCGGTGGGGCGCGGGGACATGGCCCGGTTCCTGAGCCCTCTGTGGGTCGAGGAGCTCAATGCCGCGCTGGAGGGCGCTGTGCTTCCCGATCCGGCCCCGGACGACGGCCTGGCCATGGCCGACGGGAAGGTGACGGTGGTCGAGGAGGTCCACGGGTCCCCCGACGGGGACGTCCGACTGGTCATGAGGATCGATGCCGGCACCATCCGACTTCACCTCGGAGCGGTGCCCGGAGGGACCGGCGGTGCCTCCGGGGACGACTCCGGCGATGCCCCCAACGTCACCATCGCGCTCTCGTACGAGGACGCAGCAGCCATGGCCAAGGGGGAGCTCACCCCGGCCGAGGCGCTCAACTCCGGCCGGATCCGGGTCCGGGGGGACCTGTCGGCCCTGGCCGCCAGCCAACAGCTGCTCACCGCGGCCCGGTCCGGGTCACGCCCTCCCACGACCTACTGAGCGGTCGTGCGGGGAGCACTTCGCGGCTACCGTGCCGGGGCACCGCCGGAGCACGCCGGGGCCCACAGGGGCGACCGTTCGCGAGGCGACCGAAGGGGGAAGCGACGTGGAGGTACTGACCAGCCGGACCATCATCCATCCCGGAGACCTCGACCGGGCCCTGGCCTTCTACCGCCACGGTCTGGGACTGGCCGTGGCGCGGGAGTTCGGGGACGGTGACCATCGAGGTGTGGTCTTCTTCGCCGGCGGGGGCCTCGTCGAGGTGACCGGAGGGGGCTCCCCACCGCCGGCGACCGGAACGGACGATGCCGGGCAGCGCCGCGACGTGGTGGTCCTGTGGCTGCAGGTGCGGGACCTCGACGCCTCCCTGGTCGAGCTGGCGAGCCGTGGGGTGCCCGTGATCCGACCGGCGGCCCTCGAGCCGTGGGGCCTGATCGAGGCCTGGATCGAGGACCCCGACGGCCTCCGCATCCACCTGGTGGAGGTCCCCGACGACCACCCGCTACGGCGGGACCTCCGTGGGACCACCGACCGGGACCGGTCGTGACGACCCCGGGGCCCCCGTACCGCGTGATGGGCATCGACCACGTGCAACTGGCCATGCCGGTCGGCCCGGAGGCCGAGGCCCGGGCCACGGCGTTCTTCGAAGGACTGCTGGGTCTGCCACGAGTACCCAAGCCACCCGGGCTGGCCATCCGCGGCGGCTGCTGGTTCGAGCTGGGCCCGACCAAGGTGCACCTGGGTGTGGAGGACGACTTCCGCCCGGCTCGCAAGGCCCATCCGGCGCTGGCCGTCTCCGGCCTCGACGCGCTCTGTGAGCGGTTGGACGCCTCGGGTCACCCCACGCTCCGGACCGAGGACGTTCCCGGGAAGCCCCAGTGGTTCGTGGACGATCCGTTCGGAAACCGGATCGAGCTGCTCCCGGCATAGCCCTACGGTCGACTCAAGCGGGGCCGCTCCGGGGCCGATGGGGAACGGGTCGGCCCTGCAGGACCGAAAGGAGGCGTCGAGTGCCGAAGGCACCGGGAGGTCCAGGACGGTGGGCGGCACGCCGTGAGGTCGTGCGCCGAGGAGCGCGGAGGGGAACGGTGGGCCGTGCCCGGGCATGACCGACGGGCCAAGGAGGGACTGGCGTTGGCGGTGTGGCTGACCGAAGACCGTCGGACCGTCGAGGTGGCCGACGGGGAGCTCATCGGCCTGGGGTTCGCCCCCTATCTCGACGAGGCCTGCACGATCCCGGTGGTCGAGGACGGTCGGTCCCCGGTGCTGCCCGGCGTGTTCTGCACCCGGGTGGCCGGCGTCCCCTTCCACGACGACGTGGTTCAATCCTCCCACTTCTCGGCCGGACGCCGGGTCGAGATCAGGGCCGAGCCGGCCAATGCCCGGGACCGCCACCCCCTGGCCGTCTACGGGGGCGGGCTCCGGGTCGGTTACCTACCGGCCCCGGTCGCGGGCTCGTTGGCGCCCGCGGGCACGCGTGTGGGCCGCGGCATCATCGTGATGGAGTGGTCGAGCAACGGGGTGCGCCAGGGGATCACGGTACTGGGCTCGATGCAGGTCAGTTTGCGGATCTTCCCCGAGGCGTGACTCCGTCGGCGTGCCCGGGGCCGGTGGTTCCGTCGGCGTGGCCGGGGCCGGTGGTTCCGTCGGCGTGGCCGGGGCCGGTGGTTCCGTCGGCGTGCCCGGGGCCGGTGGGTACCGGTTCATCCGTGTTGCCAGATGCGACTCCGAATCGTGCGGATGCCGGTGAGGGCCACAACGTCGAGTCGGGCGAGGTCCTCTGCGTCGAGGGTCCAGCCGAGCGCTCCGGCGTTCTCTTCGGCCTGGTGACGGTTCTTGGCACCCGGGATGGGGACGGCGCCCTTGGCCATGACCCAGTTCAACGCCACCTGGCTGGGCAACTTCCCTCCGTGCTTCTCGCCGACCCGGCGGAGCTCGGCGACGACCCGGTCGACGACCCCCATCGGGTGGTCCGAGAACGTCCTCTTTCCCTGCGGCGGGTTGGCGGCGGAGTACTTGCCACTGAGGCGGCCCTGGCCGATCGGTGAGTAGGCCAACGGCAGTACATCCAACTCGCGACAGGCGGCCAGGAGCCCGTTCGTCTCGGGGGCGCGCCGCAGCAGCGAGAACTCGATCTGGTTGGTGGCCAGTCGCATGCCCCGGCTCCCGAGGGCCTCGGCCATGGCACGGGTCTCGTCCGCCGAGTAGTTGGAGACGCCAACCGCGCCGACCAGGCCGGCCTGGTGGGCGGCAGCCAGGGCGTCGGCCAGTGCGGCGTGCGACCGCAGGCTGACGGGACCATGGATCTGGTAGAGGCCGACCGATGGCAGTCCGAGTCGTCCCAACGACGACCTCAGCGATGTCAACAGCGCGCCGCGTACCCGGAGCTTCCACGGCGAGGGCATGAACTTGGTGGCCACCACCACCGAGGAGGCCCGGCCGGGGTCGGCGGCCAACAGGGAACCGATGATCCGCTCGCTCTCCCCGCCGCCGTACACCTCGGCGGTGTCGAACAGAGTCACCCCGGCATCGATGGAGGCGTCCCAGGCGTCGTGGATGGAGTCGCGCGTGAGGTCGGTGTCGTAACCCCCCATGCCCCACGTGGAACGATCGCCCCACGCCCAGGTGCCCACACCGAGCGCCGGGACGGAGACGTCGGAGCCTGCCAGGGTGTAGTGCTCCGGGATCATGCCTGCACGGTACCTGACCCGTGCCGGCGCCGGCGTGGGCCCGGGTCCGACCGGCCCGGGCCGCGGACCCCCGAGGTTGTGCCCATCCGGCCGGAGGCGGCAACATGGCCCGCGTGCCCGCGCTGACCATCGACGACGTCACGTTGGCCTACGACCTGGTCGGGGAGGGTGAGCCGGTCGTCCTGGTGGCCGGGTGCGGGCAGCCCGCCGCGGCGTGGCACCTCAGCCTGGTCCCGGCACTCGTGGCGGCCGGCTTCCGCGTCCTGACCTTCGACAACCGCGGCGTCCCCCCGTCCTCGTCACCCCCCGCCCCCTACTCGATCGACGACCTGGTGCACGACACCCTCGGGCTCCTCGACCACCTTGGACTGGAGTCCGTCCGGATCGCCGGTCACTCCATGGGCGGCTGGGTGGCCGAGACCCTTGCCGCCCGGCACCCAGGCCGGGTCCGAGGAGCGGTCCTGATGGGGAGCTGCAACGCCGGAACGGCCTGGGAGAAGGCCATCACCACGGTGGAGCGGGACCTGGCCCGGCTGGATCACGCTATGCCCCCGCTCTACTGGGCCACCGAGACCCTCCGGTACCTGCCCAACCGCGACCTCCAGGACGACTCGGTGGTCGAGGCGTGGCTGTCGCTGCTCGAGGACCAGCCGGTCTGGCCCAATCCGGGCCGGCTCGGCCAGTACCAGGCCTGCCTGGACTGGTCCAACGATCTCGACCGCACCCGGGGGTGGCCGACCATCGGAGTGCCCTGCCTGGTGATGGCCTTCGAGCACGACGTCGATTCACCCCCGGCCCGCGCCAGCGAGGCCGCCGCCCTCATCCCCGGGGCCCGGTTCGTGGTGGTCCCCGATGCCAGCCACCTCGGTATCTTCACCCATGGCCCCGAGGTGGCAGCCCTCGTGGTCGAGTTCTTCACCGAACTCTGACCGCCGTCCCCCTCCGCCCCGACCCCGCTCCCCGCCTCAGGTCCCCCCGTCCCCCCCGCCTCAGGCCCGAGGACCCCGACGGTCCCGGGCCAGCCGCTCGTACTCGAGGGCCTGGTCGATGAGCGCCTGCTTCCGCGCCGCCGACTCCTGGGCGGCGAACCGCCAGAAGGCCGCGCCGCACAGGCCGCAGCCGATGATCGTCAACCAGCCGATGCCTCCCACGACCGGCACCCTAGCCCTGGGCGATGGGCGGCCGCCGACGGCCCAAGTCCTCCGGGCCGGCTCCATGGGCTCATGACGGGCGGTCGAGGGCCCAGATCAGGCCATCTCCGGAGTGGCCCGGGGCGAGCACCTCCCGGGCTTCGAGGCCGAGCAGGCGGAAGCCCAGCTTGGGAGGCACGGCCGCACTGGCCCGATTGGCGCGGTCCATCCTGATCTCGACCCGGTCGATCCCGTCGAGATGGCTGAACGCGGCCTCGGTCAGAGCCCCGGTGGCGGCCGTTGCGTAGCCCCGGCCGGTGCGATCGGAGCGGACCCAGTAGCCGATCTCGATGCACTCGGGACCGGCCCGGGGATGGAGGCCGGCCCCCCCGACCACCCCGTCGCTGCCGGGGCCGAACAACAGGTAGTTCCACTCGGCGCCGGCATCGAAGGCGGCCTCTCCGGCTCGGAGGACGTCCAGCTGTTCTGCCTCGGTCGGCATGGTCCGGGCCCAGGGCATCCAGCGCCTCAGCTCGGGCAGACTGGCGGCGACGGCCTCCATGAGCAGGTCGAGGTGGGAGGGGCGCCACCGACGGAGCTCGACAGCCCCGGCGGACAGCGCGTCGGGCAGCATCGCCATGGGTCCAGCTTGCCCGCGTCGTGCCGGCTCGGGAGACGTCGGCGTCCGCTGTGGTCTCAGGTGGTGGGCGGCGAGGTCGACCCGGCGGGCAGCACCGTGATGTTGATGGCGAACTCACCGGCCTTCAGCACGCCGGTCTTGGACGAGGAGGTGGTCCCCGACGCCACCTCGACCGTCCACTGGGCGTCCCTGGCGGTGAACACCGAGCCGGTGAGCGTCAAGGTGGTCGAGGGGGAGCCGGACGGGGGTCCGGTCGCAGGAGTCGACCCCGACTGGATGTTGCTCAGGGTGTATCCGGCCGACTGGAGCTTGTCCCGGTAGGCGGTCGTCCCCGGGGCGAGCGAGCCGGTGACGGCGAAGGCCACGTCCCACCGGTTGTCGGCGCCGCCACCATCGAGCACCCGCGAGTCGTCGGGCACGGGAACGCTGCTCGGGAAGCCGGCCGGCAACTGACCCGATGAGGCGGAGAAGCTGTACCCGAACGCGTTTCCCCTGACTCCGTGGCTGGAGACGTGCAGCCCACAGGCCGAGAGGGTGAGGCCCATCGCCACCAACGCCACGGGCCACCGTCCGGCCCCGCACCGGGCGGTCCCGCCCAGGCGGGCGGGCCACGGACCAGGACCCCCCTCGGATCCAGCGCCGCTCAGCGCCATGGAGCAACCTCCTCGTCAGTTCCGGACCCGACCTCAGGAGTCGTCCGGGTGCGTCTCCTGCACACCGTACAGGCCGGCTCGCGACGAGGCGGGGCGTGCACAAGGGCACCGATTCGGGACGTTCGGCCCTGGCCAGGGTGCCTGCCCTCCGTCAGACTTGGTCCATGGGTACCGGTGACGTCGAAGTGGTGGACATCGGATTCGTGCGGCATCAGTTGGACGATCTGGTGGGGGTCCGGTGCATGTACGGCTGGAATGCTGCGGACGTGGAGAGGTATCGGGTGCTGTGCGAGATGGAGCGTTCGCTCCTGTGGGCCCACTGAGGGTTGCGACGACTCCTCGGTGCTGACCGGTCCGGCCCCCGGCTGCCATGGCTAGGGTGACCGACGTTAGGTGAAGTAGGCCTTGACCGAGCCGTCGGTGGGCGCCTCCCCGCTGTCACTGGTCTCCTCCAGAAGGGTGAAGCGCGGCTCGAGGGCGGTCCTGATGCGGCGGAGGCCGACCCCCAGCTCGCCGATCTGCTCGTGGTGGAGTTCGAATCGCGACCCGCCCAGGTGCTCGAAGACCCTGATGTCCCACAGTGAGAGGTCGTCCGCTGCGGAGGTGACGTCCATGATCAGGAGGTGGTCGTCGAATTCGTAGACCCAGGGTGGCTCCGCACCCAGCCTCCGCAGCTCTCCGAGCGTGTTCACGTCGAAGATGAAGAGTCCGTCGTCGGCCAGGTGGTCGTAGACCGCCTCGAACATCGTCTGCCAGGCATCGAAGGTGAGCAGATGGTTCAGGGTGTCGAAGACACAGACGACCACGTCGAAGCGCTCGCCGAGCCAGAACTCCCCGATGTCACCCTCGAGGAGGCGGGCGGTGGGCACCTTCTCGCTGGCCACGGCCAGCATCTCCGGCGACCGGTCCAGGCCGGTCAGGAACGGGAACGCGGTGAACTGGGCCAAGATGGACCCGGTGCCGCAGCCCAGCTCCAGGACCGATGCCGCCCGGGGCAGGTACCGCTCGATGCTCCGGAGCACCCGGGCACCCCTCGGACGAGGGTCGTCCATGGAGGCGTCGTAGAAGCGGGCGAAGCGCTCGTAGTCGGGCACCGCTGTACCGTGCCACACGACCCGGTCCGGCGCGGGGCCGCCAGCGTGGAGCGGGCGATCCACCAGCGGGGCCTGCAGGATGGGAATCCTGGCACCCAGCAGCTCGGTCACGCGGTCGGTCAGCACCGGGGAACTTGGCACGACCGGGGGAGCCGTCGACGGCGTGCGGCGGATCCGCCGGGCCGCGCCCGCCCGCCGGACGGCCGCCCCCTGGCCGGGACGATCTATCTCCAGCGCGGCCAGCGGGTAGGATCGCCGGTGATCACATGACCCCCTGAGGACGTCGGGCAAGGCGGTGCATCAAGTGCCCCGGCGCCTCGGTGTCGGCCTCGGAGGTCATGTGATGTCACTGCTGGTCTCGTCGGAACCGATGGCGGCGCTCGACCCGTGCCTCCCGGCGGAGCAGGAGCCGGTCGCGGTCCATGCTGCCCAAAAGCTGATGACGGTGGCCATCGTGGCCGGGCCGGTGGTGGCACTGGCTGTGCTCGTCCCCCTGCTGTGGGGACATGCCGTCCACCTCTCGGACCTCGTCATCGGTCTCGTCCTCTATCTCCTCACCGGCTTCGGGATCACCGTCGGGTTCCACCGACTGTTCACCCACGGCAGCTTCGGGCCGCGGCGGGCACTCAAGATCACGTTGGCCGTGATGGGCTCCATGGCCGTGGAGGGATCGTTGACCAGCTGGGTGGCCACCCACCGGCGCCACCACATGTACAGCGACCACGCCGGGGACCCCCACTCTCCTCACCGGTACGGCGACCACGGCGTCGCCCTCCTGAGGGGTCTGGCGTTCTCCCACGTCGGCTGGCTCTTCGTCTCCGACGCCTCCAGCGCGTCGCGCTACGCGCCCGACATGCTGCGTGACCGCGACATCCGACGGATCGATCGCCTCTTCCCGCTGCTGGCCGCGGCGTCCCTGGCCATCCCGCTCGGGATCGGCTACGCGCTGTCCGGCACCCTGGGCGGAGCACTGAGCGCGCTGCTGTGGGCCGGCCTCGTGCGGATGGCGTTCCTCCACCACGTGACCTGGTCGGTCAACTCCCTCTGCCACACCTTCGGTCGACGGCCCGACCGGACAAAGGACCGGAGCACCAACCTGTGGGCCCTGGCCGTGGTGTCCCTCGGTGACAGCTGGCACAACGTGCACCACGCCCACCCCGCCTGGGCTCGCCACGGGGCCCGGCCGGGCATGGTGGACCCGTCGGCGTGGCTCATCCGCCGGTTCGAGCAATTCGGATGGGCCACCAGGGTCCGCTGGCCGGTGGGGCCCGGGGCCCCCGAAGGCCAGGGCAGGGAGCGGGCCGCGCTCAGCCGGTAGCGGTCGCCCTCCGGCGCAGGGGCGGAAGGCTGGGCGGGGGTTGCCGGCGGGCCGGAAGCTCGTCCAGGAGCCGCGATGTGGCGTCGGCCACCTGCCCCACGGCCCGCTCGAAGGCCTCCTCGGTGAGGGCTGAGGTCGACTGGACGCCGCTGACCTTGCGCACGTACTGGCGGGCGGCGGCCTGGATCTCCTCGTCGGTGGGAGGTGGGTCCAGGCCGCGGAGTGTGGTGATGTTCCGGCACATGCCCAACAGGCTAGGCCGGTGGCCGGAGGCCGGTCGCACGTCGGGCCCGACGGGCGGGCGACCCCGGGGGGCGGTACCGGTGGGACCAC
>DATKRZ010000054.1:0-11094 GCA_035531955.1 Acidimicrobiales bacterium | reverse complement strand
ACCGTGTTGATCATGACCTCCAACATCCCCGGCGAGCCCCTCGAGTTCTTCAAGCCCGAGTTCGTCAACCGCATCGACGAGATCGTCCGGTTCCACGCCCTCTCCGAGTCCGACCTCGAGCGGATCGTCTCCATCCAGCTGAGCGGCCTGCGCGGCCGGCTGTCCGAGCGGCGCCTGGCCCTGTCGGTGACCCCGGCGGCGGAGGCGTGGCTGGCCCGAGCCGGCTTCGACCCCGACTTCGGGGCCCGGCCGCTCCGCCGGGTCATCCAGCGACAGGTCGAGGACCCGTTGGCGCTGGCCCTGCTCGAGGGGCGCTACCCCGAAGGCTCGACGGTGACCGTCGACGCCGCCGACGATGCCATCACCCTGGTCTGACCGGGGCTGACCTGGACGCCGCCGGGCCGCGGCGGCGATGATGTGGCCCCGCGGTCGGCGAAGGCCCCGCGGTCGGCGAAGGCCAGGCGATCGGCGAAGGGGATGTCGGTTCGGTGCTCGGGATCCCAACGGTGAAGTCGCTGGCGGCGAACGTGGGTGCCGTCACCGTCCGGATCACGTTCCAGAACGCGTTCTCCCTCCTGCTGGCCGTGCTCTTCGTCATCGTGCTCGGCCTGGTGAGCGGACGTCTGCTCGGCATCAGCGTCGGCCGGTGGCGCTCGATGGCCACCGCACTGGTCGGGACCCTCATCGGGGCGGTCGGGGCCGAGGCGGTGGTGCGGGGGAGCAACGCCACCACCGTGGCCTACGCCCTCACCGCCCTGTTCGGGGTGCTCGCCACCATGGTCCTGATGATCGTCCCCGAGGCGGTCGGCCGCCGCCGGGAAGGGGGCCGGCGGCCCCGGGCCAAACGGCTGTGGCTGCACCCCGTCCGGTGGACCCGCCGCAGTCTGGCCCCCCTCTCGAGGTCGTGGGAGGTGCTGTCGACGGCGCGGCGCAACGGGTTGGCCAGGCCCCAGTTCCTCTCGGCCTCGGGGATCACCACCGCCGAGTTCGGCCACCGGCTCCGCCTGACCCTCGAGGAGGTGGGCGGGATGTTCGTCAAGTTCGGACAGATCGCCTCCACCCGCACCGACCTGTTGGCCGAGCCGGTGATCGCCGAGCTCTCCCATCTGCGCGCCGCCGTGCGGCCCATCCCGGCCGAGCAGGTCCGTCCCCTCGTCGAGAAGGAGCTGGGACGGCCGGTCGAGGAGGCCTTCGCCGCCTTCGACTTCGAGCCGTTGGCCTCGGCCTCGATCGGCCAGGCCCACCGGGCGGTCCTCCGCACCGGCGAGTCGGTGGTGGTCAAGATCCAACGGCCGGGCCTCGACGACCTGCTCCGCCGGGACGCCACCGTGCTGCGGCTGGCGGCCCGGGTGGCCGAGCGGCGGGTGGCCGGGGCCGTCGGGCTCGGGGTCCGCGGCCTGGCCGACGAACTGATCGCCGGCATGGAGCACGAGCTCGACTACGTCCGGGAGGCGACCATGTGCGAACGGCTGCGGCTGGCCGTCGCCCACGAGGACCCGGCCGACGACGTCATCCGGGTGCCGCAGGTGTTCCACGAGTTGTGCACCGACCGGTTGCTGGTCATGGAGGAGGCGCCGGGTCGGCCCGTCGACGCCCCCGGGGCCGTCGCAGCCAGCGGCACGCCTCCCCACCTGCTGGCCACCGCCCTCCTCTCGAGCTTCCTCGACCAGGTGCTGCACGGCATGGTGTTCCACGCCGACCCCCATCCCGGCAATCTGATGGTCGACGAGTGGGGTCGTCTGTGGCTGCTCGACTTCGGCGCCGTGGGCCTGCTCGACCCGGTCACCCGGCGGGCCCTCCAGGACATCGCCGCCGGCATGGCCGCGGGTGAGCCGATCGTGGTGGCGCGGGCGGTCCGCCACCTGGCCGGGGCCGATGCCACTGCCGATCTGCAGAGCCTCGAGTCCGACATCGGGATGTTGATGGTGGAGGGCTCGGGCGGCTTCGACCCGGCCGTCATCCCCGAGGTCCTGGCCGTCATGACCCGGCACGGGCTGCGGGTCCCGGTCTCGATGACCTCGCTGTCCAAGGCCGTCCTGACCCTGGACGGGACCCTCAGGCTCATCGACCCGTCCTTCGAGCTGGCGACGGAGGCCACGGCGGTGGCCGATTCCCTCGCCGCCCAGGAGCCCGACCTGGCCGGCGACCTGCTCCAGGAGGAGCTGCGCCGCTCGTTGCCCATTCTCCGCACCTTGCCCGAGCACGTCGACGAACTCGCCACCCAACTGCGCTCGGGCCGGATGAGCGTCCGGGTGGAGCGGTTCGCCGGCGCCGACGAAGCGGTCGTGAGCGGATGGATCGACCGGATGCTCATGGCCGCGTTCGGGTGCATCGGGCTGCTGGCCTCGGGGGTGATCCTGGTGGCGGCCGAGCTGGCCCAGTCCCGGGACATCCGCCTCGCCCTCCAGGCGGTCGGCTTCATCGGAGTGGTGTTCGCATCGGTGCTGTTCATGCGGTCGGTGGCCCAGGTGCTCCGGCGCGACCGCACGTCGACGGGCTGAGCCCGGCTCCGGCCGGTCAGCCGGCTCGGTCGGTCCCCATCGCGACCAGCGCACCGAGGACGGCCCGGGCCCGCGTCACCCACTCGTCGCCCACCCGGGCGGCGAGCTCGGTGTCGACCGTCCGGACGGCGCGGCGTGACGCCTCGGCCGCCAGCCGGCCGCGGTCGGTCAGCGCCACCGTCAGCCGGCGGCGGTCGTCGGGGTCGGGCGACCGTTCGAGGTAGCCCCGGACCACCAGGGTGTCGACCAGTCGGCCGGCCGCCTGCTTGGACACGCCCAGTTCCCGGGTGATCCCTCTGAGGGGTGACCCGCCCCGGGCGATGCCCCCGATCAGGAAGGGGCCGTTGGCCGGCATGTCGTCGCACCCCACCTGGACCAGCGCCGCCCGGATGGCCGACCCGTAGGTGCGGCGGGCGCTCCGCAACAGGGCGGGCATGGCCACGTCGTCCATGACCCGACCGTACCGTCCGACTCCACATTAGTCAACGAGGTTGACTAATGTGGGCCGATGACGCCGGCCGCTCGCCCCGATGCCGCACCCGGTCCCTCCCGGACCGGCCGGGTGGTGGCCGCCTGGCGGGCCGGCTTCCCCCGGCCGTGCAGCCCGAACGGCGACCCCGACGCCCAGGCGGCCCTGTGCGCGGGGATGCCCCCGCCCGCCGACGTGCCACTGCGCGCCCACCTCGAGGCCCGCACCCGGTTCTTCGACGACCAGGTCGTCGGCGCCATCGGGCGGGGAACGGGACAGGTGGTCGTCCTCGGCGCCGGCTACGACGACCGGGCCCTGCGGTTCAAGACGGCGGGCGTCCGGTTCTTCGAGGTCGACCACCCCGACACCCAGTCCGACAAGCGCCGTCGCCTCGAGCACATGGGGAGTGGCGGCTCCGGTCCGACCCTGGTGCCCGCCGACTTCCGGGTGGACGACGTCGGCGCCGCCCTGGCGCGGGCCGGCCACCGTGCCGGCCAACCCACCCTGGTGCTGGCCGAGGGCCTCCTCGTCTACCTCGACGGTGCAACGGTGGTCGGGCTCCTGTCCGGCGTGCACGGCCGGGCGGCGGGGGGCAGCGCCCTGGTGGCCAGCCTGGCCGTCCACCCCGAGGGCGTCGACTCGGAACAGGTGCTGGAGCTGGCCAACGCCGCCCGGCCCGGCGCGGCGCACGAGCCGTGGCGCACCATCCTGTCGGCCCCGGCCCACCTCGGGCTGGTGTCGCGGTCGGGATGGACGGTGGTCGGGTCGGTCGATGACGCCGCCCTCGGCACCGGGGCCGTCCCCGGCCGTTCGCTGCTGGTCGTGGCCCGCCCCTGAGCGGGCTCACCACACCGATCCGGCGGGGCTGCGGGCTACACTGGTGCGTAATCCGCTTTTCGCAACGGAGGAGACGCGTGCCGGCAACCGTCGTCGTCGGGACCCAGTGGGGTGATGAGGGCAAGGGCAAGCTCACCGATCTCCTGGCCAAGGAGATGGAGTTGGTCGTCCGCTACCAGGGCGGCCACAACGCCGGCCACACCATCGTGGTGGACGGCGAGACCTTCGCCCTCCAGCTCGTGCCGAGCGGGATCCTCTACGACCACATCACGCCGGTCATCGGTAACGGGGTGGTCGTCGACCCGACCGTGCTGCTCGACGAGGTGGACACCCTGACGGCCAAGGGGATCGACACCGGGAAGCTGCTGGTGAGCGGCAATGCCCACCTGATCATGCCCTACCACCACGAGCTGGACCAGCTCGCCGAGCGCTACCTCGGCAAGAACAAGCTCGGCACCACCAGGCGGGGAATCGGGCCGGCCTACGCCGACAAGTCCTCCCGGGTCGGGCTGCGGGTGCAGGACCTCCTCGACCCGAAGATCTTCCGCCAGAAGCTCGACGTCGTGCTGAAGGAGAAGAACGCCGTCCTGGCCAAGGTGTACAACCGGCTCCCGCTGTCGGCCGACGACATCTGTGCGAAGTACCTCGACGAGCTGGCCCCGAGGGTGGCCCCGATGGTGGCCGATGCCGTCGGGATCCTCCATGATGCCCTCGAACGGGGTGCCAACGTGCTGCTCGAGGGGGCCCAGGCCACCTTCCTCGACCTCGACCACGGGACCTACCCCTTCGTGACCTCGTCCAACCCGGTGGCCGGCGGCGCGTGCACCGGGGCCGGGATCGGGCCCCGCTACATCGACCAGGTCATCGGTATTGCCAAGGCCTACGTGACCCGGGTGGGGAGTGGCCCGTTCCCCACCGAGCTGGTCGACGACATCGGCGAGACGCTGGTCGAGCGCGGCCACGAGTACGGGGTCAACACCGGCCGCCGTCGCCGCCCGGGGTGGTTCGACGCGGTGATGATGCGCCAGGCGGTGCGGGTCAACTCGCTGTCCGAGGTGGCCCTGACCAAGCTCGACGTGCTGGACACCTTCGACACCGTCAAGGTGTGCGTGGCCTACGAGGCCAACGGCGAGCGGTTCACCCACCCGCCCTACCACCAGTCGACCTTCCACCAGGCCGTCCCCGTCTACGAGGAGTTGCCCGGGTGGAAGAAGGACCTCTCGGGGGCCACCGAGCTCGGCGACCTGCCCCAGGCGGCCCGCGACTACGTCCACTTCCTGGCCGAGCAGCTCGGCGCGCCGGTCCGGCTGGTCGGGGTCGGCCCCGGCCGGGACCAGTTCGTCCGCTTCGCCGCATGAGCGGACCCCCACCGGTGCCGACGGATGGCGGTCACGCCGGCGGCATCGACGCGGCAACGGCCGGCGCCGCGGGCACCGGAACGGCGATCAACCGGGTGTGCGTGGTGGGGGCGGGGGGCCGTGAGCACGCGTTGGCCGTGGTCCTCGGGCGCACCGCCGACGTCGTGGTGACCCCGGGGAACCCGGGGATCGGTGGCCGGACCGCCGAGGGCCACACCATCACCAGTTCGAGCGCGCCCGCAGAGGAGGTCGAGGCCGACCTCTACGTCATCGGGCCCGAGGCGCCGCTGGTCGACGGGCTCGCCGACCGGTTGCGGGCCGCCGGCGGCCTGGTCTTCGGGCCCGGCGCCGACGGGGCCCGGCTCGAAGGGTCCAAGGCCTTCATGAAGGAGCTGCTGTCCGAGGCCGGCGTGCCCACCGCCCGCTACGGCGCCTTCGACGACCCGGCACCGGCCAAGGCCTTCCTGCGCAGCCTGCCCGGCCCCTGGGTGGTCAAGACCGACGGGCTGGCCGCCGGCAAGGGCGTGCTGGTCACCGACTCGCTGGCCGAGGCCGAGTCCGACGTCGACGCCAAGCTCTCCGGGGGTGCATTCGGCGACGCCGGCCGGAGGGTGGTGGTCGAGGAGGGGATGACCGGGCCCGAATGCTCGCTGCTCGTCCTGTGCGACGGCCTGCGGCTGGCCGCCCTGGCCCCGGCCCGGGACTTCAAGCGCCTACGGGACCACGACCGCGGCCCCAACACCGGGGGCATGGGGGCGTACTCGCCGGTCCCCTCGGTCGACGGGGCGATGGTGACCCGGCTGGTGGACGAGGCGGTGGCCCCTCTGGTGGCCGCCCTCCGGGCGCGGGGCATCGACTACCGGGGCGTCCTCTATGCGGGCGTCATGCTCACCCCCGACGGGCCCAAGGTGCTCGAGTTCAACGTGCGCTTCGGCGACCCCGAGACCCAGGTGGTGCTGCCCCGCCTGGAGGGCGACCTGGCCGGGCTGCTGGCCGAGTCGGCCGCCGGCTCGTTGGTGTCCGTCCCCCGCTTCGCCGACGCCGCCGCGGTGTGCGTGGTGCTCGCCTCCGCCGGCTATCCCGAGTCGCCCCGGACCGGGGACCGGATCACGGGCCTCGACCGAGCCTCGGCCCTCGACGGGGTGACGGTGTTCCATGCCGGAACGGCCCGGGCCGGCCCAGCGGGGGAGCCCGGCGCGGTCGTGACGTCGGGGGGCCGGGTGCTGTCGGTGACCGCCCTCGGCGACACCATCGCCGCGGCCCGGGACCGGGCCTACCGGGGGGTGTCGGCCATCTCCTGGCCCGGGATGCAGGCCCGCTCCGACATCGGCTCGGCGGACGGCCCGGAGGGGACGGGCCCACCGGCCGGAGCCGCCGTACGCCAGGAGGCGTCCCGTTGATCCCGCGCTACGCACCCGAAGCCATGGCCGCCCTGTTCTCGGACGAGGCCCGGTTCGCCATGTGGCTGCGGGTGGAGCTGTTGGCCACCGAGGGCTGGGCCGAGGTGGGCGCCCTCCCCGCCGAGGCGGCCACGGCGTGCCGGTCCCGGGCGCCCCGCGTCGATGCCGCCTTCGTCGAGCAGGTGGCCGAACGCGAGCGGACCACCGACCACGACGTGGCCGCCTTCGTCGACGTGGTCCAAGAGGCCATCGGCCAGCCCGACGGATCATGGGTCCACTACGGCCTCACCTCGTCCGACGTGGTGGACACCGCGTTGTGCGCCACCCTGGTGGAGGCCTCGGACCTGCTCATCGCCGCCGGTGCCGGGCTGGTGCGGGCACTGAAGGAGCGGGCGCTCGGTTCCATCGACGTCCCGGTGACCGGACGGACCCACGGCATGCACGCCGAGCCGACCACCTTCGGGGCCAAGTTCGCGCTGTGGGCGCTGCAGGCGGACCGCGACCTGGAGCGGCTGCGCGCCGCCCGCCACCGGGTGGCGGTGGGCAAGCTGTCAGGGGCGGTCGGCACCTACTCGAACATCGATCCCCGGGTGGAGGCCCACGTGTGCCGGGCGCTCGGCCTCACCCCGATACCGGCCACCCAGGTGGTGGCCCGCGACCGCCACGCCGAGTACCTCTGGGCCTGCGCGTCGGTCGGCGCCACCGTCGAGACGATCGCCACTGAGGTCCGCCACCTGGCCCGGAGTGAGCTCGGTGAGGTGGAGGAGCCGTTCAAACCGGGGCAGAAGGGCAGCTCGGCCATGCCCCACAAGCGCAACCCGATCCTCTCGGAGCGGTTGTGCGGCCTGGCCCGGGTGCTGCGGGGCTACCTCTCGGCCGGCCTCGAGGACGTGGCCCTCTGGCACGAGCGGGACATCTCCCACAGCTCGGTGGAACGGGTGGTGCTGCCCGATGCCAGCATGCTCACCCTCTACATGCTGGAGAAGGCCACGCAGCTCGTCGTCGGGCTGGTCATCCACCCGGAGCGGGCGCTCGCCACGCTCACCGAGGGGAGCCGCGGCCTGGTCTTCAGCCAGTCGGTCCTGCTGGCCCTGGTCAGCGCCGGGGCCACCCGGGAGGCGGCTTACCGGATCGTCCAGCGCGATGCCCGGGAGGCCTGGGACCGGGGCCGGTCCTTCCGCCGGGTGCTCGACGAGGACCCCGAGGTCGACCTGTCGCCCGCCGCCCTCGACGACGCCTTCGACCTGTCCCGGGCGTTGCGCCATGTCCACCGTTTCACCGATGCCCTGGAGGAGCTTGCCCCATGACCGTCCCCCCGAACCCCGGACCGCCGACACTCCCCTTGTTGCAGTCGGGCAAGGTCCGGGAGCTCTATGACGCCGGTGAGGGCCGGCTGCTGATGGTGGCGTCGGACCGGATCTCGGCCTTCGACGTGATCATGGAGGAGCCCATTCCCGACAAGGGGCGGGTGCTCACGGCCATGACCGCCTACTGGCTCGGGGAGCTCGCCGACCTGGCCCCCAACCACCTGATCAGTGCCGACACCGCCGACTTCCCCGCCGGCGCCTCCGGGCTCCCCGGTGGGCTCGGGGGACTGGCCGGGCGGTCCATGCTGGTCCACCGGGCCCGGATGCTCGACATCGAGTGCATCGTGCGCGGCTACCTGGCCGGCTCCGCCTACAAGGAGTACCAGCGCCAGGGCACCGTCCACGGCATGGCCATGCCCAAGGGCCTCCGCCACGCCGAGCGCCTGCCCGAGCCCATCTTCACCCCGTCGACCAAGGCCACCGAGGGACATGACCTGAACATCGGGATGGACGAGGCCGTCGACCTGGTGGGGAAGGAGGCGGCCACCGCGGCCGCCGACCTGTGCCTGGCCGCCTACCGGCGCGCCGCTTCCCGGGCCGAGACCCAGGGCATCGTCATCTGCGACACCAAGTTCGAGCTCGGCTACATCGAAGGGGAGCTGTCCCTCTGCGACGAGGTGCTGACCCCGGACTCCTCCCGGTTCTGGCCCGCCGACGACTGCGCTCCGGGGACAAACCCGCCCTCCTTCGACAAGCAGCCGTTGCGCGACTGGCTCGAGGACCAGCCCTGGGAGAAGCAGCCGCCCCCGCCGGCCCTGCCCGCCGAGGTCGTCTCGGCCACCTCGGCCCGCTACGTCGACGCCTACGAGCGGGTGTGCGGGCTCCGGTTGCACGACTGGTACGGTGCCTGACCGTGGCCTCCCGTGGGCAATTCTCGGTGCTGGTCGAGGTGCGGCTGCGGGCGGGGATCGCCGATCCGCAGGGCGCCACCATCGAGCGGGCGCTGCCCGCCCTGGGGTTGGCCGGGGTGACCGGCGTGCGGGCGGGCAAGGCGTTCCGCTTCGAGGTCTCGGCCTCCGACGAGGGCGACGCCATGGCCCAGGCCACGGTGGTGGCCGATCGGCTGCTGGCCAACCCGGTCATCGAGGAGTCGTGGGTGACGGTCAGCCCCGGTCAGCCGGCCGGCGCCGCCGGTTCGGCGGCCTGATGGCCACCCGGGTCGGGGTGGTGATGTTCCCGGGCACCAACTGCGAGCACGACGCCGTCCTGGCGGTGGAGCGGCTCGGGGTTTCGGCCGATCTGGTGTGGCACGGCGACACCTCGGTTCGCGGGTACGACGCCCTCATCCTGCCGGGCGGGTTCGCCCACGGCGACTATCTCCGTCCGGGGGCCATCGCCCGCTTCTCGCCGGTGATGGAGGCGGTGGGCCGGTTCGTCGCCGACGGCGGTCCGGTGGTCGGCATCTGCAACGGCTTCCAGGTGCTCACCGAGGCCGGCCTGCTGCCCGGCGCCCTGCAGAAGAACCGGGGGCTCCGCTTCCTCTGCACCACGGTGGGGGTGCGGGTCGAGTCGTCGGACTCGGTGCTGACCGGCGGGATTGCCGTGGGCACCGAACTGCAGATCCCGGTCAATCACTTCGAGGGCAACTACACCTGTGACCCCGACACCCTGGCCGTGCTCCGCGGTGAAGAGCGGGTCATCCTCCGTTACCTGGACAACCCCAATGGATCGATCGACGACATCGCCGGGGTCTGCAATGAGGCCCGCAATGTGGTCGGGCTGATGCCCCACCCCGAGCGGGCCTCGGATCCCCTGCTCGGCTCGGTGGACGGCACGGTCCTGCTCGGCGCCCTGGTGCGCTCGGCCGCGCCGCGGGCACCCGCCTCCGTCGCCTGAACCGCCCGGAGCCCGGGTCCCGGGCGGCCGGGGACGGCTCCCGGGTCGCGGTCGCTCAGCTGCGGGTACGGGGAATGTGGGCCTGCTGGAGCACGGCCGCGCTCACCCCCACGGTGCGCCAGGCCGAGTACGAGATCCCCTTGCGCTCGCCGTAGACCCGGGCCACCTTGATGAATCCCTTCTCCAGGGCGGCCATGTCCACGGTGTCGCCGGCGTGGGACAGCTCGGCGACCAGCCGCTGCTTCTCCTCGACCATGTGGAGCCGTGACAACGGGTCGACGGTCGCCATGGTGGTCTCGATGGTGGCCAGCCGCTTGCGGATGGACTCCGGGGTCCGCTTGCGCCCCCGGCGGGGCCGGTTCGACTCGAGGGCCTCGAGGTACCGGCGCACGATGCGTCCCTCCTCGCGCCCTTTGGCCAAAGCCGCCTTGTGGTCGGCTGACATAGGAGTCTTCTTGCGTGATTTCGTCGAAGTCGGTGCGGCCATGGCGAGATGCTCCCAGAGTTGGCTATATGAAGCAAATCGATTCCGAGCTTGCACGATGAAGGGCGGGTCGGGGGCGGTTGGTTACGGGCGGAACCGGGAGGGCCCATTGCCGTCGAGGTGGCGTCGGCACCGGCGCCTTTGGGAAAGGTCGCAAGGACCGGGAAGTCCCATTGGGCGAAGAACGGACCTCCCGACCGCTCCCATTTGCCCCGCCCCCGGCCGGCGATTTGGAGCTGAGCCGGCGCCCCATATGCCCGCTCCGGTCACGTGGACGCCGGCCCTGGTCGTTGGGCCGGGCGCCGAACCGGGACGGGTACGCTCGGATCGATGGACGCGAGCAGAGAGGACGCGGGTGGAGTGCGGGGATGGCGGGCCGTGACCGCACCGGTGACGCGCCGGTGACCGCTGAGGCGGTGCCGATCCACCGGGCACTGGGCCTGACCGACGGGGAGCGCGACGAGGTCGAGGCCATCCTCCTGCGTCCCCCCAACCACCTGGAGCTCGCCCTGTTCGCGGTGATGTGGAGCGAGCACTGCTCGTACAAGTCGTCACGCGTCCACCTGAAGCGCCTGCCGACCGAGGCGCCCCATGTGCTGGTGGGCCCGGGGGAGAATGCCGGGGTCATCGACGCCGGTGACGGCATCGCGGTGGCCATCCGCATCGAGAGCCACAACCACCCCTCGGCCATCGAGCCCTACCAGGGGGCGGCCACCGGGGTCGGGGGCATCCTCCGGGACGTCTTCACCATGGGGGCCCGGCCCATCGCGGTGATGGACCCCCTCTTCTTCGGCGACCCGGCCGAGGCCCGCCAGCAGTGGCTGATCGAGGGGGTGGTGGCC
>DATKRZ010000053.1:0-14606 GCA_035531955.1 Acidimicrobiales bacterium | reverse complement strand
GCCGAGGTACCCCTCGTCGACCTCGAGGACGGCGCTGGCCGCCGGCAGGGCGGCCACCATGGCGGCCACATGGCCGGCCGGCATGTTGGCACCGGAGTCGTTGGTGGCGATGGGCACCTCCCCGTCGTCGGTGAGGGCCGCCACCAGCATCCGGGTCGTCGTGGTCTTCCCGTTGGTCCCGCTGACCAGGGCCACCCGCCTGCCCTCGGCCAAGGTGGACAGCAGTGACGGGTCCAGTGCCAGCCCCAGGCGGCCCCCGGCCACGGTGCCCCTCCCCCGGCCGAGCGTCCGCGACGACCAGTTGGCCAGCCGCAGCACCCCGACCGCCAGCCGGGCTCGAGGCGGCAGTGCGGGCGGCGGCGCCCGGGTCGGTTGGACGCTCACGCCGGCGGTCGGGTGCGGGCCAGGTCCTCGTCGGTGGGGATCCTCCCGACCTGAGCCTCCTCAGGCAGGAGGGCGGCGATGGCCGCCATGATCGCGGTGGTCTCCGCCACCGGGTCCTCGAGGCCGAGGGGGACGGGCGGCCCGACCTCGACGGTCACCTGCGGGGGATGCTGCAGAGCGGTCATGTTGGGCACCCGGGAGGAGCGGGGCCAGACCCGCTCGGTCCCCCACACGCCGATCGGCACCACCGGGGCCCCGGTCTGGGCGGCCAGTCGGGCCGTCCCGGTCCGGCCCTTCAGGACCGGATCGAAGAACTCCGCCCCTCGGGGAATGGTCCCCTGGGGAAGCACGATGACCACCTCGCCGGCCCGCAGTGAGGCCGCTGCCTTGCGCATCGGATCCGGCGACCTGGTCCCCCGCTCCACGGGGATGCCACCGAGGGCCCGGGCCAGGCGGCCGACGACCGGGGCGTCGAAGACCTCCTGTTTGGCCAAGAAGCGCACCGGCCGGCCGAGCCGGGCCGCCACCAGCCCGATGGCCGCCACGTCGAAGTAGCTCCGGTGGTTGGCTGCCAGGAGCACCGGTCCGGTCGGCGGGATGTGCTCCATCCCGCCGACGGTGAACCGGGCGTAGGGGAACGACTGGGGCCGGAAGAACAGTCGTGCCAGGTGGTAGGGCTCGAAGCCTGCCAGTGAGGGAATGCCGGGCGGCCGGTCCCACTGCTCGAGGGGCCAACGCCGGGCCAGCGCCACCATCGCCAGTCGAGGATCGGCGTTCAACGGGTGGGGGTGCCCGACGGCGAGGAGCAAGGGAAGATCGAACACGCTGTCGGAATAGGCGTGGGAGGCGCCGAGGTCGACGCCCTGGTCGGCCGCCCACCGCACCACGGCGGCCCGCTTCCCGATGCCCCATACGAAAGCTCCGTCGAGCCGGCCCGTGTACCTCGCGTCCCGTTCGGCATAGCGGGTGGCGATGACCGCGTCGAACCCCAGCGCATCGGCCAGGGGCGACACCATGTCGATCGGGGAGGTGGTGGCCAGGACCAGCCTCCTCCCTTCGGCCTTATGGGCGGCCAGCACCTCCGGAGCCCACGGCTGGACCAGTTCCACCAGCGCCTCGACGGCCCGCTTCCCCGCCCGGCGGGTGGCATCGGCGGACCGGTTCCGCATGACCGCGGCCGCGGCCCTGGCCAGTCCGATGAAGGGGACCGACTCGCCGAACCGGTTGTAGAAGCCGTACATGAGGCCATCGCCCGGGAGGTGCCGGCCCGGATCCAGTACCCCCTCGGCCTCCATGGCCTGGTGGAACACCGGTCCGCTGGCCGATCGGAGCAGCGTGCGGTCCAGATCGACGAATACGGCACCGGCGGCATCGGACATCACCGTCACGCTACTGCCGACTCGTGCGTGTTGGCAGGGTTGCCGGGGTCGGACCCGCATCGGTGGGGAGCCCCCGCCACGGGAACCCGGCTCCGGACGCGGCAAAGGGATCGCCAGGGGGGGAGGCGATCCCTTCGCACTGACTCAACAAGGATAGGAGGGGGATTCCTTAGCATCCTGTGGTCTTGAGCCATCGTATAACAGCCGCGAGCAATCAGTCAAGCAGCTAATGTCGATAGATGCTATCGTGAATAGCGATGGAGCTCCGACACCTCCAGGCACTGACCGCCATCAGCGACCACGGCACCTTCTCCGCGGCCGCCGAGCACCTGAACACGGTGCAGTCCAACATCTCGGCCCACGTGGCCCGACTCGAGCGGGAGTTGGGCACCCCGTTGATCGACCGGGCCGACGGGCGCCTCACCGAGGAGGGCACGGTGGTGGTGGCCCGGGCCCGCCGCATCCTCTCGGAGCTGGACGCGCTGGTGTCCGATGTCGCGGCCTGCAAGGACGAGGTGACCGGCACGGTCCGGGTGGGGATGATCGGGACCACGGCGCGGTGGCTGGTCCCCCGCCTGATGGACGGGGCGGCCAAGCACCACCCGAAACTCCGCCTGCTGGTCGTCGAGGGCAACACCACCGGGCTCGAGCCCCAACTGGCGTCCGGTCAGCTCGACCTGGCCGTCCTCCACCTACCGGTGGCGGGCCGGGACCTGGTGGCCCGGCAGCTCTTCGAGGAGGACCTCGTGCTCGTGGTGCCCGACGGGCACGCCATGGCCCACCGTCGCCGGGCGGTGGAACTGGAAGATCTGGCCGACCTCGAGCTGCTCCTCCCGCTCCCGGGGACCACGTTCCGCGACGAGCTCGACGCGGTGACCCGGCCCCTGGGCATCACCCTGGTCCCCGCGGCGGAGATCGATGGGCTCCGGCTCATCGCCTCCCTCACCTTCGAGGGATACGGCCCCGCCATCCTCCCGGCCACCGCCATTCCCTCCTTCCTGCGGACCCAGTTCCACCCGGTGTCGATCGAGGGGCTGCCCCGGCGGCGCATCGGGGTGGCCCAGCGCAGCCGGGGCCTGCCCTCGGCCCCGACCCGGGCCCTCATCGAGCTGCTGAAGGCGGTGGTGGCGCCGCCCGAGGACCGTCCCGACGGCGTCCACGTCGCCGATGGACCCGTCGTCGGTTGATCCGCCGCTACGCCCCTCCCCGGTCAGAGCTCGGGGACCCTCGGATCCCGCCACATGCGCCAGATGGGCGGGCTCCCGGCACTCGATCGGTGCTCGTCGACCACCTCGAAGCCGAACCGGGCATAGAACGGCACGTTGCGGTCCTTCGACGACTCCAGGTAGGCCGGGACGCCCTGCTCGTCGGAGACCGCCAGCAGGGAGGCCAGTTGGGCCGACCCGATCCCCTGGCGCTGGCGGCCCGGCTCCGTCCCCAGGGTGGCCAGATACCAGTGCGGCTCCTTCGGATGGAGCGCGTCGATCTCGAACAGCAGTTGCAGCGCCCTGTGCACCCGGGCGCTCATCAGGAACGGCGCCGTCGGGAGTAGCTGCATCAGCTCGCGCAGGGGATGGCGGACCCGCTCGGGCGGGCCCCACACCGCCACGCTGCTCAGGTCGTCGGTGGCGTAGACGGTCCCGTAGGGCAGGTACTGCCGTCGGATCTGCGCGGTGAAGAAGGAGTGCAGCCCCCGTCGGCGCCGCCGCTCCCCGGCGAACATGAAATTGGCCACGGGGTCGTCAGCAAAGGAGCGCACCAGCATGTCGGCCACCCGAGGGACCTCGGAGGGGACCACCGGGCGTACCGTCGGCCGGCCACCTCCGCGTTCCACGCCGAGATGGTAGCCGGGCCCTCAATTCATCGCCGGGTCGGTCGGGAACCCCCCGACCACGGCCAGCGCGCCGCCCTGACGGCGCAGCACCCGGCGCCACAGGCCCTCGGGGTCGGCAGAGATGGGGTCCCGGGCCTCGGCCGGCACGACGTACCACGACCCCTCCTGGATCTCGTCCTCGAGCTGGCCGGAGTCCCACCCGGCGTAGCCGGAGAACAGGCGCACCCCGACGATGGCGTCGGACAGCACACCCGGATCGGCCGAGAGGTCGACGGTTCCCACCGGGTGTTCGGCATCCACCAGGAGCTTCCATCCGATCAGCGCGGGCGCGGCATCGGCGCCGTCCCGGGAGGTCAGCCGGGCCAACCCGATCAGCGCGTTGCGGGCCACGGGGCCGCCGGTGAACAGCTCGGCCGGAGGGGTGGCCAGCGGATGCCACTCGGGCAGCAGCTCACCCACCGCCACGCCACCGGGCCGGTCGATCACCAGTCCGAGCGCCCCATAGCCGCCGTGGTCGAGGACCAGGACCACCCGCCGCGAAAAGTTCGGGTCGGCCAGTCGGGGCGTCGCCACCAGCAGATGACCGACCAACAGCTCCGGCGGCGCTGCGCCGCCGTAGGCGTCGAAGGCGCTGAAGGCTTCGATGGGCACGCCACGATGATGGCGCATCCGTCAGGACGAGTGGCGCCGGACGCCCCGGTCGGTGAGGCTGGGCCCATGCCCCTCGTCACCGTCGAATCCGTGAGCCCCCATGTCCGGGTCGTGACCCTGGACAATCCCTCGCGGCTCAACTCCATGTCCTTCGCCCTGGTGTCGGATCTCTACGACGCCCTGGCGGACGTCGCTGCCGACAACGGCTGCCGGGTGGTGGTACTGACCGGTGCCGGGCGGGCCTTCTGCTCGGGCCTCGAGCTGGAGCACGCGGGGGTCCCGCCCGGCAGCGACGATCTCGGCCGCCACCGGATGGGGATGCGGGCCATGGAGTACATGGGTGGGATCGTCCCGGCCATGCGCGCCATCCCCCAGCCGATCGTCGCCGCCATCAGGGGGCCGGCCTATGGCGGGGGGATGTGCCTGTCGCTCGGGGCCGACATCCGTCTGGCCGGTCGCTCCGCCGTGTTCTGCGGTGCGGGCATCAGCAACGGGTTGAGCGGGACCGAGCTGGGGGTCAGCTGGCTCCTCCCCCGGGCGGTGGGGACCTCCAACTCGGCCGAGATCCTCCTGACCGCCAAGCGCGTCGACGCCGACGAAGCACTCCGGATCGGGCTCGTCTCCCGGGTGGTCGCCGACGGGGAGGTGCTGGACCTGGCCGTCGAGACGGCAGAGGGCATGTGCGCCTTCAGCCCCTTCGGGCTGGCCCTGACCAAGGACACCATCTGGGCGTCCCTGGAGGTGGGGAGCCTTCGCGCCGCGGTGGACCTGGAGAACCGCACCCAGCTGCTCGCCGGGCACACCGGGAACCTCAACGAGGCGACGGCTGCGTTCAAGGAGAAGCGCGCCCCCGTCTACACCGAGTAGCACGGCGCCGAGCCGACGGGAAGGGACGAGAGGTGATGGCCAAGGCTCGCCGGGGGCGGAGGCGCCCGCGTGCCGGATCGGCCGGCCTGCCGGGCGCCGCCCGCCAGCACTGGCGGGCGGACGGACAGCCGAAGACACGATTCCCATCGCGGGACCAGGCCAACCGGTCGGCGCTGCTGCTCCGGCTCGAGGTGGCTGCCGACCTCGAGCCCTACGGGTGCGAACTCTGTGGAGGGTGGCACCTGGGCAACCGACGGGAGGGGGGATGACAGGGGGGTCGCCGGGAGGCGGCGGGGTCCGGCGGGAGGCTGGTCCCGGGGACGGCGCCCAGGGAACCAACCAGTTGATCCGGACCCTCACCGTCACCGTGCTGCTGCAGTGGATGGGTGCCACGGCCATCGTGCCCATGCTCCCCGTCTACATCCGCCGCCTCGGCGGCACCGACGCCCTGGCCGGCCTGGTCATGGCGGCATTCTTCGCCGCCGGAGTCCTGTCCCAGTACCCGGTCGGGCGGATCGCCGACCGGGTCGGGCGGCGCCCGGTGCTCATCGCCGGGTTGACGGTCTACGGGCTGTCCAGCTTCTCGTTCCTCCTGCCCATCAGCGCTCCGGCGGCAATCGGACTGCGCGCCATGCAGGGCGTCGGGGCCGGGGCGGCCACCGTGGCCGCTCTGGCCATGATCTCGAGCTCGGTGGCGGTGGAGCGCCGGGGACGCGCCTTCGCCTCCGTCTACGGGGGCGAGCTGGCCGGGATGGCCGTCGGCCCCCTGGTGGGGAGCATCCTCGGGGTCCGGTTGATGTGGTTGATGTTCCTCGTCTCGGGGCTCTTGTCCATCGGCGCCTGCATCCCCGCGATGTGGCTCCGCCAGCCCGGTGCCGCCGGGACGGAGCGGCCGGCGCGGCCCCGGCCCGAGGGGAGGGGCGAGCCCCTCGGTCGGGTGGGGATCCACCGCTCGACGGCGGGGGCCCTGGTCTGCGGGTCCGCCCTCGGGCTCACCACCGGCGTCTACGAGATCTGCTGGACGCTGCTCCTCGTCTCCCGGGGGGCGTCGGGCCTGGCCATCGGCATCTCGTGGACCCTCTTCGCGGTGCCCTTCGTCCTGGTCGCCAAGCCCAGCGGCTGGCTGGCGGACCACATGGACCGCCGCACGCTGGTATTGGGCGGCATCGGGTTCTCCCTGGTGCTGTGTGCCTCGTACCCGTTCATCCCGAGCGTGTCCGCCCTGGTGGCGCTCGGCGCTCTGGAGGCGGTCGGGTTCGCGGCGGCCATGCCCGCGGTGCAGTCCCTGCTCACCCAGGGATCGGCGCCCTCGGAGGTCGGCCGCATCCAGGGCCTGTTCGGCACCAGCCAGACCGCGTGCACGGCGGTCGCCGCCGGCGGGGCGGGTGCGGCGTTCGCCCTCGCCTCGTGGCTGCCCTTCGTGACGGTGGCGGCGGCGGCGACCCTCGGCCTGGCCGCAGCGGCGTTGATCTGGCGTCCGGTCGCCGGCCGGGTCCACCGGCCGGTCCCGAGCACGGGCCCGGTGCTGGCCGAGGCGCTGTTCGAACCGGTGCGCGCCCCGTCGCTGGAGCCGGCCGGGCGCAACCGAGACCGGCCGTAGGGTCCTCGGGCCTCAGGCCAGGCCGGCGTGGACCGACGCCGTCCAACGCCCGGTGGTCGGGACCGTGCTGGCGAACGTCGCCGCCTCCAGCAACCAGCCGATGACCACGGCGTCGTCGGCGTCGGCCGGCACCAGGGCCACCAGGCCACGTCGCGGATGGTCCTGGGTGATCCGCCACCCCTCGGGCAGCGGCAGCCCGGCGTGCCGGAGCTTGGCGGCCAGCCGGGGACCGGCCGCGTGCTGCAGCCCGACGGTGGTGGGCTTGACCGTCCCGTCGGTGGACAGACGGCCGGGCATCCAGGTGGCGACGGGGACCTTGTGGGTCGAGCCTCCCAGGAAGGCGAACGGGCCGGGCCCGGGGGGCTCGTGCTCCTCGTCGACCAGCGGTTGCAGGTTGATCCAACCGGTGCGGGCGGCGGAGACATCCGCCATACGGGCGAGCAGCTCCGGCTCGTCAGAGGCGGTGAACCGGAACTCGACAGGCCGGGCCCGGGTCACGTCTGGAGGTCGAGAAGGCCGGCGGCCAGGGACTCGAGCTCGGTCCTCCACGAGTCGGGGCTCTCGATCGGCCGGACCACGAACTTGGAGAACCCGACGTCGAGGAAGCGCTCGATCATGGCCCGCAGACCGTCGACGCCCACCGGCACCACCTGTTGGGGATCGACGCCGCGGCGGGCCGAGGCGATGGCCCGGATCACCCTCGGGCCCAACCGGCGGCGGGCGTAGGCGATGGACACCCCGAAATGCTCGGGGCTTATGTGGCGGCCGGACTCGGCGGCACTGGCATCGACCACCACCTTGCCCCGGGCCGCCTCTTCGGGCGTGCAGGCGGAGGGAAGCCAACCGTCGGCAAAGCGCCCACAGCGCCGCAGCGCCGCCGGCACCATGCCGCCGGTCCACACCTCGAGGGGGTCCTGGGACGGCAGCGGGGAGAGTCGCACCTCCTCGAAATCTCCGGTGTCGCCGTGGTGGGAGACGCACTCCCCCGCCCACAGCCTCCGGAGCACCGGGAGCATCTCGTCCATCAGCCGGCCCTTGTCCCCGGCTCGGGGGCCGACGGCGTCCCGTTCGGGGCGGCGGGGCAGGCCGGGCACGAAGGTGACCAGCAGCCGTCCCCCCGAGAGTACGTCCAGGGTCGACAGCTCCTTGGCCAGGCGGACCAGGTTCCGCCCGGGGAGGAGCATGGTCGTGCCGAGCTTGAGGCGGGGGTTGTGGGCGGCGGCGAAGGCCAGACCGGCCAGAGGATCGAGTGCGGGGGCGGTCAACACCTCGGGCAACCAGACGGAATCGAATCCGATGGAGTCGATGTCATCGATCACCCCGGCGAACCGGTTCGGATCGGTGACCGGGGGCGCACCCATGCTCACCCCGACCCGGACCTTCATCGGACGGGCCACCGAGGGATGTGGAGGGCACCGACCGCCGTCATGGCGACCCCAACGGCCGCCCGTCGAACCGGTCGACGGTGGCGAAGGACTCGACCGGCTCCCGCCGCAGCCTGCTGGGTTGGCGGACCGGATGCCCGAGGGCGAGCACCCCGGCCAACACCACGCTGGACGGAATTCCGAGCAGCTCTCGGACCGAGGGCTCGCTCCTCACCGCCATGGTGGTCATGACCCCGGCCAGGCCCTCGGCCCGGGCCGCCAGCAGGACACTCCAGGCAAAGGGGTAGATCGACGCCCCCCCGACCAGGGAGTAGCGGTCCGCATCGCGGTCGACGCTGGCCAGCTTGGCGAGGTCGGCCAGCAGGACCATCATCACCGGCACCTCGTCGAAATGCTCGGCGAAGCCACCCGGGCCCTCGGCCGCGGCGCGGGCGACCTCGGGGGCGTCCGCGATCGCCCGGCGCTCGAGGTCACGGTCGGTGACCGCCGCCCAGGGGGTCAGCCCGGCCGCCACTTGAGCCAGGTACTCGTACCAGCCCGGGAGGTAGGCGTCCCGCATGGCCCGCCGGAGTGCGGGGTCCTTGACCACGATCACTCGCCAGGCCTGGCGATTCCCTCCGTTGGGGGCGAAGCGGGCGGTCTCCAACAGCCGGTACACGGTGCCGTCGGGGATCTCACCGGGGCGGAACTCCCGCACCGCCCCGGTGGTGCGCAAGGCGTCGTTCAGATCCACGCCCACGACGGTAGTGGCCGGGCAGGCCGGCCGCCTCGCCCCGTCGACCTCTCGACGCCCGCGTCAGGAGCTGGTTGACTGGCGATCGCCACTCCGGTGGCCCTCGCCCGCCCGGGCCGTTCGACCGCTCCATGACCTTCCGTCGGAGGCTGGGCCCGTGGTGACAACCGGCAACCCGAGGGACACCCCCGACCGCCGGCCGGCCGTCGGTCGCACCCCGTCGCCGAAACTGCGGCCCCTCCGGCAGGCCGTGATCGGCGCCACGGCGGCGGTGTTCGCCCTGGGCGGCTGCAGCCCACCGGTCGGACCGGACCCGACGGCCTCGGGGGCCGGACACGCCCTGGCCTTGAGGGTCGAGCCGGGGGACGGCTACCGGTCGGTCGACCTGATGATCGCCGGGGCCCGGCGGACCGTCGACATGAGCATGTACGAGCTCGCCGACGCCCGCACCCAGGCACTGCTGATCGCCGCGGCCCGCCGGGGGGTGTCGGTGCGGGTCCTCCTCGACCGTGCCTACCACGGCGCCTCGGTCAACCAGGCCGCTTTCGCCCAGCTGCGGCGGTCCGGAGTGCCGGTCCGCTGGGCACCAGAGAGGACCCTCCTCCATCAGAAGACCGTGACCACCGACGGCACGGCGTCGGCGATCCTGACCGGGAACCTGACCTCCCGCCACTACCGGACGACCCGGGACTTCACGGTCATCGACCGGGACCCGGCGGCGGTGTCGGCGATGGAGTCCGTGTTCGCCGGCGACTGGCGCGGGCAACCGGTCCGGACGGTTCCGGCCGTCGCCGGCCTGGTGTGGAGCCCGGGGGCCGGTCCGGCGCTGATCGGCCTGGTCGACTCGGCCCGGAACACCTTGTTGGCCGAGAACGAGGAGATGGCCTCGGCGCCCGTCGAGGCCGCACTGGAGGCCGCCGCCCGTCGCGGCGTCGACGTCGAGGTGGTCCTGGACGCGGGGGCGGCCGACGGGGCCGACCTCGACGCCCTCACCGGAGCCGGGGTCCGGGTGGCCACCTCGCCGGGTCCCCCGCTCGCCCTCTACCCACACGCCAAGGCCATCGTGGCCGACGCCACCACCGCCTTCTTGGGCTCGCAGAACTTCTCGACGGCCGGACTCGACCGCAACCGCGAGCTCGGCCTGATCACCGACGACCCGATCGTCGTCGGCCCGCTGTGGCGCGCCCTGCGGGACGACCTGTCCCATGCCCGGTGCGGGCCACCCCGCCCGGGTCAGAGGGCCTGGAGGACGGCGTCGGCTGCGCTCACCGTCAGACCGGGGCCCGGCTCCACATTGAGCGCCGTCACCACCCCGTCCACGATGACCATGGCGTACCGTTGCGAGCGGGTACCGAGGCCGAATCCGCTCCCGTCCATCTCGAGACCCACGGCCCGGGTGAAGTCGCCGTTGCCGTCCGCAAGCAAGGTGACCCGATCGCCGACGTGTTGGGCCTCGCCCCAGGCGGCCATCACGAAGGGGTCGTTGACCGAGATGCAGGCCACGGTGTCCACACCCTTCGCCTTCAGCTCGTCGTGGCGGATGACGAAGCTGGGCAGGTGGTAGTCCGAGCACGTCGGGGTGAAGGCACCCGGGACGGCGAACAGCACGACCTTGCCGGACCCGAGCACCTCGCCGGTCTGGACGTGCGCCGGCCCGTCGGGGCCGGAGGTCATCACCCGGACATCAGGGATCTTGTCACCGACGGCAATCTCCATTGTTCCCTCCTGTTCATCCGGGTCCGGCCCCGACGAAGCCGCTGCGGCCAGGCCAGGCCAGCAGCATACGGCCACCGGTCGCCGCCGGTCACCATGGGATGAACTCCCCCTCTTCGTCCGGGCCGGGTCCCGGCACCGGCCGGGCGACTCCGGTCCCCCGCCGGCCGACCAGGGCGAGAATGACCGCCCCCAGGGCCAACGCCGCCGCCGACCCGGCCAGGAGGCCGAGCTCCGAAGCGTCGACCAGGGCGCGATCGCGGGCGAAGGCCTGCTCGGCGACGAGCAGGGGCACGGTGAACCCGATGCCGGCGACGGCGGCGCCGCCGGCGACGTGACCCCACCGGACACCCTCGGGAAGCCGCCCCGGTCCGAGTCGGACCACGACGGCACAGGCCAGCGAGATGCCCGCCAGCTTGCCCACCACCCGGGCGCAGGCGATCCCGGCGAAGACCGAGGACGCACCGGGCGCCCCCTGGGTCCCCGCGTGGAACACGATCCCGGCATTGGCCACCGCGAACAGCGGAAGCACGACGAAGGCGGAGACCGGTGCGACCCGTCGCTCGAGGCGCTCCGCCGGGTCGTCGTCCGAGCCGCGCACCCGGTTCGGCACCAGCACCCCGACCACCACGCCGGCCAACGCCGGCTCGACCCCTCCGGCGGCCAACAGGGCCCAGAGCACCACGCCGCCGGCCAGCACCGAGCCCACGGCCAGCCGGCCCCGCTGCCGGAGGACGACCAGTGCGACGGTGACGGCGACTGCACCGATCAGGGCCGGCGGATCGGTCCGGCTGGAGTAGAAGACCGCCAGCACCAGGACCGAGCCGATGTCGTCGGCCACCGCCAGCGTCAACAGCAACAGTCGGAGCCCGGGCGGGGCCCTGCGACCCAACAGGGCGAGCGCGCCCAGGGCGAAGGCGATGTCGGTCGCCATGGGGATGCCCCATCCGGAGGACCCGACACCGCCATGATTGAACGCCGCGTACACAAGGCCGGCGCCGGCCATGCCTCCGATGGCCCCTCCCACCGGCACCACCGCGGTGCGCAGGTCTCCCAACTCGCCCGTACGGCGCTCACGGCCGATCTCGAGGCCGACGACGAAGAAGAACACGGCCATGAGCCCGCCGTTCACCCACGCCCTCACGGTGGTGAGGCCCGCCCAACCCGAACCGCCCCGCACGGTGTGGTTCCACAAGGTCTCGTAACTGGAGCCCCAGGGGCTGTTGGCCCACAGGAGTGCGGCCACCACGGCGATCACCAGCACCCAGCTGCCGGCGAGGTCGGAGCGGAACCAGGTCCGGACGGAGGTGGGACCTGACCGCCTCCTCCACTCGCTCACCGGGTCCGGTCCACACCGACACCGTAGTGATCCGGCCCGGGCGGCAACGGAGCGCCGTTCGGCCCGTTCCGGGGTCTCGCCGGTGCCGGGCGGCGCCGCTCCCGGCTCACCGGTGCGATCGGTCCGACCCCGCCCTTGCGAGCACGGTACGGCCGAATCGCTCGATGGCCGCCAGCTGGGCGTCGCGGGTGTCGCCGGGCAGTGCCACCGTGACCCACCCGACCCCGAGCTCCTCGAGCTCGCGGATCGACGCGTTGACCCGGTCCTCGTCAAAGGTGGGGGCGCCCCCCATGGACAGGCCCTCGGGGACGAACACGTAGGTCAGGGGATCGACCCGGCCGATGGAGTCGGCATAGCGGCGGGCGTAGTCCATGGATTCCGCCAGGTCCCCGACGGTCTCCAGGCGGGAGGTTCGGGTCCGGTCGGCCAGGCGGGCCGGATTGGGGAACGGCGACCATCCGTCGGCAAGCTCGACCGCCCGCCGGATGGCCCGGCGACTGTTGCCGCCGATCCACAGGGTCGGATGGGGGCGACGGTGCGGCCGGGGCAGCATGGTGTTGCCCGAGGCCCGGAACCCGGTGCCCTCGAAGGTGACGCTCTCTCCCGTCCATGCCGCCTTCATGGCGGCGATGGCCTCGTCGGTGCGGTCGTTGCGGTCGGCGAACGACGCCCCGGCGGCGTCGAACTCCGTCTCCAGGTAGCCAGCCCCGATTCCCATGATCAACCGCCCGCCGCTGAGGGCGTCGAGCGAGGCGATCCCCTTGGCCGCCATGAACGGGTTCCGCAGGGCCACGATGAAGAGATTGGTGTGGAGTCGGATCGACGTGGTGGCAGCAGCGGCGAACGACAGCGCCACCAGCGGGTCGACGGCGTGATGGCCGCCGTGGGCCAGCCACGCGTCACCGGGGAAGGGGTGCTCGGTGGTGTAGACCGCGGCGAAGCCGGCGGTCTCGGCGGCCACCGCCAGCTCGGCGATGGCTCCAGAGCTCACCAACTCCTCGCCGCGGTCGACCCGGTGGGTCGGCAACCCGTAGGACACATGCACGTCGGGACTCCTTCGCTCAGCGCTGTCCGGCCCGGTTCAGCGGTGTCGGGCGCTCGCCGCCGCGGTCAGCCACGGTGGCAGGCGCGTCGCCCTGCCTCCGGCATCGACCGCCCCGTGCACGGTCACCGCCGTGCTGCGGGTCTCGTCCCCCACCCGGAGCAGGTAGGCGACTTGAAACGTGGTTCGGGTGATGCGGCCCAGGGTCACGTTGACCTCGACGAGTTCGCCGAAGCGCAGCGGGAGCCGGTACTGCACGAAGAGCTCGAGAACGGCGAAGTCGACACCCCCAGCCCGGACCTCGTCGTAGGGATGGCCGCCGTGGGCCAGCAGTTCGGCCCGGGCCTCTTCGAGGTAGGGGACGTACGCGCCGTGGTGGATGACCCCCATGGCGTCCGTCTCGGCGAAGCGGGTGCGGATCCGGTGGGCGAACCCGTAGTCGGCGGGGTCGGTCGACGCGACCAGCGAGAGACGCACCCCCGGACGCTAGCAACCGGCGATCGGCGGGTCGGGTTGGTTCCACTCGATCCAGCCGGTGCCCGACCGGCCGTCCCGAGCCGTGAACCGGGCCACGGCCCGGGGGAAGCGGCTCGTGCGGCCGTCGGGGGCGACCAACAGCAACGGACCGAAGGCAACCGGCTCGATGCCCAGGTCCAGACCGACGGGCCCGAGCCGCGCCGTCGCCGCCTCGGGCAGGCCGTCCGGTCCGAGGACCTCGGTCATCTCCAGCGATTCCACCGGTTGGACCCGCCCGCCGCCGGGCTGCAGGTACCCGAAGGCCACCGGGCCGCCGGGGATCCGGATGTCGGCCAGGTGCACCCTGGTCCCGTCGTCCAGTCGGGCCGCCGCCCAGCACCAGCCGAAGGCCCACCAGTCCCGTACCCCCCACGAATGGTCCCGCTGGCCGTGCCCATCCACCTCCACCCGCTCCCCGTCCACGGTGACCTCCCCGTGCACCGAACAAGGGACCTCGTAACGGGTGGTCAGGACGTAGTGGTACGGCGTGCCGTCGGTCGTCCAGGTCAGGTCGAGTGCCATGGTGGTCGGACGTCCAGGTTCCCCCCGGTAGACGGCGGCCGGGTCGAGGTGGATGACCGCCGGGGCCGTGCCCCGGACGGTCATGGCCTCCAAGGGCGCGTCGACAACCGCGCTCACATTGAATCGGTCCGAGTCGAGCACCAGGCCCGTGCCTCCGGCCACCGGAAGGTCATAGGCCACCGACTCGGCCAAGGGCCGGCTGGCCCCTACGACCGCGGTGGTCCACCAGGTCACCCCCAGGTTGGGATAGAGGCCGATCCGCACAAAGCCGGCGATGGCCCCGTCCCCGCCCACAAAATCGAGATAGAAGGACTCGTTCCACAACCGATCGGCCTCCGCCCGGTGGCGATGCTCGTCGGAGGGATCGACGGCATGGCCGCGCGGATCAGACACGAGTCCGGGCCACGCCCGAGCCGACACGGTCACCGCCCGCCCGGCGGACGTCGCCCCCACCGCCCGCAGCCGTCACAGCGGGGTGAAGCTCGACGAGCAAGATGCGGTGCCACTGCCCACATCGACGACGACATCGACGGTGAACCCGGAGGTCGGACGGCCGATGTTGAAGGTGATGGCCGCGTTCCCCGACCCGTCGGTCGACCCGGTGTGGGATGTGGTCACCGTCTTGTAGAGCAGGGACAGGC
>DATKRZ010000052.1:0-30042 GCA_035531955.1 Acidimicrobiales bacterium | reverse complement strand
GCGGATCCTCACCATCGGCGACCACCTGGGATCGATCGGGGGCACCGAGTCCGCCCAACTGGCCATCTTCCAGGGCCTGGCGGAGCGCGGTTGGGAGGTGCACCTCCTGTACGTGAGCAGGGGGGACAACTGGGCCGAGTGGGCATCGCTGGCGGCCACGACCACGAAGGTCGGCGCTTCCCTGCCGACCCGGGCCTCACCGGTGGCAGGCACCGCCGGGGCCCTCGGCGCGGTCCTCAGGGGGGCCCGGATCCGCCCATCGGTGCTCTACGTCCACAGCGCAGGTCATGTCCCGGTGGCGTTGGCGATCGCCTCCCTGGTGCGGGCTCCGGTGGTGGCCCACCTCCACCTCGCTCCACCCGTCCGCCAGCCGCAGTGGCTCAACGCGGCCATCCGGCGGGTGTCGGCGGTGGTCGTGCCGTCCCCGGATGCGGCCCGGCGCTGGACCGAGGCGGCCGCGCTGGACCCGACCAGGACGCTGGTCGTCCCCACCGGGGTCGATCCCGACCGCTTCGTTCCGCTGGGAGACGCCAGGCGCGCCGAGGTGCGGAAGGGCATCGGCGTCGGCGTCGACGAGCGGATGATCCTCTACGCCGGGCGGGTGGAGCACAACAAGGGCGCTCACGTCCTCATCGAGGCCGTGGACCGGGCCACGATCCCGGTGCACCTCGTCGTGTGCGGCGACGCCCGCGACGAGGTCTACCTGACCGGACTGCAGGCGCTGATGCGGGACCGCAACGCCACCTACCTCGGTCGCCGGACGGACGTCCCCTCCCTGATGGGGGCGGCGGACCTGGTGGTCGTGCCGAGCAGCGTGGCCGAGACCCAGGGGCTGGTGATCGGCGAGGCGCTGGCCTGTGGCACACCGGTCGTCGCCTTCGACGTCGGAGGCGTCGCCGACTCGATGGGCGGCTTCCCCGACCAGCTGGTGCCGGCCGGTGACACGGCGCAACTGGCCGCGACCATCGAGCGGGTGGCGGCCTGGCGGCGCACCGACCCCGGGCTCGGGCGGCGATCGAGGGACTGGGCCACCGAGCACCTCTCCCTCGACCGGTCGGTGGAGGTGCTGGAGGGGGTCCTCTCCCGGGCGTGACCCCGCCCTGGGCAACCGACCGGCGGGATCAGAACCGGTTCAGCCGTTTGAAGATGCCCTTCGTCTGCTTGTAGAGGTTCACGAACTCGTCGAACAGGGCGTCGTACTCGGTGGCCGTGGATGGGTCGGGGGTGAAGGTGCGCCGGACCTCGACCATGTCCGGAATCTGGTCGACCCGCACCCGTCCGAGGCCGACCAGGGCGATGAGGGCCGCCCCCCGCACGTTGGCCAGGACCGGGTCGGCCACCTGGCGGATGTCCCGGCCCAGCACGTCGGCGTGGATCTGGGCCCACTGGTCCGAGTTGGCCCCGCCGCCGATGAAGGCCAGGGATTCGAGCCGGCGGCCGGCGAACTTCTCCACCGCCTCGAGCAGCCATCTCGAGTTGAAGGCCACCCCCTCGTACACCGACCGGACCATCTGGGCCCGGGTGGTGGAGAGCGACAGGTTGTGGAAGCCGCCCCGCACCGTGTGGTCGTCCACCGGGGACCGCTCACCGTTGAGCCACGGGGTGAACAGCACCCGTCCGCTTCCCGGCGGGACCCCGTCGACCATGGCGTTCATCGCATCGAAGTCATCGGCGAAGCCCAGGTTGTCGCGTAGGAAGGTGAGGCACGCCCCAGCCGTCTCGTGCTCGTCCACGATGACGTACTTGCCGGCCAGGGCGGCCGGGATGGAGGCGACATTGCTGGTGGGAGCGGTCTTTTTGAAGGGGACATGCGCGGAGATCCACGACGAGGTGCCGATATAGAGGTGGGCGGCATAGTCGGCCACCGCCCCGGATCCGAACACCGCCGAGTGCACGTCGCCCGAGCCCGCCGACACCGGCAGGCCCGCCGGCACCCCGAGGTCGGAGGCCGCCCCGGCGGTGAGTGCCCCCACGATGGTCCCGGGCGGCACCAGGTCGGGGAGCTTGGACCGGTCGAGGCCGGTGAGCTCGAGCAGCCGGTCGTCGTAGTCGACCCGGTTGATGTCCCGGTTGTCGGTGACCCAGTGGGCGGCGATGGAATCGAACGAGGCACTCCTCGAGCCGGTCAACCTGAGGTTGAGGTAGTCGACCGGCTCGAGGAAGACGGCGGCCTCCCGGTAGACATCGGGGAACTGCTCGCGGAGGAACAGGATGTGGGAGACCGGGTCCTTGCCGGACAGCCCGGGGGCGCCGCCGGTCACCTGCACCCAGCGGAGGAGCTTGCGCGGGTCGTAGCCGAGGACGTTGAGCGGACCGCCGGCCACCTGGCGAATGGCCTTGTTGCCCCTCGAGTCCATCCAGATGACCGCGCGCATCAGCGGGGCGCCGTCGGCGCCCACCGCCACCGTGCCCGACCACTGGGCGGTGCACCCCACCCCGATCAGCGCTCCGGCCGGAACCGCGGACGACTCGACCGCCTGCCGGGAGGCGGCGCAGATGGCCGACCACCATTCGTCGGGGTCCTGTTCGGCGCCGCCCCCTTCCAGGAGGTGGAGGGCCACCGGGCGGGCGGCGTGGGCCACGATGCGCCCGGTGGTCGCCACCACCGCCACCTTGGGCCCGCCGGTGCCCAGGTCGACGGCCAGCACGTATTGCTCGCCGACGGGGCCGGAGCCGGTCGGGCTCACGACGCCCTCACCACCCAGACGGTGACCTCGCGCCGCGAACCGCCGTCGTCGAGTTCGAACGTCGTGCCGGCGCCGGCATCCCCAGGTGGCGCGGCGGTGACCGAACGGGCGAGCACCTCGCGCCCGATCAGGTCGAACAGCGAGGCCAGGTCGTCCAGGCCGACCACGTGCAGATGGATCCAGTCGGAGACCTCGAGACCGGTGGCCTTGCGGAGATCCTGGACGTGGCGGATGACCTCCCGGGCCAGGCCCCGGCGGCGGAGGTCGTCGTCGACGGCCAGGTCGAGGGCCACCACCTCGGCCCCGTCGCGGGAGACGGCGAAGCCGGCCTGGGCCCGCACCCGCAGCTCGACCTCGTCGCCGCTCAGCTCGATGGGGCCGTCGTCGAGTTCGACCACCACCGGGCGGCCCTCGGCCAGGTCGGAGGCCGCGGTCAAGCCGTCCACCGTGCCCATGGCCGACCGGAGCTGTTGGACCCGCGGCCCCAGCCGGGGGCCGAGCAGCTTGAAGTTGGGAACCAGCTCGTAGGCCAGCACGTCGCCGAGCTCGCCGGTGGCCTCCACCACGTCCACGTTGAGCTCCTCCTCGACCACCCCGGGGGGCGGGGCCGGGCTCCCCGGGGGCAGGTAGACCAGGGCACGGGCCAAGGGCTGGCGCACCTTGATCCCGGCCTCGGCCCGCGCCGCCCGGCCCAGGGACGCCAGCCGCCGGGCCAGTGCCATCCCCTGGTCGAGGACCGGGTCGAGGGCAGTGGGATCGGCACGGGGCCAGTCGGCCAGGTGGACCGAGTCGTCGTCGGCGGCACCGGTCAGGTCGCGCCACATCCGGTCGGAGACGAACGGGCACATCGGGGCGAGCAGCCCGGCCACGGTGACCAGCACCTCGTGCAGGGTGGCCTGGGCCCCGAGCGAGTCGGCGGGGTCGGCGTCGGGGTCGGTACGCCAGAAGCGGCGGCGGCTGCGCCGCACGAACCAGTTCGATGCGTCGTCGATCAGCTGGGCGATGGCGGTGGCCGCCGGGAACGGCTCGTACCCGTCGAGGGCGGTGGTGGCGGCGGACACGGTGGCATGGAGCCGCGACCGCATCCACCGGTCGAGGACGGACCGCTCCCCGGGTGCGGGGATGGTCGGGTCGGCGGGGTCGAATCCGTTGAGCGAGGCGTAGGTGGTGAAGAAAGACCAGGTGTTCCACAGCGTCAGCAGGCTGTCCCGCATGGCCGAGTCGATGACCTCGAAGCTGACCCGGGTCGGCGTCCAGGGCGAGCCCTGCGAAAACATCCACCAGCGCAGCGGGTCGGCCCCCCGGGTGTCGAGGATCTCCCAGGGGTCGATGACGTTCCCGATGCTCTTGGACATCTTGCGGCCGTCGGCGTCCACGATGTGGCCGAGGCAGAGGACATTGCGGTAGGGGGTCGATCCCCGCACCAGTGTGTTGACCGCCAGCAGGGAGTAGAACCACCCCCGGGTCTGGTCGATGGCCTCGCAGATGAAGTCGGCCGGGTAGACGAATTGTCCGGCCGAACCCGGAGCGAGCGGGTAGCCCCACTGGCCCGAGGGCATGGAGCCCGAGTCGAACCAGGCGTCGATGACCGGCTCGACCCGGCGCATCGTCGAGCCGTCAACCGGGTCCGCGGGGTCGGCGTCTACCGGGGTCTCAGCCGTGACCGGGGGGTCGCCGCAGTCGGGGCAGAGGAACGTCACCGCGTCGATGTCCGGTCGGTGGGGGTCGACTCCCGACACGTCCCGACCGGCCAGTGCCGACAGCTCGGCCAACGACCCGATGCACCGCACGTGGCCCTCGTCACAGCGCCAGACGGGGAGCGGCGTGCCCCAGAACCGGTCGCGGGAGAGGGCCCAGTCCACGTTGTTGGAGAGCCACTCCCCCATCCGGCCGTCGCGGATGTGCTCGGGGTGCCAACCGATGGTCTGGTTCTGCGCCACCAACTCGGCCTTCCGCTCCGAGGTCGAGATGTACCAGCTGGGCTTGCCCCAGTAGATGAGCGGGGTATCGCACCGCCAGCAGTGCGGGTACGGGTGGGTGTGCGGACGCCGCTCGAGCAGTCGACCCGAAGCCTCGAGGCGGTCGTTGACCGCGCCGTTGGTGTCGCGCACGCCCCGACCGGCCAGCCACGGCACCGCGGCAGTGAAGCGCCCGTCGGGCCCGACCGGGTTGAGGGTGGGGAGGCCGTTCTCCCGGCCGACCTGCCGGTCGACCTCGCCGAACGCCGGGGCCAGGTGGACGACGCCGGTGCCCTCGTCGGCCTCCACGAACGGGCCGGCCACCACCCGCCAGCCGACGCCGCCCGCGGCTGCGGGGCTGGGCTGGACATCGTCGAACGGGCGCTGATAGCGGAGGCCGACCAGCTGGGCGCCGGCCATCCGGTGGTCGATGATTGCGCTCTCGCCGAAGACGTCTTCCACCCGGGCCTCGGCCACGATGCTCCCGTCGACGACGGCGTAGGGGAGATCGGGACCGACGGCGGCTCCGGTATTGGAGAGCAGGGTCCACGGCGTGGTCGTCCACACCACCAATGAGAGGCCGGACAGCGTGTCCCGGCCGAGGGTGGCACGCAGCCGCTCCGCCTCCTCCCCCTCGTCGGTCAGGGGGAACGACACGAAGGCCGACTCGTCGACGACCTCGCGGTACACGTCGGGCTGGCCCAGCTCGTGGCTGCTGAGGGCGGTTCCACAGCGCGGGCAGTAGGGGACCACCTTGATGTCCTCGTAGAGCAGTCCCTGGTCCCAGAGGCTCTTGAGGTTCCACCACACCGATTCGATGTAGGCGGGCGTGAACGTCCAGTAGGCTTCGTCGATGTCGATCCAGTACCCGATGCGCCCGGTCAGGTCCTTCCACTCGTCGACATAATTGCGCACCGACTCGCGGCACAGCCGGGTGAACTCGGCCACCCCGACCTCCTCTTCGATCTGGCGCTTGTCGGTGATCCCGAGCTGCTTCTCCACCTCGACCTCCACCGGCAGACCGTGGGTGTCCCAGCCGGCCTTGCGGGGCACGGCATAGCCCCGCATGGTGCGGTAGCGGCAGAACAGGTCCTTGTAGACCCGGGCCCACACATGGTGCAGCCCGGGTCGCCCGTTGGCGGTGGGCGGGCCCTCGTAGAAGACCCACGGCTCGGCCCCCGCCCGGAGCTCGACCGAGCGCTCGAACACCCGGTGCTCGCCCCAGCGGGCCAGCTCCCGGGATTCGAGGTCGGTGAAGTCGGCTTCGGGCGGGACCGGGGGGAACAACAGGGACTTCCTCTCGGGTCGGGTGGGGGGGCGGCACCGGGTCGGCGGGGGCCGCCGCACGGCTGGGCCCGACGCCGCCCGCTGATTTCGAGCCTGGTGCAGGTGCGGACCAGATACTACGGGTGCCGAGGGTCCACAATTGGCCTGTGCCCGAACTGCCCGAGGTCCAAGCCCTCACCGACGGCCTCGCCGCCCGCATGGCCGGCAAGCGGGTCGACCGTTGCCAGCTGACATCGTTCTCGGCCCTCAAGACGGTGGATCCGCCCCTCGAGGAGTTGGTCGGCCGGACCGTCGTGGGCGTCGACCGGCGGGGCAAGTTCGTCTGTATCGACCTCGGCGGCCGGTGGCTGGTGACCCACCTGGCCCTGGGGGGCTGGGTCAAGTGGTACGACTCGCTGGCCAAGGGCCCGCTCCGCCCGGGGAGGAGTCCGATCGCCCTCCGAGTCGGCCTGGACGACGGATCGGGATTCGACATCACCGAGATGGGTCACGAGAAGCGCCTGGCCATGTGGGTGGTCGGTTCGCCCGAGGACGTCGAGCCGCTCGCCGCCCTGGGAGTCGATCCGCTGACGCCGGCGTTCACCGCCGCCCGGCTGGGCGCCCTCCTCCGGAGCACGTCGGCCACCCTGAAGACCGCCCTGACCACCCAGTCGTTGATCGCCGGGGTGGGGAACGCCTATTCCGACGAGGCCCTGCACCGGGCTGGGCTGTCCCCCTACAAAAAGGCGGCCGGCCTCGACGGTCCGGAGGTGGCCCGCCTGCACGAGGCGGTCGTCGGGGTGCTGACCGAGGCGGTCGGACGGTCCTCGTCCCTCGGCATCGCCGAGCTCAAGGGGGACAAGAAGCGGGCCATGCAGGTGCACGGGCGCACCGGTGAGCCGTGCCCGGTGTGCGGCGACACCATCCGTCAGGTGTCCTTCGCCACCAGATCGCTGCAGTACTGCCCGACCTGCCAGACCGGCGGCAAGCCGCTCGCCGACCGGCGCCTGTCCCGGCTGCTCAAGTAGGTCAAGTAGGTGGGTCCCGACCGTCCCGAGCCGTGTACTCGATGCCGGCCGACGAGTGGCCGGCCCACCGGCGGCGCCTGGAGCGGCGGCTGCGGGTATAGACAGACTCGTCCGACTCGTCCGACTCGTCCGACAACGGCCTCGGGATCGCCAGCGACGAGGAGGGGTCGAGATCTGCCTGGTGGGCGGCCCGCGTTCCCCCTGGGCCGCGTGGTGGGGGCGTCCCGCTACTACGACTGATTCCCCCTGGGGTGTTGTCACGTCGGTTCCGTCGTAGGATCGCGTGCAATGCCATTGTTGGCAGCGGGAGAAGAGGTCGGCGAATTCAACTCGCCTGATGGCGCCCTTGTCCTTGGGAAGGGCGGCGACGGGCTGCAGCAGGCCGTCGGGGCGCCCGCCGGGGTTGGGCCGCCTTTACCTCGGCCCACCGCTGAGTTCGTCGTTGGCGGATCGATGGGAGTCGTCGCCATCATCCCGATGGCCAATGCCTGGAACGCGAGCTTCCCTTTCGACGATGCCTATATCAGTTACACCTATGCACTTCGATTGGCCACTGACCACGGCCTGACCCTCAGCGCCGGTGCCAAACCCGTGGAGGCGTATTCCGACCCGTTGTGGGTGTTCTTTCTTGCAATCGGTAAGTGGGCGGGGTTCGCAATACCCACTTGGTCAAATATCGTGAACCTTCTGCTCATCGCTGCCCTGGCGGGGACCACCATGCGGTTGACTCGCCGCTTCGCCCCCGCGACCCCGCTCTGGCCCGCAGCGGGCGCAGGCGTGGTCATCACTCTCCTACCCGCCGTCGCCTTCCATGCGCTCGGGGGTCTCGAGACCCTATTGTTCGCCGTCCTCTTCAACCTCACCCTGCTGTGGTTTCTCTCCGATGCCGAGCACCTTCAGCCCCTGTCTGTCGGAACCAGCACCTTGTGCTTGGCCCTGGCGCTCACTCGGCCGGAAGGTGCCCTTGTCTGGGCAACGGCGTGGGCACTCACGTGGGGATGGTCCCGCGACGTCCGGAGGCAACTGAAGGCAGCTGCTTGGTTCCTGGTACCCGGCGGCCTTTTCGAGGTCTGGCGCGTTGCCTATTTCCATCAGGTCTTGCCGAACTCCGTCGTGGCGAAAACGGGTCTGCCATTGTCCACGACCACCACGATGGCCAAAGACAGCTTCGACCTCTTCTGGGATCACTACTACCCGATCCTGATCGTCGGGCTCGCGTGCGCAGTGGTTTGCCTGTTCAGCCGCCGACAACCCCGGCCCTTCCGCCCCATCGCTGTCGTGGTAATCGTGACGCTGGCATTTGAGGTCGTCACGTCCTCAGGTGACCCCTATCCCTACGAGCGATACCTCATCGTCCTACTTCCGGTGCTCTTGGCTGGCTCGGTCGCCGGATTGTGCCGTATCGGCTGGCCAGATGGCCGGCCCGGACGGGAATATCAGGCAACGAGCAGAAAGAAGGTGAGTGAGTATCTGTCGATGTCATTGGTAGCCGTACTCTTGGTGGGGACGGTGTTGGTGGCCTTCGCAAGCCAGGAACTGGTGGCGGTCACCGGCAATGACTTGAACGTCCGGCGGGGTATCTCGCGGGTCGGTGACATCTTCCGAAGCGACACCCTGGCCGAGCATTCGGAGAGGTATCAATTCCCATTGGTCGCTCTGCTCAACCGCACCCAACCCCCGGGCACGACGATCGCCATGGACGAAGTCGGCGCCGTGTCGTACTACGGCCACATGCACATCATCGACCTCTACGGATTGGCCGACACCCACATCTCCCACCTGGGCGGTGCCCCCGGGTACCGGGCGAGCCCCGACTACGTCTTCGCTCAACGTCCCCGCGACATCGTGCTGCTGACCGGTGAACCAGCAGACGGAAGGTACGCGGAGGACAGCCGTTTCCTCGGATACCGGCTCACCAATGTCCTCTACAACTCGCACACTCCCGCTGCCATGCTCTATCAGCGCGGTCCGGATGCATCGTCGGTCAGGTCGCTCGACGATGCCATCCCAACCGCACTGCGCCGCACCGGTACCATGCCTTCGAGGCTCCAATTGGTGCTCGACTTCGAAATGGTGTTTCTGCGCCCCTGGTCCGAGACTGCCCCGCCAACGCCTGACGTACTCGCCGCCGCTGTCCTCGACCGTCCCGAGTTCACGTCGATCGAGACAGGCGCCACGGTGTCGATCCCCATCAGGACTGCGGTCGTCGGAGACTGTACGGTCCATTTGACCGGATTGTCCCCGGGGTCCCCAGTCAATCAGGTGCTCTCGGCCCGGGTGACCGGGATCAACGGCCAAGTGTTGGCGTCGACCGCGATGTCCCTCGGGACGGGTCCTGGCGTCCGGACCTCGCTCCTGACGTTCAGTACGAACGCTCATGGCCCTTTGGCCCTCACGGTGTCGGGCACCAGCCCTGCGGAGTGGGCCGAACCGTTCACTACCTGTAAGGGTGCCTGACCGGGTGCCTCACAGACCTGTAAGGGCACTCAGCTCAGTTGGCGACGACATCCGCTGGACTCCTGCGAGTGAGTGTCAGATTCTCGCCCGGCGTCGAAGAACGGGCGGGCGTCGCTCTGAAGGAGGCGATGGCCGCGGGTGCCGGCGCACGCATCGGGATCATGGTGGACGGAACGGCACCGTCTCACCTCTGACAGAATCCAACCCGTGTATATCTCCGCCAAGGTGGACTACGCGGTCCGGGCCCTGTGCACGCTGGCCGATGGCGACGGGAGCCCGGTCACCGCTGAGTCGTTGGCCAGGTCCCAACACCTCCCGGCCAAATTCCTCGAGAGCATCCTGAACGACATGCGCCGGGCCGGGCTGCTGGTCAGCCAGCGTGGGGCCGAGGGCGGCTACCGTCTGTCGCGCCCGGCGGAATCCATCACCGTGGCCGAGGTCATCCGCCCACTCGACGGCCCCCTGGCCGAGGTCAGGGGGCTGCGGCCCGAGGCAGCCACCTACGAGGGCCCGGCCGAGCACCTCCAGGACGTCTGGGTGGCCGTCCGGGCCAGCCTTCGTGCGGTCCTCGAACGGGTGTCCATCGCCGACATCGTGTCGGGCCAGCTCCCCCGGTCGGTCCAGAAGCTGACCACCGAGCCGGGCGCCTGGTCTTCCCGCTGACCAGACCGGGGGACGCCCTCGCGCTGACTGGCCCCGGGGGGGCACCGCCTCCGTTGATCGGGACCCGCGGGCTGGCAAATACGATGCCGTGAATGGATCCGAGTTCCCCCCGACCTGCGTCGGCCGCCGGCCGACGCTCCGAAGGACCCGGCGCGCTGGCCGCGGATACCGGCACGCTCGCCGCGGATGACGGAGCGATCACCGCCGACGATGGAGCGGCGAGCGCGGAGGCCAAGGCCCGTCTGGACAAGGCCGACCGCCTCGTGCTCGCCATCGTGTGCCTGGCCCAGTTCATGGTGGTGCTCGACATCTCCATCGTCAACGTGGCCCTTCCCTCGATCCAGACAGACCTGAAGTTCAGCGCGGCCAACCTGCAGTGGGTGGTCACCGCCTACTCCCTGACCTTCGGCGGCCTGCTGTTGCTCGGTGGGCGCCTCGCCGACCTGTTCGGCCGGCGCCGCATCTTTCTGCTCGGACTGATCCTCTTCACCGGAGCCAGCCTGCTCGGAGGGTTCGCCGGCAATCAGGGAACGCTGATCGCCGCCCGCTCCCTGCAGGGGGTGGGCGCAGCCGTGCTCTCGCCGGCCACCCTCACCATCCTGACGGTCACCTTCACCGACCAGCGCGCCCGGGCCAAGGCCCTCGGGGTGTGGAGCGCGGTCGCTGCCGGCGGGGGGGCCGCCGGCGCCCTGTTCGGAGGCTTCCTGACCCAATACCTCTCGTGGCGGTGGATCCTCTTCGTCAACGTGCCGATCGGAGTGGCCCTCTTCTTGTTCGCCCGCCTCTTCCTCCATGAGTCCAGGGCCGAGGGCCCGCGTCGCCGGCTCGACGTCGCCGGCTCGATCACCGTGACCGTCGGCCTGTTGGCCCTGGTGTACACCATCGTCCACACCGACCAGGTGTCGTGGACCTCACGCTCGACCCTCCTGACCGGCACGATCGCAGTCGTGCTGTTGGCCCTCTTCGCGCTGATCGAGGCCAGGCTGGCCGGCCACCCGCTCGTCCCCCTCCGCCTGTTCCGCTCACGGGCGGTGACCGGGGCCAATCTGGTGATGTTCTGCTTCGGAGTGGCCATGTTCGCCATGTGGTACTTCCTGTCGCTCTACCTCCAGGAGGTCCTCGGCTACGACCCGGTGATCACCGGGCTCACCTTCCTCCCCCAGACCGCGGCGATCGCGGTCGGGGCCACCATCGCCGGCCGCCTGGCTCCCAGGCTCGGGCCCCGGAACGTGCTGGTGGCCGGCGCAGCCTGCGCGGCCATGGGCCTCTACTGGCTGTCCTTCATCCGGGCGGGCGACAGTTACTGGACGGGCGCCTGTGGCGGGGGCATCCTCGCCACCTTCGGCATGGGGCTGGCCTTCACCCCCATCGCCCTGTCGGCCACCGGCGGTGTGGCGCGGGAGGAAGCCGGCCTGGCCTCCGGACTGGTCAACAGCAGCCGGCAGATCGGAGCGTCCCTCGGACTGGCCGTCCTGTCCACAGTGGCCGCCTCCCACATCGCCTCGCAGCTGGCCGGTCGGAGCGTGGTCACCGAGGAGATCAAGCACGTGGCCATGACCGCCGGCTACGCCCGGGGGTTCCTGATCGCTTCCGTGATCGCCCTGCTCGGGGGTGCGCTCGCCTTCATCATCCCGAGCCAGGTGGCGACGCCGACCGTGGCAGAGGCCCCCGCCACCGCCGCAGACGGGCAGTGGGCCGCGGCGATCGAAGCCTGAGCGCTCGTCAGGGCCGAGCCTCACCGACCGTCCGCCGGACGTCGTCCGGCTGATCGGCCACCGGGCGCGACGGAGTGCCGGGCCGGTCGGATCCGGTCGAGGCCTCGCCGCCCTCGACCTCTGGATCGTGGCCCCGCCGGAACGACCGGGGCCACAGGTGGCGGGTGAGGACAACGTTGACTTCGGCCGAGTAGACGGTCACCATCGCCCCGAGGGCGATCCACCAGATGAGACCGAGGATGGTGGCGAACGTGCCGTAGAGGTTGGAAAGGTGGCGCAGCTGGTGGTTGATCAGTTGGGCGCCGGCGAACAGGAGCAGTGTCCAGCCCGTGCCGGCGAGCAGGGCGCCCGGCCACAGCGCACGTTCCCCCCTCGGGATCCGTACCACGACGGCGAACCCGCCCCAGAACATGAGGACGTTGACCCCCAGGGCCGGGACCAGGCCGACCAGGGCGGAGAAGTGGCCGAGCCGCCCGAAGGCGCCGAGCCCGGCCAGCGCCCCGCCGGCCAGGAACCCCACTCCCAGCACCGCGAGGAAGCCGGCCGCCCTGGGGAGCCAGTGCCAGAAGTCGGGCAGCTCGTCGCGTTCGATTCCCCAGACCACCGCCATCATCAACTGGGCACTGCGACTCAGACGCATGCTCCCGTAGAGCAGCCAGACCAGGCCCACGGCCAGGGCCAGGGCGTTGTTTGTGGAGAGCTGGTGCACGTTGTTCCGGAGGTCGGTGCCGAGCACCGGGAACTGACGCAGGGCAGAGTTGACGATGTCGTCCTGAAGCCCCTTGTGGCCGTTCAAGAAGATGCCCACCACGGTCAACAGCACCAGCAGCATCGGGAACACGGCCAGGAAGGCCGAATGGGAGATCTGTCCCGTCAGCCGTCCCGCCTGGTCGTCCGAGTACTTGCGCAGGACCGCGCTCGGCACGGCGGTGGCCCGGTGGCGCTGTTGGAACCGGTCGGCGCCGTCGATCAGCCGCTCGACCTCGGCGAACGCCCTCTCCCAGGCCCGGAGCAACGGCGCCTTCACCTGCGGGCGGCCATCATCCACCGACCAGGCCGTCACGACCGTGCCGCCGCAACTCCTCCATGAGTCGGTGGCGGTCGCCCTCGTCCATCGGTACGTAGGCCTGAGCGGAATCACCGCGCCGGAACACCGGGTCGTTCCCTTCCCACCAGCCCTCGGTCCGCAACGGGCCCTTGGTCACCTTGCCGCTGGCCGTCTGGGGCAGCCCGCCGGTGGCGATCCGCACGAATGACGGAGCCCATTTCGTCCCCAGATCGGGCTGGCCGGCCAGGAAGGTCCCGAACCCGGCGGGATCGAAGGGCCGCCCCGGGAGCATCTCGAGCGCGGCCATGACCTGGTCCCCCGACCGGGGATCGGCCACCGGGTAGACGGCCACCGCGGCCACGGCGCCAAAGCGGATGAGGACCCGCTCGATGGGCCCGGCGGCCAGGTTCTCCGAGTCCACCCGCATCCAGTCCCCGCTGCGGCCGGCGAAGTAGAGGAAGCCGCCCTGGTCGCGATAGGCCAGGTCGCCTGTCCAGTACCACCCGTGGCGGGTGCGGGCGGCGGTGGCCTCCGGGTCGCCGTAGTACCCCTCGAACGAGCCGATCCCGGCACGGTTGACGATCTCGCCGACGGCCAGCTCGCCGTTGGCCAGCGCGCCGCCGGCGTCGAAGACCGCCGCCGGGCACTCCTCGAGCGTCCCGGGGTCGACCACGGCCACCCCGTCGGGCGGCCGTCCGAGCGATCCGGCCGGCGTGTCGTCGGTGCGGCTGATGGCCACCCCGCCCTCGCTGGAGCCGTACCCCTCGGTGAGCACGCACCCGAAGCGCTTCTCGAACGCCGAGTGGTCGGCGATCGACGCCTCGGTGCCGAACCCCCGGCGAAGGGTGGTGTCGGCATCGTCGGCGGCCTCCGGCGTGGCCAGCACATAGGCCAGGGCCTTGCCCACATAGGTGAACGTGGTGGCGCGGTGGTGGCGCACGTCGGCGAGGAAGCCCGAGGCGCTGAACCGGCGGGCCAGGGCCACCGTGGCGCCCACCACCAGGGTTGGGCCCCACAGCACCATCAGGGCGTTGCCGTGGAACAGCGGCATGGTGCAGTAGGCCACGTCGTCACGCCGGTATCCGTAGGCCCCGGCGGAACGCAAGGCGATGGACGCCAAGCGGCCCTGTGTGCATCGGACGGCCTTGGGCGCCCCGGTCGTCCCCGAGGTGAACAACAGCAGAAACAGGCTGGCGGCGGTGGGGGCGCGCCCCGGCACCACCGACTGCGGGTCGGCACCCTGGTGTGCGTCCAACCGCTGGGCATATTCGCGGCTGTCGACACGCACCACCCGGTCCGGGGACAGGCCGAGCTCCAGCCCTTCGAGGAGGCGTGCGCCTTCGGTATCGGTCACGATGATGCGGCAATCGGTGCGGCGGATGTCGCCGGCCAACGCATCACCGCGACGGGTGGCATTGATCCCGACGACGGCGGCACCGCCGAGAGCGGCCGCCCCCAGCCAGAAGGCGTACTCGGGGACGTTGCCCAGCAGCACACCGATGTGGAGGGGACCAGGGCCTGCCACCGACCGGATCCACGCGGCGCGGTCGGCGCCGGCCGAGACGACCTGCCGCCAGCTCCACTGCTCCTCCTCGAAGCGAAGGCCCGGGTGGTCGTCGTCGGCCCGGGCCAGGAGCAGCTCGGCCACGCTCGGGGTGGAGGAATCGACGGTCGGGACCCCACCGCCGGCGCCGTCTCCACCGGCGGGGCGGCCGGGGTCGGTCGAGATCGGGATCATCGTAGAGGGACGCTACGGGGCCTCACCGGAGGGCGCCACCACTCCCCGGGCCGGGGAGGTGGCGGTACGGGCCCGGGCCGGCCCTCTCCGTTGCCGGATGTCGCAGGCTCCCCACCTTCACGCCTACCATCGGGGCGACACCAATCGCCCGGGCCCGAGTGGCTGTCGGGCCACGAGCAGAACACGGGGAGAACCATGGGGACAGGACGGGCCGAGATTGACATCAAGCGCTCGGCGGACGATGTATGGGTCGTGATCAGCGACTTCGGCGGGATCGGCGGATGGATGCCGGGCATCGAGTCGTGCCGGGTGGAGGGTGACAACCGGATCCTCGACACCATGGGGATGACCATCACCGAACGGTTGGTGTCGCGGGACGACGCCGGACGGGCGTTGACCTACTCGATCACCGACGGGGCCCCGGTGGAGAGCCACTCCGCGGTGATCACCGTCTCCCCGGCAGGTGACACCAGCCATGTGACCTGGGAGGTCGAGGCGACACCCGACGAGATGGCCGATCTCATGGCGACCATCTACCAGCAGTCACTCGAGGCGCTGAAGACCCACGTCGAAGAATGAGTGGGTCTGCCCCATCGACCGGTCCGAGTGACGTGGGGAGGTGGTCGATCACGGCCACGGCGCGCTCCTCGGCACCAGTCGATGTGGTGTGGCCGCTGATCGGTGAGGCCCACCGGTGGAAGGAGTGGTCGTTCCTGGACCGCAGCGACCTGGTCGAGACGGGCGACCCGACCCCGGACGGCGTCGGGGCCGTGCGTCGGTTCACCAGATTCGGCATCGGTTCGCAGGAAGAGGTGGTGGTGTGGGACCCACCCCACCACCTCGGCTACACGATGCTGAAGGGGTTTCCGGTCCGCCACTACCGGGCCGACGTCCGTTGCACCCCCGACGGATCGGGCACCACGATCCAGTGGTCGGGGACATTCGACACGTTGATCCCCGGAACCGGCCGTGTCATGGTGGCGGTCCTCCAGACCGTGATCGGCCGTTTCGCCACCGGCGTGGCTGGTTACGCCGACCAGCTCCCGCTCCGGGGATCCTGACAACCCATGCTGAGTGACGCACCACTGATGTCGTTCATTCCGGTCACCGACCCGGCCGCGGCCCGACGGTTCTACGAGACCACACTGGGGCTCGACGTCGTCGAGGAGTCCCCGCATGCGGTGGTGTTGGACGCGATGGGCACGATGCTCCGGCTGACCCCGGTGAGCGACCTGCTCGTCCAGCCGTTCACCATCGCCGGGTGGCGGGTGGGCGACATCGGAAAGGTGGTCGATGGGCTGTCCGCGCTCGGCGTCGCCTTCACCCGCTACGAGGGAATGGACCAGGACGTCCGGGGGATCTGGACGACGCCCGGGGGGGACCGGGTGGCGTGGTTCACCGATCCTGACGGCAACACCCTCTCGCTGACCAGCTTCGCCGCGGCCTGAGTCGGTCCAATCCGACGCTCGCCGGCGCCAGCTAGATTGCCGAGCTCCATTGTCCGCAGACGCCGTCTTGCGTAATACGTAGAACGTAGTAACGTGGATGGTATGAACAGACGTTCCGGACCACCTTCTGCCTCGGGCCAGGTCCGCACCAACGAACCGTCCGTCCTCATCCTGACCAGCCTGGCCGCGGGCAATAGACACGGCTACGCATTGACAAAGGACATCGCGGAGTTCGCCGGGGTCACGCTCGGTCCAGGCACCCTCTATGGGGCCATCACCAGGCTCGAAGAGCGGGGCCTGATCGAACCGACAGCCAGCGAAGAACGCCGGCAGCCGTATCGAATCACGGCGAGCGGCCGTGCCGCTCTGACCGAGGCGGTACGGGACATGAGGACCCTGGCCGAGGTGGGCGAGGTGCGACTCGGGCTCCGGGGTCTGAGTCGTACCTTCGGAACCGGGACTCGTGTGGTCGGTACGACGCCATGAAGAGTCCCGATCGATTTGAGCGTCTCATTCGGTGGTACCCCCCGACTTGGCGAACTCGCTATGGAGGAGAGATGACCGCCCTGCTCGAGGACACCCACGGGATGGGCGCCGTTCCGCTGCGGGTCCGGTTGGGGTTGGTCAGATCCGGCACGTTGGAACGGGCCCGGACGGCTGGACTGATCGGTGACTCAACCGGCCGAGAGGAGCGGGTGCGGGCAGGAGCGCTGTTGGTCCTGTGCGGATGGGCCTCCTTCATGGTGGCAGGAGCCGTCTTTGCAAAATTCAGCGAACACTGGGACGCGGTGACGCCTCAGAGCCATCGGTGGCTGCCGAACGACGGCTATACGGCCGTCCAGTGGGCCGGCGAGGTGGGTGGGCTCCTCGTCTTGTTGGCCGCCCTCGTTGCTTCACCTCCCTTCGTTCGGTTGATCAGGAGCGGCGGTTGGATTACCGTCCGGCGTTCGGTACTCCGTGCGCTCGTTGTCTGCGGCATGGCCATCGCCTTCACAATTGCTCTGGTGGCGTGGGCTCACCACCTCAGCGTTCACGACCGTAACGGCGGCCTCCTGGGCTATGGATTGATGATCGTTCCCTGGGGAATGAGCGTTCTGGCCGCCCTCATCACGGCTACGACAGCTGCAGTCTCAGTGGCGCGCAACGTCACGTTCTCCAGACGAACGCTCAAGCTCATGGGATGGTTGGCGATGACACTGACCACCCTCATGGTGGTCGTAGTGGCGGGCACAGGTGTCTGGTGGTTCGAAGTGGCCGACTTCTCGCCCAAGTTCCTGGGTGGGGGGCCACTGGCCACTGCAAACGTCCTGCCCCCACCGCTCGTGGCGGCAGCCTTCCTCATGCTGGCGGGACTGGCGGCGGCGGCAGTCGGAACCATCCGGATCGGCCGATCGTCGTCGCCGAATCGCCAATACTGAACCACTGCCGATCCGGACACCATGAGGGCGGCGCTTCGGCGTCTCCGGTGTGCGGGTAGGGATCAGATCTTCGCGACATCGTGGACGGTCCCGTCGCTTACAGGTTGGATGGGCCTGTCGACATCGACTTCGATGCCCAGATTGGGCACCACCCGGTCCAGCCAGGAGGGCATCCACCAGTTGGCATTACCGACGAGTTCCATGATCGACGGAACCAACACCATGCGCACCAAGGTGGCATCGATCAGGATGGCTGCGGCCAGACCGAGGCCGAAGACTTTGAGCACGTGCAGAGGATCGCCGATGACGAAGGACCCGAATATGCAGATCATGATGGCTGCCGCCGCCGTTATCACCCTTGCCGTCTTGGCCAGTCCATCGGCCACGGCGGACGAATTGTCATGGGTGATCCGCCACTCCTCTCGCATCCGCGACAAGAGGAACACCTCGTAGTCCATGGAAAGCCCGAACAAAATCGTGAACATCATCAGAGGGATCCACGGATCGATCGGGCCGGTCGCCCCGATCCCGATGAATCCACCCAGCCATCCCCACTGGAATACGGCCACAATCACCCCGTATGCGGCGCCCACCGACAGCAGGTTGACGATCACCGCCTTGACCGGGATGGCCAATGACCGGAACACCGCCATGAGCAGTAGGAACGAAAGCAGAAGAACGAGGCCGATTACCCAGGGGAGGCGTGCCGACAGGTACGAAGACGCATCCACCGAACCGGCTGTCTCCCCTCCGACGAGGGCGCGCACCCCGGTACCCGTCGTGGTGGCGGGAATCACCTGATTGCGCAGGGTCTGGACCAGTGCCTCGGTCTGGGCAGACTGGGGGGACGTGGTCGGGTAGGCGACAATCAGCGCGGCGGTGCCCGATTGGCTGAATTGGGCCGGACTCACATAGGCCACACCGGCGGTGCCCTTCAGCGCGGTGTCGAGTCTCTCAACCGTCGCGTGCTGGTCCGCCGGCCCCTCGGTCGCAATGACCAGGGGTCCGTTGAATCCGGGGCCGAATCCTGTGGCAAGGGCGTCGAAGGCCTGTCGGGTGGTGACGTTGGGAGGATCGTTTCCGGCGTCGGTGAAGGCCAGTCTCATGGAGAACAACGGCAGGGCGAGACAGACCAGCACCAGGAGTGCGGCAATGCCGGCGACCACCGGGTGCCTCTGCACGGTCCGGCTCCACCGGTACCAGAACCCTCGCTCGGATGGCTCTGCTGCACTCTGCAGGAGTCCTGGTACGTGGAGCTTGTCGATGGCGCGACCGGAGAACCCCAGCATGGCCGGAAGCAACGTGATGGCTGCCGTCATGACCAGCACCACCGCGGCGATGGCGCCGATGGCCAGTCCCCGCATGAAGGAAAGCTGCAGGAGGAAGAGGCCGAGGAGAGAGAAGATGACCGTTGTGCCGGCGAACAGAACTGCTCGTCCCGAAGTGGCCAAGGACAGGGCGATGGCTTCTCTGGGCGGCTTCCCTTCGGCCAGTCCCTGGCGGTACCGGGTGACGACGAACAAGGCGTAGTCGATCCCGACGCCGAGGCCGATCATCGCCATGATCTCCGGTGCGAACACCGGCGTGGTCACGACGTGGGACAGCAGGTCGAGTACGGCGAAGCCGATGGCGATGCCGAACAGCGCGGTGATGATAGGAAGGCCCATGGCCACAACCGAACCGAAGGCCAGCAACATGATGACGATGGCGGCGAGGATGCCGATCCCTTCACTCGAACCCGGCTTGGCGCCGGCGACCAACCCGATAGCCTCGCCTCCGATCGCAACCTGGTAGCCGTTGGCCTTGAATGACTCGGCCGTGCTGACCACCTTGTTGATGGCAGCCGTGGGCAGGTTTCCCGCCTGTTCATCGAACTGGACCCGCACGAATGCGACATGCCCGTTCGCTGAGACCTGGGTGGCGCCCTCGGGCGACAACGGGCTGACCACAGCAGACACATGTGCCAAGGGGCGAAGGGCATCGACCAACCTGGCGGTCCGAGCCCGATTGGCGGCATCTGAGAATGGAGCACTGGTGGTGACCACCACCTGGGCCGGGCTCCCGGCCTGGTTCGGGAAATTGGCGCTCAGGATCTGTTGGACTTCCTGCTTGCCACCGGTCAGGTTGTTCGAGAAAGCGCTGCCGGCCATCTGGGCGAAGACGTTGCTGGCGACCAGGGCGACGAGCCAGACGATCAGCACCCACCAGCGATGGTCATGGCACCATGCGGCCAGTCGGGCGAGCGCGCTCTGATGGGCGGGTCTCGACTTCGGTCGACTCGGGCCCGTGATCCGATCGAGCGTGGCTGGGGATGTGGTCACTTCACTTCTCCATCATTCGGAAGGGAACGACACGGGTGGCGCCAACGATCCCGCTTCATCGGTATCCCACCCGTAGGCCGACGGATTGCAACTTCACCATCGCCCATGGACTGCGACTTCACCATCGCCTGGCTGGATATTGACCGAGGGAGCCTGCGCCGTGGTCAACGTTAACCCACTCGGGCTGGGGTTCCCGCGTTCGACCGTGTGGAATGGCGCCGGCCGTTCCACCGGCCGTGGCCCGTTTTGGACCCGGCCGTCCCGAGACACCGGCACCGGGCAGCCGGCGGACCTGGTGTCAGTCGACGGTCGCCCGCAGTCGACGGGCTCTGGTGCCCACCTCCGCGCAGGCTCGCCCGACATCGACGGTAAGGCAGCGGCCGTCTTCCACCACCTGCCTGCCTGCCACCCACACGTCGGTCACCATGCGGCTGGACCCGGACCACACCAGGTGCTCGATCAACTGCTCGTCATCGAGCAGCGGCACGAACGCCGGCCCGTCGAGGTCGACGGTCATCATGTCGGCTTGGGCGCCGGGGGCCAGGACCCCGAGGTCGGGACGGCCGAGGGCCCTGCCCGCTCCCCGGGTGGCCAGATCCAGAGCGGCTGACGCCGGCAGGGCGGCCGCGTCCCGCTGGCGGACGCGGGCCAGCATGGCCGCCAGGCGGACCTCCTCCCACAGGTCGAGGTCGTTGTTCGAGGCCGGGCCGTCGGTTCCCAAACCGACGCGGATGCCCCGGGCCAGGAGCTCGACCAGGGGAGCGACGCCCGAGGCCAGCTTGGCGTTGCTCTGCGGGCAGTGGGCGATGGCTACGTCGTGGTCCGAGAAGATGGTCATGTCCTCGGGAGAGAGCCAGACGCCGTGGGCGGCAAGCGCCCGTCCCTCGAGGACCCCGGCCCTCTCCAACACGGCCGGCACCGAGTCCCCGTGCTCGGAGGCGAAGCGGACGCCCTCCGCCTCGGTCTCGGCCAGGTGGATGTGGAACAGCGCGTCGATCCGGCGGGCGGCGGCGGCGATGTCGGCCAGCACCGGAAGCGGGACGGTGTAGGCCGCGTGGGGCGCGAACCCGACCTCGATCCGGCCCGCCTCGCCGTGGCGTCGCCGGTGGAAGTCGACGATCTCGGCGATGCGGTCCCACCACCACTGATCGCCCGATCCCTTGCCCGGCAGTTGCAGGACCCCCGGCGTCACCACCGCCCGCGAGCCGGCGGCCACCACCGCGTCGGCCAGGGCATCCTCGTGGAAATAGGCCTCGCAGGTGGTGGTCACGCCGAAGCACAGCAGCTCGGCGGCCGCCAGCGTCATCCCCCAGTAGACGTCCTCCTCGGTCAGGTGGGCCTCCTGGGGCCAGAGCACCTCGTTGAGCCAGCGGTCGAGGGGCAGGTTCTCGCCCGACCCCCTGAACAGGGTCATCGGCGAATGGCAGTGCACGTTGACCAGGCCGGGCAGGAGTGCGCCACTGACCCGCACCTCCCGCACCGGGCGTCCCCCGTTGTCCGAGCCGGCCCGACCGACGTGGGCGATCACCGACCCCGACACCTCGACGACACCAGGCCGGAGGACCTGGGTTCCGCCGTCGCACGGGACCACCGCATCCGCCAGGTAACGCACGGTCTCCGGTGTCCCAGGCGGCACCGGCGGGCCGCTCCCGGCGGGGCCGATCCGCTCAGGCACCGGGCCGGGCCCGCCGGTCATCTCCCGGCACGGCCCGACTCCTCGGCTTCGATGGCCGCGAGCTCCTCGATGCGGGCCACGTGCCGTCCGCCGTCGAACGGAGTGGCCAGGAACACGTCGACGATGTCGAAGGCCAGCTCGGTGGCGACCACCCGCGCCCCGAGTGAGAGCACGTTGGCGTCGTTGTGGCGTCTGGCCAGCCGGGAGGTGTACTCGTCGTGACAGAGGGCTGCACGGGTCCCGTGCACCTTGTTGGCCGCAATGGCCTCGCCCTGGCCGCTGCCGCCGATGACGATACCGAGATCGCCCCCGCCCCGGACCACCCGCCGGGCCACGTCGGCACAGATGGGTGGATAGTCGACCGGGGCCTCCGAGTAGGTCCCGATGTCCTCGACCTGGTGGCCGCCTTCCTCGAGGTGCCGCGCCACCGCGCCCTTCAAGGCATACCCCGCATGGTCCGAGCCGATCACCAGACGCATCAGATCGTGGTGAGGTCGGCAACGTCGGACGGCACGGTCACTCTCCGGTCAGTTCGGCACGGATGCCGGTCAGTTCGGCACGGATGTAGTCAGCGTAGTGCGGAGGTACGGGGCCCGACCCCTCCTCCTTCCGGGCGCCGGGTCGCCGGCGTCGCTGAACCCGGTACCGCCCCCGGGGGGCGTTGCTACGATCAGGCCGTCTGCTCGCGGCGGGGCCTCGGCACCTGACGGTGAGCCGCCACGACGTGCCTGCCGGCGACGGCGGCACAGGGGGAGGTAGCAGCATGCGCATCGGAACGCGGCCCATCGGGACCTCTGCACGGCGGGCCCGTTCCCGCATCGGGGTCATCGCCCTCGCGCTCGTCGTCGGTGCGCTGACCGTCATCACCGTCGGCGCACCGGTCTCCGCAGGATCGGAAGCCGGCGCGGGAGCCTCTGCCTCGGCCGTCCCCTCGGCCAGCACCTCATCCGCCACCGATGCCTCCGTTGCACCGCCGGCCGGCTGCGACCCGCTCGACCCGACCCAGTGCCTGCTCCCCTATCCCGACAACTTCTTCACGGTCCGGGATGGGTCCACGCCGACAGGTCGACGGGTCGACTTCCCCCTGGCGGCCATGCCCGAGAACGCCAGTGCGGTCCCGATCGATCCGACCGCCTTCAACCGGAACGACGGCTTCAGCCCCGGCACCCCCGTGCTGCTCCACGTCAACAGGATCGACCTCACCCGCAGCAAGGTCGCACCGATCACCGACATCGGCTCCTCACTCGATGCGGGGGCACCGATCGTGATCATCGACGCCGGCACCGGCAAGCGGGTCCCCTATTGGGCGGAGCTCGACGCCAACGACCCGAACCCGGCCGAGCAGGCACTCATCATCCATGCCGCCGTCGACTACCTGGACGGCCACCGGTACATCGTGGCGCTGCGCAACCTGGTGGATGGCAGCGGCCGGACCATCCCACCCGATGCCGTCTTCCGGGCCTACCGGGACGGCACCCCACTCGCCACCAAGGCAGAGCAGCGGCGCCGCCCTCAGATGGAACGGACCTTCGACTCCCTGCAGGCGGCCGGGATCGATCGCCACAGCCTGTATTTGGCCTGGGACTTCACCGTGGCCAGCCAGCAGAGTCTCACCGGGCCCATGCTGCACATCCGCGACGACGCCTTCCACCAGCTGGGCAGCGGCGCCCCGTCATTCTCGGTGGCCAGCGTCACCGACTTCACCACCGCCCAGGACCCGCTCATCGCACGGCACGTGGCAGGGACGTTCTCCGTACCGAGCTACCTCGACCAGCCGGGCGGCCCCCCGGGCTCGCAGTTCAACCTGGGCCCCGACGGGCTGCCGGCCCAGATGCCGGGGAACGTCCAGACCGCCAACTTCGAATGCAATATTCCCCGATCGGTGGTGTCCGACGGGTCCTCCCCGTCCGCGACCGTCTTCCCCGGTCACGCCATGCTCTACGGCCACGGGCTCCTCGGCAGCGCCGACGAGATCAACGACTCGGTGATCGAGAGCATGGCCGGGGTGGGCAATTTCGTCGTGTGCGGCACGGACTGGCTGGGTCTGGCCAGCCAGGACGTCGCCACCGATGCCGGGATCCTCACCGACTTGTCCCACTTCCCGATCCTGCCCGACCGCGGCCAGCAGGGAATGCTGGACTTCCTGTTCCTGGGCCGGTTGATGACCAGCCCGGCCGGCTTCGTCTCCAGTCCCGCCTTCCAGGCGGGTGCGGCCCACCCGACCATCGACACCTCGGGTGGCCTGTCCTACTACGGGAACAGCCAAGGTGGCATACAGGGGGGAGCCCTCACCGCCGTCTCCCAGGAGTTCACCCGCTCCGTCCTGGGCGTGCCGGGCATGGACTATTCGCTGCTGCTCAACCGGAGCGTCGACTTCGATCCCTTCGAGGCCATCCTCAACGGGAGTTATCCGGGCAAGCTCGTCCAGCAGATCGGCCTCGGACTGATCCAGATGCTGTGGGACCGCTCCGAGGCCGACGGCTACGCCCAGTTCATGACCGACGACCCGCTCCCGGGCACCCCGGCCCACCAGGTGCTGCTGGAGGAGGCGTTCGGCGACCACCAGGTGGCCAACATCGCCACCGAGACCGAGGCCCGGACCATCGGCGCCGCCATCCACCGGCCTGCCCTGGCCCCTGGCCGGTCGCCTGACGTCGTGCCCTTCTACGGGATCGAGCCGATCCCGGGCCCGATCTCCCAGGGTTCCGCGCTGTTCGTCTGGGACAGCGGCACGCCGCCTCCACCCCTGACCAACACGCCCAACCGCGGCGGGGCCGATCCCCACGGTGTCCCCCGGGCGCAGCCGGACGCTCAGCTGCAGGGGGCCACCTTCTTGTTGCGAGGGGTGGTCACCGACCCGTGCGGCACCATCGCCTGCACGGCCGTCCCCTCCGGGGGCTAGGTGTCGTCGACCCCCATCGGATCACCAGGAGCGTCTCAGATGTCGAACTTCACCACGCCACGGACGTTGGACCCCGCAGCCAGGTCGTCGTAGCCGTTCTGGACTTCGTCGAGCGTGTACTCCTGGGTGATCAGGCCGTCCACCTCGAGGAGGCCGGCCTGGTACAGGCGGAGCAGGTTGGGGATCTGGACCCGCGGGGAGCACGAGCCGAAGACGGTCCCGAGCAGGGCCTGGTTGAACATGGCCAGGTTGAACAGGTTGAGGGTCACCTGGTCCTGGTTGAACGGGGCGATGGCGGTGGCCACCACGCGGCCGTCCTTGGAAGCCAGCTGCATGGCCGGGCCCACCATGTCCCCGGTGAGCACTCCGGGGGTGAGGATGACGACATCGGCCATCCGTCCCTCTGTCAGCTCGGGGATCACCAGGTTGGCCTCCAGGATCGAAGCCGCCCCGTGGGTGGCGCCGATCTGCTTGGCCTTCTCCACCTTGAACGGAAGCGGGTCGACGGCGATCACGTAGCGGGCCCCGGCGATCTTCGCCCCTTGCACGGCGCCCGACCCGACGCCGCCGCATCCCACCACGACCACCGTCTCCCCCGGCTTCACCTTGGCCCGGTCCACGGCCGACCCGAAACCGGTCGAGATACCGCAGCTGATCAGCGCCGCCGCCTTGAGCGACACCCCCGGGTCGATCTTGACCAGGGAGGCCTCGTTGGCCAGCACCGACTCGGAGAAGGTCCCGAGCTGGGTCATCCGGTTCACGTGGTGGCCGTCCAGGCTGTAGCGCCACTGCCCGTCGGACATCATCGGGCCGGCCAGGATGGTCATCCCCAGGTCGCAGAGGTACTGGCGACCCGAGGCACACCAGAAGCACCGGCCGCACGCCGGGATGAACGAGGCAGCCACATGGTCGCCTACGGCCAGCGACTCCACCCCGGGGCCCACCTCGGCAACGATGCCTGCGCCCTCGTGGCCACCGATCATCGGGAACATCGAGTCGACACCGAAGACCTGGAGCACCTCGGCCGGGGCACTCATGTCCCCGGTGCGGAGGTGCTCGTCGGAGTGGCACATGCCCGCATAGGCCATCTGCACGAGCACCTCGTGGGGCCCGGGGGCCTCGACGTCGACCTCCTCGATCTTCCACGGCTCGTTGAGCCCCGAACAGACAGCAGCGCGGATCTTCATCGTGGGTGGTCCTCCCCCTAGTGACGGCGCCACGGGGCGCCGCATGGCTCTGGTCCAAGCATCGCGCCATCGGCGGAGCCGCGTCGAGCCTGGGACACCTCCGGCCCGGCCAAAAGGGGTGGACTCCTCGAGTCAGCCCCGCAGGCTTCCCTCGTCGAACCCGGTGGCGAGCAGGTGCAGGGCCCGGTCCACCTCTCCGGTCAGGTCGTCGGTGTCGTAGCGGGCCCAGCAGGTGAAGGCGGCGATGGCCGCGCCGAGGGTGGCACGGGCCACCGTCTGGGGCGCCAGGTCGTCGGCGGCGCCGCCGATCCGGCCGGCCACGAAGCGGGCCACCACGTCGCACCACTCGGCGTAGCGGACGGCGGAGTGGGCCACCAGGGTCGGAACCGAGCTGATCAGGCCCATCCTGATGCGGAGCTCGTCGAGCTCGCCGGCACCGAACCGGTTGGTGGCCACCACCGCCCGGCGCAGCACGTCCATCATCGGCTCGTCGGACGGTGCCGACCCCAGCTGGCGTTCCAACCGGACGAGCTCGGCGTCGAACTCCCCCCACACCACGTCGCGTTTGGAGTCGTAGTAGCGGAAGAAGGTGCGGCGGCTCACTCCCACGGCCGCGGCGATCTGGTCGACGGTCGTCCCGTCGTACCCCTGGCGGTTGAAGAGGTCGAGGGCCGCCCGCGCCACCTCCTCCCGGGAGGTGGCAGGCCGTCGCCCGCGGGCGGACCCGGGTGGGCGGCCGGGCCCCGTGTTCTCCGAGATGGTCATCCGCTTCCATTTTGGCATCGAGTGCTATAAATTGAAACCACCATCACCGTCCGGCTCAGGCCGGCCGATCACCGGGAGGCCGCATGACCGCAACCACCGCCCAGGACATCAACCCGGACAGCTCCGGTAGGACGAGCCCGGACTCCACCCTGACGGTCGCCGCCGACGTCGGACCCCGGGTAAGGACGGACGCCGGCGCCGCCCCCCTGGTGGAGGAGGACCTGTTGGTGGAGGACCTGTTGGTGGAGGACGTCTCCATCGACGGCATGTGCGGCGTCTACTAGACGCCCGCCGCCGGCTCCGAGCACATCCGTCCCATGCCACCCATCCCGCCGCCGACCGGCGGCGCCCCGTTCGACGGCTCCCATCCCTGGGCGCTCCATCCCCAGGTGTCCCTGCGACCCGAGTCGTTCGGGGCGCTGGCCTACCATTTCGGGACCCGCCGTCTCTCCTTCCTGAAGAGCCGCCGGCTGCTGGCGGTGGTCGAGTCGCTGGCCGACCAGCCGACCGGACACGACGCATGCCGGGCCGCCGGGGTCGCCGCCGACGAGCTCGAGGCCTACGAGCGTGCCCTGGCCGCCCTGGCCGAGTCGGGGATGATCTGCCGGCGGGTGGCTTCGTGACGGCCACCCCCGGCGCGGCCGTCGCCGGAGGGCCGGTGGGTGCACCGGCTCGCGTCGGGCGGCTGGTCGACCGGTTCGAACGCGGCCTCGACGCCCCGATCTGTCTCACCTGGGAGCTGACCTACGCCTGCAACCTGGCCTGCGTCCACTGCCTGTCCAGCTCCGGGCGCCGCGATCCGAACGAGCTGACCACCGACGAGTGCAAGGCGGTGATCGACGAGTTCGAACGGATGCAGATCTTCTACGTCAACATCGGCGGGGGGGAGCCCACCGTCCGTGCCGACTTCTGGGAACTGGTGGACTACGCCACCGCACACCACGTCGGCGTGAAGTTCTCGACGAACGGGTCGCGCATCACCGCCGGAGTGGCCGCCCGCTTGGCGGCCAGCGACTATGTGGACGTGCAGATCTCCCTCGACGGGGCCTCGGCCGAAGTCAACGACGCGGTGCGCGGAACCGGCTCCTTTGCCACCGCGGTCGTCGCCATGGGTCGCCTCGCCGACGCCGGCTTCTCCGGATTCAAGCTCTCGGTGGTGGTCACCCGCCACAACGTCGCCCAACTCGACGCCCTGAACGAGCTCGCCGACCGCCACGGCGCCCAGCTCCGCCTCACCCGCCTCCGGCCCTCCGGGCGGGGCGCCGACGTCTGGGGCGAGCTCCACCCCACCCCCGACCAGCAGCGGGCCCTCTACGACTGGCTCGTGGAGCACGGTGAGGACGTGCTCACCGGTGACTCCTTCTTCCACCTGGCCGGGTACGGCGGGCCGCTCCCGGGGTTGAACCTCTGCGGCGCGGGCCGGGTGGTCTGCCTGGTCGACCCGGTCGGCGACGTGTACGCCTGCCCGTTCGCCATCCACGATGCGTTCCTCGCCGGCAACGTGCGCTCGCCCGGCGGATTCGCCCGGGTGTGGCGCCACTCGGAGCTGTTCACCGAGCTCCGTCGGCCGCAGAGCGCCGGAGCCTGCGCGTCGTGCGGACACTACGACGCCTGCCGGGGCGGGTGCATGGCGGCGAAGTTCTTCACCGGGCTCCCCCTCGACGGGCCCGACCCCGAGTGCGTCCTCGGCCATGGTCGGAACTCGCCGGCGGCGCGGGGGGAGACCGCGCTCCCGAGGCCCTCGCCCGACCATTCGAGCCGGCCCCGCCGGGTGGCGGTGGCCATGCTCCCCCGCCGTCCCGGGCGGGCCTGCGACGAGAGCCCGCTGGCCGCGTCGGCCCTCGGGCCGCGACCGCGCTGAACGATGGCCGGCCTGACCGATCCCGTGGTGGTGGCCGGACGAACCGCACCCTCGCGGGTGGTGTTCGGCCCCCACGAGACCAACCTGGCCGAGCAGCGCCGGCTGAGCGGGCGCCACGTCGCCTACTACCGGGCCCGGGCGGCCGGAGGGGCCGGGATCGTGGTCACCGAGACCGCGTCGGTCCATCCGTCGGACTGGCCCTACGAGCGGGCCCCCCTGGCCGAGGCGTGCGGGCCCGGCTGGGCCAGCGTCGCCGATGCGTGCCGGTCCCACGGCTGCCTGGCCATCGCCGGGCTGGGCCACGCCGGGGGGCAGGGCTCGAGCGCCAACTCCCAGTCGGCGCTGTGGGCGCCGTCACCGGTGGCCGACGCCATCAACCGGGAGATGCCGCTGGAGATGGACGGGGCCGACATCACCGCCCTGATCGGCGCGTTCGCCGGCGCGGCCGGCCTGGCCGTGCGCTCCGGACTCGACGGGGTGGAGATCGACGCCGGGTACCTCTCCCTCCTCCGCCAGTTCCACTCCGGCCTCACCAACCAGCGGGCGGATGCGTACGGATCGGACCGCCTCCGTCTCACCACCGAGGTCCTCGAAGCGGTCCGGGCAGCCGTGGGCCATGAGCGCATCGTGGCCCTCCGGCTCTGCTGCGACGAATTGGCCCCATGGGCCGGTGTGACGCCGGAGCAGGCCGCCGACCAGGTCGCCGCCTGGGCCGGCCTCGTGGATCTGGTCGTGGTCGTCCGCGGCGGGCCCTTCTCGGCATCGGCCTACCGACCCGATGCCCACACGCCGACCAACTTCAACCTCGACCTGTGCCGCCGGATGCGCGGGGCCGCCGGCGGCCGGACGATGGTGGTGCTGCAGGGCAGCGTGGTCGACCCGGTCACGGCCCAGGGTGCACTCGACGACGGGGCCTGTGACCTGGTGGAGATGACCAGGGCCCAGATCGCCGAGCCCCGGCTGGTCCGACTGGTCCGTGGCGGCGACGGGTCCCGGGCCCGGCCGTGCATACTCTGCAACCAGGCCTGTCGGGTGCGCGACAACCGCAACCCCGTCGTGAGCTGCGTGGGCCAGCCGGCCAGCGGCCACGAGACGGTGGAGGCGAGCACCGCCGGGACCGATGACACGGGTCGGGAGGTCCTTGTCGTCGGGGCCGGTGTGGCCGGCCTCGAGTGCGCCCGGGTCCTGGCGGCACGCGGCCACCGGGTGCGGGTGGTCGAACGGTCGGACCGGCCGGGGGGGGTGCTCCGGGCCGCGGCGGTCGGCCCCGGGCGCGGGCGCATGGCCCTCCTCGTCGAGTGGCTGGCCGCTGAATGCCGGGCGGAGGGAGCGGCCCTCGAGACCGGGGTCGAGGCCACCGCGTCCGACCTCGACGCGGCCCGGGCCGCGGGTGTGGAGGTGGTGCTGGCCACCGGCTCGCGCCGGTCGCCGCCCGCCTTCCCGGTCGACGGCTCGTGTCTGGTGGTGGACGTCCTGGACCTGCTGACCGAGGGGCCCGGGGTCCTCGGGGACGGACCGGTCGTCGTCCACGACCCCGTCGGGGGTCCGGTCGGCATCGGCGCGGCCGAGTGGCTGGCCGCCGCCGGCCGTACGGTGTCCCTGGTCACCCAGGACCAGGTGGCCGGGACCCTGCTGTCGCTCACCGGGGACCTGGCCGACGCCAACACCCGCCTGCAGCGGGCCGGCATCCGGCGCGAGCTGCGGGCACGGGTGCGCGGCGTCGAGGGTGGCCGGGTCCGGCTGGAGGACGTCTGGACCGGCGAGCAGCGGAGCGTGGAGTGCGGGGCGGTGGTGGACTGCAGTCACCGTCTCCCCGAAGAGGATCTCTACCTGGCCCGGCCGGGCACCCGACGCGCCGGCGACTGCGTGGCACCCCGCAGCGCGCTGGAGGCGGTCCTCGAGGGT
>DATKRZ010000051.1:0-4085 GCA_035531955.1 Acidimicrobiales bacterium | reverse complement strand
TCGGCCCAGGAGATGTTCGAGAAGACCGGCGGCCTCCACGCCGCCGCGCTGTTCGACGGGGCGAGCGGCGAATTGCTGGTGCTGCGGGAGGATGTCGGCCGGCACAACGCGGTCGACAAGGTGATCGGCTGGGCGCTGCGCGACGGTCGGCTACCCCTGCGCGGCACCGTGCTGATGGTCTCCGGCCGGGCGTCGTTCGAGCTCACCCAAAAAGCGCTGATGGCCGGGCTCCCCCTGCTGGCCGCCGTCTCCGCGCCGTCGTCGCTGGCCGTCGACCTGGCCGAGGACTCCGGCCTGACGCTGGTCGGCTTCCTCCGCGATCCGTCGATGGTCGTCTACACCGGCGATGAGCGACTGTCCCCCGAACCGGCCGGGGATCAGTCGTGAGGCGCGCCCCGGTCTCCGCCCGGTCTCGAGACGAACGGAGGCATGGTGGCGACCCGTAAGCCGCTCCAGGACGATGTCACCGACGACGGGCTGGCCGTCGGCACGCCCGGGACCTGGGCCGCCGGGGTGCCCGGGGTCGCCCACTCGCTCCTCCAGGCATACCGCGAGATGGGGGTGCGCCGTAGCGCGGTCACCCTGCTGGCCATCAACCAGAAGGACGGCTTCGACTGCATGTCCTGTGCCTGGCCCGACCCGCCGGATCGGAAGAAGGCCGAGTTCTGCGAGAACGGGGCCAAAGCGGTGGCCTGGGAGGCGGACCTCCGGCGGATCCCGCCCTCGTTCTGGGCGGAGCACAGCCTCACCTCGCTGGAGGGTCGGAGCGAGTACTGGATGGGCCAACAGGGGCGGCTGGTCGAGCCCGTCTACAAGCCGGCCGGGTCCGACCACTACCGCCCGATCAGCTGGGACGAGGCGTTCTCGGTGGTGGCCACCGAGCTCAACGCGCTGGGTTCCCCCAACCAGGCCACCTTCTACACCTCCGGGCGCACCAGCAACGAGGCCGCCTACGTCTACCAGCTGTTCGTCCGGGCCTTCGGCACCAACAACCTGCCCGACTGCTCGAACATGTGCCACGAGTCGACCAGCGTGTCGCTGGCCGAGACCATCGGCATCGGCAAGTCGACGGTCAGTTACCAGGACTTCCTGGAGGCGGACCTGATCATCATCATGGGCCAGAACCCGGGGACCAATCACCCGAGGATGCTCACCGTCCTGGAAGAAGCCAAACAGGGCGGCGCCCAGATCGTGGCCGTGAACCCCCTCCCCGAAGCCGGGCTCCTCAGATTCAAGAACCCCCAAAAGCTCGGTGGGATCGTCGGATCGGGGACCCCGATGGCCGACCAGTTTCTGCAGATCCGTCTGGGCGGGGACATGGCCCTCCTCCAGGCGGTGTCGGCCCGGGTGCTCGCCGCCGAGGATGCCGCTCCCGGTGCCGTCCTCGATCACGCCTTCCTCGACGAGTACTGCGACGGTCTCGAGGCGTTCCGGGCCCACCTGGAGGACCTCGACCCGTCGGCGGTCCTCGCCGCCACCGGACTGACCGGCCCGGAGATCGATGCCTTGGCCGACCGCTACATCCGGGCCGACCGGGTCATCGTCTGCTGGGCCATGGGTCTCACCCAGCATCGGAAGGCGGTGCCCACCATCGCCGAGATCGTCAATCTCCTGCTGTTGCGAGGCAACATCGGCCGGCCCGGGGCCGGCGCCTGCCCGGTCCGTGGGCACAGCAATGTCCAGGGCGACCGGACCATGGGGATCTGGGAGTCGCCCAAGGCGGAGTTTCTCGATGGGTTGGAGGCGGAGTTCGGCATTCCGATGCCGAGGGAGCCCGGCTTCGACGTGGTGAACTCGATCCGGCGGATGCGGGACGGGGAGGTCCGGGTGTTCGTGGGCCTGGGTGGGAACTTCGTCAGCGCAGTGTCGGACACCTCGGTCGCCGAAGCCGCCATCCGGGGCACCCGGCTTTCGGTGCAGGTGTCGACCAAGCTCAACCGGTCACACGTCGTCACCGGGGAGAGCGCGTTGATCCTGCCCACCCTGGGTCGGACCGAGACCGACGTGCAGGGAAGCGGACCCCAGTTCGTCAGCGTGGAGGACACCGTCTGCATGGTCCACCCGTCGACCGGCCGCCTGCAGCCGGCCAGCCCCCACCTGCTCAGCGAAGTGGCCATCGTCTGCCGGCTGGCCCGGGCCACCCTGGCCGATCGGGTGGCCATCGACTGGCAAGGCATGGCCCGGGACTACGACGTCATCCGGGACCACATCTCCCGGACGGTTCCCGGTCACCAGGACTACAACGCCCGGATCCGGGCCGAGGGCGGGTTCGTGCTCTACCACCCGGCCCGGGACGACCGCCGTTTCGACACCGACACCGGCAGAGCCCACATCACCGTCAATGCGCTGGAACCGCTGGCCTGCCCGCCGGGACGGCTCCTCCTGCAGACCATCCGGAGCCACGATCAGTTCAACACCACCATCTACGGCCTCGACGACCGCTACCGGGGAGTACGGCATGGCCGACGGGTGGTGTTCGTGCATCCCGACGACTTGGTCGAACTGGGCATCCCCGACGGTGCGTGCGTGGACCTCCACAGCGAATGGAGCGACGGGGTGGACCGGGTGGTGGAGCAGTTCCGGGTCGTTTCATTCCCGACCGCCCGGGGCTGTGCGGCCGCCTACTTCCCCGAAGCCAACGGTCTGGTTCCCCTGGACAGCACCGCGGAGAAGAGCAACACCCCGACCTCCAAGGCGGTGGTGGTGCGACTGGAGCGGGCGCGGGTGCACGTCGACGCCGAGGCGGGCGCGACGCAGACGATCACGCCGCGGCCGACGGAACCGTGAGCTGAACTCCGACTCGCTCCACAGTGCCCGTCCGCAGGAGTGTCATACAAAGCAAGAGCCGGGGCCGGGCGTTCAGCAGTACGGGTGGCACAGGGTCATCAGGAATTCTTCACCTTCCGACTCACAGGTCGCGTCGACGACGAATCCGCAGGCCACCAGCTCCTCGGCGAGAGCATCAGGCGTGAACTTGGTGCTGATCTCGGTGAGCATCTCCTCGCCGGCGCCAAAGGTGACGTCGAGATCAAGGTCGGCGATGTGGATGGACTGCCGGCGGGCTGCCCGGAGCCACATTTCGATGCGGTGTTCGTCCTGGTTCCATCGGGCCACGTGCTCGAACTCGGAGGGGTCGAAGTCGGCGCCCAGCTCGCGGTTGAGCACGTGGAGCACATTGCGGTTGAACTCGGCGGTGACGCCGGCGTCGTCGTCGTAGGCGGCAATCAAGCGCTCCGGGTCCTTCACCAGGTCGGTGCCGAGCAGGAACCGGTCGCCGGCGTCCATGACACAGTCGAGGTCGAGCAGGAACCGCCGGCGTTGGGCCGGCTCGAGGTTGCCGATGGTGCCGCCGAGAAACGCGAAGAGCCGGCGTCCTCCGGTCGGCAGCATGCCGAGATGGCGGTGGAAGTCGCCGACAACCGCGTTGACCGCCAGGCCGGGGTAGTCCCGGGCCAGGGCGTTGGCCGCCGTCCACAGGGTGGAGCTGCTCACGTCGAGCGGGATGTAACGGGCCAGGCGTCCGGTCGCCTGCATGGCGTCGAGCAGGACCCTCGACTTCTCGCAGGTGCCGGCGCCCAGCTCGACCAGGGTGTCGGCACCGGAGAGCAGGGCCATGTCCTTGGCGTGGGCGTCGAGGATGGATCGTTCGGCCCGGGTCGGGTAGTACTCGGGCAGCCGGGTGATCTCCTCGAACAGCCGGCTGCCCCGATCGTCGTAGAAGTAGACGGGCGGGAGCTGTTTCGGGGTGGAGGTGAGCCCGTGCCGCACGTCGTGCTCGAGGGCGTGGCGGAGATCGTCGTCGGTGAGATGGACGTCCAGGGTCGGAGGGACGAACTCCGGCTCTGCGGCGGTCACCGGTGGGTCGCCTCGGGCTGTGCCATCCTGGTGGGCTCAGACATTCCGGGCCAGTCGCAGGCCGGCAAATGCCCACCGGGCCGATGGGGGGAAGAAGTTCCGGTAGGTCGTGCGCAGGTGGCCATCGGGGGTGACGCAGGATCCCCCCCGCAGCACGTACTGGTTCACCATGAACTTTCCGTTGTACTCGCCGACCGCGCCGGCGGCGGCTTCGAACCCCGGATACGCCG
>DATKRZ010000050.1:0-97405 GCA_035531955.1 Acidimicrobiales bacterium | reverse complement strand
CAGCTGGATGGAGACGATCCGCTCGAGGTCGGACTCGGAGAGGGCGTGGAACCGGACGATCTCGTCGATGCGGTTGACGAACTCGGGCTTGAAGAACTCGAGGGGCTCGCCGGGGATGTTGGAGGTCATGATCAACACGGTGTTGGTGAAGTCCACGGTCCGGCCCTGGCCGTCGGTCAGGCGGCCGTCCTCGAGCAGCTGCAGCAGGGTGTTGAACACGTCGGGGTGGGCCTTCTCCAACTCGTCGAGCAGCACCACCGCGTAGGGACGCCGGCGGATCGCCTCGGTCAGCTGGCCTCCCTCCTCGTAGCCGACGTAGCCGGGTGGGGCGCCGACCAGCCGGGCCACCGAGTGGCGCTCCACGTACTCGCTCATGTCGATGCGCACCATGGCCCGGGCGTCGTCGAAGAGGAACTCGGCCAGGGCCCGGGCCAGCTCGGTCTTGCCCACCCCGGTCGGCCCCATGAACAGGAACGAGCCGATGGGGCGGTTGGGGTCGGACAGTCCGGCCCGGCTGCGCCGGATGGCATTGGACACCGCCGAGACCGCCTCGTCCTGGCCCACCACCCGGGCGTGGAGGGCGTCCTCCATCCGCACCAGCTTCTCGACCTCGCCTTCGAGCAGTCGGCTCACCGGTACGCCGGTTGTCCGGCTGACCACCTCGGCCACGTCCTCCGCGTCGACCTCCTCCTTCAAGAAGCGCTGGGTCTTCTGGAGCTCGTCGAGCGCGGCGGTGGCCACCTCGACCTGGCGCTCCAGATCGGGGATCAGCCCGTAGGAGATCTCCGAGGCCTGGGCCAGGTTGCCGTCACGGGCCAGCCGCTCCGCCTCGCCCCGTTGGCGCTCGAGCTCGCCCTTGAGGGACTGGATGGTGGCGATCGCCTCCTTCTCGGACTGCCAGTGGGCGGTCATCGCCGCCGACTGCTCCGAGAGGTTTGCCATCTCCTCGTCCAACCGGGCCAGACGCTCGGCGGAGGCGCTGTCGGTCTCCTTGGCCAGTGCCATCCGCTCGATCTCCAGCTGGCGCAGGCGGCGGGTGACCACGTCCAGCTCGGTGGGCATGGAGTCGATCTCGATCCGCAGGCGGCTGGCCGACTCGTCCATCAGGTCGATGGCCTTGTCGGGGAGGAACCGTCCGGTGATGTAGCGGTCGGACAGGACCGCGGCCGCCACCAGCGCCGCGTCCTGGATACGGACCCCGTGATGGACCTCGTAGCGCTCCTTCAGCCCGCGCAGGATGGCGATGGTGTCCTCGACCGAGGGCGGCGGCACGTAGACCTGTTGGAAGCGGCGCTCCAGCGCCGCGTCCTTCTCGATGTACTGGCGGTACTCGTCGAGCGTGGTGGCCCCGATGAGGCGGAGCTCGCCCCGGGCCAGCATCGGCTTGATCATGTTGCCGGCGTCCATGGCCCCCTCGGCCCCGCCGCCCGCCCCCACGATGGTGTGGAGCTCGTCCACGAAGGTGATCACCTCGCCTTCGGCGTCGGTGATCTCCTTCAGCACCGCCTTCAGCCGCTCCTCGAACTCGCCCCGGTACTTGGCCCCGGCCACCATCGAGCCCATGTCGAGCCCGATGACCCGCTTCCCCTTCAGCCCCTCGGGGACGTCGCCCTCGACGATGCGCTGGGCCAGGCCCTCGACGATGGCGGTCTTGCCGACCCCGGGCTCCCCGATGAGGACCGGATTGTTCTTGGTCCGGCGGGACAGCACCTGGATGACCCGGCGCACCTCCTCGTCGCGCCCGATGACCGGGTCCATCTTCCCCTGGCGGGCCAGCGCCGTCAGATCGCGTCCGTAGCGCTCGAGGGCCTGGAAGGTCCCCTCCGGATTCTGCGAGGTGACCCGGTGGCTGCCCCGCACGTCGCGCAGGGCGCTCAACAGCTGGTCACGGTCCACGCCGACCCGGTCGGCCATGGCCAGTATCAGGTGCTCGACCGACAGGTACTCGTCGCCCATGTCGGTGCGCTGGGTATCGGCGGCGGTGAGCACGTCGCGCAGGGCCCGGTTGATGCCGGGCTCCTGCCCGCCGAAGGCCTGGGGCAGGCGGCCCAGCTCACCGTCGACCCGGTCGCGCACCACTGCCGGCTCGACGCCCACCCGGGTGAGGATGGGGCCGGCGATCCCGTCGGCCTGGTCGAGGACGGCGGCCAACACGTGCTCGGGGGTCACTTCGGCGTGGTGGGCGTCACGGGCCCGCTCGACGGCCGAGCTGAATGCTTCCTGGGTCTTGAGCGTCCAGCGGTCGGGGTTGATGGTCACCGGGAACCCCCCATCCCCTGGGCGACCCGGCGGGCCGACCGGATGGGGACCAGCACCTGGGAGAGGGGCACCAGCTCGCGCCGGTAGCGGCGGTGGGTCACCGCCACCTCCTCACGGGCCTCGGCCCGGGCCACGTCGAGCTCCCCCCGGAGGCGTTCCACCTCGGCTTCGAGCTCCATCACCCGCCGGACCCCTTCGAGGTTGAGTCCGGCTGTGGTCAGGCTCTGGATGTGGCGCATCCGGTCCAGGTCCTCCTCGCTGAAGCGCCGGCTGCCTCCCTCCGTGCGGCTCGGGTCGAGCAGGCCCTTGCGCTCGTAGACGCGGAGGGTCTGGGGGTGGACACCGGTGAGCTCGGCGGCCACCGAGATCACATAGACGGCCCGGGTGCGTGGTTCGTCGGCCATATCAGACTCCCATGGTCTGGCGCGCCGGCGGCTCGACCACCGCGGCCAACGCCTCGACGGCGGCGCGCTGCTCGTCTGTCAATTCGTCGGGGACGTCCACCTCGACGGTGACCAACAGGTCGCCGGTGGCGTTCCGCCGGTCGCCGGGGACACCCCGTTCCCTGACCCGGAACGTCCGGCCCGACGGCGTGCCCGCCGGGATCCTGAGGGTGACCGGATCGGCCAGGGTGGGCACGGTCAAGGTGGTGCCCAGTGCGATCTCCGGATAGGAGAGCGGCACGGTGAGGGTGAGGTTCCGGCCCCGCCGGCCGAATATCCCGTGCCGGTCCACCCGGACCACGACGTAGAGGTCCCCGCTCGGGGCGTTGCCCCGGCCGGCGGCCCCGCGACCCTTGACCCGGATCCGCTGCCCGTCGTCGACACCGGCGGGGATCCGGACCTTCACCGTGCGGTTGCGATGCTCGATCCCCGAGCCGGAGCACGTGGGGCAGGGGGTGGTCACCACCGTGCCCCGACCGCCGCACTGCGGGCAGATCTGGCTCAGTGAGAACATCCCCTGGTTGTCCTGCAGGCTCCCGGTACCGCCGCACCGTGGACAGGTCACCGGGTGGGTGCCCGGGGCGGCCCCGGTGCCAGAGCAGGTGTGGCAGCGGGCGTCGGTGGTGACGTTCACCGAGGTGGTCACCCCGTTCACCGCCTCCTCGAAGGAGAGGTGCAGCTCGGTCTCGACGTCCGCCCCGCGCTGGGCGCCGGCGGCCCCGCCGCCCCGGCGGCCACGCCCGAACAGCCCGCCGAACAGGTCGCCGAGGTCGCCGAGGTCGCCGGTGCGGTAGGTGGTCCCTCCGCCGAAGCCCCCGGGGAACCCCCCGGCCGCCGGCCCCATGGCCCGGACCTCGTCGTACTCCTTGCGCCGGTCGGCGTCACCGAGAACGTCGTAGGCGGCGGAGATGTCCTTGAAGGTGTCCTCCTGGCCCGGGTTGGTGTCGGGATGGTGCTTCTTGGCCAGCTTCCGGTACGCGCTGGTGATCTCTTTGGCCGTGGCCGTCGAGGACACGCCCAGCGTCTTGTAGTAGTCCTTCTCGAACCATTCGCGTTGCGGCGCCACCTGGTCGGTCCCCTGTCTCCTCTAACCCCGCACCGTGACCATGGCCGGGCGCACCACGGTGCCGCGCCAGCGGTACCCGGCCCTCATCACCTGCGCCACCACCGGTTCGCCGGGGGCCGGATCGCCCTGCGGTGCCGGATCGGGGTCGTCTCCGTCCGCCGGGGATGGCTCGTCGGCGGGCAGATGGCCCACCGCCTCGTGGGCGTTCGGATCGAACTCCTCACCCAGGGGGTCGATGCGCTCGAGTCCCTCCTTGGCCAGCACGTCGCGTAACTGGTTGGACACGGCCACCAGGGCGCGGCCGTCGGGGGACTCGGTGTCGCCCAGGTGGGCGGTAGCCAGATCGAGGGCGTCCATCACCGGGAGGACCTTCTCCACCAGGGAGACTGCAGCGCGGGCCACCTGGTCTTGCTGTTGCTTGGCCACCCGCTTCTTGTAGTTCTCGAACTCGGCCTGCAACCGGCGCAGCGAGTCGAGATACTCGTCGCGCTGGTCCTGGGCGGCGACCAGGGGATCGGCGTCGAACACCGTGCCCTCGCCACCGGGAGCGGTCCCTGACCCCACGCGCTCGTCGGCCGATTCACCCTCGACTGCCCCGTCGGCGCCATCGACCGCCTCGCCTCCTTGGAGCTGCGAGTACTCGGAGCCGAGCTCGGCGCCCTCCGCGCCGCGCGGCCGAGGGCGGGCGCGCTCTGCGTCACGCCCCCATGCCACACCCTTCCGACCTGGCCCGCTGATGCCGGTCATCGGCGATCAGCCCTTGTCGTCGACGATCTCGGCGTCCACGACCTCGTCGTCCGAGGGCTCGCTGCCGCCCGATCCACCGGCACCGGGGCCGGCGCCGGCCGCCGCGTCGGCCTGGGACGCCTCTTCGTACAGGCGCTGGCTGAACGACTGGCTGGCCGTGAGCAACGACTCGGTGGCCGTCTTGATGGCCTCGACGTCCGAGCCGGCCAGGGCCTCCTTCAGCGACCCGAGGGCGGCCTCCACCTTCTCCTTCTCGTCGCCTTGGAACTTCTCGCCCTGGTCGGCGAGGAGCTTCTCGGTCTGGTACACGAGGGTGTCGGCGTTGTTGCGGACCTCGGCCTCCTCCTTGCGCTGGCGGTCATCCTCGGCGTGCGCCTCGGCGTCCTTGACCATGCGTTCGATGTCCTCCTTGGCCATGGAGGACTGGCCGGTGATGGTCATCGACTGCTCCTTGCCGGTGGCCCGGTCCTTGGCCGACACGTGCACGATGCCGTTGGCATCGATGTCGAAGGTGACCTCGATCTGCGGAACGCCCCGGGGGGCCGGAGGCAGGTCGACGAGCTGGAACTTGCCGAGCGTCTTGTTGTACATGGCCATCTCGCGCTCACCTTGGAGCACGTGCACCTCTACCGACGGCTGGTTGTCGTCGGCGGTGGTGAACACCTCGCTGCGCTTGGTCGGGATGGTGGTGTTCCGCTCGATGAGGCGGTGCATCACGCTGCCCTTGGTCTCGATGCCCAGCGAAAGCGGGGTCACGTCGAGGAGGAGGACGTCTTTGACCTCACCCTTCAGGACACCGGCCTGCACGGCGGCACCCAGAGCCACCACCTCGTCGGGGTTGACTCCCTTGTGGGCCTCCTTGCCGGTCATCTGCTGGACCAGTTCCTGCACGGCGGGGATCCGCGTCGACCCACCGACCAGCACCACGTGGTCGATGTCGGACTTGGACAGTCCCGAGTCGGAGATGGCCTGGTCGAAGGGACCCTTGCAGGACTCGACCAGGTCGGCGGTCAGCTCGTTGAAGGTGGCCCGGGTCAGCTTCACGTCGAGGTGCTTGGGCCCCTCGGACGTGGCGGTGATGAAGGGCAGGTTGATCTGGGTCTCCTGGAGGGACGACAGCTCGATCTTCGCCTTCTCCGCCGCCTCCTGCAGCCGCTGGGTGGCCATCTTGTCGGTGGACAGGTCGACACCCTCGGTGTCCTTGAACGTCTTCACCAGCCAGTCGATGATCCGCTGGTCCCAGTCGTCGCCACCGAGATGCGAGTTCCCCGCCGTGGACTTGACCTCGAACACGCCGTCGCCGATCTCGAGGAGGGAAACGTCGAAGGTGCCGCCTCCGAGGTCGAAGACGAGGACGGTGTGGTCGGAACCCTCCTTGTCGAGACCGTAGGCCAGGGCGGCCGCCGTCGGCTCGTTGATGATGCGGAGGACCTCGAGGCCGGCGATGGCCCCGGCCTCCTTGGTCGCGGTCCGCTGGGCGTCGTCGAAGTAGGCGGGTACGGTGATGACCGCCTGGGTCACCGTGTCGCCGAGGAACGCCTCGGCGTCCCGCTTGAGCTTGCCGAGGATCCGGGCGGAGATCTCCTGCGCGGTGTAGTTCTTCCCGTCGATGTCCACCTTCCAGGACGTCCCCATCTGGCGCTTGACCGAGCGGATGGTCCGGTCCGGGTTGGTGATGGCCTGGCGCTTGGCCACCTCGCCCACGAGGACCTCGCCCGACTTGGCGAAGCCGACCACCGACGGCGTGGTCCGGCCTCCTTCGGCGTTGGGGATGACGACCGGCTCGCCGGCCTCCAGTACTGCGACCACCGAGTTGGTGGTTCCGAGGTCGATTCCTACGGCCTTGGCCATCTTGTTGCCTCCTGCTCACGGCCCATGCTGGGCGCTCTCGTTGATCCGCGCTGGAATCGCGGCTGTCTCGGCGAAGGTGCCGACCCCGGGAACCCGACGGCCCGCCGCCCCTGGTGGCCGGCTCGCCCGTCGCCCGTCTGGGCTGGTTGCTCGTTTATGAAGTCCACTATACCAAAGTTGAGTGCTATGTGCATAAGTTTCCTCTAAGTTCGTGTTAAGGCCAGGTCAGCTGTGGTAGGGATACGCTCGTCGCATGCCCGAGCTGGTGCTTCTCCGCCACGGCCAGTCCCAGTGGAACGCCGAGAACCTGTTCACCGGGTGGTACGACGTCGACCTCACCGAGCAGGGCGAGGCCGAGGCCCGGGCGTCGGGCAGCCTGCTGGCGGAAGAAGCGGGCCTCGACCTGCGGATCCTCCACACGTCGCTGCTGAGCCGGGCCACACGCACCGCCGCCCTCACACTGGAGGTGGCCGACCGGGGGTGGCTGCCGGTGCGGCGCCACTGGCGCCTCAACGAGCGCCACTACGGGGCCCTCCAGGGGAAGAACAAGTTGGAGACCGCCACCCGGTACGGGGATGCGCAGGTGAAGGCCTGGCGGCGCGGCTACGCCACCCCGCCTCCGGCGGTGGAACGGGGATCCGAGCACGACCCGGCCGGCGATCCCCGCTACCGGGACATCCCCGCCGACGCCCTCCCGCTCACCGAGTGCCTCGCCGACGTGGTGGGCCGGGTCCTCCCCTATTGGCACGACGCCATCGTCCCCGACCTCCTGGCCGAAGGGCCGCGGGGCGGTGCGGTCCTGGTGGTGGCCCACGGCAACAGCCTGCGGGCGCTGCGCAAGCACATCGACGGCATCGGGGACGACGAGATCGTGGACCTCGAGATCCCGACCGGCATCCCGTTCCTCTACCGCCTGGCCGACGACCTTTCGGTGGCGTCGATGGGCTACCTCGGGGACCCGGAGGCGGCCCGGGCCGCGGCCGACGCCGTCAAGCACCAGGCGGGCTGACCCGCCGCACGGGGACCGTCACCCGGCGGGCCACCGGCCGGGGGCCGACGACCGGAGGCCGACCCCTGAGGGCCGGCCTCCTGCCGTCCAGGTCTGTCTGTCCCCACAAGCAACACCTGGAGGATCCGGCGGGCGGTCCTAGAGGGCGTCGGCCCCCCGCTCGCCGGTCCGCACCCGTACCACCTCCTCGACGGGGAGGACCCAGACCTTCCCGTCGCCGATCTTCCCGGTTCCCGCGGTGTCCACGATGGTCGTCACCACCTCGTCGACCTGGGCGTCGTCGACCACGATCTCGAGCCGGATCTTCGGGACGAACTCGACCTCGTACTCGGCGCCGCGGTAGATCTCGGTGTGGCCTCTCTGTCGACCGAATCCCTGGGCCTCGGTCAGCGTGAGGCCATGGACTCCCAGGCTCTTCAGCCCCTCCTTCACCTCGTCGAGCTTGAACGGCTTCAGCACCGCCACGATCAATTTCATTGTCAACTCTCCTTGGGTTCGTAGGGGTCCGGTCAGCTGCCCGCACTGCCGGGCGGGGACCCGTCGTCGGGTTTGACCGAAGCTACCGACGACGGCGCTGAATCACCGACCATGGCCATGGCCCCGACCCGCTCCGCGAACGTCTCCATGGGGAAGGCCTCCTCCCCGTGGATGGCCAAGTCGCCGACTTCGAGGATCTCGTCCTTGTAGCGGGCGCCCCTGAGGACCCATCCGATGATCTTCATCAGGATGAAGGTCACCAGCGCCGACCAGAGGATCACCCACACGGCGGCCCGGGCCTGCTCCCACAGTTGATGCGCCGAGTGGGGGGAGTAGATCAGGCCACTCACCGAGAACGGCACGCACTTCCCTCCCGCTGTGACGTATTGCGCCTGGGTGGTGGCGATCACCTGCCCGGAGCCGTCCAGGTGGCCGCATCCGTACTGGATCAGGTTCGGGTCGCCGAAGATCCCCAGCAACAGGCCCCCGAACAGCCCGGCGATCCCGTGGGTGTAGACGACCCCGAGGGCATCGTCCACCTTCGAGAAGGGCCGGACCTTGGAGAGGAAGTTCCAGGCCACCCACACGATGGCACAGCAGATCGCCCCGACGGCGATGGCGCCCCGGCCGTTCACCCAGCCGGCGCACGGGGTGATCCCGACCAGGCCGCAGATCATGCCGTTCACCGCCCCGAGGAAGGTGGGCTTCTTCTCCTTGGTGAACCAGGCGTCCAGTGCGATCCAGACCAGGACGCCGGTGGCGGTGGCCAGGTTGGTGTTGATGACGGCGGCGGCGGCGCTGGCGCCGGCGTAGTACGGATCGCCACCGTTGAACCCGTTCCAACCCAGCCACAGGATTCCGGCCCCGACCGCGGCCATCACCAGATTGTTGGGTATGGCGTGTTGTCGGTCCCGCAGTAGCCGGGGCCCGAGGACCCAGGCGGCGACGAACCCGGAGACGCCGGCCGACATGTGGATGACGAATCCGCCGGAGAAGTCGAGCGCGCCCTCCTGGGCGAAGTAGCCGCCGCCCCACAAGAGGAAGGCGTTGACGGCGTAGACGCAGGTGGACCACAGCGGCACCAAGAGGCACCAGGCGCTGAACTTGATCCGGCCCAGCACGCTCCCCAGGAACAGCAGGGGGGTGATGGCGGCGAACACGAACTGGAAGTACGCCAGCGTCGATGTGGGGAAGTGGAAGGGAATGGCCGTGTTGGCCGCCGACACGGCCTGGCCCTGTTCACCCACGCTGTCGGTGATGCCGCCCGGTTTCCCGACCATGTTCTCGAAGAAGTGCTGGACCCATCCGACGCCGGAGAGTTGGGTCTGCACCCCGTCTCTGACCCCGCCCCCGACGGAGGTCGCACCGAAGCCCATCTTGAACGACCACAGCACCCAGGCCACGAGCACCAACGAGAACCCTGCGAACATCATGGCCAGGACATTGACCGCCCACTTCTTCTGCACCAGTGACGCGTAGAGGACTGCCAGTGCCGGCAGGCTCATCAGGCCGACGAACGTGGCGGCAGTGATCTGCCACGTGTTGTCGGCCGGGTTCAGCCAACTCGGGTAGGGAACTGATGTCACTGCTGCGGATAGCACGTCTCAGCGCTCCTCTCTCATCGTCACTGCGTCTCGGCACCGCGCATCGCTGCTGGATGACACGTGGCACGCCAAGGGCAAGACGGGCAGATTCGCCTTGCCGCCGCAAACAATGCATTCCGAGAGTTTCGGCACGGTCACGGACGTGTTACCAACGCGTGAACTGGGAGAACCGGCAGGTCAGAGGACCGGGGGGGCCATTTTGCCTTCGCCCCGAATCAGCCCGGCGCGCTAGCCTGGCTCATGCCCGGACGCGACCCTGACGCCGCCGACGGCGACGTCGCCCCGTCGCCGCCAACCATGTGGCAGCGGCTCCAGAACGCAATGCTGAAGCCGGCCACGGCCGACGCGGGCAGGACCGGCCCGGCCCGGGGGGCGAAGCCGGCCACGGAAGGTCCGACCACGGTCCCCGAGCTGGAGGCCGCGGTGGCACGTGCCGACGACAAGGAGCGCCTGGTCGGGCTCCTGGCGGCCCCTCTGGCCGCCGCCATCGGCCTCTTGGTCTCCGGGAGCCTGATCGCCAACGACCCGAAGGCGCTATTGAGCAACGGCCAGATCAACAAGGCCCACGTCGCCCCGTCGCTCTACCTCGAGTTGGGCGGTGTGGCCGTCGCCCTGGGCGTGTTGATGCTGGTGCTGGCCCTGCTCCGCAAGCGTCTCTATCTCGGCATCACCATGGCCCTCTTCGGGCTCACCGTCTTCAATCTCCACTTCTGGGGCTTCGGGTTGCCGTACGTCATGGTGGCGGCCTGGCTGCTGGTCCGCTCCTACCGCCTGCAGTCGAAGCTCAAAGAGGCGAAGGCCGCCGGCGGCGGCTCGACTCCGGGCCGCGCCCTCCCGAACAAGCGCTTCACCCCCCCGATCTCACCTCCCGGGTCCTCGCCGGCGCCGAAAGCCGGCAAGGACCGGAAGGCCGGTTGACCGGACGGAGGGCCCGGTGGACGTTTGCCGGCGGTGTCGCTAAGCCCAGACTACGCGCTGCGGGTCGTCCGATCAGCCCTCGAGTTGCTCCGTCGCTCGAGGGCCCAGGCGACCACGGTGAGCGCCATGACCGCCAGCACGACCACCGGCAGGATGAACACCCTCCAGGAAGCATGCTCGGCGGCAACCGCGCTCCTCGTCGCGAGGAGTGCCGGATCGTCCGGATCGGTGACGGCTCGAAACGTCGCTCCGGAGTGGGAGGGCGTGGCCCCGGGCAGGGCCTCGTCGTAACGATGGCCGTTGATGGTGAACGATCCGCGGCACTGGTAGCCGGCCAGATTGCTGCCGCTACCGCCCATGAGACCGATGCACCGGGTGACCGTGACCTCGACTCCGACGCCATGGTCGTGCAGGCGGGTGATCTGGGCGTTCTTCTGGGCGCCGGCCACGAACAGGACGACGGCGACGACGGCCATGGCCGAGAGGAGTGCCGCCGCCGCAACCCGGCCGACCCGGCGGAAGTCCACGTCCACGCCGGCCCCCCGGAGCGCCATCAGGGGCCCGTCCGGTCCACCGTCGAGCCCGGTGCCGGCCCCGGTGTCGCCGGGCTCCGGTCCATGTCCGTCCGCCGGGCCCGGGGCGATCATCAGGCTGTCCATCCCACGGCTCCTGGTCCACTCATATCCGGTGTTTCCTCGTGACGGGCAAGTGATCGTAGCGTGGTGATCGGGTCGTTCGGGCGCCGCGAGCCCCCGAGCGGCACGGTCGCGATCGGGCTAGCCTCCACTCCGTGGCGGCGCGACCCAAGGCACTGGACCTCAAGACCATCTGGCTGTTCTCGAGTTGCACGGGGTCAGAGCTCCGGAAGATCCGCGGTTCGCTCGACGAGATCGCGGTCCCGAAGGGCAAGGTCCTGGTCGAGGAGGGGAGGATCGGGCTCGAATTCTTCCTCATCGTCACCGGCAAGGCTGCGGTCACCCGCAACGGCAAGAGGGTGGCCACGCTCGGGGCCGGGGACCACTTCGGCGAGCTGGCCCTGCTCGATCGTCGTCCCCGGTCCGCCACGGTGGTGTCCGAGACGGACATGGATGTGCTGGTGCTCTCCCAGCGGCAGTTCAACGGCCTCCTGCAGTCGGTGCCCACCATCGCCCGAAAGATGCTGGCCGCCATGGCCAATCGGCTCCGCGAGGCCGACGCCGCGGCCTTCGACTGAACCCTCGCCCGGCCCGACCGGCCCGAGGGCGGGCGGGCCGGCCGCCCGCCGGGACACGATCGCTACTTGCGGTCGCCCATCGACTCCTCCAGCAGCTGGGAGAGGTCGAGGACCCGCACTTCGTCCTCCTTGGCGTTGGCCCTGACGGCATCGTCCAGCATGATCATGCAGTAGGGACACGCGGTCGACACCACGTCGGCTCCGGTGCCCAGCGCCTCCTCGGTGCGTTCCATGTTGACCCGCTTTCCGATGTTCTCCTCGAGCCACATGCGGGCTCCGCCCGCGCCGCAGCAGAAGCCCTTCTCGCGGCAGCGTCGCATCTCCACCTGGGTGGCTCCCGGTATGGCGTCGATGACCGACCGCGGCTCGTCGAAGACCCGGTTGTGGCGGCCCAGGTAACAGGGGTCGTGATAGGTGACTGTTCCCTGGTAGCCGGCGCCGGGGGTCAGCCGCCCGGCGGAGACCAGGTGGTCGAGGAGCTGGCTGTGGTGGATGACCTCGAAGTTGCCACCCAGGGACGGGTACTCGTTGGCGAGCGAGTTGAAGCAGTGGGGGCAGGTGGCGATGACCTTCTTGACCCCGGCGCCCTCGATGGTCTCGATGTTCATGCGTGCCTGCTCCTGGTAGAGGTACTCATTGCCCAGGCGGCGGGCGGGGTCGCCGGTGCAGCTCTCCTTCGACCCGAGGATGGCGAACGGTACACCGGCCCGGTGGAGCATCCGGGCGGTGGCCTGGGCCCCCTTCCGGGCCCGCTCATCCAGGGCGCCCGCGCAGCCCACCCAGTAGAGGTACTCGATGTCGTCGGGGATGGTGCCGCTCACCACCGGCACGTCGAAGTCGAGCACCTCGGTCCAGTCGGTGCGCTTGGACCCGCCGAGCCCCCAGGGGTCCCCCTGATTCTCGATGTTGCGGAGCATGAGCCCGGCTTCGGTCGGGAACCGCGACTCGATCAGCACCTCGTAGCGTCGCATGTCGATGATCGAGTCGATGTGCTCGATGTCGACCGGGCACTCCTCGACGCAGGCACCGCAGGTGGTGCACGACCACAGGACGTCGGGTTCGATGACGGAGGGGACCAGCGTCTCCACCTCGACGCCGGCCTCCCGGTTCTTCGCCATCACCCGGCCGGCCGAGGAGAACAGATTGTCGCGGAGGTCCATGATCAGCAGCTTGGGTGAGAGCGGCTTGCCGGTGTTCCACGCCGGGCACTGGGACTGGCACCGACCGCACTCGGTACAGGTGGCCATGTCGAGCAGCTGCTTCCACGAGAAGTCCTCGATGCGCCCGGCGCCGAAGACCACCTCGTCTTCGTCACCCACGTCCTCCATGGACATGTCGGGAGTAGAGGCCAACGCCCCGAGCGCCCTAGGGCGTCGGGAGGTGGCCACGTTGATGGGCGCCATGAAGATGTGGAGGTGCTTCGAGTAGGAGACGAACACCAGGAATCCGGTGATGATGGCGATGTTGGCCACCAGGGCCACCGTCTCGATGACGCTGTTGACCCCGGTGCCCAGGGGCTTCAGGACGTTGGCCAGGCCGTGGGAGGCGAAGGCCCACCAGCCGTAGGGGAAGTTGCCCGTGTTGACCTGGGCGGCCCGGTAGAAGAGCAGGGTGATCATCACCCCGGAGATCATGACCAGGACCAGCCAGGCCGCTCCGGTGTGGGAACCGAAGAAGCGGGAACGGCGGTTCTCCCGTTTCGGCGAGTGCTTGACCCGGATGGCCACGAACACCAGCAGCGAGACCAGCACGGCCACGGTGAAGAAATCCTCGACCACGCCGATGAAGGCGGTGTGGCCGATGAGCGGGATGTGGAAGTCGCGCTGGAAAAGGGCCCCGTAGGCCTCGAGGATGGTCAGCATCAGAATGGTGAATCCCCAGAAGGTGAAGGCGTGGGCCATGCCGGGGACGGTCCACTGGAGCAGCTTCTTCTGGCCGCCCACCTCGACCAGCTCGGCCTTGATCCGCTTGGGCACGTCCTTGACCCGGGAGGGCACCGCCGGATGGCCGGCGGAGATCAGCCGGAAGAGCCAGAAGAAACGGCGGCCGGCGACGGCGAACATCACCACGGTTATGCCGAGTCCTAAGGAGAGTCTGAGGGCCACTGGGTTCCTCCTAGATGGTTACTGAAGAGTAACAAATGCCGGCAAACGCGCCGGCGGCCCGGTCACGAGCCGAAATTGTCGGCGTAGCGACTGGGGGTAGGACCCCACTGGCCCTGGTACTTCGACCGGAGGCCGTCGGAGCCGTAGGGCTTGTCGGCAGCAGTGGTCATCTGCAGGAAGCTGATCTGGCCGATCTTCATCCCCGGGTAGACGGTGATGGGGAGGTTGGCCACGTTGGAGAGCTCCAGGGTGAGGTTGCCGTCCCAGCCGGCGTCGACGAACCCGGCGGTCGAGTGGATCAGCAGGCCCAGCCGGCCGAGGGAGGACTTGCCCTCGAGACGGGCCACCAGGTCGGGGGGAAGGGTCACCTTCTCGAGCGTCGACCCCAGTACGAACTCACCGGGATGGAGGATCAGCGGATCCTCGCCGGTGTCGACCAATTCGGTCAGGTCCTCTTGGTTCTCGCGCACGTCGATCACCCTGCTGGTGTGATTGCGGAAGAGCCGGAAATAGTGGTCGACATGGAGATCGACGGACGACGGCTGGATGCAGTCGTCGTCGAATGGCTCGATCTTGATCCGGCCGGCGGCGAGCGCCTCACGTATGGAGTGATCTGAGAGAACCATGCCGGACAGACGATAGTGGGACGCCGGAGCACAGGCGTAGTCCTCGGGGACGGGGGTGGCGTCCCGGATGCGGCAACGGCCGTGGTGGTGGCCGGGGGGATAGTGTGGGCCCGCGTACGCGGGCGTAGTTCAGAGGCAGAACACGAGCTTCCCAAGCTCGGAACGCGGGTTCGATTCCCGTCGCCCGCTCCACCGGACCGGCGTGGTGTTCGGCCGGTCGAGGGATGACCCCTCGAACATCCGCTGGCGGCGGGATCCCGGGTCGAGGGTGGTGTCCAGGCCGTGTCCAGGCCCGAAGCATCGTCGAAGGGGTAGGCCCGAAAGAAGCGGTCGGTCGGTGGGACAGGCGATCGGCGTCTACAACGACCAGTCGTCGACGACGGTCAGGTCCGTGAATTCCGGAGCCCCCTCGAAGATCTCCGTCATCGTCGTTCGTGCCGCCTGGAGTCCCTCCTGGCGATGAGGGTCGTTTTCGCGCTCCCGCGCTTTCTCCTCACTCTCGAAGACGACGAACATGACGACCCGGTTCGGGTCCTCCGTGTCCCGGGTTGCCGTCGAGTGCACGAGACCTGAGCCCGGCTGTTCGGTTGCCCGCAACTGAGCGACCAACTTTGGTAGGTCGCCTTCCCTGCCCGGCTTCAAGCGCGTCGTGATCATTTGTGCCCACATGTCGGCAACCTTCCCTCGATGGAGATACGCAGATTAGGCCCCCGAGGTGTCCGGCGTCGTCCGCCCGGCGGAACCGACCGACCGGCCCGGGGCGTCAACCCAGACTCCCGTAGAACTTCGCGTCACCGAAGTCGAAGATTCCACCGTCCGATGCAATCGAGCGATACCCGGATCCCGTTGGCGTTGCCGCCATTCCAACGATCGGCAAGTTGAGGCGAATTGCGCCTGTACTCCCGAAGAACGGGGCACCGAACGAGAAGACGCCCCCGTCGGCAGCAACCTCCCAGTAGCCATTGGTCGATGGATCAGTGGCCATCCCCACTACGGGCTCATTCAGCTGGAGGTTGCCCAGGGAGCCCTGGAAGTAGGCGTCTCCGAAGGCAAAGATCCCACCGTCAGATGCATCGAGGAAATACCCCTGGTCGGACTTCGTGACAGCCATACCTACGACCGGTCTGTTCAGTGAGAGGCCGCCCGTGCTGCCGTAGAAGACTGCATCTCCGAAGGAGAAGATCCCGCCGTCGGCAGCCACCATCCAATAACCCCCACCATCGGCGGTGGCTGCCATACCCACCACCGGCTGATTGAGGTGAACATTTCCAGTCGAACCAAAGAAGTGAGCATCGCCGAAGGCAAAGATGCCGCCGTCCTTCGCAACCAGCCAGTAACCGTTTCCGTCGGGAGTAGCGGCCATTCCGGCAACCGGCTGCGCGAGTGTCGTGCCCACCATATCCCCGAGATTTCTCGCGTTGCCGAACTGGTAGACGTTGCCATCCGAGCCCACAGCCCAGTATCCCAAACCGCCTGGAGCCTGGGCCATGCCCACGATCGGTGCCGTGAACGCAGGGGGAAGGCCGGCAGAGACGAGGAGGTCGTAGGACACGAATTGCGGATCGTTCGAGCACTTGCCGCACCCTGTCGAGATCGACGCGTAGCCGACATATTCCCCCACAGGTAGTGGGATCGTCTTGCTCATCGTGGACATGGTCATGACTTCCGACCCGCCGTAGTTTGGAGATCCACTCGGCGGGCTGATCACGTAGCTCTCGTAGTTTCCGACCCTCTCGTTCGACCAAGTGAACGTCAATCCGGTCGAGGAGGCCCGGACGCACACCCTCAGCAAAGACGCGCTGTCGTGATTCCCGCACGTCGGATTCGGCGTCTGGACATGTGGTCCCGAAGTGCCCGTCGACGACGTCGGATCGGTGGGTGCGGCGCCGGCTGGAAGCGCCAGGGACAAGTTCCCCACGGCTGTAGCGCTGGCTACAACCGCACCAAACGTCGCAAGCAGATATTTGCTACGGGCCATGATTGAACTCCCCGTCGGCTGGTCCGTATCAGTCGAGCGGGTGGCTGGCGCGCCCCACTCTACGGTGCTACCACAGTGTGCCACTGAGCGTCCCCACCGAACATGTCCGGGATGCAGCAAGGGGCGGAGCGGCGGTCGCGGTTACCGTTCGGCCCAGCAACGACTGGTCGGACGCGCCTCCCTAGACGATGGTGATGGTGATGGTCAAGGTGGCGAAGACTCTGTTGACCGGGGTAAGGAAGGCGAGCTTCGTGTCCCGGACGTGGAAGGTCATCGACCTGGTTCCAGCCTTGGTCGGTGTCCCCGACAGCACGCCTGTCGGGGAGAAGGAAAGGCCGGGGGGCGGGCGGCCGCCTCCGAACTTGCTCCACCGGTAGGGCGGGTTGCCCCCTGTGGCCACGAAGGTGACCGAGTAGGGCACTCCGACCCTGCCGGGAGGCAGGGACGTCGTGGTGATGCTGAGCGGGCTGGCGGCGCGCGCCATGGCGTAGGCCGTGGCAGAACTCGATTCCGAACCCAGGCCATCGGCGGTGGTTCCGGATGGCAGCAGGACCCTTACGGGCTTCGTACTGCACGGCTGCCCGGCACACACGTCGGGGCCGACACTGGTCCCCTGGCCCAGCTGGCCGGCATTGTTCTCTCCCCAGGCGTACAGGTGCCCGTCGGAGCCGATCGCGTATGCGGTGCCGTCGTCCCCTGTGCTCCCCTCCGGCGTCACCCCCGAGGGGAGTGAGACCACCACCGGCGTCGCGCTGGCCACGACGCCGGACCCATCGCCCAACTCGCCCAGTTGGTTGTCGCCCCAGGCGTAGACATGCCTGTCGGAGCCGGTGGCGTATCCGTCGACTTCACCCGCGGCGATGGCCGTCGGGGTGACGCCCGGGGGGAGCAAGACCGCCACCGGGGTGGTGCTGAGGCCACCGCTCGTCCCGTTGCCCAGCTGTTCGGAATCGTTGGCGCCCCAGGCGTAGACGTGCCCGTCGGAGCCGATGGCGTATGCGCTTCCGTTGGCACCGGCGGCGATGGCCGTCGGGGTGACGCCCGGGGGGAGCAAGACCACCACCGGCGCCGTGCTGCACGGGACCGAGGAGCCGCAGATGTCGGGACCCGTCATGGTGCCGTCGCCCAGCCCGCCGAAGCTGTTGGCGCCCCAGGCATAGAGGTGCCCGTCGGAGCCGATGGCGTATCCGGCATCTCCCCCCGCGGCGATGGCCGTCGGGGTGACGCCCGGGGGGAGCAAGACCGCCACCGGGGTGGTGCTACAGGGTTGCAAGGTGTCGGTGCACACGACGGGGCCGACACTGGTGCCGTCGCCTAGTTCGCCGTCGGTGTTGTCGCCCCAGGCATAGAGGTGCCCGTCGGAGCCGATGGCGTATCCGTTGTAGCCGGCGGCGGTGACGGCCGTTGGGATGACGCCCGGGGGGAGTGAGACCACCACCGGCGTAGTGCTGTCGAAGAGGCCGCTGACGCCATCACCAAGATCGCCGGCTTCGTTGGAGCCCCAGGCGTAGAGGTGCCCGTCGGAACCGACGGCATATCCGCTCAAAATGCCGCCGGCGATCGCTTTCGGGATGACGCCCGAGGGGAGCGAGACCGCCACCGGCGTAGTGCTGCAGGGGCCCCCGGGGCACGAGTCGGGCCCGACACTGGTGCCGTCGCCGAGCTGGCCTGCATTGTTGTAGCCCCAGGCGAAGAGTCCGACGGGACTCGTGGCCGCAGCCGCCGGTGCGGCGCTGGTGACCTGCAGCGAGGCTGTCGACCCGAGCACAACGAGGGCGGTCACCAAACAGAGCTTGGCCGACGAGGAAATCGAGCGACTGACCATGGCGGGCTCCTATTGGTCGACCAGCTCCAACACGGGCGCCGGATTCATCGGGGGCTCTGGGATCCCGTGCTGTTGACGCTACTCCTCGCAAATCGGACAACGCGGCGTACAGATCAAACCAGGCGCCTCGTGGACCACTTCGGACCGAGTTCAGGACTGGGCCAGGTACGGTTCTTCGATGGCGCTCGAGCTCACGACTGTCGATGCCTTCACGGACACACCGTTCGCCGGCAACCCTGCCGCCATTGCAATTCTCGATTCCTTCCCGCCCGACAGTCTCATGCAGGCCGTGGCCCTCGAGATGAACCTCTCCGAGACGGCCTACGTGGTCCGGAGGGGGGATGGAGACCACGATCTGCGCTGGTTCACGCCGACGGTCGAGGTGGACCTCTGCGGTCATGCAACCTTGGCTGCCGCCCATCTGCTGGGTGGCCGAGCGCGGTTCCACACCCGGAGCGGGCTTCTGCAGTGTGCGCCCGCAGACGATGGGTGGATCGAAATGGACTTTCCCGCGGATCGGCCAGTCCAGGTCGAGCCTCCGGTGGAACTGGGTCTGCCCGGCATGGTCTGGTTTGGCACCGGTCGGTGGGATGCGCTCGCCGAACTGCGTGAACCCTCGAGTGTGCGGAATCTGGTCCCGGACCTCACCCGCATCGCCGCGACCGGGAAGCGCCTGGTGATCGTCACCGCCGCCGGCGACAGGCCGGGGATCGATTTTGTGAGCCGGGTCTTTGCTCCCAATACCGGAATACCTGAAGACCCAGTCACAGGTTCCGCGCACTGCACACTCGCCGCGCACTGGGGCCGACGACTCGGCCGGGAGGTCCTCGTCGGAGAACAGGCCTCGCCAAGAGGGGGGACGGTGCGTACGCGACTCAATGGCGACCGCGTCGTCCTGGCCGGCCAAGCCGTGACCATGGCCCACGTGACGCTCACAATCTGAACCCGCTCTGGCGGCCCCGATGCGCCTACCCCTCGGAGACAGCCCGGTCGGCAGCCGAGGCTACGAGCCGTTTCCCTTCGCTCCCTCACCCTGCAATGAGCGGCGCAGGATGGCGCCCATCTTTTCGGGATCGTAAGCCCCCTCCGGGTCAGCCCGGACCTGGGCGTCGAGAGCCTCGGCGTCACGTCCGACGAGGATCCTCCACGCCCCACGGCGCACGCCGACCAGAATGATCTCCGCAGCACGTTCCGCGCTCAGAGGCGCACTCTGCTTGAACGCCTCTCCCATGTTGGCAACCACCTGGCGGAGCTGATCCGTGGACAGGTCGTCGACCGGCTGGCCAAACCCGGCGAGGCTGGTCCGCCACACCTCCAGATCCGAATCGCCCATATCGGCCGGGTCGGCTTCCCCGTGAGCCCGGCGGCTGTTGACGACGATGTCCGTCCCGATGTGTCCGGGCATGACGACTGCCACCTTGACGTTGGGAGCGTTGACCCGGAGATCCTCGATGAGGGCTTCGGAGAACCCCTTCACCGCGAACTTGGCCGTGCTGTAGGCAGTGTGAGGCACCCCAGGCCCCAACGACGCCCAGAATCCGTTCACGCTGCTCGTGTTGACGAGGATGGCCTCATCGCTCTCCATAAGGAGGGGCAGAAAGGCCCTCGTGCAGAAGTAGACACCCCACCAGTCGACTCCGAACGTCCGCTCCCACGATTGGCGGGTGTCGGTCACGAAGCTCCCACCTCCGCCGATCCCGGCGTTGTTGAAGACGAGATCGACATGGTCGGTCTTGTGGCGTTCGACGACCTCGTCCCGGAACCGGTTCACCTGTGCTTCGTCGGCCACGTCGCAGGGATGTCCGGTGATCGAGATGCCCGATGGCGCACCAGCCAGCGCCATCCGCACCGTCTCAGCGACACTCTCCTCGTTCAGATCGCAGGTCGCAACCGAGCAGCCGTCACCCGCGAGTTGCCGCACCAGCTCCCGGCCCATCCCCGATCCGCCGCCGGTGACCACCGCCAACTTCTGGCTGAAGGATTCCACCCTTTTCCTCTCGTCGCTTCCCAGGGTAGGCCATGCCTCCGACCCCACCGACTGCGTGGGTCACAACGGGAGGCGTCCCGTCGCTCGGTCCGGTCAGGCCTGTCCCGTCAGGCCTGTCCCGTCAGGACCGGGTCACCAGGAGGTACGAGCGCTGGCTCATGTGCTCGACTCGCCACCTCTCCCACCTCAGCCAGCGTATGGTTCCGTCCTGTGGATGGACGCCTCGGTCACCGACTCCGGCCGCTCACACATCCGCTCGCGGGCCTCCGGGTTGGGCGGCCTCCGGGACCCGCCTCGTCGGTCAGACGTACTCGCGCCTCCGCAGCCACACCAGCGTGCACCAGCCCCAGACGGGTGGGAGGTAGGAGCTGAAGAGCCGTTGGATGAACACCGCGGCGGTAGCGTCGGATTCGGAGATGCCGGCCGCGGTCAGCCCCAGGATCATCCCGGCCTCCACCACCCCCATCCCCCCCGGGACCGGCGAGACACCGCCGATCATCGAGGCCAGGGTGATCACGATGATCAGGGTGGCCAGACTGAGGTGGTCCCCGAAGGCTCGCAATGAGGCCGCCAGGGCCAGGGCCACCGTCAGCTGGGTGATGATTGCGCCCCCGAAGAGCTGGACCAGCTTGCGCGGGGTGGAGAGCACCCCCTTGGCGTCCTGCCAGACGGCGGCGATCCGAGGACGGACCTTGGCGCTGGCCAACCTGCGGACCCGGGGTATGGCGAACAGCAGCCCCAGCACCAGCGCCACGGCGAGCACGGCGGCCAGCAGGACCCACACGGTGTGGCCACTGCCCGAGGCGGGGTGGTCCTCGAGGTGGAGTGTGCTCCAGGCCAACGGGATGCTGATGACGAAGAGCACGCCCTTGACCAGCCAACTGGCCGTGGTGATGACCGCACCGGAACTGACCGCCAATGATGCGTCGTAACCCTGCTGCTGGAAGAACCGGACCCGGGTGGCGAATACGGCCGGTGTCCCCCCGGCCAGGGAACTGAAGCTGTTGGCGATCTCGATGGCCACCACCCGTCCGAAGGGAAGGTCGCCGGCCACGCTCCCGAGGTCTTCGACGGCCGACCCGACGAACGCCGACTGGGTGAGCAGGAACACCAGGACCACCCAGGCCCAATTGGCGCCCACGATGGTATCGAAGGAGTTGGTCACGTTGATCAACGTGCCGATCAGCGCCCAGCCGCCGATGAGTGTGCCGATGACCAGTATCAGATTGGGCCAACTGACCCGGCGGGGCTCGGCCAGTTTCGGTATCTCGATCGAACCGGCGGTGGCCGCCAGGGTCCGGACCTCGTCGAGAAGAGAAGACCGGCCCCGCAGCCGCCGGGCCAGTGCCGGATCGAGTCCGGCACGACGGAGATGCTGGAGGACGCCGCCCAAGACGTCGGGACCCAGGCACCGGGCCGCCGACGCGGCGGTACGCTCCGGTCCGACGACCAGGGCCATGGATGCGACGGCTCCGGCCAGGTCGCGGTCGAGGCGGTTCTCCTCCGCGTTGGAGGTGGCGTTGCGGAAATCGAGCAGGCCGACCGTCCCGGTGGGCGGGTCGACGAAGATGGTCTCGCCGCTGACGGAACCGTGGGCGATGCGCGCCGACCTGAGTGTGAGGAACTGGCGGTACAGCTCGTCGAGCATGGCATCGGTGAGGGCCTCGGGCGAAGCTTCCCCGAGGGAGCCGCCAACGGGGACCCGACCGACCAACAGCGCGTCGCGGGAAGAACCCGAGGTTCCGGCGGCGATCACCTCTGGGACGGTGACCCCGGTGCGGTCGGCCAGGAGGGTCAGGTACGCCTCGTGCTCGACCTGCTGGAGCCGGGTGAAGGTGAGGGTCGGCCCCGAGTCCCGGTAGAAGAGGAACCGCCCCATTTTGGCCAACAGCTTGGCGTCTGCTGCGTCACGCCCGTAGACGGCGATCCGCAGCCCGGCTCCGGCTCCGGCTCCGCCGACCGCCAAGCTCTCCGTGGCGCGGTAGGTGGCCACTCCCCAGGCCTGACGGGCCAGGGGACTGGTCTCCCGCACGCCGACGCCCAACCCGGCGAGCAGTGCCTCGACGTCCGACACCGACGGCAGGCCGAGAGGCGACGAGAAGGCCAGGTGGACGGCGGCGGTGGCGCCCCAACCGATGGCCAGGCTGCCGAGGACGTTGACCGGGAGGCCGTGGCCGCCCGTAACCGTCGACACGCTCACCAGGAGGACGAACACCTCGATGAACCGCTGCACCATCCGGGCCAGATAGGGCAGGGCGGCGGCGGCCACCGCCATGAACAGGGCCACCTGGACCACCGGGAACCGGAGATTGATCCCGTCGACGACCGTTCCGGCGGGGCGGCCGCCGTTGGCGCCGAGGATGACCGAGAGGACCAGGCTGATGACGGCGGCGCCCACCGCGGCCAGGCCGATGTCCCGGGCGATCACCCAGCGGCGGGCGACGAGCGCCAGCAGGATCAGCACGCCGGTGATCCCGAAGGCGCCGACGTCGTACACGACGGTGACCAGCCAGCTGATGCTGCGGGGTGGGGGGTAGAGGACTCCGCCGACCACCCGGTCGAAGTGGGAGCTGTACCCGATGGCCAGAACGCAGCAGACGAGCGCGATGACCGCCAGCGCCAGCTTGACGCCATCGCTCCCGCGTCGGCGTCGTTGGCCGTCGCCCAGGGGCGCGAACAGGATTGTCCGCCACCGCCCGGGCGGGGGGGCCGCCGCACCGGCCCGAGGGCCGGCGCCCCCACTGGTGTCTACGGCCATCAAGGCACGGAGTGTACCGGCCGCTCTGCAGCGACCCTGTGATCTCGGGCGGGCCGGGCAGTCGTGCTCCGCCTCAGCGTCGGCCCCCTGGAGCGGGCGGTCCGACGGGGCCGGGCGGGGGATAGGCGGTGGTGAACCAGCGGGAGACGCTGCTGCCGGCGGTGACTGCACCGCCGAACCAAGTCGAAGCCCTGGCCACCTTCCGGGCCCTCCCGGGTGCGGCTCCGTCGAGCAGCTCGTTCCAGAAGATCCCCCACCCGCCGGCCAGCGCGTCGCCCAGGCGGGGGGCGGTGAGCAGGCGCCCGAGGGCGGCGACCGCTCGGGGCCGGCCGACCAGTGCGGCATGGCCGGCCGCGGTGATGCGCTGGTACGGCAGGTGGGCCCGGGCCAGATCGTCGCGGTAGCGGGCCGCGGCCGTCCCCGGCGACCCGAGCACCGCCTCGGCGGCAGCCCGCCCGCTGGTCATGGCCTGGGCGATCCCCTCCCCCTGGAGGGGGTTGACCAGACCGGCGGCGTCCCCTGCCAGCAGGACCCGTCCGGCGGCGGGCCTGGTCCCGACCATCCCCATCTTGAGCCATCCCCCCAGGCGGCGCATCGTCCGCACGTCGGGAGCCCGCTCGAGGAGGCCCAGCTCGGCCAGGTGGTCGAGATAGGCGGGCAGCACCCGCACCGCCCGGGCACCGGCCTGGCGGTCGGACCGCGTCCCGATGCCGACGCCCACGTTGGCGATGCCACCGGGCCCCGGGAAGAGCCACCCGTATCCGGGGAAGGCCCGCCACCGGGCCGGCTCCCACAAGGTGATGACCGGGAGGGCGACGTCCTGTTCCAGATAGCAGCGCACCGCGAACCCCCAGAGCACCTTCGAACCCTCGACCAGGCCGGCGCCCTGGGCCACCCGGCTGGTGGCCCCGTCGGCACCGATGACGAAGTCGGCACGCAGCTCCTCTCCGTCGCCCAGCACGAACCCGTCGATGTCTGCACCCGACCACAGCGGGCGGTCGGCCCGGCCGTCACAGGCGACGGCACCGGCACCGAGTGCGGCCGCGCGCAGGGCGTCGTCGAATACCGTCCGGGTCACGGAACGGGCCCGGCCGGGGTACGAGTCGCCGTCGAAGCAGGGCAGCACGACCCGTCGTCCGGTGGGGCCCACGACCGCCATGTCGCCCACGTCGAGCCCGGTCGGCACGGCGAGGCCCAGGTCGGTGAGGAGCTGGAGGCCCCTCGGGCCGACGAGGTCCCCGCAGGCCTTGTCCCGCGGGAACCGGGCCTTTTCGAGCAGGGCCACGTGGGCACCGGCGCGGGCCAGCACCAGGGCGGCGATGCTCCCGGCGGGTCCGGCGCCGACTACCAGCACGTCAAAACGCCTGGGACTCACACGACTCCTTCCGGGCGCCGACCGCCTACGGTGAGATCTTCGCACCCGAGGAGGCGCGGTGGACACTCCCGAACCAGCGGTGGACACTCCCGAACCAGAGGACCCCAACCGGTTCGCCCGGCAGCTCTTCACCCCGCTGCCGGGCCGCTACGACCGCCTGTCCGAGCTCCTCTCCATGGGACAGAACGGACGCTGGCGCCGGGCCATGGTCGGCCACATCGTGGCGGACCGCCCCGGTCTGGTCCTCGATGTGGCCTCCGGGCCGGCCGGCGTGGCCCTCCAGCTCGCCGAGCGCACCCCGGCCCGGGTGGTCGGCGTCGACCTCACGCTCGACATGCTCCGCCAGGGCCGGGCCAACGTGGCCCGGCGGGACATGGCCCGACGGGTGCAGCTGGTGGCCGGTCGGGCCGAGCAGACACCGTTCGACGACCGGACGTTCGATGCCCTGACCTTCACCTACCTCCTCCGCTACGTCGACGACCCCCAGGCCACCCTCGACGAGCTGGCCCGGGTGGTGAAGCCCGGAGGGGCCGTGGCCAGCCTGGAGTTCCTCCTGCCGGCGAGCCGGTTCTGGCGCTTCTGGTGGTGGCTCTACACCCGGCTCGCCCTGCCGGCGGCGGGATGGCTCACCGGGGGTCGGCCCTGGTTCGAGGTCGGCCGGTTCCTCGGCCCGAGCATCTCGTCCCACTACCGGCGTTACCCGGTGGACTGGACCGTCGAGGCGTGGCGGCGCGCCGGCTTCGTCGACGTCGGCGTGCGGCGGATGAGCCTCGGTGGCGGTCTGGTCATGTGGGGGCGACGGGCCGGTGGGTGAGGCACCGGCGGCGAGTGAGCCGCCGCCCGAGCCGCGCACCGCCTTCTATGCCGCCCGGCCGGGCGGCTGGCGCGACTGGTGGACCCTGCTCCACCCGCCCTACACCGGCTGGCACCTCGCCTATGTGGTCATCGGCGCCTGCCTGGCCCCCGTCGTCAACGCCACCCGGCTGATCGCCACCCTGGCCGCCTTCTTCCTCGCCGTCGGTGTGGCCGCCCACGCGCTCGACGAACTCCACGGGCGGCCGTTGCGCACCCGGATCCCCTCCGCTGTGCTCGTCGTCGCCGCCTCGGTGGGACTGGCGGGTGCCGTGGCCCTCGGGATCGCCGGAGCCGTCGAGGTGGGCTGGGCGCTGGTCCCCTTCCTCGTCGTCGGACCGGTCCTGGTCGTCGGCTACAACTTCGAGCTCTTCGGCGGAGTGGTCCACAACGGTGTCGGGTTCGCCGCCGGCTGGGGTGCCTTCCCCGTCCTCACCGCCTATGTGGCCCAGACCGGGCGACTGGCGCCGGCACCTCTCATCGCCTCGCTCGGCGCCTTCGCCCTGTCGGTGGCCCAGCGGGCGCTCAGCACCCCCGCACGGTTGCTCCGCCGGCGGTGCGCCGAGGTCACCGGGGCCGTGGCGATGACCGACGGCGGCGAGCTCCCGCTCGATCGTGCAGTGTTGCTGGCGCCGCTGGAGGTGGCCCTGCGGACGACGTCGTGGGCGGTGATGCTGCTGGCCGGGGCGCTGGCCGTCGCCCGGTTGCACTAGGCCCGCTGTATCCGCCGGCGGAAGCCGACCACGGTCATCTCGACCACCCGGTCGTGCCCCCACTGGAGGACCGGGCGGCCGATCCGATTGGCCAGCCGCATGGCCGGCTGGCGCATCTCGACCGTCCACCCCACCTCGGCCCTGGTACCCCCACCCTCGGGGTGCAAACGCAGCTGCGCCACCCCCACCAGGTCCCCGCCCACCGTGGCGTCGATCGAATACGGCCGCTGGCAGTCGACCAACTCGACACGGAGCCGCATGCGGTAGGGGAGCGGAGGGCTGACGGCCCCGAAGAGGACCGAGCCGGTCGCGAGCCCGTCGCCCTCGAGCCGGAAGTCGCTCAGCCACGGCCACCACCCCTCGAACTGGTCGACTTCTTCGAGCCGATCCCAGAGGCGTTCGGGTTCCAGGTCGAACCGGTGGTCACGTTGGTAGGCGATGACGGCCGCCGGCACGTCCCCACGGTACGGGGTGCGCGGCCGGACTACGGTCGGCGTGTGCCGATGGGTACTCCCGCCGCCGCCGACCAGGGATGATGACCGACACCCCCCCGTCACGCGACCCCGCCCTGACCGCCGCCCTGGCCGCGTCCGGCGGGACGGTCACCCAGTTCCTCGAGCACCTGGCCGGCGAGCCGGTCGACGCCGACATCCTCGCCCAGGAGAAGGAGCCCGCCGGTTTTGACAACGTCCTGGGGCTCGAGCCCGGTGCACCGCTCCTGCGCCGGGAGGTCCTGTTGACCGGTCGGGACACCGGGCGGAGGTTCGTCTACGCCGAGTCCGCCATCGCCGCCGATCGGCTCCCCGGCTCCCTGCGGAACCGCCTCGAGCAGAGCCGGGAGCCGATCGGTCGGGTGCTACTGGATCACAGGGTCGGGATCCGGAGGACGGCGCTGGCCGGGTCGGTCGTTCCCCGCAGCACCGACGGGCGGGTCGAAGCCCTCATCCGTGACGCCCCGTTGTCGCGGCGCTACCTCATCGTGTCCGACGGCGACCCGGTCATCGTGGTGAACGAGTGGTTCCTCGCCGTGGTGGCCGAGACCCTCGCCTCCTTGCCCCGGAAGTGAGCCCGGCCGGCGAGCACTCAGGCCGGGGGACCGCTGGCCAGCGTGACCGTGGCGGTCTGCTGCTGGCCGGACCCGTCGGTCCACTGGAGCTGGACGGTGTCTCCGGGGTGGTCGGGCTCGAGCAGGCCGGTGAGGTCGGACGGGGAACTGATCGCCGTCCCGTTGAGGGCGGTGATCACATCTCCCTGGGCCAACCCGGCCTTTTCGGCCGGCGAGCCGGACACCACGCTGGCGACGGTGGCCCCGGATGCCTGGGCGTTTCCGCTGCCGAAGCCCCCGAACCCGCCGGAGCCGCCGGAGCCGCCCGAGGACTCGACACTGACCCCGAGGAACCCGGTCTCCCCGATGTGCACCGTGGACGAGGCCTTCCCGCCCTCGATCTGCCTCGCCAGCGAGAGCGCGGTGGCGATGGGGATGGCGTAGGCCTGGCTGCCCGAAACCTGGTACCCGGAGCCGGCCGACGCCGCTGTGTCCATGCCGATGACGCCGCCTTGGGTGTTGACCAGCGAGCCACCGGAGTCGCCGGGCTGGATGGCGGCATTGATCTCGATGAGCCCGGTCAGGTTCTCGGCGTTGCCCCCGCCGCTGTCGCTGGCGGTGATCGCCTGGTCCACGGCGGTGACCGAGCCCCCCGCCGAGCTCGGCGTCCCGCCGGTGCCGCCGGCGTTGCCGACGCCCACGACGGCCTGTCCGACGGACGCCTTCTGGTCGCTGACCGAGACCGTCTGCAGGCCGGAGGCCCCGGACAGCTTCACCACGGCGACATCGCTCGTGCGGTCGTAGCCGATGACGGTGCCCTTGTAGGTCTTGCCGTTGCCGACATCGGTCACGCTGATGCTGGTGGCGCCTTGGATGACGTGGTTATTGGTGAGGACCACACCCGAAGGGGAGATCACCATGCCGGTACCCGCCGCCTGCTCGTTCTGGTAACTCAGGTTGGTGTTGATGTCGACCAGGCCGGGGGCCACCTTGGCGGCGATGGAGGAGATGTCCGACGGGGCACCTGCGCCGGTCGAGGAGTTGCCCGACGAGCCGGACCCGAAAGGAAAGGTCTCGGCGCCGGACGATCCTGAGCCCCCCGGTGAGTTGAAGGTGGGGGATGCAGCCGTGGTCGGTGCGTTGTGCACCGGCCAGGCCAGGTGGCCGAGCCCTGCGCCGGCCAGGACGGCGACGACCAACAGGACCGTGGCCAGGGCCACCACCGCGCCGGAGCGCCCGCTCGACGGGGCCGCTCCGTGACCAGGATCGGCCATGCCGGCAGGCGGCCAGCCCCCGTACGGCGGCACGCCGCCTGTCGCCGCGTAGGGCGGGGGGGCACCCCATTCGCCGGCGAGAGGGGTGCCGCCGGGCGGGGTGGCGGTGGGTGGCGTTCCGGTGGGTGGCGTTCCGCTGGGTGGCGTCGGTGGCGGTGAGGAAGGTACTCCCGTCGTCGGGTCCTGGGCGGGTCCGTAGGGATAGCCCGGCGAGGTCGGGGATGCGCTCCCGCTGGCCGGTGGCTCGTCTGCCTGTCCTGTCGTCGGGGGCCAGGTCTCGTTCATATCCGTCTACCTTCCAATCCGTACCGCGAAGGCGATCCTCACCCGTCCATTCGACACCGGCCACCTAAGGGCACGGTGAACCCACCATATGAATTGCGTAAACCCGACGGATCGCGTCCACGCGTCGGGACGGGCTGAAGGGATGCCCGTCGCCGATCCGGCAACGGGCTCCGCTCTCCGCTCTGACCGTTGGTGGTAGCTCATGCCCTTTGGGGGCAGACCACCACCGGGTGGCGCCGGAAACTGGGAATTGCCCGGTTCCGACGCGCATCGATTCGTGGTAGGAACGGTGGGTGACGATCCTCAGCCCCCGGCCATCGACCGCCGGGCTCGACGGGAGGACTGCCGACCGATGATTCCTCATGCGTGGGGCCATGAGTGCGACGACGCCGACGATGCGTCGGTGGCCAATGCCTACGGACGATGGGCGGACCGCTTCTATCTCAGCATCGCGGTCCTGTTCCTTCCGGTGGCCATCGGCGACCTCGTGGTCTGGATAACCGGCGGTTCGCTGATGAGCCTGCTGGGTCCGACCGCCCTGTTCGGATTGTGCGTCGCCTATCTGGGCCAACGGCGGCGGTTCCGCCGGTCGCTCCGGACCGGTCGCCCGCCATCCCGGCCCGGTTCGGGCACCGGTCGCTGGGAGCAGCCGGATCTGCACGCGCTCTGAGCCCGGGACCGGCGCCTGACGGGCTCCGGTGGCGGCCGCGTCGACGGGCCGCCCCCGGTGGCGGTCCGTGTGAGGATCAGATCGGGGTGTGACGCTCGAGCACGGCGGCGGTGTCCGTTCCCGTTGGAAGGGATCCGAACACTCCGGTGCCCGCGCCCCCGAGACGCGAGGCGCAAAAGGCGTCGGACACCGCCGCCGGGGCGAAGCGGACGAGGAGGGAGGCCTGCCAGACCAACGCCATGCGCCCGACCACCGCGCGTGCCCGCATCTCGAGGGTCTCGGGCTCCGACAGGTCGACGTGGAGATCGTCGACCGCCCGGGCCAGCCGGGTGTCCCCACCCTGGGCCAGCCCGACCTCGGACCAGAATGCGTCGAGGGCGTCGGGCTCTCGGGACAGGGCACGGAGCACATCGAGGCAGATCACATTGCCGGAGCCCTCCCACACGCCGTTGACCGGACTCTGGCGATACAAGCGGGGCATGCCCGAATCCTCGACGAAGCCGTTGCCACCCAGGCATTCGAGTGCCTCGGCGGCGTGTTGCGGGGCCCGCTTGCAGGTCCAGTACTTCACGATGGGCGTCACCAGGCGTCGGAGCAGCTGCTCGCGTTCGTCGCCGACGGGAGCGTCGTAGGAACGGGCGAGCCGGAGGGCCGAGACGGTGGCGGCCTCGGACTCGACGGCGAGGTCGGCGAGCACGTTGGCCATCAGGGGCTGCTCGGCGAGGAGCCTTCCGAAGACGGTCCGGTGGGCGGCGTGCCAGGTGGCCTGGGCGGTCGCCTGGCGCATGATGGCGGTAGAGCCCAGGATGCAGTCCAGCCGGGTGTGGTTGACCATCTCGATGATGGTGCGCACCCCTCGGCCCTCTTCGCCGACCAGCTGGGCCGACGCCCCCAGCAGCTCGATCTCGCTCGAGGCGTTCGACCGGTCCCCCAACTTGTCCTTGAGCCGTTGGATCCGGATCGGATTGCGGGTGCCGTCCGGCCGCCACCGCGGGGCGAGGAAGCAGCTGATGCCCCCGGGTGCCTGGGCCAGCATCAAAAAGCCGTCGGACATCGGTGCGGAGCAGAACCACTTGTGGCCGGTCAGCCGGTAGCTGCCGCCCGGACCGTCACCGTCAGGCTCGGCGCGGGTGGTGTTGGCCCGCACGTCGGATCCGCCCTGCTTCTCGGTCAGTGCCATGCCGCAGGTCACTCCGGTCTTGCCGGCCGCCGGGCTGTCGGCCGGGTCGTAGTCGGTGGAGCAGATCATCGGCTCCCACGTCGCGGCCACCGCTGACTGGTGCCGGAGCGCCGGGACCACTGCGTAGGTCATCGAAACCGGGCAGATGTGCCCGGCGTCGACCTGGTACCAGACGATCACCTTGGCGGCCCGGGCCACGTGGGCGCCCGGACGGGGGTCGGCCCACGGACCGGCATGGAGACCGTGGGCCACCGAAGTGGCCATGAGCTCGTGGTAGGCGGGGTGGTACTCGACGACGTCCACCCGGTGCCCGTACCGGTCGTGGGTGTGCAGCACCGGTGCGTTCTCGTTGGCCAACCGTCCGAGCTCCCGGGCCGCAGCGGAGCCGGCCAGGGCCCCGAGCTCCCCGAGCTCGGGCCGGGCCCAGCCCGCACCCTCACGCCCGACCGCCTCGCCCAGGGCGGGATCGGCGGCGAAGACGTCGTAGTCCTCGAGCGGTGGGGCCTGGTTGAAGACGTCATGGGTGTCGAACCCGCCTGCCATGGGTGCCTCCTTCTGCCCGCTTCTGCCCGACCCGCTGACACCCCCGGCCCGGACCCTACCGCCGGTTCGGGACAGCGGGCCCGGGTCACGATACTGTTGGCGGGCCGGCCGGGATCGGCCGGCCGCCGAAACGGGGGGTCTGCCGTGCAACGTCACCTTCGTCCGCTGGCCGCCGCCGTCGGCCTTCTGGTGCTTGTCGCCTCGACCATGGTGCCGCCGCTCACGGCATCGGCGGCCCAGCCGGACATTCCGGCGCCTCCCGGGCTGCCCGCCTTCTACAGCGTCCCCCAGCCACTGCCGATCGGCGGCCCGGGCACCCTGATCAAGTACGAGGTCGTCCCCGACCCCAACCTGGTCGGGGCCACCTTGTACGTGGTGATGTACAAGTCGGTCGGGCCCAAGCGATCACTGGTCCCGGTGACCGGGATGGTGGCCGTACCCGACGGGACACCCCCCGCCGGTGGATGGCCGGTCGTGACCTGGGGTCACGGCACCAACGGCATGGCCGACATCTGCGCTCCGAGCCTGGCCGGCTCATCTCAGATCCCCGGGGTCAACCAGCTCGTGGCGGCCGGCTACGCGGTGACCGCCAGCGACTACCAGGGTGAGGGTACGCCCGGCCTGATGCCCTACATCGTCGGCGCTTCGGCGGCCGAGGACACCGTCACGATCGTGTCGGCCGCCCACGAACTCCCCTCGGTGTCGCTCAGCCCCGACTATGTGGTCTGGGGACACTCCGAGGGCGGCCAGACCGCCATGTTCTCGATCTACGGCGAGCGATATGCGCGGCAGTTGCGGTTGCGGGGCGTCGTGGCCGGTGCACCGCCGTCCCAGTTCCCCCTCATCTACGACTTCCTGGTGACCAGCCCGTTCGACTACTACCTCCTGATGGTCGCCGGCTCGTACAACAGCTACTACGGGGCCAAGCGGGCACCACTGGCGAAGATCATGACCCCGCCGGCGCTGGCACTGGTGCCCCAGCTCGACCAGGGGTGCTCCGGCTACGTGCAGGGAGTGGTCGATGCCGCGGTGGCCGCCACACCGCACAAGACCCTGGCCGACCTCATCCCGCAGAACCCGTTCAACGTGCCCCAGTGGGCCAAGCTCCTCACGGCCAACGACCCCGAGTCCTTCACCCGCAAGACCCGGGTGCCGCTGCTGATCATCCAGGGGGGCAATGACGAACAGATCCCCGTCGTCTCCACCCAGCTCCTCCAGACCCACCTGTGCTCGATCGGCCAACCGACCGAGCGGTGGGTGTACTCGGGACAGAGCCATGCCGGCGTGATCGCACCGAGCTTCCCCGACATGCTCCACTGGATCGGCGACCGGTTCACCACCAAGTCCGCGGTCGACCCCTACGTGCCGACGGCGGGAGGGAACAACACCATCACGATCACCCAGACCACCTGCTGACGGGCGTCGTTCGCCCTGGCCCGGTCAGCGGGGCTCGACGCCGCAGGGTTGCCGACCGGCCCATGGGCAGTGCACCTACCCGTCGGCCGCCTTGGCCGCAGCGGGGAGGCCGGACGGGACCGGAGTGCCGGTGAGCGTGGTCTTCGGGTGGACGGGCAGCACCACCGGGGCACGGGGGCTCTGGTCGAAGTTGAAGTCGTTGGTCATGTTTCCGAGGATCTTCTCCTCCTCGCGCACACTCGGCCTCGGGTCGGGTCGGCCGTCGGTCGCAGGGTTCAGGCGCTGGCCGGCGAGGAAGTCGTCCTCGATGAACTTGTCGTAGGCGTCGAAGCTCAGCGTCTGGTGATCGACGTACCCTGCCCGGGCATAGGGGCTGATCACCATGGCCGGCACCCGCAACCCGTAACCGTTCTCGTCGACCGTCGGGGGCACCACGTGGTCGTAGAAGCCGCCCCAGTCGTCCCAGGCCAGGAATATCGCCGTCGAGCTCCAGTCCGGGCTCTTCATCACCGCGTTGATCAAGCTGGTGACGTAGCTCTGCCCATAGCTCACCGGGGCCGGCGGGTGCTCGCTCACCGCACCGGACGGGACCACCCAGGAAACCGCCGGGAGCGTGCCGCTCTTGGCGGCGGCGTAGAAGTGGTCGACCGACTGGATGTTCCCCAGCTGCTTGTCGGCCTTCACCGTGTCGAACCAGGGCAACGGGTTCCAGATTCCCGGGGTACCCGAGCTCTGCTGGACGGCGGCGCAGGTCTCCGCCGCCGGGTTCTCACAGTCCGGCTCGCTCCCGTTGACGATGTAGTACCCCCAACTCACGTGGTCCTTGTGCAGCAGGTAGGTCAGATCCGTCCAGGCGTAGTCGGGCTGGGGGGCGCCGGGGGCCGGGGGCCTGACCAGTCCCCGCTTCCCGGTCCTGGCGGTGTTCTTCGGACCGACCTCGCCGCCGTACACGGGGGAGGCCTGCGGCCGCTCGGCCGGTCTGGTCTGCAGCGCGTTCACGCAGCTCGAGGGATTGCCCTGCTGGCTGCAGTAGGCCGACCACTCTGACACCAGGAACAGATGGGAGGGGAGGCTCCACGAGGCGTTCGGCTCGAACATGTGGTCCTGGAGGACGAAGTCCTTGGCGTAGGCCCAGTAGTTGGGGATGTCGGTGGCGGTGTGGTAGCCCATCACGTCCGGAACGGACGAGTTGGTGCACGCCGGGTCGGTCGGGTCCAAGCAGCCCTTCCGACCGGACTGGGCCTGCCCGATGAACCCGTCCATCTTCCCGCCGTTGATGTCAGCGGTCGCATTGGGCGCCGAGTGGGGGCCGCCCCCATTCACGTCGGAATGGTCGACGTAGGGGGCCACGCAGGTCCCGGTGGCCGGATCGGTCACGCACACTGTCGATTGGCCGTTCTGCATCGGGATCCCGTCGGCGCCGGGGAAGGTGCCGAAATAGGAGTCGAAGGAGCGGTTCTCCTGCTGGATCACCACCACGTGCTTGATCTTGTGGATGCCCGCCGGGACGATGTAGCTGCCGGTGGGCCCGCCGGCCACCCGCTCGACCGGGGGCGTCGTCGATGCCGACCCGCCACCGCACGAACTGGCGCCGACGGCCACGCCGACCAGGATGAATGCCGCCCCCGCCGCTGCCGCTCGAATCTTCACGGTGACCTTCCCAAAATCTCCGACGTCGTCCGGGCCGTCCTAGCAGACGTCTGACCGTCCGTCCTGTCGGACATATGTGAGCATGCGCCCCCAGGGGGCGCTCGTTCGGCGGTTCGACGACATGATGGCACCCGGCTGACGGGCGGCCCCGGGAGGGGTGCCGCCCGTCAGCTCGGATACCCAGTCAGCCGGACACTCAGAAGGTGTGGTTCACCAGCTTGTTGATCCGTCCGGGAAGGGCGGACTCGATCTTGGCGGCCTGGGCCGTGGTGAGCTTGTGGTTCGTCACCGCCTGGTTGATCCGGGCGTCGGCCGCAGTCACCAGCGCACTGACCACGATCTGGGTGCTCACGCCGTGCTCACCTGCGACCTGGGCGATGGATTTGCCCGAACGCAGCTCGGTCACCAGGTCCTTCGGCGCAATCTTGATGGTCGTGGCACTGATGCCGATGGCGGCGCGGCGAAGCTGGCGCCGATGGGCGCGGAGCCAGGCACCGAGCGGATGGCTTCCGGCCTGCGGGGTGGCCGTGGCCGTGGCCGTGGGCGGGGTGGGAGCGGCGGCGTAGGCGGAACCGGCGGACGCCACGCCGCCCAGGATGGCCCCTGCGATCAGTACGGGGGCGATGAGCTTCTTCAACACGATGGAACTCCTTGCTGGTGGTGGGTGTGTCAGAGCATGGTGGCAGCAGGACCTGAGGTATCCATGTCGAAAGTGTGAGGGTTCCGTGAGGACGACAGCGCTAGCGTCACCGCTGATGGCGAGGCATCGGAGCTTCTGGGGGTGGGGGTTCGAAGCGGAGCACCTTTCGCCCGCTGAGCAGAAGCGGCTCGGGACCCTCGTCGCCCCCCTGGTGGGCGACGAGGCGCTCGAGGTGATCGACCCTCCCTCACGGTCGGAGATCAGCATGCCGGCCCCGCGGCTGGCTCCGCCGCCGGCCCTGGCCGGCTGGAGCGCCCACGACGACGTGGCCCGGGCGGGCCACACCTACGGGAAATCGTTCCGGGACCTGGTGCGGGGTCTCGAGCGCCGCTGGGACCGGCCACCCGACGTGGTGGTGAGCCCGCCGGACGAGGCGGGGGTGGTGGCGGTGCTCGAGTGGGCCACCGAGGCCGGGGCGGTCGTCGTCCCTTACGGCGGGGGGTCCTCGGTCGTCGGAGGGGTCGAGGCGCCGCTTGAGGACGACCGACCGGTCATCAGCTGCGACCTCGGGCGCCTCGACCGGGTCCTCGAGATCGACCGGGCCTCCCGGAGTGCCCGCATACAGGGAGGGGTGTTCGGACCGTCGCTGGAGGACCAGCTCCGCCCGCACGGCCTGACCCTCCGCCACTACCCCCAGAGCTTCGAGCTGTCCTCCCTCGGGGGTTGGCTGGCCACCCGCTCGGGCGGGCACTTCGCCACCCTCCACACCCACATCGACGACTTCGTCGAGTCGATCCGGACCGTCACGCCGCGGGGCCCCATCGAGTCCCTCCGGCTACCGGGATCGGGGGCGGGGCCGTCCCCGGACCGGCTCGTGCTCGGGTCGGAGGGAATCTTCGGGATCATCACCGAGGCGTGGATGAGGCTGCAGGACCGCCCCCGCCACCGGGCCTCCGGCGTCGCCCGGTTCGGGTCCTTCGAGTCCGGTGCCGACGCGGCCCGGGCCATCGGGCAGTCCGGGCTCTGGCCGTCGAACCTCCGCCTCCTCGACGCCACCGAGGCGATGATCACCGGGGCCGGCGACGGCAGTGCCCATCTGCTGCTGATCGGCTTCGAGTCGGCCACCGAGGCGGTCGACGGTGCGCTCGCCCGGGCCGCGACCCTGGTCGGCGAGCACGCCGGGTCCTTCGAGGTCCGCCGCCGGCCGGGCGGGGCTGGACCCCCGGGTGGGGGCGATGCCGCCGGCCGCTGGCGGGCGGCCTTCCTACGCGCCCCGTACCACCGCGACGCCCTGGTCGGGCTCGGCCTGATCAACGAGACGTTCGAGACGGCCATCACGTGGGACCGGTTCGAACGCCTCGTGACCAAGGTCCGGGGTGTCACCGAGGACGCGCTCCGCTCTGTCGGCGCCTGGCCCGGCCTGGTCACCTGCCGCTTGACCCACGTGTACCCCGACGGGGCGGCGCCGTACTTCACCGTGATCGCCCCCGGACACCGGTCGGGACGGATCGGGCAGTGGGCCGAGGTCAAAGGAGCGGTCATGGACGCCATCGCCACGGGAGGGGGGACCGTGACCCACCACCACGCCGTGGGGCGCGACCACCGGCCCGGCTACGACCGCCAACGCCCGGATCTGTTCGCCTCCCAGCTCCGCGCCGCCAAGCGGGCCGTGGATCCCGACGCCTTGTTGAATCCCGGGGTGCTGATCGATCCCTGAGTGGGCGCCCGCGCCCGGCTCAGTCCCTCGCCATCCGGTCGGCGAGGTGGGGGGGCATCACGTCATAGTGGTCGTGCCCGGACCGGAACCGGCCCCGGCCTGCGGTCAGCGAGCGGAGGTCCACGGCGTAGCGCTGCATCTCGGCGGTGGGTACGAGGGCGGTGATCCGCTGCGCATCCCGATCCACCGCCTCGGTGCCCTTCACCCGTCCCCGGCGGGAGTTGAGATCACCGAGGACGTGGCCCTGCACGCTCGAGGGGACGGTCACCACCAGGTGGGTGATGGGCTCGAGCAGCACCGGGCCGGCCTTGGCCATGGCCTCCTTGAAGGCGAGCGACCCGGCCATCTTGAAGCTCATCTCCGACGAGTCCACCGGATGGTGTTTGCCGTCGAGGCAGGTCACCTGCACATCGACCACGGGATAGCCGTGAACACCGCCATGCCCCATCGCCTCGACGATCCCCTTCTCCACCGCCGGGATGTACTGGCGGGGGATGGCACCGCCGACGACCTGATCGACGAAGCGGAAGCCCTCGCCCCGCCCCAGGGGCTCGATGCGGATCGAAGCCACGCCGAATTGGCCGTGGCCGCCGGTCTGCTTCTTGTACCGGCCCACCGCCTCGGCGGGCACCGTGATCGTCTCGCGATAGGGGACGAGCACTTCCTCGGTGGCGATCTCGACGCCGAACTTGCGGGCTAGGCGCTCGACGGCCATGGCCAAATGGGTCTCGCCGGTGCCCCAGAGGATGGTCTGATGGGTCTCGTCGACCCGCTCGACGAGAAGTGCGGGATCCTCTTCCTGCAGCCGATGGAGCCCGGTCATCAGCTTGTCCTCGTCGCCCTTGGACTTGGGCTTGATGGCAACGGACAACGAGCGGGGCTCGGGGGCGAGCACCGGGACCAGCACCGGCGAGCCCTTGGGCGCCAGTGTGTCGCCGGTGGCGACGTCGGCGAGCTTGGGTGCGGCCACGATGTCGCCCGCCCCCGCCTCCTCGGCGGGTTCGGCGTCCTTGCCCCGCAGGAGCTGCAGGACGTGCAGTCGCTCGACCGAGTGCGTGCGGGAATTGGTGAGCACGCTGTCGGGCCGGATCGTCCCGGAGAGGACCCGCAGGAGCGAGATCTTCCCCACGTAGGGGTCGGAGATGGTCTTGAACACCCGGGCCAGGGGCAGACCGGCCGGGTCGCACGGGACCTCCTGGACCGAGTCGCCGGCTTGGACCTCCAGCGGAGGGCGCGCCTCGGGAGTGGGGCCGATCTCCGCCAGCAGGCTGGCCAGGCGGTCGATGCCCACCCCGCTGGCGGCCGAGCCGCAGACCACCGGGAACACCACTCCCTGGGCCACGCCGCTGGCCAGCGTGGCCTCGAGCTCGCCGGTCGACGGGGTGTCCCCTTCGAGGTAGCGCTCCATGAGATCGTCGTCGCCAACCACGATCCCCTCGACCAGCTGTTCCCGTACCTCGTGCTCGGTGGCGGCCAGATCGTCGGGGATGGGCCCCGATCGGGACTTCCCGCCCTCGTAGACGATGGCGGTGTCGGTGAGGAGGTCGGCAATCCCGCGGAAGCCGGACTCGCCGCCCACCGGCAGTTCCAGGGGTGCGATCCCGGCGCCGAACCGCTCGCGCAGTGAGGTCAGCGTGCGGTCGAAATTGGCCCGCTCCCGGTCGAGCTTGTTGATGAACACCAGGCGTGGGAGACCCATCTCGACGGCGAGGGCCCATGCCTCCTCGGTCTGGGCCTCGATGCCCTCCACCGCGCTCACCACCAGGACCACCAGGTCGACGACGGAGCACGCGGCCCGGACCTCTCCGAAGAAGTCGGCGTAACCCGGGGTGTCGATGATGTTCAGCTTGACGTCACCGATCTTGCAGGGAGCGACGGCCAACGACACCGACATGTGGTACTTGATCTCCTCCGGCTCGAAGTCGCTGACCGTCGAGCCGTCATCCACCTTTCCCAGCCGGTTGATGGCCCCGGTGGCGTACAGGAGGGCCTCCGCCAGAGTGGTCTTGCCGCAGCCGTTGTGCCCGACCAACGCCACATTGCGGATTCCGGTGGGATGGCCCTCGAGCCGGTTCGGTCCCGACGGCCCCCGCTTGACCCGCTCCGCAGCCGAAGGCTCGACCCTGGCGTCGATGGCGCTCATGGCCGGTCACATCGGGCCAGGCTGCACCGGTCGCCATGCTCGCGTCCCAATTCCATACCTGCCTCCGCCTTTCACTTCCGCGGGCGGTCAGTCACAACGCTCCAGAGCAAATCAGAGCATATTTTCCGACGCCGCGCACTGGCGATTGCGGCCCGCGGGAGGCGTCGACCGGGTCGACGGGGTGCGCCTCCCGACAGCCGCCCGGGATGCCGTCCCCGTCCGACCACCTCGCCGGGACCGCCGGTGCCCTATCGTGGGTGTCCGTTGCGAACCAGAGGCCGTTGCGGATCAGAAACCGTGGCGGATCACACAAGGGGGAAGTGGCAGATGGGACACTGGATCCGTGGTCGTATCCGACGCCTGGGGGCAGCCGTCTCAGCCGTCGCCCTCCTCTGCGCCGGGGTGGTCGCCGCAGGTGTCCCGAGCGCCTCGGCCCGGGTGGTCGGTCCCCAGACGCTCTACGTGGGCACGTTCAACGGGATCACGACGCCGCCGGCTACGACCTTCTCCTCGATCCAGGCCGCCGTCGACGCTTCGAAGAAGGGCGACTGGATCCTGATCGCACCCGGCGACTATCACGAGGTGGGCGACACCGGCGTCAACGCCCCGACCCCGGCCGACCTGGCCGACGGCTGGTACGGAGGTGTGGACATCACCACGCCGAAACTCCACCTGCGCGGCATGGATCGGAACTCGGTCATCGTCGACGGTACCCAGGCCACGGCGGCGGCGCCCTGCAGCTCGGCCCCTGCCGACCAGAACTCCCTGGGTGGCGATGGACGCAACGGGATCCTCGTCTGGAAGGCGAACGGCGTCAGCGTCGACAACCTGACAGTGTGCAACTTCATCGCCGGCTCGGGCAGTGCCGGAAACGAGATCTGGTGGAATGGCGGCTCCGGTTCGGGCACGATCGGCCTGCACGGCTACTCCGGGAGCTACCTGACCGCAACCTCCACCTACTTCGCCGGCAGCAGTTCGACGAACCCCGGAGCGTGCGGCACCTGCGCCCTCTACGGGATCTTCTCCTCGGACGCCTCCGGATCCGCCACCTTGAGCCAGCTCTACGCCAACAATTTCTCCGACTCGGGTATCTACGTCGGCGCCTGCAAGCGGACATGCAGCGTGACCATCGACCACGCCTGGATGGAGAACAACGCGCTCGGCTACTCGGGGACCAATTCGGGCGGGCAGATCATCGTCCAGAACTCGAAATTCGACAACAACAAGGACGGGTTCGACACCAACACCGCCCTGACCGGGGACCCTCCCCCACCTCAGAACGGCCGCTGCGGCGGCACGACGACAAGCGCAATCACCGGTACCAGCTCATGCTGGGTATTCAGGGGGAATCTCGTCGAAAGCAACAACAATCCGAACGTGCCGGTCTCGGGAACTGCCGGCCTCGGCCCGACTGGCACCGGGATGACCATCTCGGGAGGACGCAATGACACCATTATGAACAACGAGTTCCTGGACAATGCGGCCTGGGGCGCGCTGTTCGTCCCCTACCCGGACGGCAACACCACCTCCGGTGGGAAGACCTGCACCGGCACCAAGGGCATCGTGGCGACCTCACTGGGGATCCCGGGACTGGCCTGTCTCTTCGATCCCCAGGGCGACAGGCTGGTGAACAACAAGTTCTCGGGCAACGGGTCGCTCGGCAATCCCGGCAACGCCGATTTCGGCAATCTGCTGCTCGGCGGTAAGGAGCCGGTGAACTGCTTCTCCGGCAACACCGAATGGGACTCCACCTTCACCAGCCAACTCGGGCCGGCCACCAACGCCAACGCCTTGGACTCCATGCCGCAGCTCACCCCTTCGACTTGTGGCACGAAGACACCCAAGGCTTCACTACTCGGGTCCAATACGGACACGACCCTGCTTCTTCAGGTCGAGTGCGATGCCGGGCTCCTGAGCGGGGGGTTGTGCGCGACGGCGCACTATCCGCAGCCGACGGCCATCGTGATGCACCCGCTGCCCAGCCTGCCCTCCATGCCCAACCCCTGCGCCGGGGTGCCGGCGAACCTGTGGTGCCCGGGAGGGGTGCCGGCGGCGAAGGCCCCGGCCGCCACCGGCTGACGGCTGGGCCCCTTCGGCCGGACCGTCCGCCGGTCCGTTGCTACGGTGGCCGGGTGGACGACCCGATCCTGCTGTGCACCGATGGGTCCGACCTGGCCCTGGGGGCGCTGTCGGCCGGCCTCGACCTGATCGGGCGCGAGGGACGCCTGGTGCTGGTGACCGTCTCGGATGGACCCGATCAGGGCTCACTGGTCGGCAGCGGGCACGCCGGAGCCGAGCTGACCCCGGACGAGTACGACCAGAGGGTCGCCGAAGCCTCCGGGGATGCACGCGCCGCCATCGACGGGGCCCGGAGAGAGCTCGGGATCGCGGAGGTCGAGACCCTGGTGCTGGAAGGTGACCCCGGAAGGGCGATCTGCGGGCTGGCATCTGATCTGTCGGCCGGCGCCATCGTGATCGGCTCTCGCGGTCGCGGCGGGATCAAGCGGGCGATCCTCGGTTCCGTCTCGGATCACGTCGTGCGAAACGCGCCCTGCAGTGTGATCGTGACCAGGGCCCGGGGGTGATCCGGGTCCATTCGGCCCCTTCCGACGGTGAACGGGACCGGGTCGGGAGGGAGGTTCGATGGGGCGGTTGACCAGAGCGGCGGCGGTCTCCGCCGGTGCAGTGGTGCTCGCGTCGCTCACCTCCGGCTGCGGGTCGGACAGCGTTTCGCCACCGGCCGCTGGGCACGCTCCGACCCCGGCGTACGGGGCCCCGGGACCGGACAGGGTTGGCGTCACCACCCTCGACCTCGGGTCCGCCGGGCCGAAGTTGGGGGAACGGCTGGCCACGGTCTTCTTCCCCGCCGACCTGACCGACCCGGCGGCCGGTGGCCTACCCAAGTTCAGCTACACCGAGGCCGAGACCCTGCCGGCGGGGCTCGGCGGGCTCCTGCCGGCCAAGTTCGACACGACCACCACCATCGACGCCTACCCGAATGTCCAGGGCTCCAAGACCGGCCCCTACCCGATCGTGCTCTTCAGCCACGGCTACGGAGGTGGACGCCTCTACTATTCGAACTTGTTGGCCGGGATCGCCTCGTGGGGCTATGTGGTGGTCAGCGCCGATTACCTGGAGCGCGGTGTCGCCGCCCAGGCCCTCGGCCTGAAGACGGCGCCGACAGCGGCGTTCGACAGCTCGATCATGACCGCCTCCCTCGATGCGGTCGAGAGCGCCTCGGCCCAACCGGCATCGGTGCTCTCCGGCACCGCCGACCCGGGCCGCGTGGCCGCCGTCGGGCACTCTGCCGGCGGTCAGACCGCCTTCGACGCCCTGAACTCACCCAAGGTGTCGACGGCCGTCGGCTGGGCGCCGGAGGGACCGGTCGGCCCGCCGTCGAAGAAGCCGGTCATGATCATCCGGGCCACCGGCGACACAGCGGTGCCGACGGCGCGGATCGAACAGGAGTTCAAGGCCTTCCCCGGGCCCAAATCCCTGGTGCAGATCTCGGGGGAAGGACACAACACCTACACCGACATCTGCGTCGGCATCCGGAACGGGGGCGGGCTCATCGGCTATGCGGTCGCCAACCACCTGGTATCCCCACAACTGGCCAGGCTCGGGATCAACGGCTGCCAGAAGAGCGACCCGGCCCCGCCCCGGTTCTGGCCCATCGTCCAGTACTACACGGTGTTCCAGCTCGAGAGCGTGTTCGCCCACGGCTCCACCACCGTCCCCGAGCCGACCGCCGGTTCGTTCCCCGGCCTGACCGTCTCGGTGACCCAGCGGGGCTGACCTGGTCGGGGCCGGGAGCCCGGGGGAAAGCGGTGGCTCAAGTCGGGGGCCCCGGACTGCCGATGGACAGGGGAGGCCCACGATGTGGGCACAGCTGTCGCTGGAGGGTCGGAGTGGTGGCCACGCAACCTGGGCGGGGACAAGACCGGCCGGCGGGTCTCGGCGGCGATGGCGGATACTCGATGATCGCCACCGTTCTCAGCCTTGTTGCTGTTGCCATGCTGGTCGGCATCCTGCTCGGGACCACCTCGCATTCGGGGGGCAACGCCGACACCAGTGTCTCCAACGCGCCAGGGGTGGCCCAGTCCGACAGCCTGGCGGCCCAGCAGGCGCTGTCGACCGCTTTGTCGTCGGCCACCGCGGCTGCATCCAGCGTCGGCGGCCTCGGGTCGGTGGACCTCTCGACGCTGTCCGCCTCCGATCCCTCGATCACCTTCGTCTCCGGGCCCTCGGCCAACGCCTCGACGGTCAGCGTGGCCGTGACCGCCGACCCGACCGGGGGCGGGGGCGGGTCGGTCACCCTGGCCGACCGGTCGTCCAACGGGACGTGCTGGTTGGTGTGGAGTCCGACCGGCGGTGCCACCTGGTACGGGGCACAGACCGGCCTGGCCGACTGTGCGGCTCCGGCGATCGGCTCGGCGCCGCCGCCGGGCCCGGTGTCGTCCTCGGCCATCGGCTGGCAGCAGGGCGGCTTCCCCCCGGCCTGAGCCGCTTCGGTCGGAGCCGCTGAGGGCCGGTCGACGAGGCCCGGTCAGCGATCGTGGCCGAAGTAGGCCTCCCGCAGCTCGCGTTTCAGTATCTTCCCCGAGGGGTTCCGAGGAAGCCGGTCGTCACTGAAGGCGATCCGGCTGGGGACCTTGAACGCCGCCAGCCGCTCGGCCAGGAAGTCCCTCAGCCCGTCGGCGTCCAGGACCGTCTCGGGCTTGAGCTGGACGACGCAGGCGACCTCCTCGCCGAGCCGCTCGTCGGGGACCCCGAAGACCGCGGCCTCGTAGATGTCGGGGTGGTCGTAGATGGCGCTCTCGACCTCGGCGCAATAGACGTTCTCGCCCGCTCGCAGCACCATGTCCTTGGCCCGGTCCTCGACGTAGAGGAACCCGTCCTGGTCGATCCGGCCCAGGTCGCCCGAGGCCAGCCACCCGTCGACGATGGTCTGGGCCGATTCCTCGGGCTTGTTCCAGTAGCCGCGGATCACATTTGGCCCCTTCATCCAGATCTCACCGCGCTCCCCGGCCGGCACGGGGTCCCCGCTCCCGTCGCGGATCTCCGTGTCCATGATCGTGGTCCAGGCGCGGCCGGTGGACGTCGGGTGCGCCACATAGTCGTCACCGCTGTTTCCGGGCCCGAAGCCGTTGGTCTCGGTCATCCCGTAGCCGATGTTGGGTCTGCCACGAGCGAAGCCCTTCTCCACCCGGTCGACCAGCTTGACCGGAGCGGGGGCGCCGCCGCCGCCGATGGTGGCCAGCGACGACGTGTCGTACTTGGAAAAGGCCGGGCTCTCGAGCAGGTCCCAACTCTGGGTGGGCACCCCCACGAAGGCGGTCACCTCCTCCACCTCGATGAGCCGCAGCGCGGTCTCGGGGTCCCAGCGGTGCATCATGACCAGTTTCATCTTCATGCCGAAGCAGCTGAGCATCACCGGCACGCACCCGGTCACATGGAAGAGCGGGACGACAAGGATGAAGCACGGCGTCCGCCCGCCCCCGCCGAAGGGGTTGTCGCCCTTGCGAGCGGTCATGATGGTGGCGTTGGCCCAAAACGCCATCAGCGCCTGGGTCACCGCCCGGTGCGTCGACACCGCTCCTTTGGGGAACCCGGTCGTTCCCGATGTGTACAGGATGGTCGCATCGTCGTCCGGCCCCACCTCTACGTCGGGCATGGAGTCGCCGAGCGAGACTGCCTCGCGGTAGCGCCGGACACCGGTCGGCTCCGGTTCGATCTGGTCGGAGCGAACGACGATCATGGGAATGGACCGCGAGTGGGCCGGACCGTGCGCTCGTTCGATCCGTTCGGGATCGGCGATCAGCAGCGAGAGACCCGAATCCTCGATGGCGTAGTCCACCTCCGCCTCCGTCCACCAGGCGTTGAGGGAGACCGAAACCGCACCGATCGAGAGGATGGCCGCAAAGGAGACGATCCATTCGGGGAGGTTCCGCATGGCGATGCCCACCCGGTCCCCCTTGGTGATCCCGAAGGTGTTCACCAGGGCGCTGGCCAGCGCATCGACGTGGCGCATGGTCTCCTCGAAGGTCCACCGCTCGTCCTCGTACACCATGAACGTCGACTGGTCGCCCCTGGCACCGGCGAAGACCTGGCCGAGCGTCGGCGGGGCGTTCTTGAAGAGTCGGTAGCCGATCCCGTCGACCGAGCCTTCGACGACCTCGAAGAGCTGTCCGGGCCCGGTGACCTGTGTGCAGGCCTCTTCGTAGCTGAGCGACATGGCCGCCCCCTTCCTCACCCTGGGTTGAGGCCGTGCCCGCGGGGAGGCCCCCGGTCGGTCGGCGTGACAGGCGATCCTATGTCTCCAGGAGAACGCCCGGCGAGGGGGCGGCGGAGGAGGATCCGGGGCCTCGTGGGCGCCCGGCCAGACCCGGGGGCGATGGCCACGCTGACGTAACCCTCGACCCGCGATCCCAGGACACCCCCGGGTACCGTGGAGCGCGGTTCGGTCGATTCCAGGCCGGCTCCGGGACCCCAGGAGGACAGTCCGTTGGCCCCACGACTCGCCACCGACGCGGAGGTCGAGACCTGGCGGGAACACGGGTGGGTGCTGCTCGACGGCCTGGTGGGGACCGAGGAGATCGACAACGCCCACGACGACCTGCACCAGCTGTTCCCGAGCTCCGAGGAGTACCACTCCCATCCCGACGGAGCGACCCGGAAGTGGCTGGGGTCGAAGCCCGACCAGGAAGAGCAGTTCGTCTGGCCCGAGGACGGTCCGGGGTTCCGGGGGGAGCAGCACCGCTGGAACACCCCTTTCCCCTTTCCGGGTTCAGGGTCGCTGAACAGGCTGTGCGTGCACTCCTCCATCGTGGATTTCGCCGAGCGTGCACTCGGGACCCGGGACGTACGGATCTACCAGGCTCACGCCAACGCCAAGTACTCGGGCCTGACCAATTACGAACAACCCATGCACATCGATCGGAACCATTCTTGGATCCCGGCCGTGGGTGAGGCGCCCTGGTGGAACCTCGAGGGATTCCTCTACCTGTCCGACGTGACCGGATCCGACAACCCCACCCGGTTGGTGTCCGTGCACGATTCGGCCCACGTGACCGCGATCCACCCCGTCGTGATGCCGGACGCCGATCCCCAGATCTACCGGTCCGAGCGTCTGGCGACCGGCGTGCGCGGCTCGTACCTGGCCTACCGCTCGGACGTCTTCCATCGGGGTGGCCCGTTCGGTGCAGCGGATCGGGCCCGCCTGGTGCTGGCCGTGGCGTTCAAGTGCGCCGGACAGGACTGGATCGGCTACGACCAGGCGCAGTCGCGGTCCACCGATCCCGAGTGGACTGCGTTCGCCGAGCACTCGACCCCGCGCCAATTGGAGCTGTTCGGCTTCCCCCCTCCCGGCCATCCGGTATGGAGTGACGCACTGCTCGCCGAGACGGCCCTCCGCTATCCGAAGCTCGACCTCGAGCCCTGGCGGGCGGCGCTTACCTCGAAGTAGGAGCTGTCGCGGCCGACCTCTCGGAAATCCGACGCAACGTTCGGTCCCACCCGAGCGTCTCAATTGGTGTGGGTAGAGTGGGCTTCATCGCCGACGCCGAGACAGGGGCCGACACCGGGGACGGTGCGGGTGCCCTCGGTGACGCCCCCCCGACGGCACCGGTCGTCCCGCCCTCCACCGTCCGCCCCGCCGGAGTGGACACGACGAGCTTCGCCGCCTTCTACACCGGCCACTATTCCGATCTGGTCCGCCTGGCCACCCTGCTGAGCGGATCCGCCGACGCCGCCCCTGATCTCGTGCAGGACTGCTTCGTCGGCCTGCACGGTCGCTGGACAGCGGTCCGGGATCCCCTCCCCTATGTGCGACGGAGCGTGGTCAATGCGTGTGCGTCACACCACCGGCGGGTCGCCCGCCGACGCCGACTGCCGCCTCCGGAGGCTCCGCACTCCGAGCTCGGCGCGGACGAGCTCGAGGACGCCCTGGCCCGGCTCCCGGACCGTCAGCGGGCCGCAATCGTGCTCCGCTACTACAGCGACCTGCCCGACGCAGAGATCGCCCGCGCCCTACGTTGCCGCCCGGGAACGGTCCGTTCCCTCATCCACCGGGCCCTCGCCGACCTGAGAGGGAGGATCGAGCCGTGACCCACGCCTTCGAGGACCGCCTCCGCACCCACCTGGCGACCCGGGCGGAAGGGGTCACGGTCGATCCAGACCCCGATGGGCTCTTGGAGCGCGCCGGCGGTCGGGCCGCCCGGAGGGGCCCGCGGGCCGGTGGAGCCGTCGTGCTTGCCGTCGTCCTTGCCGGCGTCGGCGTCCTGACCGGCGTGAACCTGGGCGGGGCCGGATCGACCGCCGCCCCCCGGGCGCCGACGACTTCGACGACCCTCCCGGGGCGGGCCGGCGCCTCGCTGGCTCCCGGCTCCTCCGGGCCATCGGGCGGGCCGGCCGTGACCGGGCCGGCGCCGTACACCTTCCTCTTCACCCGCACCACCGGATCGGGCGTGGCCATCCGTGGCTACGCAGCCGGGAGCGAACCGGGGGCCGGTTGCCCGCCGGAGGCGTCCTGCCCGGTGCCGGTGCCGGTGCCGACTCCGGTGCCCGTGCCGACTCCGTGCCCGAAGAGTGCGATGTGTGCGCAGCCGATGGTGGCCCCGCAAGGTCAGGGGGTGGCGGGCGGAAGCACCGGCGGGTCCGGACCCCCAACCACCGTGCCTCCGCAGGCAGGCTCCGGGTGCGGACAGCTGATCCTCGAGTTCTCGACGGACAAGGCCGTCGGGAGCGGCACCGTGCCCCGCCCACTGACCGCGGCACCCGGCCCCGACACCTTGGAAATCCTCGGTGGGGGCTCCTTCGGCGCGCCGGAGAGCGCACCCGTCGGCTGGGTGGCGGTGTGGGCCGGGAGCGCCGTGGCATCGGTCCGCCTGTCTGCCGGGGGTGCGGTGGTCGACGTCATGGCGCCGAGCTCGGGCCTTGCCGTGTTGGCGGTGCCGGGCAACGCCACGCTGAACGGAGCGACGGTGGTCGGTCTCGATCAGAACGGGGCGGCCGCCGCCACGGTGCCGGCGGGGCCCGGGCCCGGTTCCGGCGCCTCACCGGCCTGCAGCGCTCCGCCGGTGAGCCTTCCTCCCACCCCGGCCACGACCACCCCCTCGTCCTCCACCACCACCGTGCCGACCACGACCACCGCCGTGTCCCCCGCCCGTCCCGAGCCCGCTGTCGGGCCGCCGCCGGCGGCGACCCCGACGAGCTGACCCACCGCCGTCCGACCGGGTCCCGGCCACCGATCGCACCGACCCACCCGTCCGCTACCACCTATCCTGGCGGCCATGACCACGACCGTGATGATCACCGGCGCCGGGTCCGGATTCGGCAAGTTGGCCAGCATCGCGTTGGCAGGGCGCGGGCACGAGGTGATCGCCACCACGGAGACCGACGCCCAGGCCGACGCCCTGAGGACGGAGGCCCCGCAGCTGACCGTCGAACGGGTCGACATCACCGGCGACGACGTCACCAAGGTGTCGGCGTGGGACATCGACGTGCTCATCAACAACGCCGGGGCGGGGCAGACCGGCCCGATGGCCGACGTTCCGATCGAGCGGGTCCGGCGCCTGTTCGAGGTGAATGTGTTCGGCACGCTCGCAGTGACCCAGCACGTGCTGAAGGGCATGGTGGCCAAGGGCAGCGGGCGGGTCATCATCGTGTCGTCGATCGCCGGGGTCCTGTCGGCACCGACCTTCGGCCCCTACGCGATGACCAAGCACGCCCTCGAGGCCATGGGGAAGGCGATGCGGGCCGAGCTGGCCCCACTCGGCGTCGACGTGACCCTGTTGAACCCCGGCCCCTACCAGACCGGCTTCAACGACCGGATGGCCGAGTCGATGTGGGAATGGTTCGGCGCCTCCTCCATGAACGCGTCGGCGTCCGACATGTTCCGGTCGTTCGGCGAGATGGTGACCAACGGGCAGATGGACCCGGCCGAAGTGGCCCAGCGGATGGTCGAGCTCACCGAGGCCGACACGACCACCGAGAACAATTTCGTCCCGCCCGAGATCCGGGAGCTGGCTGCCGGGGCACTCGGAGGCTGACGGCGGCGATTCAGGAGGCCCGGCGGGCGGCGCCGACGCAGGCCTGCATCAATCGGAAGCTGCGGGGGTCCCCCGTCGTTCCGATGACCATCCGGTTCATCACGTAGCCCATGCCGAGCTCGAGGTCGGGATCGGCCCATCCGGCCGATCCGCCCATCCCGAAGTGGCCGAAGGAGCGCGGGCCCCCGAGCCCCGCCGCACCCACGATCCCGAGGTTGAGCATGAATCCGAGGCCCCACTGGATGTCGAGCCCCATCAACACGGCGTCGGGTCCCTCGGTCTGCGGATGCAGGGCCCGGCCGAGCTGGTCGGCGGTGAGGATACGGCGGCCGCCGCCCGACGGGGTGTCGACGTCGCTCACACACGCCCCGTAGAGGCAGGCAAGGGACCTGGCGTCACAGATGCCGTTGGCCGCCGGGATCTCCGCCGCGTGCAGTCGGGGATCGTCCCACACCTCCGGATCCGACAGGGCGCCACCGGGCGCGGCGAGGGCCTTGGTGAGCGGACCGTCGGGAGCCAGGTAGGTGGCCAGCTGCTCGTCGAATCCGGTGGGATCGGCGCCGGTGGGGTCGAGCCCGGCGAGGGAGGCACTGCCGCCCAGGTCAGGCGTGCGCCCGAGCTCCATCGACTCGAGGAACGAGACCAGCCGAGCGACCCGGTGCTCCTCGGAGGCCGGCAGGCCGACGAAGAAATCCGCCCCCAGCGGGCCGGCGACCTCCTCACGCAGGTAGGTCCCGAGGGTGCGGCCGCTGACCCGGCGGACCACCTCACCGACCAGCCAGCCGTAGGTGGTGGCGTGGTAGCCGTGGGCCGACCCGGGCGGCCACGACGGAGCCTGGGCCTCGAGGGCGCTGATGACCGGTTCCCACGCCAGCGCCTCCTCGAAGGTGAGCGAGCGGTCGACCCAGGCCAGGCCGGCCCGGTGCGCGAGGAGATCGGCGACGGTCACCGTTTCCTTGCCCGCCTGCCCGAATTCGGGCCAGTAGGTCACGACCGGTGCGTCGAAATCGATGGCACCCTCTTGGGCGAGTTTGTTGGCACACATGGCCGTGGCGCCCTTGGTGGTCGAATAGACGAGGGCGAGGGCGTCCTCCCGCCACGGCCGGCCCGTCCGGGTGTCGGCGACGCCACCCCAGAGGTCCACCACCTTCCTGCCCCGGTGGTAGGCGGCGAAGGCCGCCCCGTCCTCCAGCCCCTCGTCGAAATTGGCCCGGAAGGCCTCACGCACCGGCTCGAACCCCGGTGCCGCCCATCCGTCGATGATGGCCATGGTCGCCTCCTCGGTCGGCAGGCAGGCTACCCAATGGTGAGGGTCACCACGAGCCCCGGCGCAGCGACCGGGGCCGCGAGAACGCGGCCATGCCCTCGACCCCCAGTTCGGTGCCGATCCCCGAATCGCCCCATCCGCCCATCGGTGCCAGGTGGTCCATGGCGCCCATGCCGTGGGCGTTGGTCCACACTGTCCCGGCGGCCAACCTCCGGGACAGCGCGTCGGCCAGCGCGGCGTCACCGCTCCATATCGATGCGCAGAGCCCGAACTCCGTGTCGTTGGCGGCGGCGACCGCCTGGTCGATCTTCGTGTAGGGGAGAAGGGGGAGGGCGGGGGCGAACTGTTCCTGGCGCACCAGCGCGCTGTCGGGGTCCGGCGCCACGACCAGGGCCGGGGACACCGTCCACCCGGAGCCCGGTCGGATGGCCGTGGCCGGGCGGACCACCTCGGCCCCGTTCCTGGCTGCGTCGGCGATCATCGCCTCGACCCGGTCACGGGCCGCTCTGGTGTGCACCGGCCCCATGGTCACCTCGGGCCGGAGACCGTCGCCCACCACCATCCGGGAGAGGGTGGAGACGAGCGCATCACGCCAGCTGCGGAGCCGGTCGGCGGGCACGTAGAGCCGCTTGATCGCCATACACACCTGCCCGGCGGTGGTGAAGGCTGCTTCGACGAGGCGGTCGGCAACCTCCTCCGACGGTTCGAGGTCCGGGGCGACGATGGCCGGGTCATTGCCCCCCAGCTCGAGCACCGCCGGTCGCAAATGGGCGGCACAGGCGGTCAGGACCGAGCGGCCGGCCGACACCCCGCCGGTGAATGACACCATGTCGATGTCGGGGTGGGCGACCAGGGCGGCACCGAGCTCCGGCGTCGGGCCGTTGAGCGCATTGAGCACCCCCGGCGGCAGCCGGCAGGCGATGGCCCCGGCGAGGGCCAGGACGGCGCCCGGACAGGTGGGCGGAGTCTTGACCACGACCGTATTGCCGGCGAGCAGGGCGGGCAGGATCTTGTTCCCCATGACGGCGGCCGGCCAATTGAAAGGAAGGATCGCCGCCACCACCCCGTGGGGGACCCGCTCCACCACCGAGGTGCCGGCCGAAAGGGGCCCGAGGGAGTCGGCGACCAGCGGTGCCAGCGCCCCGACCATACCGGCGGTGGTGACCAGGTCGAAGGTGGACTCGACCAGGATCTTGCCGTGCTCTCGGGTCAGAAGGGTGGTCGTCGCCTCCAGGTCGATCGAGTCCATGGCCGATTTGCCGGCCCGCTCGACCAGGGCCAACCGCTCGTCGAAGCCGAGGGCGGCCCACGCCGGCTGGGAGGCGCGAGCCGCGGCCGCGGCCTCGTCCAACTGGCCGGGCGAGGCAGCAGGGGCCGCCAGCACCACCTGGTCAGGGCGGGCTGGATTGAAGACGGGATACGAGCCGTCGGCTCCGAGCACCAGCCGACCGCCGATGGCCAGAGGCACACGTTCCTCGATCATCGCTGTCATCACCTCCGTTCCCACCCCCGGGCCTCCCGGCCTGCGACGCTACTCCCGCGGGCACGAGGTGGGCATCGGCCCACCCGCCCGCGCTGTCACCACGCCCGGGCCCGACGGCGTCGACCGCGGATACCGTGGGAGCCCGGCAGGCGTCGGCGAGGCCGCGTGTCATGCACCGGGGCCCACCCCGACCGGAAAACGAAACGAGGACCGAGTGGTGGCAGTTCCCGACGGGCAGTCCGGCGATCTCCTGGGGCCGGACACCTTCCGCGATCAGCGGCACCACGAGGTGTTCGCCGCCTGGCGGGAGACGGACCCGGTGCACTGGCACGTCGACAGCGCCGGAACCGGTTTCTGGTCCCTCACCAAGCACGCCGACGTCCAGTGGGCCAGCCGGGACCCCGAGACCTTCATCAGCAGCGACGGCTTCACCCTCGTCGACATCGACCCCGACGACCTGCAGGCCGCGGCGATGGGACAGATGCTCCCGGGGATGGACCGGCCCGAGCACACCCGCTACCGGCGGATCGTCAACCGCGGATTCTCACCCCGGACGCTCCGGCTCGTCGAGGACCACCTCCGACAGAAGGCGGGAGCCATCGTCGACCGCGTCATCGATCGGGGGTCGTGTGACTTCGTGGTGGATGTCGCCGCCGAGCTGCCGCTGCAGGCCATCACCGAGTTGATGGGGGTCCCGGACGAGGACCGGCGGATGATCTTCGAGTGGAGCAACCTGATGACGGGAATCGACGATCCCGAGTACCGGGGGGACATCGGCGCCGCCCTCAGCGCCAGCGCCGACATGGTCGCCTACGCCGACGGCCTACGCGCCATGCGGACCCGGGATCCCCGCCGGGACATCGTCACGACGCTGACCGGAGCAGCCGTCGAAGGCGACGGTTTGACGGACGCCGAGTTCGGCATGTTCTTCCTCCTGCTCGTCGTCGCCGGCAACGAGACGACCCGGAACGCCACCTCCCACGGTATGCGGGCGCTGATCGACAACCCCGATCAGATGGAGCGGCTCCGCTCCAACCCGGGCCCTGGCCCGATATCGCTCGCCGTCGAGGAGATCCTGCGCTGGTCGTCGCCCATCCACTACTTCCGCCGTACGGCCACCCGCGACGTCCGGCTCCGCGGGAGGGAGATCAGAGCCGGCGACCGCGTGGTCCTCTGGTACGCCTCCGCCAACCGGGACGCCGAAGCCTTCCCCGATCCCTTCCGCTTCGACGTGGGCCGCCAGCCCAACGACCACGTGGCGTTCGGTGCGGGCGGTCCCCACTTCTGCCTCGGCGCCAACCTGGCCCGGATGGAGCTGCGCCTGCTGTTCACCGAGCTCGTGACCCGGATGCCGGCGCTCGAGCTGGACGGACCCGTCGAGATGCTGCGTTCGAACTTCGTCGGGGGGATCAAGCACATGCCCGTGCGTTGGTGACCAGCCGAGGTGACCCGCCTCGCGGCTCGGCAGGCGCCGGCGACCCCGGTTGAGGACCGGGCCGTGGCGTGCGAGATGACCGGGAGGCCAGGTGGTCAAGCGGAGGACGACTGGCCCCGCCACGGGCCCCATGGGAGGACCGACCTGTCCCGTTGACCCATACTGCAACCGTGCCCGCTTCTGACGGCCAGTACCAGGCGATGATGGCGGCGGTCGCCGAACGCACCTCACAGATCGTCGAGGCGTTGGACGGTCTCGATCGGGCGACCCTGCTGGCACCGTCCCAGCTGCCGGACTGGAGTCGTCTCACCATCGCCTGCCATCTGCGCTACGGGGCAGAGGCGGTGGCGCGGATGACCCGCGCCGCTGTGTCCGGACAGCCCGTGGCCTACTACCCGGAGGGGCGCGAGCGGCAGCGCCCGCTCACCCTCGTGCCCCGCCGGGGAGAGCGTCCCCCCGCCGTGGTGGCGTCCCTCGAGGAGCGGAGCGAGGACCTGGACCGGGTCTGGTCATGCCTGGACGACGCCGGCTGGCGGCTCCAGGTCACCGAACCCGAGGGCAACGCCGACCTCGGGACCCTCGAACTGGCCCGGCTCGCGGTGCTCCGACTCACCGAAGTGGAAGTGCACGGGACGGACCTGGGACTGGGCCTCGACGACTGGGGGGAGCTGTTCGTCCGGGTGGCCCTTCCCATGCGACTCGACCGGCTCAACACCCGGCGGTCGAACCATCGTGGCTTCGACACCGTCCCCGAGGGCACCTGGCTGCTCAGTGCCTCCGACGGGCCCGCCTACCTGGTGGACCTGCGGGCGGGCCGGGTCGACTCCCATCCCGCCGGCCCGGCCACCCCGGCGACGGCGAGGATGGAGGCGACCAGCCGCGACCTCCTGGCGCTGCTCCTCGGGCGCCCCCTGCGTGGGTCGCTGCGCCTGAGCGGGGACACGGCCTTCGGCGATGCCTTCGCCCGCGCCTTCCCGGGCCCGTAGGCGGGCGGGGGTCCGGCCACCTTGACCGGTGTGGACGGTCGGCGGAGACCGGAGGCCTGTCACGGGAGGAGGTGGACGCCTACCTGGCGATGTTGGAGGAGCCCAAGCAGTCCACATTGCGCGAATTGCATCGGGTCATCGTCGGGATGGTCCCCGATGCCGAACAGTCCATCTCCCACGGCATGCCGGCCTTCAGGCTGCACGGCAAGGTGATCGCCGGATTCGCGGCCTTCAAGGGCCACCTGAGCTTTCCCACAGCGGATCGGTGCTGCCCGAACTGTCCGAGGAGTTGGCCGGGTACACGACGCCGTCGAGGGGGACGCTCCAGTTCCCGGTCGACCGGCCGCCTCCCGAGCAGCTGGTGGAGAAGCTGATCAGGGTGCGCATCAGTCAGGCCATCCCTCCCTGACCTGGTCGGTCCGCCCCGGACCGCACCCGCCGGGGCCCGGGACGGCGTGCCGGTTGTCGGCGGCGATCTCGACGGCTCGCCTGACGACCGCAACGAGCTTGTCGGCACTTCCCCGATCTGGGGTGTTCCACGCACGGGGCGACGGATGGTACGACTGCAGGAGGGTGAGGCTCCGGGACGGGACCGAGGTCTCCTCGGCGGCGTCGGGTTCGAAGGCGGGTGGGGATGGGATCCCGATCGCCGCCGCAACCCCCTTCAGGGCCTTCTCCCCGAGGGCCACGATCACCCTCAGATCGACCAGGAGATCGAGCTCCGCCGAGAGATATGCCATGCAGTTCCTCCGCTCGGGCGTGCTCGGATCGTGGTTGGCCGGGGAGCATTTGACCAGGTTGGTCACGAAGCAGTTGCGGAGGACGAGCCCGTCACCCGCCGACGCGGAGGTGCCCCGGCTGGACAGCCCGCATTCGTGGAGGGCGGCGAACAGTCGGTCGCCGGAGATGTCTCCGGTGAACGGCCGGCCGGTCCGGTTCGCTCCGTGGGGGCCCGGGCTGAGGCCGATGAACAGGATCCGGGCCGACCGGTCGCCGAACCCGGGAACGCCCCTCGCCCAGTAGCGTCCCCGGGCCCGGGGAGCCAGTGGTGCCGCCTCCCGGTCCACCACCAGCCGCGGGCAGAGGGAGCAGGCGCTGACCTTCCGGTCGAGGGCGGTCCACCCCTGTTCCATGCCGCCTCTCCCGCGCCCCTACCCGCTGGTCCACGCAGCCGGATCGCTGCCGTAGGCGGTGAGCGGGGACGGCCACCGCAGCGGTCGGTCCCCCAGGGTCCCCGGCGGGGCCACGGCCGTGACGGCCCCGCGTGCACTGTCGAGCCGGACCAGCCGGGCGGGCGTCTCCGGCTCCGTGGCAGCCGACCCGTCACCCCGGTGCGGCGAGGTTCCCTGAGCGGTCAGCCACAGGGCAGTGCGGGCCAATGAGAGGCGCCGGACATGTGTCCCGCCCACTTCGCCCTGGCGGCGAAGCCCGTCCAGGGCGGCGGCGGCGGCGAGGTAGCCCGTCCCGTGATCGAGCACCTGGCAGGGAAGGGCCCCCGGTTGGTGCCCGTCGGGGGACTCGCCCATGGCGATGCCCGTCGGGGCCTGCACGACGCTGTCGAAGCCTCGGCGCCCGGCCCAGGGGCCGTGGTGGCCCCAGGCGTCGAGGTAGATCGCCACGATCCCGGGATGGCGCTCGGTGAGCGACTCCTCGCCGAGCCCGAAGCGGTCGAGCGCCCCGGGCCGATAGCCCGACACCACCACATCGGCCCGGTCCAACAGGCGCTCCAGGACGGCGGCGGCGTCCCGCGTGCCGAGGTCGAGGAACGCGCTCTTCTTCCCGAGCAGGGTGTCAGCGACGTCTCCGGCGGCCATGTCCGGGTGGCCCGGGGGATCGAGTCGCAGCACCTCGGCGCCGAGGGCGGCGAGGAACCGGGTGCACACCGGGCCGGCGATCACCCTGGTGAGGTCGAGCACCCGCACGCCGGCCATGGGCAGACCGGCAGCGGCCCGCCACCGCGGCGACCCGGCCCCGGTCATCCGATGGCCGATCAGCGGCTCGGCGGCCACCGCCCGTCCTTGGGGGTGGGCGTGCCATCCATCGAGGGTCCCCACCGCGGTGGCGATCCCGCCGGCATCGAACACCCGCTGTTCCACCTCGACGGCGGGCAGTTCAGCCACCGCGTCGGCCACGGCACCGATCTCGTCGGTGGTCCCCAACGCACCCACCAGGGCCTTCCGGTGCCACGGGTAGTTGGCGTGGGTCCGAACCCACCCGTCCGCCGCGGCCCAGAACCGCGACAACGGGGCGAAGCCGGCTCCTCCCGGCTGCCCACCGCACCGGAAGACGCGTTCGCTCCGGACGGCATCGGCCACATGGGAGGTGTCCACGCCCACGGAGCCGGTGGTGCCTCCCCGCTGCTGCGAGAGGGCGGCTGCGGCGAGGAGCGCGGCGCCGACACTCGCAACCGCAACCTCTTCCACCAGGAAGTTGGACGGAAGGTGCCCGCACGCCGCGGTCACCTCCAATACCGCCGGCGGGTCCGGATGCGATCCCGGATCGTCCAGGGACACCGCCGCCCAGGCCTGGTCGACCAGGTCTCGCTGCCGACCGGACATCACCGGACCCGACCCGACTGTCCCCGGTGTCTGGCGGCCACCGTCGTACGAACCACGCCCCCAGCGTACGGCGGTCACCGCCGGGCGCGATGAGCCGTCGCGTCGACGGTGCCGGCGCCCGCCGGATGCGGGATCGTCACCCCGGTCACCCGACACCGTCACGGAGTAGGTTGGCAGGGGTGCGCCTCCTCTCCGACCTTCGCCTCCTCCGGATTGCCGGGCTCCTCGACGGCGCCGGCGGCCCGGGCTTCGCTCCTCCCCCGCCGCGCTGACCGAAGGAGGGTCGCGAGGTCACATGGCACTCACCATCCAACGGGACGACGCCGCGTTGGCGGCGGGGTTCACCCGATGGTTCACCCGCAACCAGGATCTGGCCGACCTCTGCGTGGTCGACCTCCACCGGCCCTCGGCCGGGTACTCCAGCGAGACCGTCATGGTCCAGATGGCCTGGTCCGGAGAGGGGAAGCGACACTCGCGCTCCTTCGTCCTCAGGATGGCGCCGTCGGAGGCGGGTACCTTCCCCCGCTACGATCTCCTGCCCCAGTGGCAGGCCCAGCTGGCCGTGGCCGACGCCGGCGTGCCGGTCGCCGACCCCGTCTTGGAGCAGGACGCCCGTTGGCTCGGCGCCCCTTTCCTCGTCATGCCCCGGGTGGACGGCCACATCATCGGCGCGGTGGCCCGTCACGACCGGTGGCTGTGCAGCCGGACCCGCCCGGACCGGGCGCGGGTGTATGCCAACTTCATCACCACCCTGTCCGCCATCCATCGGGCCGATCCAGGCGCGGCGGCCGAGGTGCCCCGCCGGGACAACGCCTCCGAGTTGGATTTCTGGGACGAATACCTGAAATGGTCGAGCGACGGGTCGCCCGTGCCCGTCCTGGTGGGCGCGCTGCAGTGGTGCCGACGTCACCGACCGGCCTCCGAGCCGGAGCCGGCGCTGCTCTGGGGCGACCCGCGATTGGAGAACATGGTGTTCGGGGACGACCTGGCCCCTCTCGCCGTGCTGGATTGGGACATGACCTCGGTCGCCCCGCCTGAGCACGATCTGGCCTGGTTCACCAGCCACGAGATGACCATGGACCACCTCTTCGGCGGACGGACCGACGGTGCCCCTGACCGGTGTGAGACGGTGGCGCTCTTCGAAGAGTGCGAAGGGCGGCCGGTACGCGACCTCGATTGGTACGAGGCGCTGGCGATGGTCCGGAGCGCCGCCGTGATGACCAGGATCGGCTACCTCCGCCTGGCGGCCGGGGCTGCGCCCCTCCTGCCCATCGACGACAACCCGATACTCGACCTCCTGAAGGGTCGCATCGCATGAACCGGTCATCGTCGGACGGAGGAGGGAAATGACCGCAGGAGACGGCCCTCTGGTCGACGCCGACGAGGGATTGGCGCACCAGATCGCCGAGACCCATGCGCACGTCGCCGACGCCGATCGATCGTGGACCGAGAAGGTCTGCGCCATGGCAGCGGCGCGCGACGGGACCCTCCAGGTCGGCCTCGGAGTGGGCAAGTACACCAACCGGAACGTCTTCGACGGCTACGCCAGCGTGTCGAGGGGCAAGGAGCAGTGGACCGTGCGGGCCAGCCGGCGGCTCTCCGACGACTCCAACACCCTCTCGGTCGGGCCGATCTCCTACACGGTGCTCGAGCCCTTCCGGCGCATCCGCTTCGCCTGCGGTCACAACGACGAGGTGCCGGTTGCCTTCGAATGGGAGTTCGAATCCGTCGTGCCCGCCCACCTCGAGAACCGGGACCGCAGTCGGGCACGGAGCGGATACCGCCTCGAGTCGGATCTGCTCCGGTACCATCAGGTCGGGTTGGCCAGCGGGTGGGTGGACATCGACGGGGACCGGACGGAGATCGACCGCCAGGATTGGTTCAGCACCCGGGACCATTCGTGGGGCATCCGCTACGACGTGGGCCGGACGCCCTCCGACATCGAGCCGTCGGGAGGCCTGATCCCGGGGGTCTCCTTCCGCTTCTCGTGGAGCCCGATGCTGCTGGAGCGGGTGGACGGGTCCCACTATGCCATCCACCACCAGCATCGGGAGTTGAAGGCGTTCGGCTTCGAGGAGCGGAGGATGGAGGGGTCGGTCGAGCAGCCCGACGGCACCATCGACCGGGTCACAGGCATCCAGAGCCGGCTCGCCTTCGACCCGCTGAATCGCCGGGTCCTCGGTGGCGTGATCAGCTGCACCATGGGGGACGGATCCGAGCGTCCCGTCTCCGTTCGCTCGCTGGGCGAAACCGGCGTGCACCTCGGCCTCGGCCTCTACATGGGCCTCGACGGGCATCACCACGGCGAATGGCGTGGCCCCCTCCTCATCGAGGGCGAGCACATCCCGGACTGCACCGACCCGGAGGTGGCCCGGCGCATCCATCAGATCAGGGACGCCATCGTCGAGGTCGACGATCCGGTGGGAGGGGGCAGAGGCTGGGGGAACCTGCAGACGACGGTGGCCGGGGCCTGGCCGGAGCTCGGCCTCGACGAAGCGACCTCCTTCCTGTAGGTCCAGCCGGTAGCGCGCATCTCGACCTCTTGCCGACCTCCTGCGACCCGGATCGGGCCGAGCGGTTCGGGCCGGCCGGACCTATCATCGTGGCAGGGGGAGCGGAAACGGAGGCACGGTGTCCACGTACCTGCTTGAAGTGAACGACACCCTCGAGGGCATCAAGGGTCTCAAATCCAAGGGCGGGTCAGCCCGGGTCGCCGCCGCCATGGAGACCACCTATCGGCCGCCGGGAACTTGATGCCGGCCGTCATCGATTCGGATCAGCACCTCTTCGAGTCGCGCACACTCTGGGCCGAATACATCGACCCGACCCTGAAGTACGATGCGCTCGCCATCGTCGACGACGAGCTCGGCTACCCGTGGCTGACCTGGCGGGGCGACCGCTTGGACCTGGCCGACGTGCAGCTGCCGGGTGGAACGGCGGCACTGGGACGGAACCGCCGGCGGTGCCGGCAGGGTCTGGCTCCCGAATACCGCTACGACGAGACCCTCCCGCCGGACTACTGGGAGCCGTCGGCCCGGGTGGGTCAGCTGGCGTCGATGGGTCTCGACGAGGCGGTGGTGTTCCCCAACTACGGCCTCCTGTGGGAGCGCCGCCTCTCGGCGTCCCTGAGCGCCGTGTGCGCCAACATGGCCGCCTGGAACCGCTGGTGCGCCACGGTGGTGGAGGAAGGGGGCGGCCGCCTGCATCCCGTGGCCCACCTGACCCTGCGGGACCCCGAGTGGCTGGAGGCCCAGCTGCGGGCGCTGTCGTCGTCGGGTGTCCGGCTCGGCATGATCGCCCCGTCGGCGGTGGACGGGCGCCCCCTGTCCCATCCGGACCATGACCGGCTGTGGGCCGCGTTCGTCCACTACGGCGTGACGCCGGTGTTCCACGTGGCGGACCAGCCCCGCATCCTCGACGAGGCCTTCTACACCGATGACGCCGACGCATTCGTCCCCGTCCTGGAGTCGGTCTTCCTGTGGGTGCCGGCGGCGGTGGCGGTGACCGATCTCATCGTGAACGCCGTGCTCGACCGCCATCCACACCTGCGGGTCGGGATCGTGGAGCTCTCCTCGATCTGGGTCCCCCAGTACCTCCTGATGCTGGACGGGGGCTGGGACTTCACCTCGGTCCTCAACGGGCAGGCATCCACCGAGCTCGAGCTGCGCCCGAGCGAGTACTTCCGGCGGCAGGTGCGGGTCTCGTCCTTCTCCTACGAGCAGCCGGACCGGCTCGCGGCCAAGTCCGGCGACCTGTTCATGTGCTGCAGCGACTATCCCCATTCAGAGGGCACGGCCACGCCGGTCGAGGACTACGCCCGGGGAGCCGGCTCACCCGGGGATGCTCCGGGCCTCTTCCACGACAACGTGGCGGAGCTGCTGGGCAGATAGGCGGCTGGGTCCTCCCACCGGTCCGCCGGGACCGGTGGGGAAGCGGCGGGGTCCTCAGCCCGCTCCGGCCCGGTCGCTCGACACGGCCGCATCCGGCCCCGGGAAGAACAGGTCCTCGTGACCGGTGTCCCCCCATCGAACGACATAGGGAGGCTCGCCGTTCGGGTGGCGGACCTCCAGCACCTCGCAGTCACGATCGGGCTGGCCGACCCGGTGCCCCCCGATCAGGATCCGATCCCCGATTTTCGCTCGCATGATGACTCCCTTCGTCCGCGGTCTGCCTACTGCCATAGTGGACCGCTGGTCGCACCCGTTCAAGTGGCAGGACCCCGTGGTCCGCACCGCTACCGGAGGGCCTCGGCGGTGACCTCGTCGATCCAGCCCAGGTAGGCGGGGGCGCCCGTCAGGATGGGCAGGACCACCACCTCCGGCGTCTCGTAGGGATGACCGGCGACGACGGCGTCGATCACCCGGGGGGCGAGCGCCGAGCGGGTCTTCAGGACGACGAGCCACTCCTCGGCCTGCTCGAGGGAGCCCTTCCACCAGAATCGGCTCACCGCCGGACCGATCCGCTGTCCGCACGCCACGAGGTGCCCGGTCAGGAGCGAACCGACGATGGCGTCGGCCCTGTCGGCGTCGTCGATGGCGAATTGGATCTGGACGTGGCCCATGGCTCCCCGGCTCGGCGGTGACGGCGGCCCGCCCGGCCTGCACCTAACGGCCGGCGTCGTGCCCGCCGGGGCGCGGCGGTGGATCCGTTCCGGGCACGCCCCCGTCGGTCACGTGCTCGGTCCATTGCGTTCCCGACCAGTACCGGTGCTCGTGCTTCACGAAGGGGTCGGCGAACCATCCGGGAGCGGTGCCCGACGACCCGGTGGACGCCGTGCTCCTGGGATCGCTAGCCGGCCCCGGGTCGGGGCCCCGGCGGCCGGGCCCGGTGAACGAGCTGCTGGTCCTCGGATCGCCGCGTGGGTGCCCTCGACCCTGCTGCTGGTCCCGGCGGCGCTGCGAGGAGAGGTACCGGATGGCGAACATGCCCCCGAAGATCGCCAGGGCGATCCACGAGGCGTGGCCGTAGTACATCATCGCCTCATTGTGTAGTACATCACCGCCTCATTCTAAGGCGGATCGGTGGTGGCCGAGTGGCGCCCCACCCGCCAACCGAACCGCTCGCCGCCACCCGGTCGCCTGGGACGAGGAAGGACGAGAGCGGCGAGGGGAGCTAGACAAGAGCTGTGACCTTCGAGGTTCGGCCCCTGTCCGAACAGGAGTTCCCGGCATTCGCCCGGGCCTTCATGACCAGCTTCGGTGAGACAGCGGCTGACGACGCCGTCGAGGCCCTGCGGCGGGGCTTCACCTTGGAGCGCGGCCTGGCCGCCTTCGATGGGAGCCACCTGGTCGGGACGGCGGCCTCGTTCGCATCGGACCTGACGCTGCCGGGGACGACGACGGCGCAGGTCGGGGCCGTGACCCTCGTCGGCGTGCTGCCGACCCACCGACGGCGCGGCCTCCTCCGCCGGATGATGGACCACCAATTGTCCGAACTCCGTGACCGTGGCGAGTCCCTGGCGGTACTGACCGCCAGTGAGGGCGGGATCTACCGGCGGTTCGGATACGGCCCGGCGACCACCAGCGCCTGGCACACGATCCGTCGCCGAGGATGCCGGCTCCGGCCTGTTCCCGAGCCCGCCGAGTTCCGGATGATCCCTCCGGCCGACGCCGCCGACGTCCTCGCCCCTCTCTACGATCGGGCCCGGCGGGCCCAGCCCGGTGACCTCCGCCGCCCGGCCGGGTGGTGGGACCTCCACTTGCGGCCGGCCGAGGCCGCTGACGACAAAGGGCGGTTCGTGGTCGTGCGCAGCGGTCTCGGTGGGGACGACGCCTACAGTGTCTACCGGGTGGAGACGGACTGGGATCGGGGCATCGTCCGCAACCGCCTGATCGTCGAGAGCCTGATCGCCCTCACGTCGGGCTCCCGGGTCGGGATGGTCGACTATCTCTTGGGCCTCGACCTGGTCGAGACGGTGACCTTCGAGAACCGTCCGGTCGAGGACGACCTCCGCTGGCTGCTGGCGGATGTGCGCCAGCTCGAGACGACGTACACCAGGGATTGGCTCTGGGTGCGGCCGATCGACGTGCGCGAAGCCCTGGGCGCCCGCCGCTATCGGATCGCCGATCACCTCGGCATCGCCGTCGCCGACCCCCAGTGCCCGTGGAACAGTGGTCGTTGGTGGGTCGACGGTGGACCGGACGGCGCATCCTGCGCCGCGGCCGGGCCCGGGCAGCCCATCGGCCTGGCCGTGGGGCCGGCCGAGCTGGGCAGCGTCCTCCTGGGAGGAGTCACCTGCTCGGCGCTGGCCCGTGCCGGCCTGATCGAGGAGCTCCGGCCGGGGGCGGCGGCGAGGGCCGACCTCTTCTTCGGGACGGATGAGGCCCCCTACTGCAGCACCGCCTTCTGAAGGGCCGCCAGGCGAAGCACTACCGTGGCCGGGGTGCTCCGGATGGAGGGAGATCGGCATGCAGGCACTGCTCTGGGGCGTGAGGCCCGATCGGTGGGAGTCGCCTGATCCGTCGAATCCGCTGCTCGAGGGGTTGGCCGCGGTTCCCATGCGGCTGGTCGAGACCGACAGACCGCAGCCGGTGCGCCACGACTGGGTGGTGGCGCGGACCCGGCTCACCGGTATCTGCGGGTCCGAGTCCAAGCAGGTCTTCGGGGACTTCACCGACGCCTACAACGACAGCGCCCTGTCCACGCTGTTCTCGTTCCCGATGGTGATGGGCCACGAAGTCGTCGCCGAGGTCAGCGAGCTGGGGCCGGCCGCCAGAGGCTTGGAGATCGGCCAACGGGTCGTCCTCAACCCGTGGCTGTCGTGCGCCCCGAGGGGGGTCGACCCCGCCTGTCCGGCGTGCCGGGCCGGCGATCTGAGCACCTGCTGGCACTTCACCGAGGGACCTCTGGCGGCGGGCATCCACATCGGGACGTGCAAGGACGCGCCGGGCGGGTTCGCCGACTACCTGCCGGCCCACGACTCGATGCTGATCCCCGTGCACGACGGGATCCCCGACGAGATCGCCGTGCTGGCCGATCCCTTCTCGGTCTCGCTCCACTCCGTGACCCGCCATCCACCGCCACCGGCCGGTCGCGCCCTGGTCTACGGAGCCGGTGCCCTGGGCACGACGGCCACCGCCATCCTCCGGGCGCTCCACCCCGACGTGGCCGTGCTCGTGGTGGCCCGGCATCCCTCCCAGGCCGCGCTGGCCCGGGCGCTCGGTGCCGAGGTGGTGGACTGGGAGCCGGCCCAGTCGGTCATCGAGGAGGCGGCCGCCTGGTCGGGTGGCGTGCTGCAGCCGACCCCGCACGGGCTGCCGATGGCCCATCCCGGCGGTATCGACGTGGTCTACGACACGGTCGGGACCACCGAGAGCTCAGAGGTGGCGGTGCGCCTGTTGCGGGCCGGGGGAACCCTGGTCAAGAGCGGTGTGAACCCCCCGGCCCGCTGGGAGTGGTCACCGCTGTACTTCAAGGAGATCTCCTGGGTCGGGTCGAACGCCTTCGGCATCGAGGAGGTCGACGGCGTCCGTCGGCACGCCATGGCCCACTTCCTCGAGTTGGTGTCCGACGGCCGGGTCGACCTGTCCGGCATGCTCACCCACACCTTCCGCCTGTCGGAGTGGCGCGAGGCCTTCACCGCCCTGGCGACCCAGACCGAGTCCGGCGCCATCAAAGTCGCCTTCGACTTCCGCTGACCGTCACGGCCGGGCGACCGGGGGTCGTCGAACCACCGGGGGACGGTGGCCGGGCCGGGCTCTCAGGCCCGGTTGGCACCGTCGCAGAAGTACAGGACGACCACCGTCCCCGCGGCCAGGACCGACCCCTGGACCGGGGCTTCCCGTCCGATCACGAAGGACCGCGGGGGAACCGGGATGCCTGCACAGTCGGCTGCGGTCCCGTAGGTCTCCGTCGGAGTGAGTTGGGCCGAGTAGACATCCGATTCGGCGTTGACGAACTGTTCGCCCACGACTTCGGGGACCCTGCAGCAGGGATGGGAGGCGGCGGCCGCGTTCCTGTGGGTGGCGGTGGTGATGTGGGGCGAGCGGGCGGTGCCGTTCGAGGACGAGGCGGAATTCGTGTCCACCGGGCCGCGAGCCGTTTCCCCCGAGAACGGAAGATCGGCGGTGCCGTGGGGTAGGGGGCGGCCTGAACTCCGGAGGGCGAGTGCGGCCCCTCCGCCGGCGAGCGCCAGGGTCAGGGCCAGGCCGCCGACCAGCAGTCGCCTGCTCCGGAGCGAGTTCTGCCCGTTCCCCCCGCCGGTCCCTTGCGGCGGGCCGGATGGCGGCGGGCCGGATGGCGGCGGGCCGGATGGGGGCGGATCAGAGGGCGGCGCTCCGGTTCCGGAGCCGGGCGGGGCGGGCCCCCGTTCGGGGACCGACTCGGGGGTGGAGGGGACGGCCGGCGGGGCGACGTCCCCAGCCGACTCTGGCGGGTACCACTTGAGATCGGAGGCCAGCCACCAACCCTCGCCCCGCGAAACGTCGCTCACATCCAAGCCCGCCTTTCCGAAACCCGGTCCCCCGCCCGTCGTCCGGAAACTTGCAGAGCATGCTGGCACAGGTAGGTGCCGACCGCCATCGGGACCGGCCGCCGCCCGCGGCCCGCGGGCACCGGAGGCGCACGGCCCTGGTCATGGGTGGGCCGGTGCCCGGCTCAGGCGGAGACCGGGGCGCAATGGCTGCTCACCAGCACCACCAGGCGGTACTGGGGTGGGTAGTCGTGGCCCATGCCCTCCACCAGGAAGGACCTGGCACAGGAGGTCAGCGCGAGGGCATCGTGAGGATGCGCTCGCGGTGCTCGATGACCGTGGTCTGGACGACCGTCCCTCCCGACGTCCCGGTTGCCATAGGGGATGACGAAGAGGCCAGACGGGGCGAAGCGCTCGCACAACTCGGAGCGGTAGTTGATGCTCTGGCTCCCGAGGCCGTTCACCAGCCACAGCGGCGGATCGTCCCTCGCACCGTAGGTCTCGTAGAAGATCTCAACGTCGCCGTTGCGTGCGAACAACTCACACCACCTTGGCGGCGGTCGAGAGGCCGACAGGTGCTCCCCGCGGTGGACTCCCGCTCCGGTCCGGCCCCCCGACACGGAGAGTGGTCGCACCGCCACACGGATTCCGAGGGGTCCCACCTGCGGTCAACTCATCCGAACCGGGGGCTTGAACTGGAGGTTGTCATCTCCCGCCGCCCGCACCGCCGGCCGCGGGGGCCGGCCGGGACGGTGGCGGAACGGCGCGCCGAATTCACTTCCCCCGGGGCCGCCGGTACAGTGCTGCCGTCTGAAACCAGGGAACCTGCCGGTCCGTCCTCACCAGATGTGGGGACTCCCCCGCCGGTCACCACACATGACCAGCGCGGACCGGCAGCCAAGGAGACAACGACGTAACCACCAATCCATTCCGGACGTAATCACCCGCTAGCACACCCGGCTGTCGAAGCCAGGCCGAACCACCCTTCCCGGTGCTCGGCTGGGGCGTTGAATGCTCAGACGTGGGGTCCACCTAACCAGAAGTGAGCCAGATCGGCCCGCCATACGAGCCGATCTGACCGACCAAGGAAAGTCAACCCACGATGCATTCATCCACCTCTCTTTGTCACACCCCTGCTCGAAGACTGCCTGTCCCCCGGGACCGCACCCCCCGGCCAGCCGGGAACACCCGCCGTCGCGCCACTGCCGGCGCTGCCGTGGCCGTGGCCGCAACCCTCCTGTCCTCCCTCATCGGCGGGGTCGGCCGTGCCGCAGCCGCCCCGCCCAGCGGGGCGGGCATGGTGCTCAATGCCCCGATCGTCGACGTCGCCTCCACCCCCGACGGACGCGGCTATTGGGAAGGTGCCTCTGACGGAGGGGTCTTCGCCTTCGGTGCGGCCGGCTTCTACGGCTCCACCGGATCGCTCGATCTCAACGCGCCGATCGTCGGCCTCACACCCACGTCCGACGGGCGGGGTTACTGGGAGGTGGCCAGCGACGGCGGGGTCTTCGCCTTCGGGGACGCCCGGTTCTTCGGGTCGATGGGTGCGATCCACCTCAACCAGCCCATCGTCGGCATCGATTCCACTCCTGACGGTGACGGCTATTGGCTCGTCGCATCCGACGGCGGGGTCTTCGCCTTCGGGGACGCCCGGTTCTTCGGGTCAGCGACCGGCATGTCCCCGACCAGCGCGATCGTCGGCATCGCCTCGACGCCGGACGGCCGGGGATACTGGGAGGCCGCGCTCAACGGAGCCGTCTTCGCCTTCGGTGACGCCCGCTATGAGGGGGGTGCGCCCGCCGGAGAGCTGGCGGTCGGAATCACCGCAAGCGGATTCGGCTACCGGTTGGCGACGGCCAGCGGCGGGATCTACACCTTTGGCGTCATCCCCTTCTACGGGTCCACCGGGGGCCAGCACCTCAACAAGCCGGTCATCGGCATGTCATCCGCCAGCGGCGGCTACCTGACGGTGGCCTCCGACGGCGGCATCTTCACGTTCGGGAGTGCCGGCTTCTACGGCTCGCTCGGGGGAAGCACGGTCTACAGTCCGCCGTCAGCCGCCACCGGTGCTTCAGCCGACGGCGTCACCGACTACCAGCGCGCCGCGTGGAGCAGGGTCAACATCTGCGAGGAAGGCGGCCAGTGGAATGTGCCGGGGAGCATCTTCAGCGGTGGCCTCGGATTCAGCCATGCCAACTGGACCCTGTTCAACACCTTCGGGTACCCGGCCGATGCCGCTGACGCCACCCCCGAACAGCAGATCCGGGTGGCCGTGGCCTTCGCCGCGCGCTACTGGGGCAATCCGAATGCGGCGCCGGACCAGAACGGCTGCACCGGGGGGTACTGACCTTCCCGGGGCGGCTGGCGCCCACCAGACGGTCAGCCGGGCGGTGCCAGCCGCTCGAGGGCGGCCGCCATCTGCCGGTGCACCAGATTGACAGCCTGCAGTGGCCGGATCATCACCCGGAACTCCACGATCCGCCCCTGGTCGTTGCAGCGGATGATGTCGACGCCGTTCACGTGCGTTCCCTCGAGCGTGGTCTCGAACTCGAGCACCGCGGTGTCGCCGGTCATCACCGACTTCGTGTAGCGGAACCGGCGTCGGGCAGGGTCCTCCGTGCCGCCCGATGCAGCTTGGTTCCCGGGGAGCGTCTTGGCCGCCGCCTCGAGGTAGAGCTTGGTGACGGCCTTGCCCTCCTGGGGCGTGAACACGATCGGCGAGTAGAAGACCACGTCGTCGTCGAGGAGCCCGTCGAGTCCGTCCGGGAGCCGACCTCGCAGGTAGGCATGCCACTTGTCGACCACCTGCTCGATCATCGGACCTCCTCTGTCGGCCAGACGGTAGCCGTTGTGTGCGCTCCGGCCAACGGCCCGGTCGTTCACCTGCCACCCGTCCTGCTTCGGACTAGCAGGAAAATCGACCCACCCGCTACGGTGGCGGCATTCGATCCGGAGAAGGATGGGAAGGAAGATGGCCGAGCAGATCCCGTTGGTCAACTATCTGGAGTTGGGGGAGGACCCGCACCTCACAGCGAGCGAGTGCACCGCCTGCGGCGCCCGCTTCTTCGACCGGCGCAATGCTTGCGCCAGCTGCGGCCGCACCGAGTTCACCAAGGTCGCCATCTCCAACAAGGGCGAGGTCAGGGCGTTCACCATCGTGGCCTTCGCCGCCCCGGGGGTGCCCGTCCCCTACGTCGCCGCCCTGGTCGACTGTGAGGGCACCAGCGTGCGGGCCAACCTGATCAACGTCGAGCCCGATCCGGACCATGTCACCCTGGGCATGCCGGTGCGGTTGGCCACCCAGGTCATCGGTACTGACGACAACGGCACCGAAGCCGTCGGATTCGGCTTCGAACCCATGGGAGGTTGAAGAAGATGGCGTCTGATGACCTGTGGGTCCTGGGCATCCACATGACGAAGTTCGGGAAGCATCCCGACATGGATCTGGTCGACCTCGCTTCCGAGGCCGTTCTCGGCGCCCTGGCCGACGGCGGCGTCGAGATGCGGGACATGGGGGTGATCGGTGCCGGCAACCTGATGGCCGCCAACGCCGGCATCGGCCAACAGTTGCAGAAGCAGCTGGGTCAGACCGGGATTCCCGTCTACAACGTGGCCAACGCCTGTGCCACCGGAGCCACCGCGTTGCGGGTGGCGTGCATGGCGGTCAAGGCGGGCGAGACCGACATGGGGCTGGCCTTCGGGGTGGAGAAGCTCTCGGGGGCCGGACTCCTGTCCGGGGGCAACCGGAAAGAGGACTCGGGGACCTGGAGCCCGTCCGGTCGCTACGGGGCCGTGGCCCCGGTCGACGGTCGTATCGGCACGGAGATCATGCCGGGGGTCTTCGCCCAGATCGGCATGGAGTACGGCCACCGCTACGGCGGCACCAGTTTCGAGTTGTTCGCCAAGATCAGCGAGAAGAACCACTCCCACTCGACCCTCAATCCCCTGGCCGCCTACTCGAAGAAGATGAGCCTGGAAGAGATCATGGGCGACATCATGATCGCCTACCCCAACACCCGGCCGATGTGCTCGGCCAACTGCGACGGTGCCGCGGCGGCGGTGGTGGTGAGCGGCGCCAGGCTGAAGACCCTGTCGCCTGAACAGCGGCGTCGGGCGGTGAAGATCTCGGCGTCCATCCTGACCACCGACCCCTGGGAGGAGTCGTGCCAGATCCTGCCCGACGTGAACACCCTGACCCGGAACGCCGCCACCCAGGCGTACGAGCAGGCCGGGGTGGGGCCGACCGACCTCGACCTGGTCGAGCTCCACGACTGCTTCGCCACCGCCGAGCTGGTCCACTACGACAACCTGATGCTGTGTGAGACCGGCGGCGCCGTCGACTTCTTCAATTCGGGGGCAACCTGGCGCGACGGGTCGATGCCGGTGAACGTCTCCGGAGGCCTCGAGTCCAAGGGCCACCCCATCGCCGCCACCGGCATCGCCAACGTGTGGGAGGTGGCGACCCATCTGCGCGGGGAGGCCGGCGACCGCCAGATCCCCGGGGCCAAGGTGGGGATGACCCATGTCATCGGCCTGGGCTCGGCCTGCGGCGTCCACATCCTGGAGAAGGCGGCCTGAGGCACCGGAGGGGCACCGGTGGCCCCGATCCCGACGACCGTGCGGCGGAAGGAGTCAGCCATGCCCACCATCGAGCAGCTGGCGGGTGAGGTTGCCCTGCTCCGCCGGCGGGTCGACGCCAGCGAGTCCGTGCTCGAGATCCAGGCACTGAAGGCTGACTACGGGGAGCTCGTCGATCGGCGATTCTCCGCGGAGGGTGTGGTCGACGACGCCGAGCTGGAGCGCATCGCCACACGGGTCGCCGCCCTGTTCACCGCCGATGGGACCTGGGACGGTGGGCCCGGTCTCGGGTGTGTCACAGGGCGCCGCGCCATCGCCGACCGTCTCTGCCGGCCCACGCTCGACTTCGCCCGGCACCTGCTCGTCGGGCCGCGGATCCGGGTGGACGGCGACCGGGCCACCGGCAGATGGGACCTCCTCAGTCCCTGCCGTCGACCCGACGGCTCCTCCTACTGGATGTGCGGGCACGAGGACGACGAGTACCTCCGGGTCGACGGGGTCTGGCTCCACCAGTCGATGCGGCTCACCACCGTGTTCATGTCACCGGTGGGAACAGGCTGGACGGAGATCCTGGCCTGACCGGCGTGACCGGCGTGACCGGCGTGCGCTCGCCGTCAGGCCCGACCCGGTGGGGCCGACCATGAGCGCGGGTCCCGACCCCCCGGACATGCCCAGGTAGCCGGCCACCGACCTGGCGTCACGTTCCAGGGTGGCCAGGCCCCGACCGGCTGACTTCCTCCAGGAGGTCCAGGCGGACCCTGGCGCCCGGCCATCCGCCAGGAGCGAGACGGGGAGGTGGAGAAGTGAGCACGGCACCGAGCCGGGCCCCGGGGCCACAATCCGCTGTGACAAGCCGGGATCTCTCCGGAAGAGCTCACCGCGCTCTTGTGCGAACCGCCTGCACGATCGTGACCGGCAAATGTACAAGTCGATAGAGATCTTGTACAGTGATTGGCATGGCAAAGATGGCGGTCAGCGAAGCTCGGGAACGACTCTCCGAGGCGGTGGAGACGGCCCACACCGAAGCGGTGTTCCTCGAGCGCTACGGCCGGCCTGCAGCGGTGCTGGTCAGCCCCGAACGGTACGAGGTGTTGATCGAGGCGCTCGAGGACTCAGAAGACGCCCAGGCTTTCGACGCAGCGATGGCTGAGGAAGGTCCCAATATCCCCTGGGATGAGGTGAAAGCCGACCTCGGCTGGACGTGACGACCTACCGCATTGAGCTGCGTCCCGCTGCTGCCCGGGCACTGCGGACACTCGACCCGGCAGTTCGTCCCCGCATCCAAGGCGCAATCGGTCTACTTGCCGACGACCCGAGGCCGCCAGCATCCAGACCTCTGCGAGGTCGTCCTGGCTATCGGGTGCGCGTCGGCGACTACCGCATCATCTACACCATTGCCGACGATGTGCTCTTGATCGTGGTCTTGGCTCTTGGACATCGCCGCGAGGTCTATGACCGGTAGTGGCTTGCCGTCGACGTGACCGTTGGAATCGACAAGATGCGTCGTCATCAGAGGCCGAAGTGCGGGCCCTTCACGGAGGGCGACCGGTTCTTGCTGTGTCCTCTCAGCTCCTCCCGACTTCGCGGCCCCCCGGTCTCACCGCCTCGGCCACGATTTCGATCCCCCGGTGGGCGTCGGAGGGATCGAGGCCCTCCTGATGGAGCCGCCGTTCGTTGCCCGTCCGCAGCTGGGGTGTCGTGATCGGGTGCAGCCACCAGTAGTCCTCGGCGGCCACCACGTGAAGTGCTCCCCGGTTGAGCCAGGTCACCAGAGCGGTCCGGAGGCGGTCAGCGCCTGGTCGACGTCGTCGGCGCTGCGCGCCCGACCGGGACCGGACGGTCAACCGGGCCCGCGCCGCCCTGGGCCTGCACGGCGAGCAGTCGTTCGAGGACCTGTTCCGTGCCGGTGGCCCGGGGTCCGCCGAGCAGTTGGGCGTCGAGCCGCGCCCGGGTCGGGGCTCGCTCGGCCGGAGTCCTCGGGCTCACTGATGAGATTGTGCCGCGTCAGGCCACCGGGCGGGCAGGGGGGTGGACACCACGGTCGGGACCCCATATTGTCATGTTGCATGCCATAAGTTTGCCGGCGCCCGCGGTACCTCGGACGACCGCCGAACCACCAACACCACGAAAAGAAGGGGGACCGAGATCGTGAGCCACGACCGTTTCGAGGGTGAGATCAAGCGGCTCCAGCGCGAGTCGACGCCCTGGTGGCCCACGCCCCCCCATCCGGGCGAGGATGCCCCCGACGTGGTGCTCATCCTCCTCGACGACACCGGCTTCTCCCACTTCGGCTGCTTCGGATCCGACCTGGCCACCCCCCACATCGACCGTCTGGCCGCCGGAGGACTCCGCTACACCAACTTCCACGTGACCCCCCTGTGCTCGCCCACCCGGGCCGCACTGCTCACCGGCCGGAACCACCACACGGTGGGCATGCGGTCCCTGTCCAACTTCGACTCCGGGTACCCGCACATGCGCGGGCACATCACCAACCACGCCGCCACCGTGGCCGAGGTACTCAGGGACGAGGGCTATGCAACCTTCGCGCTCGGGAAGTGGCACCTCTGCGGCATGGAGAACGCGTCGGCGGCCGGCCCCTACGACCAGTGGCCGTGCCAGCGCGGCTTCGACCGCTACTACGGGTTCCTCGAGGGGGAGACCGACCAGTTCTATCCCGAACTGGTCTACGACAACCACTGCGTCGAGCCCCCGGCCACCCCCGAGGCGGGCTACCACCTGAGCGAGGACCTGGTGGACCGCGCCATCGGCTTCATCCACGACACCACGTCGATCCGCCCCGACCGTCCCTTCTTCACCTACCTGGCCTTCGGCGCCCAGCACGCGCCCCACCAGGCCCCCGCCGCGTACCTGGCGAAGTACCGGGGACGCTTCGACGACGGTTGGGACGTGGCCCGCGACAAGTGGTTCGCCCGCCAGTTGGAGATGGGGCTGCTCCCCGCCGGCACCGAGCTGGCGCCCCGCAACCCCGGGGTCGAGGCCTGGGACACCCTGCCCGAGAACCACCGCCGGCTGGCCGCCCGCCTGCAGGAGGCCTTCGCCGCCTTCCTCGAGCACACCGACGCCCAGATCGGCCGCCTGGTGGCCGCCCTCGACGACCTGGGCCGGCTCGACAACACCCTCTTGGTGCTGCTGTCCGACAACGGGGCCAGCCAGGAGGGCGGGCCCTTCGGTGTGATGCACGAGATGAAGTACTTCAACTTCCTGGTCGAGACGCCCGACGAGGCGGTCGGGCGCATCGACGACATCGGCGGCCCCCACAGCCACTCCAACTATCCGTGGGGCTGGGCCCAGGCCGGCAACACCCCGTTCAAGTGGTACAAGCAGAACACCCACGAGGGCGGGGTGCACGTGCCGCTCATCGTCCACTGGCCGGCGCGCATCGCCGACGGCGGCAGCCTGCGCGACCAGTTCCACCACGTGAACGACATCGTCCCCACCATCTACGAGACCCTCGGGGTCGAGCCGCCCTCCACCTACCGGGGATACGAGCAGATCCCCGTGTCCGGCGTGTCCATGCGCTACACCTTCGACACCCCGACCGCGCCGGGCCGCAAGGACGTCCAGTACTTCGAGATGATGGGCCACCGGGCCATCTACGCCGACGGGTGGAAGGCGGTGACCCGGCACCAGCCGGGGACCGACTTCGACGAGGACGACTGGGAGCTCTACCACCTGACCGAGGACCGTTCGGAGTGCCGCAACCTGGCCGCCACCATGCCCGACAAGGTGGCCGAGCTGGTCGGGCAGTGGTGGCGCGAGGCCGAGGAGTACGGGGTGCTCCCCCTTGACGATCGGACCATCGAGCTGTTCTCCAACCGCTACCGCGACCGGTCGCCCCATCCCTCCAACCGCCGTTACTCGTACTTCCCTCCCGTGTCCCCGCTACCGGCGCAGGTCGCCCCGGCCCTCGGCGGACGCGGCTGGGACATGGACGCCACCATCGACCGGCCCGCCGGGGCGGACGGCGTCCTCTACGCGTCCGGAACCGAGAACTCGGGGGTCAGCCTGTTCGTCCAGGAAGACCGGCTGGTCTTCGACTACAACTGCTTCGGGGACCACCACGTCGTGGAGTCGGACGCGGCGGTGCCGGTGGGCCCCTCGGTGGTCGGGGTCCGGTTCCGCCGGACCGGGAAGGGTGCGGAGGCCACCCTGGTCGTCGGCGGCGAGCCCAGCGGCACTCTGGCCGTCCCGTTCGCCATGACCATGTACTCGAGCGTCGGCCCGAGCATCGGCTACGACCACGGGTCACCGGTCAGTGAGCGCTACACCGGCCATTTCCCCTTCGAAGGCCGGCTGCAGCGGCTCGATGTGGCCCTCCTCGGCCCCGGGCCCGGCGGTGGCGCCGTCGAGGCCGAGGGCGAGGAGCGCTCCGCCATGGCCCGCCAGTGACCGCCTGGCGATGACCGGGCACCGGGGCGGGTTCAGCCGGTGAACCTGGCCGAGGCCCCCGCGTCCACGTCGATCACCGAGCCGGTGATGTGCCGGGCGGCCTCCGAGGCCAAGAAGACCACGGCGGCGGTGATCTCCTCGGGCTCGATCCACGGCACCGGCTGGGCGTGGAGTGAGGCCATCCCCTCGACCACGTCCTCGCGGCCCGGGTTCTCGAGGTCGGGGCGCATCAGGCGGTAGAGGACGTCGTTGTGGATCATGGGGGTGGACACATTGCCCGGCGCCACCGCGTTCACCGTGACCCCGAAGGCGGCGAGCTCCAGGGCCACCGACTTGCACAGCCCGATCACCCCCCACTTCGAAGCCACGTAGGCGGGGATGCCCGCGTTTGACGAGCGGCCCATCATCGACGAGATCCCGATGATCCGCCCCCGGCGCTGGCGGCGCATGTGCGGGGCGGCCGCCCGAATGGCGTTGAACACCCCGGTCAGGTTGGTGTCGATGGTCTCGCTCCACTCGGTGGCGCCCATGGTGCAGATCGATCCCACGGTCGAGACGCCGGCGTTGGCCACCAGCACGTCCACCGAGCCCAGCTCCCGCTGGGCACCGTCGACGAAGGCGAGCACCGCCTCGAGGTCCCGCACATCGGCCAGGGCGGAGACACACCTGCGCCCCTGCTCCTCGACCAGGCGGGCGGTCTCGGCCAGGTCGTCGGCAGTGCCCAGGGGATAGCCGACGCTGGCGAGGTCGCGGCCGAGGTCGCACACCGCGATGTCCGCTCCCAACCGGGCCAGCTCCACGGCGTGGCTGCGCCCCTGCCCCCTTGCCGCCCCGGTGATCACCGCCACCCTGCCGCCGAATGGCAGGGCCTCGCTGTGTCGGGTCATCGGTCCTCCAGGGGTCGCGGTCGAAACGGGGACGGGACCGTGCGGGCAGGTCCGGGCCGGATCAGTCGATCCTAAGGCTCCCCACCGGGGAGGGAGGAGGACACTGCCCGCCGGGCTCAGCCGGAACGGCCCCAGGTGGCCAGCACCCGGCGGTACTGCCGGTCCCATCGGTCATAGGACGATCGCAGCGCCGGGCCGGGCCATCGGGCCGGCAGGAGCGGATCCGGGAGCAGCGGGTCGCCCTGCAGGTGCCGGAGCACGGACGCCGACAGGACGAACCCGGGGGCCAGATCCACCGGATCGACCGGGGGGTGCACCTCGAGCTCCCGGACCAGGTGCGCGGCCCGCAGCGCCCAGCCCTCGAGGTCCCACAGCCGGGCGGCCAGGGCCCCGCCGTCGCCGTCGGGCTGCCCGGTGAACAGCTCGACGTCGGCGTCCTCGGCCGGGTCCGGTTCGAGGTCGATGTTGTCGGGTCGCAGCCACACCCCCTCGCGCCGCTCCGCCAACCGGGCCCGGACCAGCCGTTTCCGGCGGGCCGAACGGTCGTCGGCGGCCCGGCCCGAGGCGGTGACCACCGCCACCCGCCACCTGCCGCGCCACGGTCGGGTCTCCCCTCGGCGACTGCTCACCTGGCGGGCCTGGCGGTCGAGAAGGTGGCCGGCCAGCCGGTAGCGGCCGGCCCCGTCGGTGGACACCTCGCCGGCTGCGGCCATCCGGCTCAGGGCCACCCGGGCGCGGTTCTCGTTGATCCCGAACAGGCCGGCCAGATGGACCAGATGGGCGACGGGCAGCTCCGGTGGGTCCTCACCCAGGAGTGCACTGGCCAGTACCGACCGGGCGGTCAACGGTGTATTACGCTCTTGCATCGCTTGTTCAATATCTGTAATATGTCACACATGGCGATGACCATGGTGGCCGATCGGACGGCCCGGCCCGAGGTCCTCCCGACCGATCGGCTGATGGACAACGGGATGGCCCGGCCCGAGCTCCGCTCCGAGCTCCGCCGCATCGCCAACCTGCGCAACGCCATCAGCGTGGCCGGGGTCTGGCTGTGGGTGGCCGCCCTCGTCGGCGGGGCGGTGTGGATCGGCAATCCCCTCGCCTACGCGGGCGCCTTCCTCCTCATGGGCCCCGTGAACGCCCGGTTCGCCATCCTCATGCACGAGGCTGCCCACAAGCTCCTCTTCACCGACAATCGGGCCAACGACTGGGTGGGCACCTGGCTGATCGCCTACCCGGTGTTCACCCCCATCTCCATCTACCGGCGGGGCCACTTCGCCCACCACAAGGAGGAGTTCGGGCCCCGCGAGCCGGACATGGCCTTCTACGGCGGATACCGGTGTGACCGGCGCACCTTCGCCCGACGCCTCCTGCGCGACGCGGTGGGCATCTCGGGGTGGAAGAACTTCACCCCGTTGTTCAAGGCCCTGAAGAACCCGTCGTTCCGACCGGTGTCCCTGTCGATCCTCGGGGTGCAGGCCGCCCTGTGGACGGTGCTGTGGGCGGCAACCGGCCGCTGGTGGATCTACCCGTTGCTGTGGTGGCTGCCGTGGATGACCCAGTGGCGGGTGATCAACCGGCTCCGGGCCATCGCCGAGCACGGGGGGCTCGAGGCCAGCGCCGACCGGCGGGTGACCACCCACAACGTGCGCCAGACGCTGCCGGCCCGGTTCTGGTTCGTGCCCTACAACACCGGCTGGCACCTGGCCCACCACGTGGACATGGGAGTCCCGTTCCGCAACCTGCCCGCGTTCCACGCCGAGCTGGTGCGAGCCGGCTACATCACCGACGAGCTCACCTACCCCAATTACCGGTCGCTGTGGAAGGCGCTGGCCTCGGCCTGACCGCGGCGTTGGGGCCACTCACCCGGAGCGTCGCAGGGCGCGGTAGCGGCGGACCAGGGCGGCGGTCGAGCCGTCCTGCGCGCTGAGGTCCGGCTCCCCGTCGTCGGCGAGGGCGGGGGCCAGCTGCCGGGCCATCACCTTCCCGAGCTCGACCCCCCACTGGTCGAAGGAATCGATACCCCACACCGTCCCCTCGGTGAAGACGGTGTGCTCGTAGAGCGCCACCAGCTGGCCCAGCACCGAGGGCGTCAGCTCGGGGGCGACGATGGTCGAGCTCGGATGGTTGCCCGCCATCACCTTGTGGGGCACGAGGTCGGGCGGGGTGCCCTCCGCCGCCACCTCCGCCGCGGTCCGGCCGAAGGCCAAGGCCTTGGCCTGGGCGAAGCAATTGGACATCAGCAGGTCCTGTTGCCCACCGGCCTCGTGGGTCGACCGGCCGAAGCCGATGAAGTCGGCGGGGATGAGCCGGGTCCCCTGGTGGATGAGCTGATAGAAGGCGTGCTGGCCGTTGGTCCCCGGCTCGCCCCAGAAGACCTCCCCGGTCTGGCCCCACACCGGGGACCCGTCCCGGCGGACGGACTTCCCGTTGGACTCCATGGTCATCTGTTGCAGGTAGGCGGGGAACCGGGCCAGGCGCTGGCTGTAGGGGAGCACGGCATGGGTCTCGGCTCCGAACAGGTTGCCGTACCAGACGTTGAGCATGCCCTGGATGACGGGCATGTTGTTCTCGAGCGGCGCGGTGGCGAAGTGCCGGTCGATGGTGTGGAGACCCTCCAGCATGTCGGCGAAGGCCCGGGGGCCGATGGCCACCATCAGCGAGAAGCCGATGGCGGAGTCGTAGGAGTACCGGCCGCCCACCCAGTCCCAGAAGCCGAACATGTTGGCCGGATCGATGCCGAACTCCCTCACCGCGCCCTCGTTGGTCGACACGGCCACGAAGTGGCGGGCCACCGCCTCGTCCCCCGCCCCCAGCCCGCCGAGCAGCCACCTGCGGGCGGCGGCGGCATTGGTCAGCGTCTCCAGCGTGGTGAACGTCTTGGAGCTGACCACGAAGAGCGTGGCGGCGGGGTCGAGATCGTGGGTCTTGGCGTAGAGGTCGACAGGATCGACATTGGACACGAACCGGCAGTCGATGTCGGGGGTGGCATAGTCGCGCAGCGCCTCGTAGGCCATGGCCGGGCCGAGGTCGGAGCCACCGATGCCGATGTTGACCACCGCGTTGATCCGGCGACCGGTCGAGCCGGTCCACCGGCCCGAGCGGATGGCCTCGGCCACCTCTCCCATCCGGTCGAGCACCCCGTGGACGTCGGCCACCACGTCTCGGCCGTCGACCTCGAGGCGGGTGGCCCTCGGCAGGCGCAGGGCCACATGGAGCGCGGCCCGGTCCTCGGTGTTGTTGACGTGCCGGCCGGCGAACATGGCGTCGCGGCGCTCCTCGACCCCTGCCCGCCGGGCCACGGCCATCAGCGCCGCCATGGTCTCGGCGGTGGCCCGGTGCTTCGAGTAGTCGAGGTACAGGTCGCCGGCGGTCACCGCCATGCGGGCGCCGCGTTCGGGGTCGTCGGCGAAGATCTGGCGCAGGTGTCGGTGGCGGATCGACTCGAAGTGGCCGACGAGCCGCCGCCACTCCTCGGTGGCGGGGACATCCACAACTGCATCGTCCATGGTCATTGCGCCCACCCGGTCATCGGTCGTCCTCTCCGCGCCCGAAGACTACCCATCATTCATCTGGACGTGACATGACGATGGCGTGGCGTTCACCTGGGTTCTCTAGCTTGGAGACCGATGGCGCCGGCGAACCACCGACCTGACGCCCCGTCGCCGGGCCGTGTCGGCCCGGCGGCGATCTGGAAGCGGGTCAAGCCGTAGGGGTCTGCCCGACGCCGCCCTCACCAATGCCCTCCCCCCACTGGTCGGGTCTGGTGCACGGGCGGGCCCCTACCGCTTGAAGCGCTGACGGCTTGGCCGTTCGACGCCCTGAACGCACCCGGCGCCGGCCATCCCCCGCGCAGCCCCGCGACACCGGGGCGCGACCGGCCTACACTGCGGCAGGCGACGCGGATCGCCCCACCGCCCGATCCGGCTGTTGGCCCGTCCCCGCAACCGAACGAGGCGCGTGACGGACGCGTGATCCATAAGGAGGGGAGTGCCCGCAGTCAGGTCCGGTCCCGGTCCCCTCGTGCCCGAGCTCCCGTTGCGAATCGTGGCCATCGCCGCCGGGGGGGCACTCGGGACCCTCGCCCGCTACGGCGTGGACCGGGCACTGGACCAAGGTGGTCCCGGGTTCCCCTGGGCGACCCTGGCGGTCAACGTCGCGGGCTCGTTCGTCCTGGGCCTCGTCGTCACCCTGGCCACCGAGCGCTGGGAGCGGACCCGCTTCGTACGACCCTTCGCCGTCATCGGGTTCTGTGGGGGCTTCACCACCTTCTCCACCATGATGGTGGAGATCGCCCAGCACGGCCAGCACGGACGGGTGGGCACGGCCGCCGTCTACCTGGCGGCCTCGCTGGTGGCCGGGCCGGCCGCCGTGGTCATCGGGATGGCCCTGGCCCGTGGGCGCATCCTCCCGGAGCCGGGCGACCGCTCGATCCCCGACCCAGACGACCTGGGCCTGCTCTACCCGGACCCGGACCCCGATCCGGACCAGGTGACGCCGTGATCATCGCCGGGCTGGCGGTGGCCGGCGCCCTCGGCGCGGTTCTGCGCCACCTGGTCGACCGCCTGGTGCAGAGGCGGATCAGGTCCGGCATCCCGCTCGGCATCCTGGCGGTCAACCTGACCGGCTCGCTGGTGCTCGGGGTCCTGGTCGCCTCGGGCCTCCGCCACGGGATCCCCACGGCCTGGGTGACCGTGGCGGGCACCGGGCTGATCGGCTCCTACACCACGTTCTCGACGTTCGCCTTCGACACCGTGCGACTGATGGAGGCCGACCGTCGGGCGGCGTCGCTGCTCAACGTGGTGGTCAGCATCACCGCCGGCATCGGCGCGGCGGCAGCCGGCCTGGCCGTCGGGTCCCTCACCTGAGCCGCGGGGCGGGCGCCCCGGCGGGGCCCTGGCCACCGTGGCCGGCCGGCCGACCGGCAACGTTCACGGAATGATCACTCCCAGGTATCTCCCCGGTTGTTTCCCGTTCACCTGGCTTTCCTAGGGTCGATGTGGGAGGTCGCCAACTGCCCATGGTTGCCGTCGACGAGAGCACCCGGGTCCTCGTGGTGGAAGACGAGGAGTCCTACCGCCAGGCCCTGTCCTCGGGCCTGGGCCGGGAGGGCTTCGTCGTCGAGGTGGCCGCCGACGGCGCAGAAGGGCTTCGTCTCTTCACCGACAACCCTCCGGACATCGTGCTGCTCGACATGCTCATGCCCGGGATGCACGGCATCGAGGTCTGCCGCCGGATGCGGCGCCTGGCCCCGGTTCCCATCGTGATGGTCACCGCGGTCGACAGCGAGTTCGACGTGGTCCTCGGCCTCGAGCTCGGCGCCGCCGGCTACGTCACCAAGCCTTTCCGGCTGCGTGAGCTCGTCGCCCGCATGCAGGCCATCCTGAGGCGGGTGTCCCCACCCGAGGTCCCGTCGCTGACGGCGGACACCGACCAACCGGAGCCCGTTCGGGACCCGGCCGATGACCCCGACGACGAGGAGCGGCCCGACGTCGCCTTCGGCTCGGTGGTCGTGGACTTCGCCCGCCGAGAGGTCACCGTGGAAGGGAGGCAGACCCACCTGTCGCGCCGCGAGTTCGACCTGCTGAGCGTGCTCCTCTCCCCGGTTGGGCGGTTGAGGACCCGCGACGAGCTGATCGACCTGCTGTGGCCGGGCCGCTACCTGTCGGACAGCCGCACCCTCGACACCCACATCCACCGCCTGCGGGCCAAGCTCGAGCCGGACCCGGCCGACCCGGGGTACATCGTGACGGTCCGGGGGGTCGGCTTCCGGGTCGATCCGGACGGGTACCGCCCGGCCCAGCATCCCGAACGGGCCCCGAGCAGGCCCGTTCCCCTGGAACAGGCCGGGTCTCCGGGCGAACCGGGTGGACCGGGGTGACATCCCGGTCATCGATCACCTGCGACGACACCTCCTCACGCCAGCGTGTCAGCCCCGTCGCCCTTCGGAATGCCGTTGGGTCCGCGCCACGATGATCCGGGACGCGACCAGAAGCACCAACACCAGCACCATCAAGAGAAGCGCGGCGTCATACGACAGGTAGTGGGCCTCGGACGACGGCTGGTTGTAGAAGGTCCAGACCGGATAGGTCAGATACGCCACCGGATGATGGACGAGCGAAGCAGAGGGAAGATTGTTGGTCCACCCCGCGGTGTAGAGCAGAGGGGCGGTCTCGCCCCCGGCTATGGCCAGGGCGAGCAACAGCCCGGTGACAATCCCGGGCAGGGCGCTCTTCAGCATGACCTTGCGGAGGGCGTATCCGGTTGACATTCCGAGTGCCTCAGCGCCTTCGCGGTAGTTCGTCGGTACCTGACGGAGCGCCGACTCGGTGGACTTGGCGATATAGGGGATCACCATCATCGACAGGATGAGCAGTGCGGGCAACAGCGAGAAGCCCCAGTGAAGGCCGACGACCAGGGCAACGTACCCGACGTACCCCAGCACGATCGATGGGAACCCCGACAAGACCTCCGAGGCGGTGCGCAGGAACGATCCGCTCGACTTGCCACTACGCCGGGGACGAGCGAGTTCCGCCAGATGGATGCCGGCCAGGACTCCGGCCGAGCCGGCAATGATCAGTACCCCCGCCATCAGTAGCAAGGTACCCAGAATTGCGTTCTCGAGGCCGCCGCTCGTCCCTTGGGTCGGCGTGGTGATCACGCTCCACTTCCAATGCGGGACCGCCCGGAAGATGACTCCGAGAATCAGCCATAGTGCCGGAGCCAGCACCAGCACCAGGGCCACCATGGTGGCGAACCGGAACAACACTTCGGTGATCCGACGACGTCGCGTGTCGGGATAGGAACTGGACTGAATGGTCATGAGCTACCTCGCGACCTGCTCATGCTCTACCCACTGGAGCACCCAGCCGGGACGTGCGGACCACGATCCCCCGGGCGATCAGGTTGACGACCACGGAGATCACCGCCAGGAGAAGCCCGGCTTCGGCGAGCGTGGCCGTGGCAAAACCCGTCCCGTCGGTAGCCGCCGAGTCCAGTTGGGTCACGATGGTCGCGGCGATGGTGGTCATCGTGCCGTAGATGTTGGGAGCGACCGAGCCGAGGATCGAGCCTGAGATCATGGCCACTGCGATGGTCTCACCCAGTGCCCGCCCGAGGCCCAACACGGTGGCCCCGATGATTCCGGCACGAACCCACGGCACAGTGACCCGTCTTGCCACCTCTGCGTCTGTCATCCCGAGCGCCTCGGCCCCTTCCTTCGGCAGCGGCGGCACCTGCAGGAAGAGGTCGCGCGTCGTCGATGCGATGATCGGCACGATCATGAGGGCCAGGACGATGCCCGATGTGAGGAGACCCTCCCCGTGACCTGTCGGGTTCCGGAAGTACCGCAGGACGGGCACATCGGGCATTTGGTCGGCCACGATCGGGTAGACATGTTTCGACAGAAAGGGCCCCAGGGTCAAGACGCCCCAGAGGCCGATGATCACGCTCGGGATGCCCGCCAGCACTTCGATGGCGAACCCCAGCGGCTGGGACAGCCACCGAGGAAGGCGCTCGGTGAGCGCGAAGGCGGCCCCGATCGAGATCGGGACGGCCAGCGCCACGGCGATGGCCGACGTTTGCAACGTCCCGGCGATCATCGGCCAGGCCCCGTAGCTTGCACCGAGTGGATGGGCCACTCCATCCGTGTGAACCGTTGCCCCGTAGGTATTTCCCGGTTTCCAGCTCGAGCTGGTGAGAAAGCCGACCCCGTTCACCTTGATGGCCGGCCACGCCTTGACAGCCAAAACCGTCAGAACGAAGGCCAGTGCCCCCAGGGGAATCAGCGATGCAACCCGGGCGGACCAACGCCAGGCCTGCTCCTCATTGGCCCGGATGGCGCCACCGATCCGCCAGGCCAGCGAGGACCGGCGGATCGGGTGGACACCAGAGGCCGGCGGGGAGGCGGGCAAACCCGTGCTTCCAGCGACGATGGCCATGTCCTACTGGATCTTGGCGATCTGCTTCGATGACTGGGCGACCACTGTGGCCGGTAGCGGTTGGAAACTCACCTGGCTCAGATACTGAGCACTGTTACCCTTGTTGGGGTCGACCGACCATTCGAGAAGCGAGCGGATGGCCTTTGCCGTCGGCGAGCTCTGTTGGGTCGAGTCCACGATGGCGTATTCGTAGTTGATGATCGGATAGCCACCTGCCACCGGCCCGTAGATCATCGAGATGGTGCCGTTTGCCGGGGTCTTCGGCGCGAAGTAGGCGGCCTCGGCCGCAACCGCAGTCGAGGTCGGCAACTCGTAGTTTCCCTGTCCGTTCTGGAGCTGCCCGTAGGTCAGGCCGTCGCCGAGCAGCTGGGAAAGGAAGCTGATCCCCACATAGGCGATGCACCCGACGGTCGCCTTGCAGCCCGACACCATGCCACCGTTTCCGTTCTCGCCCAGGGCACCCGGAGCCGCCGGCCAGGGGACGGTGGTTCCGAAACTGACCTTCGTGCCCCATCCGGACGGATCGGCCTTCGACAGGTACTGGCTGAAGATGAACGTGTCGCCGCTTCCGTCGGACCGGTGAAGGGTCACGATCGGGATGGAGGGAAGGGTGGTGCCCGGGTTCAGTGCGGCGATGGCCGGATCGTTCCACTCGGTCACCTTGCCCTGATAGATCGACGACAGCAGTGAGCCGCTGAGCTTGAGGTGCGCAGTCACCCCTGGGACGTTGTAGGCGATGACCTGCACCGAGATGGCCAGAGGGATGTTCAGCAGCGTGGGATGCGCCTGCACCTGCGAGGACGAGAGGTACGCATCCGACGAACCGATGTCAACGGTCCCGTTGGAGGCATCCGAAATACCGGTTCCCGACCCCGTGCCGGCGGTGGTGATGCTCACCTGGGGGTAGGTCTGGTTGTAGGCCGGCGCCCAGATGTTCCACAACGGATAGAGCAGTGTGCTCCCCGTCTCGGAAAGGCTCACCTTGGGGGGAGTTTCGATCCCGCTGGTCGTGGCGTTGCTGGCGGTACTGGTCGTGCTGGGGACGGCCGAAGACGAGCACGCGGCCAGAATTGTCACCATTGCCAGCATCACGGCCGGCATTGCGATCTTTGCTCGGAAAGTCCGAGTCACTTGTGGTTCCTCCTCATGGTTGGGAATATCTGCACGGTTGGCCTATCTCTTTGCCTGTTTGAACTCTCGAGGGATGGTTGGAGGTCGCTGCTTCCCCTATCCCATGCGCCCGGTCACGTAGCGCTCGGTCTGTGGCTGGCGGGGAGTCTCGAACACCTGACGGGTTTCGCCGTGCTCGACGAGAGCTCCCTCGTAGAAGAACATGGTGTTGTGGGATACCCGTCGGGCCTGTGCGAGATTGTGCGTGACGATGATGAGGGTGAGAGCGGTGGCCATGGTGGCAAGCAATGCCTCGACGTACTCGGTCGAAACCGGGTCGAGGGCCGATGTGGGTTCGTCGAGCAGCAGTACCTCGGGACCGACGGCCAGGGTGCGCGCCAGGCACAGAAGCTGCTGCTGACCGCCGGAGAGTCGAAACGGGGAGTCTCTGAGCCGATCCTTCACCGCGTCCCAGAGGCCGACCTCACGAAGCCGCTGCTCTGCGACCACGTCCAGCTGCTTGCCCTTGGCAATCCGGTGTGCCTTGACACCAGCGACAACGTTGTCGCGAATCGACATTGGGAATGGGTTGGGACGCTGGAATAGCATTCCCACGCGCCTGCGCAGACTGAGCAGATCCTGGTTCGAGGCCCAGATGCTTTCCGACTCGAGGGTCACGTCACCCTCATGGCGGAACCCGATCACCTTGTCATTCATGCGATTGAGCGTTCGCAAGAAGGTGGACTTGCCGGAACCGGTCGGACCAATCAGCGCGGTGATGGTGCCGCGGCGAAATGACATGTCGATTCCCGACAGGACGGTCTGTTGGTCGAATCCGAGCGTGAGTCGATGGGTGCAGACCACATCCCTGGGACGGTCCCTATCCGGATCGAGCGCCTCGATCAGCTGGTCGATAGGTGGGCCTACTTCCCGCTGATTGGTCGAGTTGGTCCGAGCTTCTTCACCCATCGACTCCTCCTGGCAATCCTTCAGGGGTCCAGATCTCATTCGGCAAACGACGTCACCGGACGGTAACAATCGCAGGTAAACGGTCGGCAATCGGCGGGTGGCCAACGGATGAACGTCTAACCAACTCGATGTGAACGGCCAACGCATGTTGGCGGGCCCTTGCATCGCCATCGGATCCAGGCCCTTTGCCGGCTCACCCCCGGTGCGACCGGATCCATCAGGACCGGAGGGCACCCGAGGGCCACGGAGGCGGAGGGCGGGGGAATACACGTTCGATCCAGCTGTTGACCCACCGACAGCGACCAGCTGGTGACGTTCGGAGGAATGATGGACGAGTTCAATGAGAATCTCCCCCTGCTGCCCCTGACCTCGGGGGTCGTCCTGCCGGGCATGGTCTTCACCATGGCCCTCGAGTCGGCCGAGGCCAAGGCCGCCGCCGAGGCGGCCGGGGCGGCCGACGGCCGCTTCGTCCTCGTCCCGTTCATCGACGGTCGGTATGCGTCGGTTGGCGTGGTCTCCGAGGTCATGGAGAAGGGCGACCTGCCGGGGGGCATGCCGGCGGTGGCCGTGCGCGGGCTGGAGCGGGCCCGACTGGGCACCGCCGTGCCCGGCACCGGCCAGGCCCTGTGGGTCGAGGTCGAGATCGTCCCCGAGGGCCCGCCCTCCGACGCCGAGGCCGAGCTGGCCCGCGAGTACCGGGCGGTGCTGGAGAACATCCTATTGAGCAGGGGCGCGGCCCGGATTGCCGAGCGGCTGGCCGATGTCACCGATCCCGGCCGGGTTGCCGACATGGCCGGGTACTCGACGGACCTGTCCCTGGCCCAGAAGGTCGAGGTCCTCGAGACCCTCGATGTCGGCGCACGGCTACGCCTGGTCATCGCCTGGGCCCGGGAGGTCCTGGCCGACCTCACCCTGCGCGAGCGGATCAAGACCGACGTGGAAGAAGGCATGGAGAAGACCCAGCGGGAGTTCCTCCTGCGCCGCCAGCTCGAATCGATCCGCAAGGAGTTGGGCCAGATCGGCTCGGGTGACGAGGGCGATCCCGATGACTACCGCACCAAGGTCGGCGACCGGCGGCTGCCCGACGGGGTGCGCCAGGCGGTCGAGCGGGAGATCGACAAGCTCGAGCGGATGAACGAACAGAACCCCGAGCACGGGTGGATCCGCACCTGGCTCGACACGGTCCTCGAACTGCCCTGGGGAGAGGAGTCCGAGGACCGCCTCGACGTGAAGGCGGCGGCGACCATCCTCGACCAGGACCACGACGGCCTCGACGATGTGAAGGACCGCATCCTCGAGCACCTGGCCGTGCGCAAGCTGCAGGCCGAGCGGGGCCTGGCCCCGACCTCCGGACGCGGCGCAGGCGCCATCCTGGCCCTGGTCGGCCCACCCGGGGTGGGCAAGACCTCGCTGGGCGAGTCGGTGGCCCGCGCCCTCGGCCGTACGTTCGTCCGGGTGGCGCTGGGCGGGGTCCGTGACGAGGCCGAGATCAGGGGGCACCGGCGCACCTATGTCGGCGCGCAGCCCGGCCGCCTGGTGCGGGCCCTGCGGGAGGCCGGGACCATGAACCCGGTCATCGTCCTCGACGAGGTCGACAAGCTCGGGACCGACTACCGGGGCGACCCGTCATCGGCCCTGCTCGAGGTCCTCGACCCGGCGCAGAACCACACCTTCCGCGACCACTACCTCGAAGTCGAGCTCGACCTGTCCAAGGTGCTGTTCATCGCCACCGCCAACATGGCCGACACCATCCCCGGCCCGCTGCTCGACCGGATGGAGGTCATCCGGCTCGACGGCTACACCGAAGACGAGAAAGTGGCCATCGCCCGCAACCACCTGTTCGGGCGCCAGCTGGAGCGCGCCGCCCTGGCCCGGGACGAGGTCACTATCACCGATGCCGCCCTGCGGGTGGTGGTCGGCGATTACACCCGCGAGGCCGGGGTGCGCTCGCTCGAGCGCGAGCTCGGCCGGCTGTTGCGCAAGGTGGCCGCCCGGATCGCCTCACACGACACGGAGACCCCGCTGGCCGTCGACCGTGACGACGTCCGCGGCTGGCTGGGCCGGCCACGATTCTTCTTCGAGGCGGCCGATCGGACGGCGGTACCCGGTGTGGCCACCGGCCTGGCCGTCACCGGGTCCGGGGGCGACGTCCTCTACGTGGAGGCATCGATGATGGACGGGCCCGAGGGCCTGACCCTGACCGGCCAGCTGGGCGACGTGATGAAGGAGTCGGCGGAGATCGCCCTGTCCTACGTTCGCTCACACGCCGAGGCCCTGGGCATCGATCGGTCGGCCTTCGCCGGCAAGCGCTTCCATGTGCACGTGCCGGCCGGGGCCATCCCGAAGGACGGGCCGTCGGCCGGGGTCACCATCACCACCGCGCTGGTCAGTCTGCTCCGGGACGTCGCGGTGTCGTCGGTGCTGGGCATGACCGGCGAGGTCACCCTGCAGGGTCGGGTGCTCCCGATCGGTGGCGTGCGCCAGAAGGTGCTGGCCGCCCACCGGGCCGGGCTCTCCACGGTGGTGCTGCCCAGCCGGAACGGGCCCGACCTCGAGGACGTGCCCGAGGGAGTGCGCGAGGAGATGACCTTCCACCTGGCATCCGAGATCGGCGAGGTGCTCGAGGCCGCACTGGTCGACGAGGCCGACGGCCGCCCGACCGCGGGCAGCGGTGACCGACTTGTGGCGGCCTGACCCTCAGGGCCCGGCCATGAAGCCGTCCAGGATGCGGGCCAGCCCGACGGGCTGGTCCCCCTGGATGCTGTGGCCGGCGTCGGTGACCATGACGACCTGGTCCGCAGGTCGGCGGCGACGGAATTCGGCCACGTCGGCGTCGTCCACCACCGGTGAGCGCTGACCCCGCACCAGGAGCACCGGGGCGTCGAGGTGCTCGAGCTCGCCCCACAGGGAGCTGAAGTCGACGGACGCCACGTGGAGCCCGGCTCCGGTCGACGGCCGGCCCAGCTGGTGCCGCCAGGTCCACGACCCGTCGTCGCGTTGGACGGCGTTGTGGAGCACGCCCCGGCGCAGGGACGACTCCGACCGGGTGGGGTTGAACTGGATGGTTCGCTGCAGGATCTCGTCGAACGAGGCGAACGACTCGGGCCCGGCCAGGAAGGCGGCGATGTCCGAGCTCTTGGCATGGTCGACCCCCGGGGTGATGTCGACCAGGACCAGCTTCAACACCAACTCCGGGTGCCGGGCGGCCAGGACGATCGAGGTCACCCCGCCGAGCGACATGCCCACCACCATGCGGGCCCCGGGGGCCATCCGACCGATGGTCGCGGCCATGTCGTCAGCCATCGCCGCCGGGTCGAGGGCCCGGGCATCGCCCGGCCAGTCCGAGTGACCGTGGCCGGGGAGGTCGACGGCCACCAGGGGTCGGTCGAGGGCGAGCGCCACCGTGTCCCAGGTGTGGGCGTTCTGGCCGCCACCGTGGAGGAGGACCATCTCGGCCGGCGCAGTGCCCCACACCAAGGCGCTGACCCGACGGCCGGGGGCCACCTCCACGAACTGCCGGCTCACCGCGGGCTGGCCCTTCCAGGGGAGGCCGGCCTCGGCCGCGTTGTCGGCGAACATCGAGAACTCGTCGTAGTCCGGGGCCCCGGCGGCAGTCATCACCGCCGTCCCTCCGGCCCGGTCCCGAAGGCGTCGACCAGCTCGCCGAGCGTGTCGTCGGCCACCTGCGCCGGCGTGTAGAAGGCGACCCGGTCGACCCGGTCGCCGAATCGGTCGCCGACGACGGCGGCCACCTCCTTGGGCGACCCGACTGCGGCCAGGGTGGCCAGCATGGTGTCGTCGATCCGCAGCGCCATCTCCTCCCACCGCCCCGACTTGGAGAGCTTGTTGAGCTCGGGCTGCAACGACTCCCACCCTTCCGCCTCGAGGACGGGGCGATAGGCCGGGGTCGACGCGTAGAAGGCCAGCAGCCACCGCCCGGCCGAGCGCGCCAACTCCATCTCGCGGTCGTCCCGGCCGCAGCACACGATGACCTCACCGGTCACGGTCAGCTCCGACCGCTTCCTTCCCGCCCGGGCCAGCCCCTCCTCGATGGCCGGCAGGGTGCCCCGGCGGAAGTGCCGGGCGGTGTTGAACGGCATGACCAACAGGCCGTCGGCGACCTCGGCGGCCAGGGCGACCATCTGGGGGCCCAGCCCGCCGAGGGCGATGGGCGGCATGCCGAACGGGTGGGGCCCCGGGTTGAACATCGGGGGCATCAGGGTGTGCGAGCTGAACTCGCCCCGGAAGTCGAGTCGCTCACCCGTCTCCCACGAGGCGAAGACGGCCCGTAGCGCCGCCACCAGCTCGCGCATCCGGGCGATGGGGCGGTCGAAGGCGGCGCCGTAGCGCTTCTCGACCTGGGCCCGGACCTGCGAGCCCAGCCCCAGGGTGAACCGGCCCCGGGAGAGGAGCTGGAGGTCGTAGGCCTGGTGGGCCAGCTGCAGCGGGTTGCGGGGGAAGGCGACGGCTACATTGGTGGCCAGTCCGAGCGAGATCGTGGCCGGCGCGGCCACGATGAGCGGAGTGAACGGGTCGTGTGGCCCCTCGAAGGTGAAGGCCCCGCCCACCCCGAGCTCCTCGAGCCGCCGGGCGTGGTCGGCGGCGTCCCCGAGCCCGGACAGCAGGGTGTCGACCAACATCTGCCCATGTTGCCATCCCCCGCGACCCGAGGGCGGCCCCCGGACTGGGCTTTCGACGGAGGCCCACCGACCGTTTAGATGCCCTGCCCGGGTGGCACACTGGGGTGATGGCGTCCCCCTTCTCCACCCCGGCCGACGCCGCAGAGCGGATCAGGGCCCGAGACACCATCGGCTTCGGGCTCGGCCCGGCCAATCCCGATGCCTTCCTCACCGCTCTCGGGGCGCGGGACGACTGGGAGGCGCTGACCTTCGGCGGGGCCCTGCTCCTCGGCTACTACCCCGTCTTCACCCACCCCGGGGTGTCGTACCGGTGCGGATTCTTCGGTCCGGCCGAGCGGATGATGCTCGCCCAGGGCGCCGACATCGAGTTGGTCCCGGGAGGGTTCCGCCAGTTCGCCCCCATCCTCCGCCGGTTCGCGCCGCGGGTGATGACCGCACAGGCCGCCCCCCCGGATGCGGACGGGAGCATCAACCTCTCCCTCCACCTGGGCGCCACCTACGAGGAACTGGAGGCGGCCGGGAGGGATCCCGACCGGCTGCTGGTCATCGAGGTCAACCCCAACCTCCCCCGGACCTGCTCACTGCCGCCGGACTACACCAACGCCTTGGACCTGGACCTGGCCGACGTGGTCGTCGAGGCGGACGGCATGCCCTACGTCCTGCCCCCGACCCCGCCCGACGACGTCGACCGGGCCATCGCCGAGCAGGCCCGCTCCTTCATCGGCAATGGCGCCACCCTGCAGATCGGCATCGGCGCGGTGCCCGACATGGTGGCGACCGAGTTGGCCGCCGGAAGCGGCGGCTCGTACGGGATCCACACCGAGATGTTCACCGACGGCCTGATGCGCCTGCATCAGGCCGGCAAGGTGACCAATGACACCAAACAGGTGTTCAACGGGGTGTCGATCGCCACCTTCGCGCTCGGCTCGTCGGAGCTCTACCGCTGGTTGGACGGCAACCGGGACGTGGCATTCGTGCCCGTGCAGGTGGTCAACAACCCGACGGTGATCGCTCGCAACCACACCTTCGTCTCGGTCAACGGCGCACTGAGCGTCGACCTCTATGGCCAGGTGGTGGCCGACCACATCGATGGCAAGCAGGTCTCGGGCGTCGGTGGGCACGAGGACTTCGTGGCCGGCGCCGAGATGCGCCTCGACGACCATTCGCTCATCTGCATGCGGTCCACCGCCGTTGCCAACGGCGTCATCCGGTCGCGCATCGTCCCGCTCCTGCCAGCGGGCTCGGTGGTGTCCACGCCCCGCCACCACACCGGCGTGGTCATCACCGAGCACGGCTCCGCCGACCTGGCCGGGCGCACGGTGCGCGAGCGGGCCGCGGCGCTGGCCCAGATCGCCCATCCGGACTTCCGGGACGGCCTGGTGGACGCGGCCGAGGCCCTCGGCCGAACCTGACCCGGATGGCCGACGAGCATCTCCCGGCGTCCCTGACGCTCGCCACCTTCAACGTCCACATGGGCGTCGACGGGTGGGGCCGCCCCTTCGACGTGGTCGGAGAGTGCGCCGCCCTCGGAGCCGACGTCCTCGTCCTGCAGGAGTCCTGGGAGCCCGACGACGGCAGCCCGAGCACGGCGAGGCGGGTGGCGGTGGAGCTGGGCTACGAGGTGGTGGACGAGGTGGCGCTGGCCCGAGGCCGGCTCTATGCACCGATCCCGACCACCACCCGACGCTGGGGCCCGCTGGCCAGCCAGGTCCGCCGGACGCTGCGTCTCGACAGCGAGCGGTACCGTCCGGCGGCCGGGCCGCACGACCGGCCCTTCGCCCGCGGTCACTGGGGGGTGGCCCTGCTGTCCCGGCTCCCGGTTCGAGACGTCGAGGTGATCCAGCTCGGCCGGCTCAAGCGCGACCCGGCCTACCGGATCGTCCTCCAGGGCACGGTCGACCTCCGGGGTGGCGGACTGACCGTCTGCGGGACCCACATGTCCCACATCACCCAAGGATCGCACGCCCAGTACCGGCGGTTGAGCAAACGCCTCCCCCCGGTGGACACGGCGGCGGCGCTGGCCGGGGACATGAACCTCTGGGGCCCGCCCACCAGCTCCTATTTCCGGGGATGGCGGCGAGCGGTCATCGGGCGGAGCTGGCCCGCCCACCGGCCCCACAGCCAGCTCGACCACGTGCTCGTCACCGAGTCGGTCTCGGTGACCGACGCCCACATCTGCGGGTTTGCCGGGTCGGACCACCGGCCGGCGGTGGTGACCCTGGCGCTGGTCGGGTCCGACCAGCTGGGCGCCCCGGCCCACTGAGGCGCATCGGAGGTAGCGTTTCCCATGGCCGACGCGCTGGCGGACTTCGAATCGTCGGCCTTCACCACCGGGGGGGCGACTCGGACGGTCCGCCGGCTGGGCACGGGACCGGCGGTCATCGTCATCAGTGAGCTGCCCGGGATCACCCCGCACGTGGCCGACTTCGGCCGAACGGTGGCCGCGGCCGGATTCACCGCCGTGCTGCCGCACGTCTTCGGCGAGGACGGCCGGGCTCCTTCCCCCGGCTACGTGCTCGGGTCCTTGACCAAGGCGTGCATCTCGCGGGAGTTCACGGTCCTGGCCCTCGGGCAGACGAGTCCGATCGTCCGCTGGTTGCGGGCCCTGGCCCGGGAGGAGCACCTGCGGTGCGGGGGGCCCGGGGTGGGCGCGGTCGGGATGTGCTTCACCGGGGGCTTCGCCCTCGGCATGATGGTCGACGATGTGGTGGTGGCCCCGGTACTCAGCCAGCCCTCCCTCCCGTTCCCCGTGAGCCGGTCCCGCCGCCGTGATGTCGGGCTCGCCCCCGTCGACCTCCAACGGGTGCAGGAACGGGCCCGGACCGGCACCTGCGTGCTCGGGCTGCGGTTCACCGGGGACAAGATGAGCCCCCCCGAACGGTTCGACCACCTCCGCGAGCTTCTCGGCGACTCCTTCGTGGGCGTGGAGCTCGACTCTTCCCCCGGCAATGCCCACGGGCACAAGAAGGCGGCCCACTCGGTGCTGACGGAGGACCTCGACGACCGGCCCGGCACTCCGACCAGGGAAGCCCTCGACCAGGTGCTGGCCTTCTTCCGAGAGCGCTTGGCCGCATGAACCCGCTAGCGGAGTCGTGGAAGGCCCGCGGGCACTGGCGCTCCCTGTGTGGGCGAAGCATCTTCACCGTCGACATCCCGGCATCGGGCCCCGAGCTCCGCCCGCCGTTGCTCGTCCTGCACGGGTTCCCCACCTCGTCGTTCGACTTCCATCGGGTGGTCGACCGCCTGGCCGCCGACCGGCGCGTGCTGCTCTTCGACCAGCTCGGCTACGGCCTGTCCGACAAGCCGGACATCGCCTACACGCTGGCCGGCCAGGCGGACATCGCCATGGCCCTGCTCGACCAGCTCGGGGTGGACCAGCTCGGACTGTTGACCCACGACGTCGGGGACACGGTCGGCGGTGAGCTCTTGGCCCGCAATCTCGAGGGCGGATGGCCGGTCGAGATCACCGACCGGACCCTGACCAACGGCAGCATCTACATGGAGCTCGCCCAGCTGAGCATCGGGCAGCGCTTCCTGCTCGACCTCCCCGACGCCCGACTGCCGGGCCGTGGCCCCGTCGACGCGGAGGCGGTGGTGGCGGGCGTCGTGGCCACCTACAGCCCGGGCACCGAAGTCGACGTCGACGAGACCGAGGCCGTCGGCGAGATGATCGCCCACCTCGACGGGATGCTCCTCCTCCCCCGGGTCATCCGGTACCTCGAGGAACGGAGGCGCCACGAGGCGCGGTTCACCGGGGCGATCGAGCGCCACCCGGCGCCCCTCAGCGTGGTGTGGGGGCGGGACGACCCGATCGCGGTGGCCGCTATGACCGACCGTCTGGTCGAGGCTGCTCCCGGTCTCGACCTGCGGGTGCTCGACGGGGTCGGCCACTACCCGATGGTCGAGGCGCCGGACCGGTTCGTGGCTGCCGTGGTGGCCTGACACGGGCGTCGGGCGGTGCAGATGACCTCGCCGTGGAGCATGGCCAGCCACCCATCCGGTGAGCTGGCCCACCTCCGCCAGGCATCGGCAAATGACGCCAGGTCGTCCCGACCGGCGATCCCCTGGGCGAGGAGTTGCTCGGCCAGCGACGACACGGTGAACCGGTCGGCCCACAGTCCACCCCACCACGCCCGATCCTCCGGTGTGGCGAAGCACCAGGCCGACGCCGACGGCACCACCGATTCGAACCCGGTCCGATGGGCCCAGCCCAGCAGGCGGCGCCCCGCATCCCAGTTGGCCCCGTTGGCCCGGGTCAGCGCCCCGTAGGCGGCCAGGGCCCGGTCGAGCTCCGGGTCCTCGGGAAACCAGCGGAAGGTGGGGTAGTCCGAGTCCCGCGCCGCCACGATCCCTCCCGGCCGGCAGACCCGCCGCATCTCGGCCAGGGCCCCCACCGGGTCGCCCACGTGCTGGAGGACCTGGTGGGCGTGGACGACGTCGATGCTCCCGTCTTCGAACCGCAGGTCGAAGGCGCTGCCCACCTCGAAGGAGACCGACGACGGGCCCGAAACCGCGGCCCTGGCCCGGGCCTCGGTGACCACCGCCTCCGAGGAGTCGATACCGACCACCGGGGCCGGGGCCACCCGTTCGGCAAGGTCGCAGGTGATGGTGCCAGGGCCGCATCCGACGTCGAGCAGGGTCATCCCGGGCCGGAGGTGACCCAGCAGGTAGCCGGCGGAGTTCTCGGCGGTGCGCCAGCGATGGGACCGCAGGACGCTGTCGTGATGGCCGTGGGTGTAGATGACATCGGTCATCAGTCCAGCATGTGCCCCCCTGCTTCCATTGGCAAACAACTTTGTCATATAGCTTGTATAAGCTAAGCCAATGGCTACCGCCGAATGGCTGCGGACCTTCGTCGCCGTCTACCGCTCGGGGACGGTGAGCGGGGGCGCCGGACAGCGGGGGCTCTCCCAGCCGGCGGCCAGCCAGCAGCTGGCCGCCCTCGAGCGGCGCATCGGCGTGCCCCTGTTCACCCGGACACCGCAGGGGGTCGAGCCCACCCGCCGCGGCCGGGAGCTGCACGCGCAGGTGGCCGACTCCCTCGACCGCCTGGAACCGGTGCTGACCGGCCTCGACGCCGGGATGCTGTCCGCACCGGCGCCGGCGCTCCGGGTCGGGTCCTCGGCTGAGTTCTTCTCGTACGCCGTCCTGCCCCGGGTCGGTCCGTCCACCCCTCCCCTGGTGGCACGCTTCGGTCCCGACGATGAGCTCCTCGGCCTGCTCGAGCACGGCGAGCTGGATCTGGCGGTGACCAGTACGACCCCGACCCGGCGGGCGCTGACGGCCGCGCCGCTCGGCATGAAGCGATTCGCGCTGGTCGCGCCCCCCGGATCGGCCCCGAAGCAGGCGTTCGGCTCCCTCCCGGAGCTCGGGGCGTGGATGGCGGGACGCCCGTGGGTGGCCTTCAGCGCTGAGCTCCCTCTCACCCGCCGGTTCTGGCGGTCGGCCCTTGGCCGGACCTTCTCCGGCGACCTCCGGCTGGTGGCCCCCGACCTCCGGGCCGTGGCGGCAGCCGTGGAGCGTGGCCTCGGGATCAGCCTGCTGCCCGAATTCGCCTGCGCCGGCGCGCTCGCCCGCGGGGCCGTGGTGGAGCTGCACCCGGTGGCCGACGCCGTCCCCCCCGAACCGTGGTTCGCCTGCACCCGGGCGGCCGACCTCGATCGGGACCCGCTGATCCGACTCGTCGCCGACCTGGCCGTGGCCGACCGCCGGTGACGGTGGTGGCGCGGCCCGATCATCCGGTGACCCCCGGCACCGGACGGCCGTCCTCGAGGTAGCGGGTCGTGGTCGCGCCCCATGCCTGGCCGACCCGCCGGCCCACCGGTCCGCTCAACAGCCGGTCGGCCTCGTCGGCGGTGGCCCAGCGGTAGTCGCGGATCTCCTCGGCCTGCAGCACGAGCTCCTGGTCGGAGCGTCCGTCGATCGGACCGCAGTCGAACAGGAACCGGAGTCCCCCTGACCGCTGTGACCGCGGCCGGAGGAAGTCCACGCACACCAGCCGGCCCGAGGCAACGGTGAGGCCGGTCTCCTCGAGCACCTCCCGCCGGCAACCATCCCACGGGGACTCGCCGTCGGCTTCGATCTGGCCCCCGGGGATGGTCCAGCCGGACTTGTAGGTCGGCTGGAGGATCAGGAGCCGGCCGTCACCGTCCCAGATGAGGCCACCGGCCGAGGCCGGCAGCCGGGGGATCGCGGCGGGCGTCACCCGGCCATCATCACCGAATTCGACCGTGGGTGGTGCCACTATCGGTCCATGTCCACCCTCTTCACCCACCTCCCCCACCCCTACATCCAAGAGCGCAAGGACCACCCGCCGGCCAAGGTGGCGGACCAGCTGCCGCACGACAGTGGGGCCAGGCGCTTCAACTCGTGGCTGGCCATCAAGATCACCTCCGCGGTCGGGACCATGTGGTGTGCCTACGCCTTCGCCCTGTTGGCGCTCATCAGCCTGCCCGACGCCATAAAGGCGGGCCGACCGGCGGTGATCTCCTGGATCGCCCAGACCTTCCTGCAGTTGGTGCTGCTGTCGATCATCATCGTCGGACAGAACATCCTCAGTGCCGCCTCCGACAAGCGGGCCGAGGCCACCTATAAGGACGCCGACGCCGTGCTCCACGAGGCCGTGGAGATCCAGAAGCACCTCGAGGCCCAGGACCAGGCCATCGAGAGGATCCTCACCACCGTGGCCCCGCCCGCCCCCGCCTGACCGGCGAGTCGGGACCGCCGGCCCGGTCCGGTCCGGAGGACGACGCCGGAGACCGCCCCCGGGGTGCCCCGCTCAGACCCGGGCCATGTTGTCGAAGCGGGTGTGGTGGCCGATGAACGCCAGTCGCTGGACACCGGTGGGGCCGTTGCGGTGCTTGGCCACGATGATCTCGGCCGTGCCCTGGCTCTCGGTCGACTCCGGGTTGTAGACCTCGTCCCGGTAGATGAACATGACCACGTCCGAGTCCTGCTCGATGGAGCCGGACTCCCGGAGGTCGGCCAGCATCGGCCGCTTGTCCTGTCGCAACTCGAGTGCCCGTGACAACTGGGACAGGGCCACCACCGGGACCTCGAGCTCCCGGGCCAGGATCTTGAGGCCTCGGCTGATCTCCGACACTTCGACCTGGCGGTTCTCTGCGCCGTGCCGGCCGGTCATCAGCTGCAGGTAGTCCACCACGACCAGGCCGAGCCCCTCGCGGCTCTTCAGCCGGCGGGCCCGGGCCCGGATGTCCATGACCGTGAGGTTGGGGTTGTCGTCTATGAAGATCGGCGCCTCGCTCATCCGGCTGATGGCGTTTCCCACCTTCGCCCAGTCGCCCTCCCGCAGGTTGCCGGTCCGCATCCGGTTGGCGTCGACCCGGGCCTCGGACCCCAGGATGCGCTGGGTGAGCTCCATGTGGCTCATCTCCAACGAGAACAGCAGGGTCGGCACCCGCAGCTTGATGCCCGCATGGGCGACCATTCCCATGGCGAAGGCCGTCTTCCCCATGGCCGGCCGGGCCCCCACCACGACGAGGTTGGACGGCTGCAACCCCGAGAGCAGTTCGTCGAGGTCGGTGTAGCCGGTCGCCAGTCCGGTGATCGAGTCGCCCTGCGCGTAGAGCCGCTCGAGGTGGTCGAGGCCCTGGCCGAGCAGGTCCCTCAGCGGGGTCATCGAGTCGACCACCCGCCGCTGGGCGACGTTGAAGACCAGGCTCTCGGCCTTGTCGAGCACGTGGGAGACGTCGTCGGGAAGGCTGTAGCCGAGCTCGGTGATCTCGCCGGCCACCGAGACCAGCCCCCGCAGCAAGGCGTGCTCCTCGATGATCCTGGCGTAGTAGTCGGCGTTGCCGATGGAAGGCGTGTTTGCCTGGAGGGAAACGAACACCGAGGGGTCGCCGATGCTCTCGAGCAGCCCGCGCCGCCGGAGCTCCTCGGTCACCGTCACCCAGTCGGCCGGCTCCCCCTGGCTGAACAGGGACGTGATGGCCGAGAAGATGTGCCCGTGCGACGACTTGTAGAAGTCCTCCGGCTTGCAGATCTCCATGGCCGAGGCGATGGCGTCACGCGACAGGAGCATGGCGCCGAGGAGCGACTCCTCGGCCTCCAGATTGTGGGGCGGAACCCGTCCGGAAGGCATCCCGGCACCCCGATTGGGAGAAAGGAGGCGTCGGGGTCGCGCGTCGTCGACAGCTTGCACCATGGTCCTTCAACCCTCGTCGAATCGCCCTGTGGAGGGTAAGGGCCTCTTCTTGGGGAAATAGCCGCCCATCGGTGTGGACGACGGGTGGACAAGCTGGGCTCGACTGCGGACATGTCCGGGCACGCCGCCATCATCCCCGCCGGCTGT
>DATKRZ010000049.1:0-6110 GCA_035531955.1 Acidimicrobiales bacterium | reverse complement strand
GAAGCAGATCGACAGCCAGCTCATGATGCGAAACTACGAGGGCTTCCTCAAGTAAGTGGTACCCGGCGCCAGGCTCATTGTCCTCGGCAAACAGGGGGCGGGCAAGGGGACACAGTGTGTGCGCCTCTCCCATCACTACGTCGTGCCGCACGTCTCCACCGGGGACATGCTGCGGGCGGCGGTGAAACAAGGGACCCCCCTGGGCATCAAGGCCAAGGATCAGATGGATCGGGGCGAGCTGCTGGGCGACGATCTCATCATGGAGATGGTGGCCCGGCGGCTCAACGAGAGCGACGTGCGGGCCCGGGGGTTCGTTCTCGACGGCTGCCCCCGCACGGTGGCCCAAGCTGAGGAGCTGGCCGCCACCCTCAACCCGTTGCAGCTCGATGCCGCCGTTGACATCGAGGTCCCGACCAACCAGGTCCTGCGACGCCTGGCGGCCCGACGGGTGTGCGTCGACTGCGGGGCGAACTACTCGACCAGCACTCCACCGCTGATCAACTGGACGTGTGACGTCTGTGGCGGCGAGGTGATCCAGCGCCAGGACGACCAGGAAGAGGCCATCACCCGCCGCCTCGAGCTCTACGAACGCCAGACCGCGCCGCTCATCGACTGGTACCAGAAGCGGGACCAGCTGGCCTCGGTCAGCGGCACCGGGGCTCCCGACTCGGTGACCCGTCGGATGATCAAAGCCATCGAGGAACGGCGCGGCCGCCGAGGCCGGCAGCTGGCATGAGACACTGGCTGCGATGAGACGGAATCGGGACGAGCTGGCCAAAATGCGCCGGGCCGGACAGGTGGTGGCGGAGATCCACGAGGCCACCCGGGCCATCATCCGGCCCGGGGTGACCACCGAGGACATCGATCGGGTGGCCCGGGAGGTCCTCGAGAAGCGGGACGCCAAGTCGAACTTCCTCAACTATCACGGCTTTCCGGCGGTGGTCTGCACCTCGCCCAATTCGATGATCGTCCACGGGATCCCGTCCCCGGAGGTAGTGCTGGTCGAGGGCGACATCATTTCCATCGACTGCGGGGCCATCGTCGAGGGCTACCACGGCGACGCCGCCTATACGACCGGGGTAGGGGAGGTCTCCACCGAGGCCACCCGGCTGATGGAGGTGACCAAGGCCAGCCTGTTCGCCGGCATCGAGCAGCTCACCGAGGGGAACCGCCTCCACGAGGTGGGCCGGGCCGTCCAGCAGGTGGCCGAGGCGGCCGGGTTCTCCGTGGTCCGCGAATACGTCGGCCACGGGATCGGGACGGCCATGCACGAGGATCCCCAGGTCCCCAACTACTGGCCGGGCACCCCGGGGCCGATGCTGAAGTCGGGGATGGTCTTCGCGGTGGAGCCGATGGTGAACGCCGGGGGGCCGGGTACCGAGCAGCTCGACGACGGATGGAGCGTGGTGACCGCCGATGGGCGGCTGTCCGCCCATTTCGAGCACACCATCGCGGTCACCGAGAACGGGCCCGAGGTGTTCACCGTTCCCTGAGGCGGCCCGAAAAGCTCCCGAAACGCCCTCCGGGCCGATCGAACTGGCAATTTGCCGCCGAGCAGCTAGAATAGCTATTCGGCTCGCCGCCGGTATGGGATGGCGGGTCGACCCCGCTTCCGGTCGTGCCCCACCTGGTGTGCTTCCGATGGCGGTGCGGGCAGATCATCAGGTCGCGATCTGTGCTGCACGCTGGCCTTTTTGGCCGAGCGGACCAGAACGACAGAGTATCGAGGAGATTCACCTGCCCAAACCCAAGGAAGACGCCATCGTGTTAGAGGGAACGGTCGTCGAGCCGCTCCCCAATGCCATGTTCCGGGTCGAACTGGAGAATGGCCACAAGGTGCTGGCGCACAGCTCCGGGAAGATGCGGATGCACCGTATCCGGATTCTCCCCGGGGACAAGGTCCAAGTGGAGATCACCCCCTACGACCTGGCCCGAGGACGGATCACCTACCGCTACAAGTGACGGGTGCCGCCGGAGGGTCGACGCCGGCCGGCGGTGACGGTAGCAAGCGAGACACGAGCAGTACGAGACAAGGACAGAAACGTGAAGGTTCGACCCAGCGTCAAGCCGATGTGTGAGAAGTGCAAAGTGATCCGCCGTCACCGGCGGGTCGTCGTCATCTGCGAGAACCCCCGCCATAAGCAGCGGCAGGGTTAGGTCTCGCGGACCCGGCAAGGAAGAGTAAGGAAACCACTGTGGCCCGCATCTCAGGCGTAGACATCCCCCGCGAGAAGCGGTTGGAGATCTCGCTCACCTACATCTACGGCATCGGACTGACGACGGCGCAGCGCATCTGCGACGCCACCGGGACCAACCGCGACACCCGGGTCCGGGACCTGACCGACGAGGAGGTCACCCACCTCCGCACCTATATCGACGCCAACGTGGCCGTCGAGGGGGACCTGCGGCGCGACGTGTCCCAGGACATCAAGCGCAAGATGGAGATCGGCTGTTACCAGGGCATCCGCCATCGCAAGGGCCTGCCGGTCCACGGCCAACGTACCCATACCAACGCCCGCACTCGTAAGGGACCGAAGAAGACGGTCGCCGGAAAGAAGAAGGTCCGCAAGTAATGGCCAAGACCACCAAGCCGGGTGCCGCCCGTCGGCCCCGTCGCCGGGAGCGGAAGAACATCACCTACGGGATCGCTCACATCAAGAGCTCCTTCAACAACACCATCGTCTCCATCGCCGATCCCGAGGGCAACGTGCTGGCCTGGGCGTCGGCCGGCAACGTCGGGTTCAAGGGCTCCCGCAAGTCCACCCCGTTCGCCGCCCAGCTGGCCGCCGAGCAGTGCGCCAAGCGGGCCATGGAGCACGGCGTTCGCCGGGTCGACGTGCTGGTGCGGGGACCGGGCTCCGGTCGGGAGACGGCCATCCGGTCGCTGGCCGCCGCCGGCATCGAAGTGGCCGGCATCAAGGACGTGACCCCGATTCCGCACAACGGCTGCCGCCCCAAGAAGCGGCGTCGGGTCTAACCGGGGAACCAAGGGACGTAAGGACTACACATGGCTCGTTACACAGGACCTGTCTGCCGGCTCTGCCGCCGGGAGCGCACCAAGCTCTTCTTGAAGGGTGAGCGCTGCTATTCGATGAAATGCCCGGTGTCGGAAGCGGTGACCGATCGCCACAGCCGGGCCTACCCTCCGGGGGAGCACGGTCGCGACCGCATGCGCCAGGGCTCGGAGTACTTGGCCCAGCTGCGGGAGAAGCAGAAGGCCCGCCGTATCTACGGCCTGCTCGAGCGCCAGTTCCACAACCTCTACGTGGAGGCGTCCCGGGCCCCGGGTATCACCGGGGAGAACCTCCTCCGGATGCTCGAGCAGCGTCTCGACAATGTGGCCTTCCGGGCCGGATGGGGGGCCAGCCGGTCCCAGGCCCGCCAGTTCGTCCGCCACGGCCACGTCCTGGTGAACGGCAAGCGGGTCACCATCCCCAGTTACCGGGTCCGCCAGCACGACGTGGTGGCGCTGAAGCAGTCGTCCCGTGAGATGTTCCATGTCCGCCGGAACATGGATACCCTCGATCGCCAGCTTCCACCGTGGCTGGAGGCCGAGGGCGACCGCTTTCAGGTCAAGGTGTTCTCGTTGCCACTGCGCGAGCACATCGATGAGCCCGTACAGGAGCAGCTCATCGTCGAGCTGTACTCGAAGTAGTCCCACCGGACGTTCGCATCACCGAAGTATCCAGCCAACCGAACCAGCATCAACCCCACGCATCACACTGCCGAGGAGCCACGATCCGCATGCTCATCATCCAGCGCCCCACCGTCGAAGCAATCGGTGAAGAAGAAGACAACCGCCAACGGTTCGCCGTAGGCCCGCTCGACCCCGGCTTCGGCCACACGCTCGGTAACTCGCTGCGCCGCACGCTGTTGTCGTCGATCCCGGGCGCCGCCATCACCCAGGTGCGGTTCGACGAGGCCCTCCACGAGTTCACCACCCTGCCGGGCGTGAAGGAGGACATCACCGACCTCATCCTCAACCTGAAGGACATCCTGATCCGGGTGCACAGCGACGAGCCGGTCACCGTCCGCCTCGACAAGCGGGGGCCGGGCGACGCCACCGCCGGCGATCTCCAGCTCACCGCCGACGTCGAGGTCCTCAGCCCCACCCAGCACATCGCCTCCCTGAACGCCAAGGGCCGGCTGGCGGTCGACCTCACCGTGGAGCGGGGCCGGGGCTATGCGTCGGCCGACAAGAACAAGCGGTCCTCCACGATCGGGGTCATCCCCATCGACGCCATCTTCTCGCCGGTCCGGCGGGTGGCCTTCACGGTGGAGCCGGTCCGGGTCGAGCAGTCCACCGACTTCGACCGCCTGGTGCTGGACATCGAGACCGACGGGTCGCTGACCCCCCGGGAGGCGCTGGCGTCGGCCGGTGACACCCTCCGGACCCTGGTCGGCCTGGTCGCCGACCTCGAGGACGAGCCCCAGGGCCTCGAGCTCGGGGAAGTGGGCTCGGTGGGCGCCGGCTCTCCGGATCTCGACCTCCGGATCGAGGACCTCGACCTCACCGAGCGTCCCCGCAACTGCCTCAAGCGGGCCCAGATCAACACCATCGGGGAGCTGGTCGAGCGCACCCTCGACGACCTGTTGAACATCACCAACTTCGGGCAGAAGTCTCTGGACGAGGTCCTCCAGAAGCTCGACGAGCGGGGTCTCGCCCTGCGGGTCAAGGACTGATCGGCCATGCTCGGCACGCCGAAGAAGGGCCGCCGGTTCGGGGGCAGTTCCGCCCACCAGAAGGCGATGATGGGCAACATGGTCGCCTCGCTGATCGCCGCCGAGTACCTGGTGACCACCGAGGCCAAGGCCAAGGCCCTCCGGCCCCAGGTCGAGAAGGTCATCACCGCCGCGGCCAAGGGGGGCGTCGCCCGCCAGCGCCAGGTGGTCGCCTTCATCCGGGACAAGGACATGGCCCACAAGCTGTTCGAGGAGATCGGCCCCCGCTACGTCGAGCGGCCGGGCGGCTATACCCGCATCCTCAAATTGGGCAACCGTCCGGGCGACAACGCCCCGATGGCCCGTATCGAACTGGTGTGACCGAGGAAGTGGCTCCCCCCGCCGGGGGAGCCCACCCCGAGGTCGTCCGCTGGCGCCTCCGGGTCGCCTACGACGGATCGGGGTTCCGGGGGTTCGCCGCCCAGAACGGCCACCGGACCGTGGGCGGGGCCCTCGCCGACGCCCTCAGCCGGGTGACCCGGGTGGAGGTGGCGCTGACCTGCGCCGGGCGCACCGACGCCGGGGTTCACGCCCTCGACCAGGTCGTCCACTTCGACCTCCCCGCCGCGGTGGGATCGAAACTCGATCCGGCCGCGGTGATGCGATCGCTGAACCGGCAGCTCGCCCCGGCCATCGTGGTCCGGGAAGCCGGCGAGGTGCCGCTGACCTTCAGCGCCCGCCGGTCGGCCACCGGGAGGCGGTACCGGTACCTGGTGGTCAACGGCCCGGTGCCCGATCCGCTGATGGCCAATCTGGCCTGGCACGTCGCCGACCCGCTTGATCTCCGGACCATGTCCGCCGCCGCCGACGCCCTGGTCGGCGAGCACGACTTCCGGGCCTTCTGCCGGCGGGCCCCGGGGACCACCGCCGAGGAACCGATCTTCCGGCGGGTCACCGATGCCCGATGGTCGTTGGTCGACGGGTTCCGGGGCAAGGCCCTGGTCCCCGTGGTTGGGCGGCTGCTGGCCTTCGAGATCGAGGCCAACGCCTTCTGCCACCAGATGGTCCGGTCGCTGGTGGGGACCCTGGTCGACGTGGGTCGGGGCAGAAAGCGGGCCTCGGACATCACCTGGATTCTTCGGTCGGCCGATCGTCAGCAGGCGTCCCAGCCGGCACCTCCGGGGGGCCTGACCCTGATGGCGGTGGACTACGGCCAAGGGCCGGCTTGCTCGCCAGCCTGATTTGGTCGTATCCTGGTAACCCGCTGGGTCCTCGCAGTTACGCGGGCATCTCCCTGTGGTCAGTCTCCTGTACCTGCGGGAATCTCATCCCGGCATCACCGAACCAAGGATCTTTTGTGCGCACGTTCTCTCCGAAACCCAGTGATATCACCCGTGCCTGGCACGTGGTGGACGCCGACGGGCTGGTGCTCGGGCGGTTGTCCACCG
>DATKRZ010000048.1:0-18027 GCA_035531955.1 Acidimicrobiales bacterium | reverse complement strand
GGTCGTCGTCGGCCAACGGGCGGTGGACCCGGTGCACGTCGGTGGTGGCGAACCGGAGGGAGGCAGCGACGTCGTCGGCCACGATTTCGACCTTGGACCGGCGCTCCCCGCCATAGGTCTCCCAGCTCCGCTGCTCCAGACGACCGGAGACGAGCACTCGAGAGCCCTTGGTCAGGCTGAGGGCGACGTTCTCGGCCAGGTCCCGCCAGCAGACGACGTCGAGGAAGGACACCGACTCCTCCCACTCCTTGGTCTGCTGGTTCTGCCACCGGCGGTTGACGGCGACGGACAGGGAGGTGGTGGCCTGGCCCTCCCGGGTGTAACGGATCTCCGGATCCCTGGTCAGGTTGCCGGCCACGGTGACTGCGGTGATGGTTGCCATGGTGTTTCTCCTTTTCGATTGATGCCGGGTGGGGCGCTTTTCACCCCGCTTGGCCCGACATCAATCGGTGAATGCCGATTGCCCACGCCGGTCCCGGCGGTCAGGGGAGCGAGCGGAGCGAGAGTGAGAAGCGAAGGCCGGATGGTGAGGTGAGGAACGAGCCGTGCCCGAAGGGCAACCATCAGTGCCGGCGCCTCGGAGCGTCGACCTTGACGGCCAGGGGGCCGGTGTGCGACCGACAACCCGCTCACCAGGGACGGTGACGTTCACATCGGCGTCCAGCAGCCAGGGTGACGTCGCCAGCCTCGAAGGTGACGTTGCCGGCGGCCAGGGTGACGTTGGAGCCACTGCTCCACAACGGGAGGGTGACGTTCGACCGCGAGATCGGCGACGTGAGGGTGACGTTCAGGGTGACGTCGACCCGGACAATCAAGACCAGAGCTACAACCCAACCCTGAGGAGTAATCATGGAACCCTTCCGTCTTCAGCACCACGCCGACGAGGAGAACACGCCGGAACCGGACCCGCCGGACCGGCTCACTCTGACCGTCGACGAGGCGGCCTACCTCCTCAACATCTCGCGAGGGCTGGCCTACGAGCTGGTGGCCAGGGGAGAGCTCCCGGCCATCCGGTTGGGCCGCCGCATCGTGATTCCACGGGTGGCCATGGAGGAGCTGCTGGGCACCCCGATCCGCTGACAGCCGTGCCGCACCGGGACTCGACGGGGGCCGGACTACGTGGCCGACTCCGCCGGTTTGATGACGGCGAGCACGGGAGCGTCGTCCGGCTCCCGCTCGTCGAGGATCTGGCCCAGCATGGCGGCGACCGGGCCGTCGGCCGACTCCACGGCGTGGGCGTACACCCGGAGGGTCATGGCCGGATTGGCGTGACCGAGCCGGTTGGCCACGGTCCGGATGTCGTGTCCCCGGGAGATCGACGTGGTCGCCGACCAGTGGCGCAGATCGTGGAGCCGCCACCGACCGTCCACACCAGCCCGGTCCCGAGCCCGGCGCCACCACGCCCCGATCCGCTCCGGATTCACCGGTCGCTCCCCCACGGCCAGGATCCAGGGACCGAGGTCCTGGTGATACCGGCGCAGGCGCTGCAGCGCGTCGACCGTGGTGGCGTCCAGGGTGACGGTCCGCAGATTGGCCGTCTTCGTCGGATCGTCCCGGAGGGTCGGGGTCTTCCGTTCCTCGGGACTGCCGTGGCGGATGATGGCCACGCTCGAGTCGATGGTCAGGCGGTCGCCGTCGAGGTCGGCCCACCGCAGCGCGGCCAGCTCCGATCGGCGGGCCCCGGTGATGGCGGCCATCCGAAGGGCGATGGGAGCGGCCGGCTCGATCAGGTGGGAGTCGGCCAGCTCCTCGGCCGCGGCCAGCACCTTCCGGACCTCCTCCTCGCTGAGCGCACCCCGGGGCACCTGCTTCCGCTTGCCCAGTTGGGCCACGGCCACCACGTTGGTGGTGACCCAGCCCCACCGGACGGCCTGGGTGACGGCGGCCCGGAGGGCCTGGTGCTGGTTGCGGATCGATCCGTCGCCGACGCCGTTGCGGGCCAGCCGGGCGTGCCACCGGTCGACGTCCACCGCCGACAGCCGGGCCAGGCGGATCTTGGCGATGGGATCGGCCTTCACCTGGATCACCCGGCTCTTGTGGTTGGCCAGCGTCGACGGCGACCAGGTGGGCGCGTGCTGCTCCATCCACAGGTCGAGCAACTCGGAGACGGTGACCTTTCCGGCGGCACTGCCCCGGCGCAGGGTCAGCTCGGCCGCCACCCGCTCCGCCTCCCGCTTCCCGCCCCGCACCGTCCGGCTCACCTGGGTGGGACGACCCTCTGCGTCGCGACCGGTGAAGGCACGCACTTCCCAGACCCCTTTGGACCGCTCTCGGATGGTGGGCACAGCGCCCACCATAGCCCTGTAGGGATAAAGTAGGGATGCGGAGGCCAATTCCGCTGTTTCGGGCCCAACCGGCTAGACCAGAAACCTCACCCGAGCAGCTTCTTTGCGATCACCACCCGCTGGATCTGGTTGGTGCCCTCGTAGATCTGGGTGATCTTCGCGTCCCGCATGAAGCGTTCGACGGGAAAGTCCTTGGTCAGCCCGTACCCACCAAGCAACTGGACCGCATCGGTGGTGACGGCCATGGCGGTATCGGAGGCGAAGCATTTGGCCATGGCTCCCACCATGGACAGTTCCCCTTCGGGATCCCCGCCGTCGATGAGGGAGCATGCCCGGTACACCAGTGTCCGCGCCGCCTCGGTGCGCATGGCCATCTCGGCCAGCATGAACCGCAGCCCCTGCAGGTCGGCGATGGCCCGGCCGAAGGCCTTGCGCTCCTTCATGTAGCCGGCGGCGTAGTCGATGGCGCCCTGGGCTATGCCGACGGCCTGGGCGCCGATGGTGGGGCGGCTGCAGTCCAGCGTGCGCATGGCGATGGTGTATCCCATCCCCTCCTCACCGATGCGGTTGGCCACCGGCACCCTGACCTCGTCGAATCTCACTGCGGCAGTCGGGCTTCCCCGTAGTCCCAGTTTGTCCTCGAGTGGCGCGACCTCGGCACCCCAGTCGGCCTCGACGAGGAAGCAGCTGATACCTCGGCGACCGGCAGCCGGGTCGGTGACCGCAAAGACGGTGTAGAGGTCCGAGACCCCCGCGTTGGTGATCCAGTACTTGGTCCCGGAAAGGACGTAGTGCTCGCCGTCGCGGACCGACCGGGTGCGCAGGGCGGCGGCATCGCTCCCCGCGTCCGCCTCGGACAGGCAGTAGCTGGCCTGGTGCAGACCGGACGCCACCTGCGGGAGGTACTTCCGCTTGAGCTCCTCGGTCCCCCAGTTGATGAGCGGGAACATCCCGGTCTTGGAGATCAGGATGGTCAGTGAGGTCGAGGCGCAGACGCGGGCCAGCTCTTCGGCCATGATCGCCTGGGTCACCATGTCGGCTCCCGCTCCTCCGTACTCGACCGGGATGCCCAGGGCGGGGAGCTCGAGCTCGACACAGGCGTCGAACGACTTCTGCGGATAGGTGGCCTCCCGATCCGCCTCCGCGGCGCCGGGGGCGATCCGGTCCTCGGCGAATCTGCGCAGGGTTCGTCGGAACTGCCGGTGGGTCTCGGTCAGGGCGAAGGGTGGCGCATCCATCCCGACAAAGGTACTCAGCGTTACCGGTGGCAACACCCTGAGTGGCCGGCAAACCGGTCCACCGGGGTGCCGGATCGTGTCACCAGGCCCCTACAGCCGGGGCGTCTCCCAGGTGACCGGCCCTGACCAGGGGTGCTCAAGTGGGCATCTCAATCGGCCGACAATGAACCCGGATGACTTTCAGCCCTCGCCGGGCTACCATAAATCATTATTCAATTACCACGCAGAGTAGTGGAGGCAACCGTATGAGTGATAGACCCGAGGGGCCAGGCTGGTGGGTCGCCAGCGACGGCAAGTGGTATCCACCTGAATTGCACCCGTCGGTGCGGGACGATTCCCGCGTCCAGGTACCCGCCCGGGCGCCCGCCCAGGTGGCCGCGGGGTCCGAGCCGCACCGGTGGCAGGGTCAGTCGGAGCGGTCGACCCAGGTCGGCCCGCAATTCCCCGACCTTTTCAAGAAGGCCCTCGAGGGCTCGCACCTGGCCGACAACATCTCGGTGAAGTACGGCAGCGAAGATGAGCGCAATGCCACCGCTCCTGCCGCTGCCCGGTCGATGGCCGGTGCGAGGAGCGGGGCGACCGCGTCTTCCTCGTCGGGCACCAGCCCGACCGCCGGAGCGCCGGCCAAGCGCAGGTGGCGCAAGGGGCGCTGACGACCGGCTCTCAGTGCCCGCCGGGTGCCGGAATGGCGAGCAGCTCCCGCCAGCGGCCGATCCGTCCGGCCACGGCCTCCGGTGTGAGCCGCAGCACCGAGTCGACGACACTGTCGGCGATGGCCCGCTGCGCCTGGTAGTGGCGGGCGGCAGATCGGAAGAGCGGCCCGCGCGCATCGACCAGGTCGGAAGGGGCGCCTCCGAGGAACCCCCACAAGGTGAACCCGAAGGCCAGGTCGTAGACGACCGGGGCCCGCCCGAAGCGCGCGCAGCGGCGCATGGCCACCGCCGTACAGCCGGCGATGGCGTCCTCTGTGGACTCTCCGGGCCCGAGCTCCAGGCGTTCCTCGAATCGGCGGGCCAGCTTCAGGGCGAATCCCTGGTCCGGACCGGGGCTGCCCAGCCGGGGACCGACGGGCTGCTCAGCCCCCAGAAGCTCTGCGGGCCGGGATTGGGTCCAGGCGCCCGGCACCTTGAGCCGATACGCGGGGCGGACCTGGTCGGCCTCGACTATCGGCACAAAGCTGGGCTGGGTCACGGCAAAGACTCCTGATGGTCGGTCTGCAACGGATCTGCCGCCCTGTCAGCTGCCGGAGGGCGCTCCCGCGTGGAGCAGACCGTAGACGATGGAGTCGGAGAGGGCCTGCCAGGACGCGGCGATGATGTTCTCCGACACTCCGATGGTGGTCCAGGTGCGGTTGCCGTCGGTGGAGTCGATGAGTACCCGGGTGACCGATCCGGTGCCCTTGGCCGAGTCGAGCACTCTCACCCGGTAGTCGACGAGGTGCACGTCGGCCAGCGCCGGGTAGCGGGCTCCGATGGCTCCCCGTACGGCTCCATCCAGCGCGTTCACCGGTCCGTTGCCCTCGGCCGTGGCCACCGTCCTTTCGTCCCCGACCAGGATCTTCACCGTGGCCTCGGTGGACCGGCCCTCGCCGTGATCGGCGATGACCCGATAGGACTCGAGCTCGAAATAGGGTTGTTGCCAACCCGTTGCGTTCCGCAGCAGTAGCTCAAGCGAGCCGTCGGCCACCTCGAAGTGGTAACCCTCGTGCTCGAGCCGCTTGAGGGAGTCGAGCACCGAGGACATGGCCTGCGAATCGAGCTCGAGCCCCAACTCCTCGGCCTTCAGGGCGAGCGTCGAACGACCGGCCATCTCGGACACGACGAACCGGGTACCGTTTCCGACCAGCTCCGGTGAGATGTGCTCGTAGGCATCGGACCGCCGTGCGATGGCCGAGGTGTGGAGTCCGGCCTTGTGGGCGAAGACCGAGGCGCCGACGTACGGCTGCTGGGGATCCGGTGCGATGTTGACCAGTTCGGCGATGTGGTGGGACACCGGGGTGAGCAGTTCCAGCCGCTCCCGTGGGATCGTGCCCACCCGCAGCTTGAGGGAGAGGTCGGGGATGGCGGCCGACAGGTCGGTGTTGCCCGCCCGTTCGCCGTACCCGTTGACGCAGCCCTGGACGTGGGTGGCCCCCACCCCCACAGCGGCGAGTGAGTTGGCAACGGCACACCCGCTGTCATTGTGGAAGTGCACCCCCAGCTGGGTTTCGAACCCGCTGAGCACATCGGCGACGATGCGCTCCACCTCGTACGGAAGGGTCCCCCCGTTGGTGTCGCACAGCACGAGGGTCTCCGCTCCGGCCTCTTCGGCGGCCCGGAGGATGCGCTTGGCGAATTCCGGATTGGCCTTGTAGCCGTCGAAGAAGTGCTCGGCATCGAGGAAGACCCGGAGATCGTTGGCCCGGAGGAAGGCGACCGAGTCGGCCACCATGGCCACGGCCTCGTCGAGGGTGGTGCGGAGGGCATCGACCACGTGGGTCTCGGACGATTTGGCGACGATGCAGACCGCCTCGGTCTGGGCGTCGACCAGGTGCCGCAGCGTCTCGTCGTCCTCGGCCCTCACGCCGGCACGGCGGGTGGCGCCGAACGCCACCAGGGTCGCCCGCGACAGCGAGAGCTCGGTCGGGGCCCGGGCGAAGAACTCTTCGTCCTTGGGGTTGGACCCCGGCCATCCTCCCTCGATGAAGGTGACCCCGAGGTGGTCCAGCTGCTCGGCCACCCGCAACTTGTCGTCCACGGTCAACGAAAGACCCTCCTGCTGGGACCCGTCCCGCAGGGTGGTGTCGAAGACGTCGACCGCATCGGGCAGGGCCGGCAGGTCGAAGTCGTGCCCGGCACCTGCGGACAGTGCTTCTTCCCCACCCTTCCGCCGAGCGTGGGCGTGCTGTCCCGGGGTCAGGGGATGGACATGGCTCGTCCCGTTCCCGTGCGAATGGGCGTGCCCGGCCTGTGGTCGCCCGCCGCGGGCCGTCTCGTCGTTCAGCGTGGGGCCGTCATTCGACATAGTCCAACCAGTCCTTGTACTGGTCGACTTCGCCGCGGACGGTGGCGAAATAGGTCTGCTGGAGCTTCTGGGTGATCGGGCCCGGATTGCCGTCGCCCACCTGTCGATCGTCGACCGACCGGATGGGCACCAACTCGGCGGCGGTACCGGTCAGGAACGCCTCGTCAGCGGTGTAGAGGTCGGTGCGGATGATCGGCTCGTAGGACACGCCATAGCCGAGGTCCCGGGCCATGGTCTCCACCGACTGTTGGGTGATGCCTTCCAAGGCGCCCGAATCCGATGTGGGCGGGGTGATCAGGCGTCCCTTGCGAACGATGAAGATGTTCTCCCCGGTGCACTCGCTCACCCGACCGTCCGGAGCCAGGAGGATGGCCTCGTCGTAGCCAGCCTTCAGCGCCTCCACCTTGGCCAGGGACGAGTTGACATACATGCCGGTGCCCTTCGCCGCGGTGGGGACCGCATTGGGGTCGTGCCGCTGCCAGGAGCTGATCTTGGTGGACACACCATTGGCCACCCCCTCGTCACCCAGGTAGGTGCCCCAGTGCCAGGCGGCAATCGACACGTTGACCGGGCAGGGCATGGGGTTCAACCCCATCTCGCCATAGCCCAGGTACACCAGCGGCCGGATGTAGCAACCCTGGTCGAGCCCGTTGACACGGACCAGGGCGCGGGTGGCCTCCACAATGTCCTCGACCGAATAGGGGATCTCGATCATGAACACCTTGGCGGAGAAGAAGAGCCGTTGGATGTGGTCGCGGAGACGGAACACCGCCACGCCGCGTTGGGTGGGATAGGCACGGATGCCCTCGAAGACGCCGGACCCGTAGTGCATGGTGTGGGTCAGCACGTGCACGGTGGCATCGGCCCAGTCGACGAACTCGCCGTCCATCCAGATCTTGTCGGAAGGGTCAACGGGCATGGCTAGAGCCTTTCTGCGATGGCGTCGCCGATTGCGGTCGTCGACAGGGTCGGGTCGGGTCGTGAGGTGATGAACTCGGCGACTGCGTGGGTCACCTTTTCGGCAGCCGAAGTCTCGCCGAGGTGGTCGAGCATGAGGGCTGCCGACCGGATGGCGGCAGTCGGATTGGCCCTGCCGGTACCGGCGATGTCGTGGGCCGCCCCGTGCACGGGCTCGAACAGGGACGGCCCGGTGCGGTCCGGATTGAGGTTGGCGGAGGCGGCGTACCCGATGCCGCCGGCAATGGCACCGGCGAGGTCGGTGATGATATCCCCGAACAGATTGTCGGTCACGATCACGTCGTAGCGAGCCGGGTGCTCGACCAGGTAGATGCAGGCTGCGTCGACATGGTTGTAGTCCCGGGTGACGGTGGGGTAGTCAGCCGACACCTCGTCGACCGTTCGTTGCCAGAGGTCGCCGGCGAAGGTAAGGACGTTGGTCTTGTGGACCAGGGTGAGATGGCGCCGGGACCGCCCCGATGCCAACCCGAAGGCGAACCGGGCGCACCGCTCCACGCCGTGGCGGGTGTTCACCGATCCCTGCGTGGCCACCTCGAAAGGGGTGCCCCTGCGCAGAAATCCGCCCTCGCCTGCGTAGGTGCCCTCGGTGTTCTCCCGGATGACCACGAAGTCGCAGTCGGGCGCCAGGGAACCCGGCACCCCGGTGAAGGGGCGCAGGTTGACGTAGAGGTCGAGCTCGAAGCGGAGACGGAGGAGCAGGCCCCGTTCCAACGCCCCCGCGGGGACGGTGCCGGAACCCACCGGGGGCCCGACCGCTCCGAGGAGGATGGCGTCATGTTGACGCAACTCTTCGAGCACCGGGTCGGGAAGGATCTCGCCGGTGCGGACATATCGGTCCGCCCCGAGGTCGTAATCGGTGGTGGACAGGGTCACTCCGGCCGCTTCGACCACTTTGAGCGCCTGCGCGACGACCTCGGGGCCGATGCCGTCGCCGCCGATGAGGCCCACCTTGTACGAGGTCACTGTTCTCATGCCCTTCTGCCGTGCTGTTCTCTGCGGTGCTGTTCCCTGCGGTCGCTGTCGGCGGCCGGCCCGGTGGGAAGGCCCTGCAATTGAAAAACCGCCCACCACGTGGACGGTCGGGGCACATACCGGGTGGGTATGTGCCTAGTCGATAATGAATACGGAGCCGGCCGCGTCAAATCGAGTTTCCATCAGACAACCAGTGTCCCCTGCCCGGAGGGGAACCGTCAACCCCACCCCCTTTTCGGCCCTGTCCCCGGGCAGCCCGATCAGGTGGTCTTGGCGATGAGGACGTGGCAGCCGGCCTTGTGGGCGACGCTGTTGGGCACTGAGCCCAGTATCCGCCGGGTTCCCCGCATCCCCCGGCTGCCCACCACTATCAGGTCGGCACCGACCTCGTCGGCATACCGGACGATGACGTCGGCCGGGTCCCCGATGCCGGTGTGGACCTTCGTGTCGAGCCCCTCGACCCCGCCGGCCACCTTCTCCAGCATGGTCTGCGCCGCGCTGCGGAGCAGGGACTCTCCCGACGGGTCGGACACGTTGGCACCCCCACCGGGCACGGCGACGGCGGTCGGGGAAGGCACGCCGACCACCAGGTGGAGCGTGGCCTTCCCCTCGCGGGCCATCTGCACCGCCAGTTCCACCGCCGCTCCTGCGGTCTCCGATCCGTCAGTCCCGACCACGATGCTAGAGAACACGACTTCCCCCAATGCTCGAGGGACCTGTTGGTCCCCGGACCAAGGATGGTAGTGGATGGCGGGCCGATGGTCCCCGCCAGCCGACGCCGTGCCCGAGGCCCATCTCACGGGTCAGCGGGTGGCAGGCCGACCCCGGTGAACTGCTCCCGGATCTCACTCCACGGGATGGCGCCCTGGCGCAGGCACCGGACCGAACCGCCCAGGCACTCGACCACCGTCGAGGGTGACCCGTCGCACCGCCCACCGTCGAGGATGACCGCGATCCCTTGGCCCCCCATCCGCCCGCCCTCGTCGAACGTGCCCACGACCTCCTCCACCGTCGTGGCCGGAGGAGCTCCGTGGAGGTTGGCGCTGGTGACCGCCAGCGGGCCCAACTCCGTGCACAGGTTCACGACGAGCGCATGGTCCGGAAGCCGGACACCCACCGTCTTTCGGGCCGACGGCGGGCCACCGAGGTCGACGTCAAGACCCCTCCTCCGGAGGAGGACCAGTGTCAACGGTCCGGGCCAGTACCGCCCGGCCAGGCCGCGGGCGACCCCGTCCAATGGCCGGACAATGGTCCCGGCCTGTGCCCGCGTACCGACCAGCAGGGGAAGGGCGACTTCCGAAGGCCGCTCCTTGAGGGCGAAGAGCCTCTCCACCGAGTGGGGTATCGACGGGTCGACCGCCAGCCCGTAGACGGTGTCGGTCGGGAGGGCGACGACAGATCCGGCCCGCAGCGCCTCGGCCGCCAGGGACAGCGCCTCCGGATCCGAGGCCCGGGAGTACCTGGCCATGCTCAGTCTCGGGCCACCAGCATCCGCTGCCGCCCGGCCAGGTCCCGGTCGGTGCCGGCGCGGCCGAAACCGGCCCGCCGGGCCGCCTCCACCGATGCCTCCGCCTGGGAGGGGGCGATCTCGACGACCAGGGCTCCGGACCGTCGCAGCCAGCGCCACGAACCGGCGATGATCGTCTCGATGGCGGCCATTCCCCCGACGCCACCCGGCCCCCTGGATGCCACCAGCGCGCCGCGTGGCTCCCAGTGGCGGACGACGGGCTCGAGGCGGGAATACTCCGACTCGGACACATAGGGCGGATTGGAGACCATGAGGTCGACCCGGCCGGCAAGTTCGGACGGAAGCGCATCGAACCACGATCCCTCCACCAGGCGGACCCGACCTGCGGCAGCGCCGTCGGAGCCGCCAAGCGCACGGAGGTTCTCGCCCGCCACCTGTAGGGCATCGGCGGACCGGTCGGTGGCCCAGACCTCCAGATTCCGACCGCCGGCGGCACCTTCGGCGGCCAACGAGAGGGCGATCGCCCCCGAGCCGGTCCCGAGGTCGACACACACCAGGCCCGGGCCTCCCACCGCCCCACCACCGTCGCAGCCGGCCAGAGGGCCTGCGGACATACGCTCCAGCTGGTCCAGCGCCACCTGGACCACCTGTTCGGTCTCCGGTCGGGGAATGAGCACCCGGGGATCCACCTTCAGCTCGAGCGACCGGAACTGCCAGTGGCCCAGGACGTACTGGAGTGGCTCGCCGGCCGCTCGCCGGTCGGCCAGCCCCCGGGCAATCGAGTCCAACCGCCGGCGGTCGAGTGTGCGGTGGCCGGCCTCCCGGTCATCGCCGCGGCTTCGCCCCACCTCGGCTGCGGCCTGCTCGACGATCCAGGCTGCCTCCCGGGTCGAGCCCAATCGTTCGGCGATCGACGCCACCAGGCGCGACCATCCCGCGTCCGGTGGTGGCAGTTCCGCAGCGGGCGTGGGCTGCCCGGGGGCCATGCGGGCCCGAGTGGCCGGCACCTCAGTCGCCGTTCAGTTGCCGGTAGCGCTTGTCGGCCATGAGGGCGGCCGTCAACTCGTCGAGATCGCCCATCAGGATGCGATCGAGCTTGTGGAGCGTGAGCTTGATCCGGTGGTCGGTCACCCGGTTGTCCTTGTAGTTGTAGGTCCGGATCTTCTCGGACCTCCCGCCGCCACCCACCTGGTTGCGCCGCTGTTCCGAGAGCTCGGCCGCCTGGCGGTCCTGCTCGGCCTTCAGCAGCCGGGAGCGGAGGACCACCATGGCCTTGGCCCGGTTCTGGATCTGGCTCTTCTCGTCCTGCATGGCCACCACCACACCGCTCGGGAGATGGGTGATCCGTACCGCGGAGTCGGTGGTGTTCACCGACTGCCCACCGGGGCCGGTGGACCGGTAGACATCGATCTTCAGGTCGCCCGGGTCGATGGCTACGTCGACCTCCTCGGCCTCGGGCAGTACCGCCACCGAAGCAGAGGAGGTGTGGATGCGCCCCTGGGACTCGGTCACCGGCACCCGCTGGACCCGGTGGGGACCGCCCTCGTGCTCGAGTCGTTGCCAGGCATCCTCGCCCTTGACCACGAATGTGATCTCGTTGAGGCCGTCGCGCTCGGAGGGGCTGGAAGAGAGCACCTCGAGCCCCCATCCCCTGGTGGCTGCGTACTTCGAATACATCTCGAAGAGGTCTTTGGCGAAGATGTTCGCCTCCTCACCACCCTCGGCGCCCCGTATCTCGATGATGACGTTGCGGCCGGCGTTGGGATCCCGGGGCACCAGCAGGAGTCGCAGCTCCTCCTCCAGACGGGCGATGTCCGCCTCGGCCTGGGCCACCTCGCCCTGGGCCAGGTCCCTCTCGTCGCCGGCCGAGTCGTTGAACATCTCACGCGCCACCTCGAGGTCGGATTCGGCGGCCTGCAGACGGTGCCAGCTGTCGACTACGTCCTTGAGGTCGCGATGATGCCGGGAGACGTCGCGCAGGCGGGCCGGATCAGACGAGAGGCTCGGGTCGCTCAGCTCGGCCAGCACCGATTCGTACTCCCGCTCGAGCTCCGTCAGGCGGTCATGGAACCGGTCGTCGAACACGGGGAAAGGGTACCCCCAACGATCCGGTGGGCCCGGGGCCGCGCTCCAGGCCCGCGCCACGGCGGGCGGGCGGCGGCACCGACGGGGTCAGGCTGTGGGCGGAGCCGCCTTCTTTCGGGATCCGGTCTTGGCGTACCGACGCTGGAACCGCTCGACGCGCCCACCGGAGTCCACCAGCTTCTGCTTACCGGTGAAGAACGGATGGCACTCATTGCACAGCTCGAGGTGGATGTCGGACTTGGTCGAATGTGTGGTGAAGGTATTGCCACACGAGCAACGCACCGATGCTTCGACGTAGGGGGGGTGGATGTCAGCCTTCATAGGAGTCTCCCGTAGTTGGAACGAATCCGGTGTCGAACGGGAACCGATTCGCAGCGGATCAGAGTGTACCGGAACCGATCCAGCGGCCGATCCCGGACAGGCAGCCGATATATCGAACGATCAGGTGGCGGGGCCCTTGGCGATCTCGGCCAGGAACTCGTCGTTGCTCTTGGTGGTCCGGATCTTGTCCATGAGCAGCTCGAGGCCGGCTGCCGCGCTTCCCTCGTTGGCCAGGGCGTTGAGCACCCGGCGCAGCTTCCACACCTGCTGGAGCTGGGACCGGTCGAAGAGCAACTCCTCGTGTCGGGTCGAGCTGGCGTTTACGTCGATCGACGGATACAGCCGGCGCTCGGCCAGCCTGCGGTCCAGTCGGATCTCCATGTTTCCGGTGCCCTTGAACTCCTCGAAGATCACCTCGTCCATCTTCGAACCGGTCTCCACCAGGGCCGTGGCCAAGATGGTCAGAGAGCCGCCTTCTTCGATGTTGCGGGCCGCACCGAAGAACCGCTTCGGCGGGTACAGGGCCCCGGAATCGACCCCGCCGGACATGATCCGCCCGGTGGCCGGCTGAGCCAGGTTGTAGGCACGGGCCAGCCGGGTGATCCCGTCGAGGATGATGACGACATCACGGCCGGACTCGACCAGGCGCTTGGCCCGCTCGATGGCCAACTCGGCCACTGCGGTGTGCTCCTCCGAAGGCCGGTCGAAGGTAGAGGCGACCACCTCGCCCTTCACCGAGCGGCGCATGTCGGTGACCTCCTCGGGACGCTCGTCCACGAGCAGCACCATCAGGTGCACGTCCGGATTGTTCGCCTCGATCGAATGGGCGATGTGCTTCATCACGGTCGTCTTGCCGGCCTTGGGAGGCGAGACGATGAGCCCGCGTTGACCCTTGCCGATCGGCGACAACAGGTCGACGATGCGCACGGTCATGTTCTCCTGCTCGCCGGGCATCTCGAGGCGCAGCTTCTCGTCCGGAAACAGCGGGGTCAGGTCCTCGAAACGCGGGCGATTGCGGGCAACCTCGGGGTCGACTGACGACACGGCGTCGATCTGCAGCAGCGCCGGGAACTTCTCCGTGCTCCCCGCCGGTCGGCAGAACCCCTCGATGCTGTCACCCTTGCGAAGCGCGAAGCGCCGAGCCTGGCTGATCGAAACGTAGACATCCTTGACCGAGGGAAGGTAGCCCTCGCACCGGAGGAACCCGTAGCCCTCGTCCCGCAGATCGAGGAGGCCGCTGACCGGAATCAGCTCTCCCTGGTACTGCTGCTCCTGGGCGCCGCCCGCACCTTGGAGATCACCCTCGGACCCACCACCTTGACGATCGCGACCTCGGCGGCGGCGATTGCTCCGGCGATTGCCCATGTCCTCATTTCCGCCACCCGGGTTGTTGCGGTTGCCCTGGTTGTTGCGGCCCGGGTTGTTGCGGTTGCCCGGGCTGTTGCGGTTGCCCTGGCTGTTGCGGTTGCCCTGGTTGCCCCCCTGGCCGGAGCCCTGGTTGCCCCCCTGGCCGCCGCCGCCGAACGACGGCCCCGGTCGGTTCCCCTCGCCGGCTGGCTCGCTTCCGGACCCGTTCGACTCGGCCAGCTCGGAGCCGTTGTCGGCACCCGTCGCCACCTCGAAGTCGTCCTCCAGATCGACGGTCGTGCCCGATTGCTCGGCATCGTCGGTGGGGCCGAACGACTGCACCGCCGGCCTCCGGCGCCCCGGCCTGCGCACCGCCGGCTCCTCGGGACCATCGGTGGTGGACGCGGTCGGGGCGTCCCCGTTGCGTGATGTCATGCTGTTGTCGCCATTGGATGGCCCGGGGCCTCCGGAATGGTTGTCATCGACGGATACGCCCGTGGCTTTCAGAATGCCATCGATCATGTCCGCCTTCTTCGTCCTGGTGTTGGTCTTCACAGACAGAGCCTGTGCGATCGCATGGAGCTCGTCCCGCTCCTTGCCCTCCAGCACCGAGCGCTCGAGCTGCTGTTCGGCAGTCATCGGCCTCCTCGTTTCGAAATGTCCTCGTTGGCAGGTGGATTGACTCCCTCTGCCAGGGAATCAGGGGTGGGGAGTTGCCAGTCTCGAGATCGACTCTCGCTTGCCACTCCCCCCGACGCCTAGTGGGAGCTGGTCGCGTCGTCAGGATGCGAACCAGAAGGTCCCGCCCACAAGCCCGAACGGGCAAGTTGTGGAAGCGAAGGTGTCCCCATACTACAGGGGGCGGGGCACCCGGGCAACAACCCCCTCACGGAGTGGGATCTCGGGCCGCCGGGCCGGCCTCGCCCACCGCAGATTCGAGGGACTCCGGAAAACCGCTACAGCGACAGCTCGGCGACGACCGCGCCGAGGTCGGCGTCGACCACCGTCGGAACGGAGATCTGGCTGATGGCGATGTCCGGGTCCTTCAGGCCGTGACCGGTGAGCACACAGACGACGGTGGCGTCGCCACCCAAACCCTCAGGCAGGCCGGTCTTCATCAAACCGGCCACCGACGCGGCCGACGCCGGTTCGCAGAAGACCGACTCCTCCGCGGCCAGGAACCGGTAGGCCGCCAGGATCTCCTCGTCGGTCACCGCGGTGATCCCGCCACCGGACTCGGAGGCCGCAGAGGTGGCGCCGTACCAACCAGCCGGGTTGCCGATCCGGATGGCCGTGGCCACGGTCTCCGGATGCTCGATGGGGTGCCCTTCCACGATGGGGGCGGCTCCTGCGGCCTGGAAGCCCAGCATGCGCGGCAGCCGGGTGGACCGCCCCGCCTCCTTGAACTCGAGGTAGCCCTTCCAATAGGCACTGATGTTGCCGGCGTTCCCAACCGGGATGCAGTGCACATCGGGCGCATCGCCCAGTTCGTCGACGATCTCGAACGCCCCTGTCTTCTGACCCTCGATCCGATAGGGGTTGACCGAATTGACCACGGTGACCGGTGCCTGCTCCGCCAGTTCGCGCACGATGGTCAGCGACTGGTCGAAGTTCCCCCTGACCTGGAGCACCCGCGCGCCGTGGATCAGCGCCTGCGCCAGCTTGCCCAGGGCGATGTGGCCCTCGGGGATCAGTACGGCACAGGTCAGGCCGGCCCGGGCCGCGAACGCGGCCGCCGACGCCGAGGTGTTGCCCGTTGATGCGCACACGACCGCTTTGGCGCCCTCCTCGGCTGCCTTGGAGATGGCCACCGTCATCCCCCGGTCCTTGAAGGAGCCGGTGGGATTGGCGCCCTCCACTTTCAACAGCACCCTGACGCCGAGCCGCGCCGACAGCCGGGGAGCAGGCAGCAGCGGTGTCCCCCCCTCGCACAGCGACACCACCGGCGTACGGTCAGATACCGGGAGGAACTCGCGATACTCCTCGATGACCCCGCGCCACCCGCGGCCGCCCATGGCGGTCATCATTCGCGACCACCCACGATGCGCATGACTCCTCCGATCTGCTCCACCGTGTCGATCCCCGCAAGTTCCGCGATGGTTGTCCGCACGTCCCCTTCGCGAGCCAAGTGGGTGACGAACAACAGGCGGGCCTCGTCGGCATAGCCCTCCTGCTCCATGGAACGGATGGACACATTGTTGTCCCCGAAGACCTTGGTTACTGCGGCCAGCACGCCGGGCCGATCGGTGACATCGAGGCTCAGGTAGTACTGGGACCGGAGGTCGTCCTCGGGCAGGAGCCTCGCCGGCTGGCGGTCGGGCGACGGCGCCGTTGTCCCGGCGAGCCGGTTGCGCACCGCGTCGATCAGATCGCCGACCACGGCGCTGGCGGTGGGGCGGCCGCCCGCACCCTGGCCGTAGAGCATCAGCTCCCCGGCCGCCTCGCCTTCGATGAACACGGCATTGAAGGCATTGCGGACCCCGGCCAACGGATGGGACTTGGGCACCATGGCCGGATGGACCCGGACCGAGAGGGCGTCCTCCCCGGCCCGCTCCACGACGGCCAGCGGCTTCACCGCGTATCCGAGCCGCTCGGCGAACTCGACGTCCACCGCCCGGATGGCGGTGATCCCCTCGCGCATCACATCGGCCCCGGCCACGTCGTAGCCGAAGGCCACCCCGGCCAGGATGGCCGCCTTGGCCGCGGCGTCGAATCCCTCCACATCGGCGGTCGGGTCCCGTTCGGCCAATCCCAGCGCCTGGGCCTCGGCCAGCACGTCCGCGTAGTCGGCGCCCTGCTCACCCATCTTGGTGAGGATGAAGTTGGTGGTACCGTTCACGATTCCCATCACCCGGTGGATCCGCTCCCCGGTCAGGGATTCGCGCAGGGCACGGACCAGGGGTATGGCTCCGGCCACGGCGGCTTCATACAGGAGGTCGGCGCCGTGCTCTTTGGCCATGGTCCGCAGCGCGACGCCCTCGGGAGAGGCCAGCAGGGCCTTGTTGGCCGTGACCACCGGCTTCCCCAGCTGCAACGCAGTCCGCACCAGAGCTTCCGTCGGGTCCATGCCCCCGATGAGCTCCACCACCACATCGATCGACGGGTCGGCCACCAGGCCCCCCGCGTCCGCGGTGAGCAGGTGCCGGGGGATATGCGGGGCACGGGCCCGGGACGGATCGCTGACCGCGATGCCGGCGATCTCCAGGCTGGCCCCACTCTGGACGGCCAAGGCGGCGGCCCGGTCCTGGAGGATGCCGACGAGGGCGGAGCCCACGGTCCCGCACCCGAGCACGGCAAGACGCACGACACGATCAGACAGGGGCGCCGAGATCACCCGGCAACGCTACCGCTTGAGCCAAGTCACTGGTCCAGGCGGACCAGATCGTCGAATGTCTCCCGCCGCACGACGGTCCGGGCCTCGCCGTCGGCCACGAAGACCACCGCCGGCCGCGGGACCTTGTTGTAGTTGGAGGCCATCGAGTGCCCGTACGCGCCGGTCACCGGCGTGGCCAGGATGTCACCGACCGCCAGGTCGCGGGGGACATACCCCTCCGACACCACCACATCACCGGTCTCACAGTGCTTGCCCACCACCCGGACCGGGAGCGGGCGGGCCGCGCCCGCGGCCCGGGGGAGGAACGCCTCGTAGCCGCTGCCATAGAGCACGGGGCGGGGATTGTCGCTCATCCCGCCGTCCACGGAGACGTAGGTCCGGTGGCCGGCGACGTCCTTGACCGTCCCCACCCGGTAGAGGGTGACGCCCGCCGATGCCACGATCGCCCTCCCCGGCTCCGCGGTCACCCGCACCGCGTCCCCGATGCCCGCGTTGCGGCAGGCCCGGCGAACCGACGACGCCCACTGGGTCATGGGAGGTGCCTCCTCACCGTTCACGTAGGCCACACCGAGGCCACCCCCGACCACCAGCTCGGGGAGCCCGAGGGGTGCGAAGAACCCCGCCAGCACATCGACGGCCTGGGCGAACGGCGCCAACGCGAAGACCTGGCTGCCCAGGTGGGCATGGATCCCGACGAACTCGACGATCCCCCGAGCGTCCAGTTCCGACAGCCGCCCGACGGCGAGCGCCGCCGCTCCTGACGCCAGCCCGAACCCGAACTTGGAGTCGTCCTGCCCGGTGCGGACGAACTCGTGGGTGTGCACCTCGACCCCGGGGGTGACCCGGGCCAGCACCTTGGGCCGGGGCGCGACCGCCGGCCCGTCCGAAGACACCGAAGACGCCTGCTCGAAGCGCAACGGATCGGCCAGCAGCCGCTCGATGCGGTCGATCTCGTCGAACGAGTCGACCACGATCCGGCCGACCCGGACGGCCAGG
>DATKRZ010000047.1:0-2971 GCA_035531955.1 Acidimicrobiales bacterium | reverse complement strand
TCAGCGAGTAGATGCCGACATGGTCGCCGGGTCCCACGCCCTGGGCGGCCAGGTAGTGGGCCAGCCGGTTCGCCCGGTCCTCCATCTCGGCGTAGGTGCGGCGTCGGCCGTCGGCCACCAGGTACTCCCGGTCGCCGAATGCGTCGACGGCCGCCTCGAACAGGTCAGCGAGGTTGAAGGTCATCGGGCAGTTAGTAGAACACGTTTCGGTTCAGGCGGCAAAAAGCCCACCGGGCATCGGAGCGCGCCTCCGGCACCCCGTACCTCGAAGGTGTTCCGGCAGGTCAGTCCAGGTGCTCCTTGGCCGCGACGGCGGGCGGCAGGGTGGAGGTGGGCAGCGTGGCGGGCGGCAGGGTGGAGGTGGGAAGGGCGGTGGCCGGCAGCGAAGGAGCCGTCCCGGCCGCCGGCTCACCGCCCCGCTCGTGGGTGCGTACGGTGACGGCTTCGCGGACCGACGACAGGGCAGACCGGACCGAACCGGCCAGTCCGGGGCCGTCGAGCCCGAGCTGGCTGAGGATGTCGTCGGCCTTGCCCTGGGGGATGTAGGCGCGGGGGATCCCGAGTGAAGTGATAGGAGGGGCAGCGCCCCCCGGGCACGAGGCGCGGATGGCGTCGGCCAGGAACATGCCCGCCCCGCCCTGGCGGATGCCGTCCTCCGCGGTGATCACCACGTCGTGACGAACCGCGTCGGCCACCATGGCCGGGTCGGGTTCCGAGACCACCCGGACGTCCCAGACCGTCGCCTCGATCCCGTCGTCCGACAACAACGCCGCCGCTTCGGTGGCGGCCGTCACCATCTTGCCCACGGCCAGGATGCACACCGAGCCGTCCCCGGTCCTCGTGCGCCGGGCCTGCAGTCCGGAGCCGACCGTCCCCGGCTCCACCCAGGGTGCCGGGGTCTTCGGGAAGCGGATCACCGACGGTCCGTCGAGGGTGAGGGCCTCGGCCAACATCACCTCGACCTCCGGGGCCGATGACGGCGCGAACACGGTCATGCCGGGGATCGAGAGGGCCAGGGCCATGTCCAGCACGCCGTGGTGGCTGGGGCCGTCGTCACCGGTGATACCGGCCCGGTCGAGCACCAGCACGACCGGCAGGCGGTGGAGGCCAACATCGAGATTGGCCTGGTCGAAGGCCCGGCTGAAGAACGTCGAGTACACCGCCACCACCGGCCTCATGCCGGCCATGGCCATGCCCGCCGCCGAGGTCACCGCATGCTGCTCGGCGATGCCCACGTCGACGAACCGTTCGGGGAAGCGGGCCTGGAACGGCAGCAGGCCGGTGGGACCTGGCATGGCCGCGGTGATGGCCACGATCCGGGGATCGGCTTCGGCCTGGTGCACCAGTGACCGGGTGAAGGCATCGGTGAACGTGGTAACCGGCAACTGGGCGACGCCCTCGAGGCCCTCGCCTGCATCGAGGGCGGACCCTGACGATTCCCTCGAACTCCCGTCGGACGCCGACCGGGAGGCCTGGCCGTCGTCGGCGCTCGGGTCTGCGGCCGGCCCTATGGCCACCTTTACGTCGTGGAGGCGTTGGATCTCGTCCTCTTCGGCCGGCGCGTAGCCCCGACCCTTCTGGGTGACCACGTGGACCACGATGGGCCCCGGCCATTCGGAGGCGTTGGCCAGCGCCTGTTCCACCCCGGCGATGTCGTGCCCGTCGATGGGACCGCCGTAGCGGATGCCGAGCGCCTCGAAGAAGGTGTGGGGGGTGACAACCTCACGGAGGGCACTGGTCAGACCGTGGACCCCCGAGTAGGCCAGGTCGCCGACGCCGGGCAACTCGCGTATGAGATGGCGGATGCGTTGACGGGCCTGGACGTAGGACGGGTTGAGCCGCAGATGGGTGAGGCTGAGCGACAAGCGTGAGACGGTCGGCGCATAGGAGCGGCCGTTGTCATTGAGAACGATGACGACCGGCTTGCCCGAGTGGCCGAGATTGTTGAGCGCCTCGTAGGCCATGCCGCCGGTCAGTGCGCCGTCGCCCACCACCGCGATCACCCGTCGCCGGCTGCCCTGCATCTCGAAGGCGCTGGCCAGGCCGTGGGCGTAGCTGAGGATGGTCGATGCGTGGCTGTTCTCCACCCAGTCGTGCTCCGACTCGGTGCGGTTCGGGTAGCCCGAGAGACCGCCGGCCTGGCGGAGGCGGGAGAAGGCCTCCCGCCGGCCGGTGACCAGTTTGTGGACGTAGGCCTGGTGGCCGGTGTCCCAGAGCACGACGTCCCTCGGGGAGTCGAAGGTCCGGTGGAGGGCGAGGGTCAGCTCCACCACACCGAGGTTGGAGCCGAGGTGGCCCCCGGTGGCGGTCACCGCGTCGACGATGAACCCGCGGATCTCCTCCGCCAGGGTGGTCAGCTCCTCGGGCGTGAGGATCCGCAGGTCGGCGGGGCTGTCGATGTGTTCGAGGATCATGAGCAGAGGAAACGGCCTTTCGACCAGGCTACCAGCGGAAGGTGCCGCCGCCCGAGGTTCGAGGGCCACGATCCGGTGGCCGGCGACTCCCCCGGTATCCCCGTCCCCACCGTGACTTCCGAGCAAGATGAGGGCAGCGAGCCCCGGCACGGCGATCGGGCTCCCGTCCGACAAGGAGATCCCATGCAGGCCGAGGTCAAAGGGAGCACCCTGCCGCTGTTGGAGATGGTCCTCGAGTCCGGGGAGTCGGTCATCTCGGCCCACGGCGAGCTCTCGTGGATGTCGTCGAACATCCAGCTCACCCAGACCACCGCCACCGGCGGGCAGAAGGGCCTGATGAGCGGGCTGAAGCGGGCCATCGGCGGCGGAGGCGTCTTCCTCACCAGGTACGAGGCCCAGGGAGGCCAGGGGATGGTGGCGTTCGGGGCCAAGCTGCCGGGCCGGATCTTTCCGGTGGCCATCGAGTCCGGACAGGGCTATCTGGTGCACCGACACGGCTGGGTCTGCGGCACGGACGGCGTCGTGCCCACCGTCGGCATGCAGCAGTCGTTCCGGGG
>DATKRZ010000046.1:0-40987 GCA_035531955.1 Acidimicrobiales bacterium | reverse complement strand
GTTCAGATCGTGCATTGTTGTGGCTTCCAAAGACGAAGGAGAGCCAGTGCCCCTCACAAAAACCGATCTCATCGCGGCCGTGGCCACCCACATCGGGTCGACCAACAAGGACGTGGCTTCCGTGCTTGGCGGCATCGAGGACGTCGTGGTGGCCAACGTGGCCAAAGGGGAGAAGGTGGTCATCACCGGATTCCTGACGTTCGATCGGGCCCAACGTGCCGCGCGCACCGGTAGGAACCCGCAGACCGGGGAGACCATCAAGATCAAGGCGTCGAAGAGCCCCAAGGTCTCGGCCGGCTCGTCGTTCAAGAAGGTCGTGAACGGTCAGGCCCCCGCGCCGAAGATCACCAAGGCCAAGTAGTCGACCGACCGGTCCGCGGCCCGGGGCAGCCCGGCGTCGCGGGCCGGTCGGGCCATTCAGCCCGCACCACCTCCGTTCCGATTCGGCGCCCCGGTAGGCTGGATGGCAATGGATGACAACGTTGGAGACGGATCGGCCGCCGGCGATCTGAGCTCAGGGGCGGCCACGGGCTCCGGGGCCTTCGGGCCGAACGCCTGGCTGGTCGAGGACATGTACGAGCGGTTCCGGTCCGATCCGACCTCGGTGTCCGACTCGTGGCGGGAGTTCTTCGCCGACTACCGTCCCGCCGGGGCCCCGCCGCCGGCCGTCGGTGCATCGACCCCGGCCCCGCCGTCGACCACGGCCGCAGCACCGACGCCGAGACCGGTGGCGCCGCCGACCGCACCCGGGTCCGGCCCATCGCCGGCGGCGACCCCCGCCGAGTCCGACCGCTCCGAGCCACCGGTCGCCCTCCGCGGTGCCGCCGCCCGGATCGTGGCCAACATGGAGGCGTCGCTGTCGGTGCCCACCGCCACCAGCGTCCGGTCCATCCCGGCCAAGCTCCTCGAGATCAACCGCACGGTGGTCAACAATCAGCTCTTCCGGACGACGGGTGGGAAGGTCAGCTTCACCCACCTCATCGGCTATGCGGTGGTCAAGGGGCTGATGGCGGTCCCGGCCATGAACGCCGCCTTCGCCGCCGACGCCGACGGAAAGGGGACACCCGGAGTCATCCGGCACCGCCATGTGGGGCTCGGATTGGCGGTCGACGTCGAGAAGTCCGACGGGAGTCGCACGCTCCTGGTGCCCTGCATCACCGATGCGGACGCCCTGGACTTCCGGGGATTCGTCACCGCCTACGAAGAGTTGGTGCGCAAGATCCACACCAACAAGATCGCCCCCGACGACTTCGCCGGCACCACCGTGACCCTCACCAACCCGGGAACCTTGGGAACCGTGCAGTCGGTGCCCCGGCTGATGCCCGGGCAGGGGCTCATCGTCGGTGTCGGGGCCCTCGGGGTCCCGGCCGGGTTCGAGGCGGCGGACCCCCGGACCCTGGCGGACCTGGGCATCGGCAAGACGGTGACCCTCACCTCCACCTACGACCACCGGATCATCCAGGGTGCCGAGTCGGGCCTCTTCCTCGCCCACGTGTCCGAGTGCCTCATGGGCCGGCACGGCTTCTACCAAGAGGTGTTCGAGTCCCTTTCCATCCCCTACGAGCCGGTCCGGTGGGAAAAGGACGTCAACGCCCCCGACGACGAGGGCGAGGGCGCCCACCTCCGGTTGACCAAACAGGTGCACGTGCAGACCCTGATCAACATGTACCGGGTCCGCGGCCATCTCATCGCCCATCTGGACCCGCTGGACGCCGAGCCGCCCGAGCTCCACCCCGAGCTGGACCCGTTGCACTACGGGTTGACCATCTGGGACCTGCCCAGGCACTTCGTCGCCGACGGCCTGGGCGGCAGGGCCATGGCCACCCTCGACGAGATCCTCCACCTCCTCCGCGACGCCTACTGCCGGACCCTCGGCGTGGAGTACATGCACATCCAGGACCCGCAGCAGAAGCGATGGATCCAGCAGCACCTGGAGGGTGTCCCCTCGGTCCTCGCACCGGACGAGCAGCGTCACGTGCTCGGAAGGCTCAATGCTGCCGAGGTGTTCGAGCGGTTCCTCCACTCGCGCTACGTGGGACAGAAGCGATTCGGGCTGGAGGGGGCAGAGTCGGCCATCGTGCTCCTCGACGCCATCCTCGACGAGGCGGTGGACGAGGGCCTCCACGAGGCGGTGATGGGAATGTCCCATCGCGGTCGCCTCAACGTGCTGGCCAATATCGTGGGCAAGTCCTATGGCGAGATCTTCGAGGAGTTCGAGGGCAATCTCGATCCCGAGTCGGTGCAGGGCTCGGGCGACGTGAAGTACCACAAGGGGGCCTGCGGGACCTTCGTGGCCCGATCCGGCGGCTCCATCCCGGTCTCCATGGCCTCCAACCCGTCCCACCTCGAGGCGGTCGACCCGGTCGTCGTGGGCATGGTCCGGGCCAAGCAGGACGCGCTGGCGGCCAGGAAGGGAGCCGGATCCGGTCCGGGGGACGGACCGTGGAACCCCTTCGCGGTGCTTCCCATCCTCCTGCACGGGGATGCCGCTTTCGCGGGGCAGGGCGTGGTGGCGGAGACCCTCAACCTGTCCGGGCTGCCGGGCTACCGAACGGGCGGCACCGTGCACATCGTCATCAACAACCAGCTCGGCTTCACCACCGCGCCGGAGGCCGCCCGCACCTCGGTGTACCCCACCGATGTGGCCAAGATGGTCCAGGCCCCGATCTTCCATGTGAACGGCGACGATCCCGAGGCCTGCGTGCGTGCCGCCCGCCTGGCCTTCGGCTTCCGCCAGGCCTTCCACAAGGACGTGGTCATCGACATGGTCTGCTACCGCCGCCACGGGCACAACGAGGGCGACGATCCCAGCTACACCCAGCCGCTGATGTACGCCCTGATCGAGGCCAAGCGGTCGGTGCGCAAGCTGTACACCGAGTCGCTGGTCCGGCGGGGGGACATCTCGATCGAGGAGGCCGAACAGGCCCTCGACGACTTCTCTGCCCGGCTCCAGGCCGCCCTGGACGAGACCCGGGCCGAGGCCGAGGCCGGGTCGACCGGCCAGGGCGTGCCGGTCCTTCCCGCCTACGTGGTCCCCGACCTGCGGATCCCGGCCGTCGAGACCGGTGTCGGGTCGTCCGTGTTGTCGGGCCTGGCCGAGGCCATCGGCACCGTCCCGGAGGGGTTCGTCGTCCACCCGAAGCTGGCCCGCCAGTTCGAACAGCGCGACAAGGTGGTGGCCGACGGCCAGATCGACTGGGCCCTGGGGGAGGCGATGGCCATCGGCTCCCTGCTGGCCGAGGGGACCAACGTGCGGTTGACCGGGCAGGACACCCGCCGCGGGACGTTCTCACAGCGCCATGCGGTGCTGGTCGACCACGACACCGGAGCCGAGCACGTGCCCCTGGCCGGGCTGGGCGGCGGCCGCTTCACCATCTGCGACTCCCTGTTGTCCGAGTACGCCTGTGTCGGCTTCGAGTACGGCTACTCGGTGGTGGCCATCGACGACCTGGTGGCGTGGGAGGCGCAGTTCGGCGACTTCTGGAACGGCGCCGAGATCATCGTCGACAACTTCTTGGTGGCGGCGGAGGACAAGTGGGGCCAGGCCTCCGGGTTGGTGCTGCTGTTGCCCCACGGCTACGAAGGTCAGGGACCCGAGCACTCGTCCGCCCGGATCGAGCGATTCCTGGCCCTCTGCGCCCGGGGCAATCTGCGGGTGACCGACCCGACCACTTCGGCACAGTATTTCCATCTTCTCCGATCACAGGTGAGAGGAGCCGAGCGCAAGCCGCTGATCGTGTTCACCCCGAAGTCGCTCCTCCGCTCCCGGATGGCCCGGTCGCCCATCGGGGACTTCACCGCCGGCTCGTTCGCCGAGGTGCTCGACGATCCCTCGACCGCGAACGAGGACTTCTCGCCCGATGACGTCACCCGGGTGGTGCTGTGCACCGGCAAGGTGGCCTACGACGCCCTCGGCCGACGCGACGAGTTGGGCGATGCGGGTCTGGGCGTGGCGGTGGTGAGGGTGGAGCAGCTCTATCCCTGGCCGAAGGCCACCATCGCGGCCGTCCTCGACGGCTACCCCAATGCCTCAGAGGTGGTCTGGCTGCAGGAGGAACCGGAGAACATGGGGGCGTGGAACTTCGTGCACAGCAGGCTGCACCGCCTCCTGCGGGACACCCACTCGCTCCGGCACGTGAGCCGGGCCGAGTCGGCCAGCCCGGCCTCGGGCAGTGCCGCCCTGCACCGGTTGGAACAGGACGACCTGCTGGCCCGCTCCATCGGCTGAGCCACCGTCCGGCGCTCGCCAGGAAGGTGATCAGACCAGGAAGGAGCAGAGGAGGGTGATCAGACCAGGAAGTCGTGGGCCAGGGCGATCCACATCTCGGTGGACAGGTGGAGCGACTCCACGTCGACCCGCTCGTCGATGCCGTGGAACATCGCTCCGTACTCTTCGAAGCCGATGGCCCGGCTGTGCAGCCCAAACCCGTAGGCCACGCTCCCGAGGGCCCGGTGGAATCGGGCGTCGGTGGCCCCCACGGTCAGGAAGGGAACGGTGCGGGCCCCCGGGTAGAACAACCGGCTGACCCGCTCCAGGGCGTCCCAGAGGGGGGTGTCGATCGGCGACGTGGTCGCCGGCTCCGCGGACCGGAAATCGACCTCCACGTCATCGGACAGGTCGCCGATGACCTCGTCCAGCATGGCCCGGACCTCGGCGGCCTCCCACCCGGGAAGGGAGCGGATGTCGACGGTGAGCTCGACCCGGTCGGGGATCACGTTCACCTTGGAGCCCGCCTCCATGATGGTCGGGGCCAGCGTGGTGTGGGTGCAGGCGTGGGCCTGTCGGGCCAGGCCGACCAGCGGGAGTTCGTCGCAGAAGGCGTCGATGCGGTCGGGGTCGAGCAGTGGCTCGGCCAGCTCGGGCGGAAATCCGATCCCTTCGATGAACCGGGTCCACGCCTCGTGAAGTTGCGCCTGGGGACGGTACCCGTCGATCCGACGGACCAGCTCCGCCGCCTTCACCAGGGCGTTGTCGGTGCGGAAGGGCTGGGATCCGTGCCCCGGCGTGCCCCTGATGGTGAGCACGCACCAGTACACGCCCTTCTCACCGGTGATTACCGGGAGCCGGGTCGTGCCGTCGGACCCGCCCATCGGGAACCCGCCCGACTCGGTGATGACATAGTCGGAGTTGACTGCGTCGGCCGCGTGCCGGCACAGCCACTGGGCTCCATGGGTGCCCAGTGCCTCCTCGTCGGCCACGGCCACGTAGGTGAGGTCACCGGCGGGACGGAAGCCGCTCAGGGCCAGGTGGCGGACTCCGGTGGCCATGGTGGCGGTGAGATCGAGCATGTCGATGGCCCCCCGTCCCCACACCACGTCGTCGATGAGCTCTCCCCCGAATGGGTCGTGGCGCCAGTCGTCGGCGTTGGCCGGCACGACGTCGGTGTGGCCGAGCAGTGTCAGTGACGGCGCGCTCGGGTCGGAGCCGTGGATCTTCGCCACCAACGATGTCCGGCCGGCCTCGGGCTCGTAGGTCTCGAAGTCGACCCCGGAGCCCGCGAGGTAGTCACCGAGCAGCTGGGCACTGCGGTGCTCGTGTCCTGAGGCAGCCGTGCCGTCGTTGACGCACTGGTTCCGGATCAGGTGCTGCAACAGGTCGGTCGCCTCACCCGTTCGGGTCTTCTCCGAGGCCATCGGCCCATCCTAGGGTGCCGCCCGAGGGTGGATCCGGGCCGGGCGGACGCTCCGGTCTGCGGCGGTATGTCCGGCGCCCACCTGGTCAGATGGTTGACTGTGGTCTGCTATGGAACAGGATCAGCCCGAACGCCGCCGGATCGTCGTCGACGGGTCCAACATCGCCACGGAGGGTCGGAGCCTTCCCAGCCTGGCCCAGCTCGACGAGGCCATCAGGAGCTTCCTCGAGGAGTACCGCGGCTTCACGACCTCGGACGTCACGGTGGTGGTCGACGCCTCCTTCGGCCACCGGATCGATCCGTCCGAGGTGACCACCTACGAGCAGGCGCTGGAACACGGTGAGATGATCACGCCGCCGGCCGGCGCCCTGGGGCGGGGGGACGGGTTCATCCTCCGCATCGCCGAGAAGTCGGGCGCCCTCGTCCTGTCCAACGACTCCTTCCAGGAGTTCCACGGTGAACGACCCTGGCTGTTCGATCCGGGCCGGCTCATCGGCGGCAAGCCGGTGCCGGGTGTGGGCTGGATCTTCACCCCGCGGACCCCGGTGCGAGGAGCGAAGAGCAGATCGGCCACCAAGTCGAAGCGGTCCGGTCGGTCCGACGACGGCGGGGGCCCTGCCGCGCCGATCGACGGTGACGACCAGGGGTCGGGGGCGGAGTCCGACGGCGCCACGCCACGTCGCGGGGGCAGGGCGACCTCGGCCACCAAGGCCGCCAAGACGGTGAAGGCGACCAAGACGGCGAAGGCCGCCAAGACGGCGAAGGTGACAAAGGCGGGGAAGGCCGCCAAGACGGTGGATGCGACCAAGTCGGCGAAGGCGGCCAAGGCCCCCAAGGAAGCCAAGGAAGCCAAGGAAGCCAAGGAAGCCAAGGTCGACAAGCCGGTCAAGGCGTCCGGGGAGGCCAAGAAAGCCAAGGCCCCCAAGGAAGCCAAGGTCGACAAGCCGGACAAGGCGCCCAGGGCGGCCAAGGCGGCGAAATCGGTCAAGAGGGCCGAGTCGCAGGGAACGGGGGCGTCCCTCAAGGCGGACAAGCTCGCACCGGCGGGCACCCGGCGGGCACCCGAGGCCCTCAACGACCCGATGACCTTCCTCACCTTCGTGGCCGATCATCCGGTCGGCAGCACGCTCGACGGCACCGTCGTGGCGTTCACCTCCCACGGGGCCCACATCGACGTCGAGGGCATGCTCTGCCATGTCCCTCTTCGGGGGCTGGCCCGGCCCGCTCCGAAGAGGGCCCGGCAGGTGCTGACCAAGGGCGAGTCGCGACCGTTCGTGCTCGTCTCCCTGGATGCGGCCAGGAGGCGCGCCGAGTTGGCGGTCCCGGGGGTCGGGGCGTGACAGGCTGAGCAACGGCCGACGGCCAAGGGCCGAGGGGAGTTCCACCGGCGGCCACCGGACCGTTATCCTCGGACAATCGTGCGAGCCGAAGACTTCCTGCCCCACCGCGATCCCTTCCTCTTCGTGACCGAGCTGCGATCGGTGGAGCCGGGTCAGTCGGCCTCCGGCAGTTGGCGGCTCACCGGCGACGAGGAGTTCTTCGCCGGTCACTTTCCCGGCCGGCCCACCCTTCCGGGGGTGCTGATGGTCGAAGCCCTGGCCCAGTTGGGCGGCGTGGCCGTCCTGGCCGATCCGAAGTTCGCCGGCAGGCTGCCCCTGTTCGGCGGCATCGAGCGGGCCCGGTTCCGGCGCCAGGTGGTCCCCGGCGACCTGCTCGAGCTCGAGGTGACCCTGGGCCGGATGTCCGCCCGGGCCGGAAGGGGCTCAGGGCGGGCCACGGTCGATGGACAAGAGGCGTGCCGGGCCGAGCTCCTCTTCGTACTGGTCGACGCGACCCCGCCCGAGTCGACCTGATCCCCCGGTCGCGACGTGCGCATAGCCACCTGGAACGTCAATTCACTGCCGGCCCGGCTCGGCCGGGTGGAGGAGTGGATCCGCTACGCCCAGCCCGACGTCCTCTGCATGCAGGAGACCAAGCAGGCGGATGCGGCCTTTCCCCACGGCGCGTTCGCGGCCCTGGGCTACGAGACCGCCCACCACGGCGACGGAAGATGGAACGGCGTGGCCATCGCCAGCCGGGTGGGGCTGGAGGACGTATCGACCGGGATGGACTCGGAGGAGGACGCTCACGGGACCCGTCTCGTCGCGGCCGACTGTGGCGGGGTGCGGGTGCACTCGGTCTACGTGCCCAACGGGCGCAGCCTCGACAGCGAGCAGTACCCGGCCAAGCTGGCCTGGCTGGCGCGCTTGGGGACCCTGGTCGACGAGACGAGTGCTCCCGACCGGCCGGTGGCGGTGTGTGGCGACTTCAACGTCGCTCCCGAGGACCGGGACGTGTGGGATCCCTCGAAGTTCGTGGGTATGACCCACGTCAGCCAGCCGGAGCGGGAGGCGTTGGCCGCGCTCGAGGGGTGGGGGCTGGTCGACGTGTTCCGGCGCCTCTACGACGACGACAAGCTGTTCAGCTGGTGGGACTATCGAGCGGGCTCGTTCCACAAGCACCAGGGGATGCGGATCGACCTCATCTTGGTGACCGAGGTGCTCGCCCGCACCACGAGCTACGGCCTGATCGACAGGAACGCCCGCAAGGGTGAAAAGCCCTCGGATCATGCCCCGGTGTTCATAGACACCGCCATCGACACCGCCATCGAACCCTCCTGACGGCGCCGTCCGTCAGCGGTTGAGGCCGGCCCGGATCTCGGCGATCTGGTCCCCGGCGCTCCGCGGGGTGGGCCGACCCTCCCCGGTCCTCGAGACTCGGGCGACCGCGGCCAGCCACGGCGAGGGCTGACGCTCCATCCGCCGGCCGCCGCCCATCCGGCGCACACGCGCCCACGAACAGTGAAGGTCCCGCGACGCCCGGGTGAGGGCCACGTAGACCAGCCGGCGCTCCTCGGCCCGGGCCTCGGGGGACCGGGCGTGGACGATGGGCACGAACCCGTCCTCCAGGCCGACGACACAGACCGATGCCCATTGCAGCCCCTTGGCCCGGTGGAACGTCGCCAACTCGACGGCGTCGTCCACCCCCGTCGACCCTGCTGGCCCGACCGGCCCGGCCCGGCCCGGCCCGGACTCGTCGGCCGGGCTCTCCGGCCCGGGCGCGATCCGGTGGGGGATGCCGGCGCGGGCCAGCGCCCGGGCCACCGTCGACAGCTGATCATTGGTGCGGGCCAGCACCGCCTCTTCCGACCACGGCCGGCCGTCGTCCCGGTGGCCCTGCAGCCGTGCCACGATGCCCGACACCTCGTCGTCGTCGTCGTCGTAGGTGGTGACCACGGGCATCGGGCCGTCAGCCACCGCCGAACGGGGGGGAGCGGTCGTCGATCGGCCCAAGGCCGCCGTCGCCGCCGCCACCACCTGGGGTGTGGACCGATGGTTGTCGTCCAGGCGGACCACCTCCATGCCCGGCACCATCTCGGGCAGTCGGGCCAACAGGCGCGGGTCGGCCCCGTTCCATCCGTAGATGGCCTGGTTCGGGTCGCCCACGGCGCAGACATCGTCGCCGCTCCCCAACAGGGCGCGGACCAGCCGGAACTGGGCCGGGTTCACATCCTGGAACTCGTCCACGGAGAGGTGCCGGTACCGCCAGCGCACCCCTTCCGCGAAGGCGCCGTCGTCGTGGATCAGGTCTGCCGCGTGGACCAGGACGTCGTCCAGATCGAGCGCGCGCCTGCGGCGCAGCGTGGCCTCGTAGGAGGCGAACACCTCCGCAACCTGCTCGATGGTCGCGCCCGCGCTTCGCCCGGCGTCGCGCGCCGCCCCGGCGTAGGAGTCCGGGGTCAGACAGCGGGCCTTGGCCCAGCCGATCTCGGTGTCTGCGACCGAGGCGGCTGCGGGTTCTCCGACGATGCCGCGGAGGATCCGGAACCGGTCGTCGGCCACCACCGGCGGAGCGTCGCCGGCATCGGAGGCGTGGCGCCGGAGCAGGGTCAGGGCCAACTGGTGGATCGTCCCGGCCCTCACACCCGGTCCCGGTGCGCCACCGGTGCTCGCCGGCCTCGACACCTCTACGCCGTAGAGGCGCAGGCGCTGGCGGAGCTCGTGGGCCGCCTTGCGGGTGAACGTGCACACTGCGATGTGGTCGGCCTCGGCCGAGCCGTCCCGGACCCGACGCGCCACCCGCAAGGTGAGCGCCCGGGTCTTGCCCGAGCCGGCCCCGGCCACGATGCACAGGGCGCGGCTCGGCGATTCGACGGCGCGGCGCTGGGTTTCGGTCAGGGTGGCCACGGCGCGCTCGAAGTACTCGTCGCCCTCCCGTCCTCCCGACCTCACCTCCCGTGGTTCCACGGGAGGTGAGGCTATCGGTAGGGTGTGCCGGTGCTGAAGTCGTTCGCCGACGGTCGTCTGTTCGGCGGAACGTGGGGGAACGGGGTGCCGACGGTCCTCGCCCTCCACGGCTGGCAGCGCACCCACCTCGACTTTTCCGCCGTGTTCGATGATCCCGCACCCGGGCCCCGGATCAGCGCGCTCGGCCCCGACCTGTTCGGGTTCGGCGCCACCCCGGCCCCTCCGGAGGCCTGGGGCACCGACGAGTACGCCCGGCAGCTGGTCCCGCTCTTCGAGGATGGGTCGCTCGCCGACCGGGTGGTCGTGGTCGGGCACTCCTTCGGCGGACGGGTGGCCGTCCGTCTGTACAGCCTGGTCCCCGATCGGATCGAGCGCATGGTGCTCACCGGCGTCCCCCTCCTCGACCGGGAGGGGCGGCGCCGGCGACCTGTCGCGGGCTACCGGCTGGCCCGGCGGCTCCACCGGATGGGACTGCTCGGCGAGGCGCGCCTCGAGGCGATGCGGAACAAGCACGGGTCCCCCGATTACCGGGCGGCCCAGGGGGTCATGCGCGGCGTGTTGGTACGGATGCTGGCCGACCAGTACGCCGACGAGCTGGCCGCCATCGGGTGCCCGGTGGACCTGGTGTGGGGCGAGCAGGACACCGAGGTCCCCGTCGAGGTGGCGCTCCGGGCCCAACGGCTGTTCCCCTCGGCGACGTTGGCCACCCTCTCCGGTGTCGGCCACCTGACCCCGATCGAGGCCCCGGCCCGGCTCCGCCAGGTGATCGGGGGCCGGCCCGCCTCCGCCCCCGGAGCAGCGATCGGCCCCCTCGACGATCCGGCCGGCGACGAACCGTGAGCGCGGTGGGGATCCGCCTCCCGCTGGCTCTCGCCGGGGCCGGCCGGTTCCACGGCGGGCCGGCCTGGTTCACCGTCGGCGCCTGCGTAGCCGCCTGCCTGCCGGCAGGCCTCCGATGGTTGCGGGTGGCCCAGCGGGAGCACTACCTGGGCGGCTCGGCGACCCGATTCGCCATCCGATGGTGGCGGTCGACGGGGCCCGACGCGACCCTGGCCACCGCGGCCATCGCCGCCGCGCTCGCCTCGCTGGCCTGGCCGATCGCCGGGGTGGCGACGGCGGGCGCGGTGGCCCTCGGTCCGCTTGGCCTGTCGCTGCGGGGGCGGACCTCGCCGTTGCACTGGACCCGTCGCCTCCGCACGCTGGCGGCGGCGTGGGCGGCGGTGGAAGTCGTCATTGTGGCGATCGGCCTGGTGACAGGTCTCGCCGCCCCTTTGAGCGTGGCCGCGGTGCTGGCCGTCCCCTTGGCGGTGGACCTCGCCTGCTGGTCGACCGCCCCCCTGGAGCGCCGGCTCTCGGCGCCGTTCGTCGACCGTGCCCGCACCCGGCTGCAGCGCGTCGACCCGACGGTGGTGGGCATCACCGGATCGTTCGGGAAGACGTCGACCAAGGGCCACATCGCCCACCTGGTCCGACCCACCCGGACGGTCGTGGCCACCCCGGCCAGCTTCAACAACCGGGTTGGACTGGCCCGGGCCATCAACGAGCACCTGACGGACGGCACCGAGGTGTTCGTGGCCGAGATGGGCACCTACGGCCCGGGGGAGATCGCCGACATGTGCCGCTGGTGCCCGCCCGACATCGCGGTGATCACCGCCATCGGGCCGGTGCACCTCGAACGCTTCGGCTCGGAGGACCGCATCGTCGAGGCCAAATCCGAGATCCTCGCCCCCGCCGGGGATGTCGTGCTGCAGGTGGACGACAGCCGCCTGGCCGCGGTGGCCGACCGCGCCGAGGCCGACGGGAAGCGGGTGCTCCGGTGCTCGGCCGTCGACCGGTCCGCCGAGGTCTGCGTGGTGCGCAGTGACGACGGGTCCCGGGTATCCGCCTACGCCCATGGCGCGGCGCTGGCCGAGGGCGTCGCCATGGCCGCGGGCATCCAGCCCTCCAATCTGGCCATCGCCATCGCAGTGGCCCTGGTCCTGAAGGTGGACCCCGCCGTGGTCGGCGCCCGGCTCGACGACCTCCCGCAGGTGGACCACCGGTTGCAAGCGGTGCAGGCGGCGTCGGGGGCGACCATCCTGGATGACACCTACAATTCCAATCCCGCCGGGGCCACCGAGGCGTTGGTCGCCCTGGCGGCATCGAACCGGCAGGTGCCGGAGCCCGCGCCGGGTGCCGGTCCGGGCCGGGCCCATCGGTTGGTGGTGGTGACGCCGGGGATGGTCGAGCTCGGGCCGCGACAATTCGACGAGAACCGGCGCTTCGGTACCGCCATCGCCGAAGTGGCCACCGACGCGCTCATCGTGGGCCGGACCAACCGGCGGGCCCTGATGGCCGGGCTGGCCTCCGTCGGTGCCTCGCCGACCGAGGTCCGGCTGGTGCCGGACCGCCACCGGGCGGTGGAATGGGTCCGGGAGCACCTCGGGCCGGGGGACGCCGTGTTGTACGAGAACGATCTGCCGGACCACTACCCTTGAAAATTTGAGCCGCCGGCCCGGGCCATTCGTCGGTGGGTCGGGTCCATGCAACCGACCGGAGGAGTCCAACCACCGTGCCCGAAGTCGCCGTCATCTTCGGAGGTCCGTCGCCCGAGCACGATGTCAGCGTGCTCACCGGGCTGCAGGCCGCCCGCGGGCTGGCCGTCGCCCCCGGCGGCGCCGGCGGTGCCGGCGTCAGAGCGCTGTTCTGGACCAAGACCGGCGAGTGGTACGAGGTCGATCCCGGACTCGAGGCGGAGGCCTTCCTCGAGGGCGTGCCCCGGGGGGCGGCGAGGCTGCAGTTCACCGCCGCCCCCGGCGGCGGGTTCGCCGAGCCGGGAGGACGGCTCGGACGGGCCCGGGCCCTCGAGCTCGACGCGGCCATGGTGTGCTGTCATGGGGGACCGGGGGAGGACGGCACCCTGCAGGCCGCGCTCGACCTGGCCGGCATCCGCTACGCCGGCCCGACGGTGGCGGGTGCGGCGCTGGGGATGGACAAGCTCGCATTCGGCGCGGTGATGGCCGCCGCCGACCTGCCCACCCTGCCACGGGCCCAATTGCTGGCGGACCCGGGGCCGGCGCCCTTCGACGGGCCCTTCATCGTCAAGCCGCGCTACGGCGGCTCGTCCATCGGGATCGACGTGGTCGAGGACTTCGCCACCGCGCAGGCACGGCTGGCCGCCAATCCCCACCTGCGCTTCGGCGCGGTCCTCGAGCCCTACCGTCCCGACCTCAGCGACCTGCAGGTGGCCGTGCGCACCTGGCCGTCGCTGGAGCTCTCGGCAGTGGAGCGGCCCCTACGGGCCGAGGGCTCCTCGGACATCCTCGACTACCGGGACAAATACGTGGCCGGCGAGGGGATGGCCGGGGCCAGCCGTGAGCTCCCGGCCCGGATACCACCCGAATTGGAGAAGAGCCTCCGTCAGGCCGGGGAGCGGATCGCAGCCTTGGCCGGAGTCCGCGGGGTCGCCCGCATCGACTACCTGTCCGACGGCCGGGAGCTCTTCGTCAATGAGATCAACACCGTGCCGGGGTCCCTGGCCCGCTACCTGTGGGTCGCGCCGCCGGTCCCCTTCGCCACCCTGCTGGCCGACCTCTTGGACGAGGCGCGGCAACGGCCCACTCACGCCTACTCGGCGGCGGGTGCCGACGGCTCGGTCCTCCGTTCGGCGGGATCGATCGCCGGCAAGTTGGGCTGAGCCGCTTGGCCGTTGACCGGCTCCAGCTCCTTCCGGGCGAAGAGGTCCTCGTCGACATCAGGCCCCACTGGTCGTTCCTGTCGGGACCGTTGACGGTGTCGGTGATCGTCATCGCCATCGGGGTGGGGCTCGACATCGGGATCCCGCACACCTCGGTGGCCGGCCACTGGATCGAGGGGTCGGTGGTGGCGGTCCCCTGTCTCTGGCTGGCGGTCCGGGTGGTGCGGTGGCGGACGACCCGGCTCGTGCTCACCTCGGCCCGGCTCGTCGAGCGGAGGGGGGTGATGTCCGGCCGGCAGGCGGAGACCCTTCTGGCCCACATCCTCTCGGTCACCGTCGTCCAGTCGCTCCCCCGCCGGGTGATCGGCACCGGACGGCTGGAGCTGGAGATCAGGGGCGAGGACCAGGTCCGCTGGATCGACGACGTGCGCAAGCCGATGGTCCTCCGCCGGGTGATCAACCGACGGCTGCCGCCGTTCTGCTCCGATCCGGACGACCGACCGGGTCTCTGAGCTCCGGGCTGCCACCGGGCAGACCGGGAGGGAATCCGGCTCCCTCGGGCGCTGCCACCGAATTGATGGTGGACAGGAACACCGGCCGGGATTGCAACTGGGATGGCGGGAGGCGGTCTCCGGGGCGCGGGGAACGGGGCGGGTAGGCGTCCCAGGCTCGAGTCTCCGTCGCGCGGGCGGTGCGAAGCTGACCTGTTGCCGGCGGTCCGCGCCTGTTCGGCGGCACGCCTGCCAATCGGAAGCGCTCCTTCCCGATGACCCGGAGTCGGCATTGTCGGTGGACAGAATCGAGGAACGAGATGAGAAAGGCCGTGCTCCTCACCGTGGGTGTCGCCTGACAGGCGGAGCCGGGTGGAGACCGGCCCGGCCGCACGGCCACCTCAGCCGCGCCGGGCCACGGTCCCGTCCGCGGGCCGGACCCGCCAGGCCGGTGTCGGGAGGGAGGCGGGGTCGACGGCCCCGGGTCGGCACAGGGCCACCACGCAGCCCCCGAACCCTGCCCCGGTCATCCTCGCCCCGAGCACTCCGGGCCGCGAGGCCAGGTCCTCCGCCAGGGAGTCGACCACCGGGGTGGAGACGGCGAAGTCGCCGGACAGACTCTGGTGGCTCTCGGTCATGAGTGCTCCGGCCCCGGCCAGGTCACCGGTCGCCAGGGCCTCGGCACAGCTTCGGACACGGAGGCATTCCGTGACGACGTGGCGGGCGCGTGCCCGCAGCACCGGGCCCGAGAGCCGCGCCAGGTCGGCGGTGTCCGCCCTCCCCAAGGGGCCGATGACCGCCGCCGCGGCTTCGCATTCGGCCCTCCGGGCGGCGTAGGCGGAGGTGCGCAGCGTCCGCTGCTGGCCGGAGTCGACCACCACCACCTCGGCCTCTTCGGGCATCGGGGTCTGGCGCGTGGCCATGGTGGAGAAGTCGATGAGCAGTGCGTGGCCCCGACGCCCGCCGGCGCAGATCAGCGGGTCCAAGGCCCCGACCGGGACGCCGGCGAGGTGCTCGGCCCGTTGGCAGAGGGCGGCCACGGCCTCGGGGTCCCCGCCGACGCCGAACACCTCGGCCAGGGCCACGGCCAGCGCGGCGCTGGAGGAGAGGCCGGCGCCGATCGGGAGGGTGGCGTCGATCTGGACGGCCCCGCCGCCAACGGGTCGGGACACGGCGACCATCGCCCCGGTCAGCCGGGCCCAGGCGGGTTCGATCCGCCCCACCGCGGCCCGCTCGGCGGGGAGGTCGAGCGGCAGCTCGGGGCCCGGTCCGAGCGCCGTCGACGTCACCGACACGCGGCCATCGGTTGAGGGGGTGAACCGGACGGTGACGCCGAGGCCGATGGCCATCGGGAGGGCCAGCCCCTGGTTGTAGTCAGTGTGGTCGCCGATCAGGTTGACCCGACCCGGTCCCACCGCTCGCCGCTCGGCTCGCCGGACCTCGGGCACAGGGAACTCCTTGCCGGAGCTCCCCGCCCGGGGCCCCATCGAACGCGCTTCCGACCGAGGCTAACGCGGGACGGTCGCATTTGACCCCCGGCCGGCGGGCGGGCCACGATCCGCCCATGACCTTCTCCGTCAGCGCCATGACCACCTCCCCGAACAGCGCCCCGACCCCGGTGGGCAGTCCCCCGGCGTCCCCGGTCGGCGCCTTCTGCTCCGATGATCCGGCGGTTGCCCGGTGAGCGGCCCCCTGGAGGGGATCCGGATCATCGAGCTGGCCGGGCTCGGCCCCGCTCCCTTCGCCGGGATGATGCTGGCTGACGCCGGAGCGGACATCATCCGCATCGACCGGTCCGAGCGGGCCGTCTACCCGCCCCACTCGGAGGCCCACGTCGACCTCATGAACCGGGGCCGGCGGTCGGTGGCCATGGACCTCAAGAACCCCGACGCCGTCTCCTTGCTGCTGCAACTGGTCGAGCGGGCCGACGGGCTGATGGAGGGATTCCGCCCCGGCGTGGCCGAGCGCCTCGGGGTGGGGCCGGACGCCTGCTTGGACCGGAACCCGAAGCTCGTCTACGGCCGGATGACCGGCTGGGGCCAGGAGGGCCCGCTGGCCCAGTCCGCTGGTCACGACATCGATTACATCGCCGTGGCCGGGGCCCTCGAACCGGTGGGGCGATCCGGGCAGCGCCCGGTGCCTCCCCTCAACCTGGTGGGCGACTTCGGCGGCGGCGGCATGCTCCTCGCCTACGGGATGCTGGCGGCGATCATCAGCGCCCAGCGAACCGGCACCGGCCAGGTGGTGGACGCGGCCATGGTCGACGGGGCCGCCTCGTTGATGACCATGACGTACACCCTGCGGGCGTCCGGAATCTGGAACGACGTGCGCGGCACCAACCTGTTGGACACCGGCGCCCACTTCTACGAGGTGTACGAGACCTCGGACGGCGGCTTCATCGGGGTGGGCGCCATCGAGTCGCAGTTCTACGCCGAACTGATCCGGCTGATGGGACTCGACGACGTCGACCTCTCCCGGCAGATGGACCGGGATGCCTGGCCGGCCATGAAGGAGCGGTTCGCCCGGGTGTTCGCCTCCAAGACCCGCAAGGAGTGGGAGGAGGTCTTCGAGGGGAGCGACGCCTGTGCCGCCCCGGTGCTGTCACCGGCCGAGGCGCCCGATCACCCCCACAACCGGTTCCGGGGGACCTTCACCGAGGTGGCCGGCGTGGTCCAGCCGTCACCGTCGCCGCGGTTCAGGGGCACTCCCGGAGCGATCCGGCGGCCTCCCCCCAACCCGGGCCAGCACGGCGACGAGGCCCTGGCCGACTGGGGGTTGGCCGAGGCGGAGGTCGACGCCCTCCGTCGGTCGGGCGCCATCACCTGAGGTCCCGCCGGCCTCCTCGGGACTCGCTCAGAGGTGGACCACCGGGCAGGTCACCGTCCGGGTGATCCCGTCGATCAGCTGGATCCGTCCCACCACCATGCGGCCGAGCTCGTCCACGGTGCCGGCCTCGGTGCGCACGATCACGTCGTAGGGCCCGGTGACCCCCTCGGCGGCCAGCACGCCCTCCAAGGCCGCCACCGTCCTGGCCACGGTGGCGGCCTTCCCGACCTCGGTCTGGATGAGCACGTAGGCGTTCACCGGCATTCGCTTCTCCCGGAACGGCGGAACAGGGCGGACCGGCGCATGCTACTGCCGCCGCCGCCGGCGCTTACCATGCCGTTGTGGGTGTTCGGGAGCGCAGTGACCGGTTCCGGCGCCTGGCCCGGTCGGCGATCGCCGATCTGTTCGACCAGCGCCGGCCGTTCGGGCGGTTGGCACTGACCCATGTGCTGATGACCGCGGGGGACACCCTGTTCGCCGTCTCCCTGGCCGGCTCGCTGTTCTTCTCGATCTCCCCGACCGCGGCGAAGGACAAGGTGCTGTTGTACCTGCTCTTGACCATGGGCCCGTTCGCCGTGGTGGCGCCGGCCCTCGGACCGGTGATCGACCGCAGCCGGGGGGCACGCCGGGGGATGGTGGTGGCCTCGGCCCTGGGCCGGGCCGCGCTGTGTCCCTTCCTGGCCCGGGACATCCACTCCCTCCTCCTGTTTCCCGAGGCCTTCGCCATGCTGGTGCTGTCCAAGGTGTACCTGGTCACCAAAGGGGCCCTCGTCCCGGAGATGGCCGCCCTCGGCATGCTGGACGAAGCCGGCCGGAACGGAGGCCGGGACCCGCAGGGAACCGACCCCGGTCCGGGACCGGACGGGCCCGGGTGGGACCCGGCATCCCCGCCGGGAGCAGCCCATCCCCCGGCCGCCGGCGCCGGGCGCCGGGCGGAGCGGACTCCCCCGTACGGCACGCCGGTGATCCACGTGGAGGACCCGGGGAGCGGGTCCGACGGGATCGAGCCCGATCTGGCCACCCTCAACGCCCGCCTCGGGCTCCTGGCCTCACTGTCCGGCCTGGTCTTCGCCCTCCCGGCGGTGGCCGTCCTCAAGCTGGGGGGTGCGCCGAGCGTGCTGTGGGTGGCGGTCGGGGTCTTCGCCGCCGCGGTGGTGGCCGGGACCCGGTTGCCCGTGGCCGGTCGGCCGGGAGGCGGACGGGCGGGACGCCGGAGGAGCCGGCAGGCCGCCGTCGCTCGGCGCCCGACATCGGTCGTCTCCGCGATGTCGGAGGTCCTGCACGCCCCCGACACCGATCCCACCTGGGCCGGGGACGAGGAGGACCTGGCGGCCTTCCGGCCGATCGCCGGCACCGAGGTCGTCCTGGCGCTGATGCCCATGTCGGTGCTGAAGGCGTTGATGGGCTTCCTCACCTTCCTCTTCGCCTTCGCCCTCCGGCGGGAGTCCGCGCCCACCTGGTGGTTCGGCCTGGTCCTCGGAGGGCTCACCGCCGGCGCCCTCATCGGAGTGCTGTCGGTGTCCGCCATCCGCCGGGTGCTCACCGAGCAGCAGATGCTCAGCGGGTCCCTGCTGCTGGTGGCGGCCTTTGCCACGCTCGGGGCCTTCTTTCCCGTCCGCTGGCTCCAGGCGGTGGTGGCCATGGCGGTGGGCGCGGCGAGTGCGGTGGCCAAGCCCTCGTTCGACGCGCTGGTCCAGCGTCACGTGCGGGAGTCCAACCAGGGCCGGGCGTTCGCCCGGTTCGAGACCCGGTTCCAGCTGATGTGGGTGGTGGGCTCGTTCGTCCCGGTGGTGCTGGCCCTGCCCATCGGGGGCGGCGACCTGATCATGGCGGTGGTGGCCGCCGTCGGCGCCGTCTCCTACATGAGCTCGCGCCGGGCCGTCCGACTGCAGGCGTCAACCGGCCAGAGGCTGACCGGCTGACCGGCTGACCGGCTGACCGGCTGACCGGCTGACCGGCTCAGCCGAGCTGTCGCTCGAGCTCGTCCACCTCGGCGCGCAGTCGGGCCGGAAGCTTGTCGCCGAACGTGGCGAAGTGCTGACGGATGCCCGGCAGCTCGGCCCGCCACTCGTCGGCGTCCACGGTGAGCAGCTTCTCCATGTCCTCGGCGGACACGTCGAGCCCCTCGGTGTCGATGGCGCCGGGGGAAGGGATGAGCCCGATGGGCGTGTCGGTGGCCCCACCGGTGCCGTTCACACGCTCGAAGACCCACTCGAGCACCCGGGAGTTCTCCCCGTACCCGGGCCACAGCCACCGGCCGTCCTCATCCTTGCGGAACCAGTTGACGTAGAAGATCTTGGGCAGCTTGTCGCGATCGGCACCGGCGCCCACGCTCAGCCAGTGGGCGAAGTAGTCGGCCATGTTGTACCCGCAGAACGGAAGCATGGCGAACGGGTCGCGGCGGAGGTTCCCGACCGCACCCGTGGCCGCCGCGGTGGTCTCGGAGGCCATGATCGAACCGAGGAACACGCCGTGCTCCCAGTCCCTCGACTGGAACACCAGTGGGATCACCGAAGCCCGGCGTCCGCCGAACAGGATGGCGTCGATCGGGACGCCGGCCGGGTCCTCCCACTCCGAGGCGATGGCCGGGTCCTGGGCGGCGGGGACGGTGAACCGGGCATTGGGATGGGCTGCCGGCGCACCCGATCCCGGGATCCAGTCCTCGCCCTTCCAGGAGGTGAGATGGGCGGGTACCTCGTCGCTCATGCCCTCCCACCACACGTCGCCGTCATCGGTCAGTGCCGTGTTGGTGAAGATGGCGTTGCCGTCGAGGGTGAGCATGGCGTTGGGGTTGGTGTGGACGTTGGTCCCGGGCGCCACGCCGAAGAAGCCGGCTTCGGGATTGATGGCGTAGAGCCGGCCGTCGGCGCCGAACTTCATCCAACAGATGTCGTCGCCCACCGTCTCGACCTTCCAGTCGGGCAGGGTGGGGATGAGCATGGCCAGGTTGGTCTTGCCGCAGGCCGACGGAAAGGCCCCGGTCACGTACCTTGTCTCACCGGCCGGCGAGGTCAGCTTCAAGATGAGCATGTGCTCGGCCAGCCAGTTGGCGTCGCGGGCCATGACCGAGGCGATCCGCAGGGCGAAGCACTTCTTGCCGAGCAGCGCGTTGCCGCCGTATCCCGAGCCGTAGGACCAGATCTCCCGGGTCTCGGGGAAGTGCACGATGTACTTGTTCTCGGCGTCGCACGGCCACGGCGAGTCGGCCTCGCCCTCGGCGAGCGGCGCGCCCACTGAATGGAGGCACGGTACGAACTCTCCGTCGGCTCCGAGCACCTCGAGGGCGCCCCGCCCCATGCGGGTCATGATCCGCATGGACACCGCCACATAGGCCGAGTCGGTGATCTCCACGCCGATGTGGGCGATCGATGAACCGAGCGGGCCCATGGAGAATGGCACGACGTACATGGTCCGTCCCCGCATCGACCCCTTGAACAGATCGGTGAGGACGTCCCGCATCTCCGAGGGCTCCCGCCAGTTGTTGGTCGGCCCGGCGTCGGACTCGAGGGTCGAGCAGATGAAGGTCCGGTCCTCCACGCGGGCGACGTCGCCCGGGTCGGAGTGGGCCCAGTAGCTGTTGGGCCGCTTGGCATCGGAGAGCTTGGTGAAGGTCCCGTTGGTCACCAGCAGCTGGCACAGGCGGTCGTACTCCGCCGCCGACCCGTCGCACCACTCGACGGCGTCGGGCTCGGTCAGCGCCGCGATCTTGTCCACCCAGGCGATCAGCTTCTTGTTGTCGGTGGGGGGCATGGGCTGCGTTTTCCTCCTCGGAGTCCGGCTCGGCGGTGCAGCGGGCCGGAACCACCGGCACGGGCGGTCCGCGACGGAGGTCCATGGCTGCGTACCGATTCTAGTTGGGACGATCCGGCACAATGCTAGGCAAGGGACGTGGAGCGTCCCAATTTCGGGGGTCCGCCCGGCGATCGGGCTGGCGGCGTCGACGAGTTCGCCGCCATCGGGCTCCTCCGCGCCCGATTCGAGGCTGCCGCCCGGGTCCGCCACCCCGATGGGCCCCTCCCGCCCCCCGGGGACACCTGGATCGGAGACGACGCGGCCGTCGTGAGCATCGATGCCGGCTCGGCGGGCCAAGCGGTGCCGTCCGGCCAGGCGGTGCCGTCCGGCCAGGCGGTGCTGGCCACCGACCTGGTGGTCGAAGGTGTCCACTTCGATCTCGGGTTCTGCAGTCTCGACGACGTGGGCTACAAGGCGTTGACGGTCACCGTGTCCGACCTGGCCGCCATGGGGGCCTGGCCCGAATACGCCCTGGTCTCGGTGGCCGGCCCGCCCGGGACCGACTTCGACCGGCTGGGGGCCGGCCTGGCCGCGGCGGCAGCCGAGACCGGGTGCGTGGTGGTCGGCGGGGATCTCTCGCAATCACCGGCCCTGGTGGTCTCCACCGCGGTGTTGGGCCTGCTCCGCGGCGGTTCCGGCGACGGCCCACTACTCCGGGCCGGGGCACGCGCCGGAGACCTGCTCTTCGTGACCGGTCCCCTCGGTGGGTCCGCGGCCGGCCTCCGCCTACTGCGGAGCGGGGGAGGCGCGACCGGGAGTGGGGGAGGCGCGACCGGCGAAAGCAGGTCCGGCCTCCTGCGTGCCTACCGGCGGCCGGCGGCCCGGCTCGTCGAGGGGGAGACCGCACGCCACTCGGGGGCTGGGGCCGCGATCGACATCTCCGACGGCCTGGTCGCCGACAGCCGGCATCTGGCCCGGGCGTCCGGGGTGGGCATCGCCCTCGACACGCTTCCGGTGGTCGACGGGGGCACCCGGGAGGAGGCCCTCCACGGAGGCGAGGAGTATGAGCTGCTGATCGCCACCGGCGACCCCGACCGACTGGTCAGGAACTTCGGGGCGGCGGACCTGCGCCCACCCCTTCCCATCGGGATCTGCACCGACCTGGCCGGACAGGCCACGCTCGACGGCGAGCCGCTGCCGGCGGGCGGCTGGCACCACCGCTTCTGAGCGCTACCCGGCGTTCCCTGGCAGGCCACCACCGACGTGCCACCACCGACGTGCCGCCGGCAGGTGCGACTTCAGGCGGGGATGTTCCGCACCGGTCGCTTGACGACCTTGCCGGAGCGGATGCAGGACGTGCAGGCGTTGAGGCGCCTGGGGGACCCGTCCACGAGTGCCCGTACCCGCTGGATGTTCGGATCCCAGCGCCGCTTGGTCCGTCGGTGGGAGTGGCTGACGCTCATCCCGAACGACGGCTTCTTGCCGCAGACCTCGCACACCGCTGCCATGACGCTCCGACTCCCTCGTAGGATCCTCTGGGTTGGGCGCAAAGGTTAGCATCCTGGCCATGGTGGTCCTCGACGCCCTCGGAGCTGCGGACCTGCTCCAGGTCGTGACCACCTTCCGCGATGGGCTCCGAACCCACCAGGAGCTGATCAACCGGCTCAACGTCTATCCGGTGCCCGACGGCGACACGGGGACCAACATGGCCCTGACCCTCGAGTCGGTGGTCGAAGAGATCTCCGGTCTCGACACGCCCGACTTCGCCGCCACCTGTAGGGCCATCGCCCATGGCTCGCTGATGGGGGCGCGTGGCAACTCCGGCGTCATCTTGTCCCAGCTCCTCAGGGGCATCACCGAGGGCCTCGACTGCCCCTCCGGGCGGCCGGGTCCCCGTGAGCTGTCGGAGGCACTGACCGTCGCCGACCGGCTCGCCCGCGAGGCGGTGATGCGCCCGGTCGAGGGGACGATCCTCACCGTGGCCCGCGCCGCCGCCGCCGAGGCCCGGCTGGCGGCAGAGGCGGGCAAATCGCTGGTCGACGTGGCAGAGGCGTCCAGAGTCGGGGCCGCGGACGCCCTCGCCCGCACTCCGTCGCTCCTGCCCGTGTTGGAGCAGGCCGGCGTGGTCGACGCCGGCGGGACCGGCTATCTCCTGTTGTTCGACGCCCTGCTCGCCGTGCTGGACGGGCGTCCGATGCCGACCCCACCTGACCCGCCGGAATCGGTCGTCAGCCCCCTCGACGTGCAGGCCACCGGCGCCTTCTCCACGCTGCCGGACGGCGACGCCGCCCTCGCCGGCCTCCGCTACGAGGTCATGTACCTCCTCGAGGCGCCCGACGACACCATTCCGTCCTTCAAGGAGGTGTGGGCCGGCATCGGGGACTCCATCGTCGTCGTCGGCGGGGACGGGATCTGGAATTGCCACATCCACACCGACGACATCGGTGCCGCCATCGAGGCGTCGCTCGACGCCGGCCGGCCACGGACCATCCGGGTCACCGACCTGCTCGAGGAGGTCGAAGAGGAGCGGTGGGTGCGCGAGGCGGCGGGCACCGTGGGCAGCGGGCCGTCGGACACCCCGCCCGGCCCTGCTCCGACCACCGGGGTGGTGGCGGTGGCCAGCGGGGAGGGCATCGCCAGGATCTTCCGCTCGCTCGGCGTCCAAGGGCTGATCGCCGGGGGCCAGACCATGAACCCGTCCACCGCCGAGCTGGTCGAGGTGGTGGACGCCCTCCGCTCCGACGAGGTGGTCATCCTCCCCAACAACGGCAACATCCGGCCGGTGGCCACCCAGGTCAACGACCTCACCACCAAGCGGGTCTGGGTGGTCCCCACCGCCACCATCGCCGAGGGCTTCGCCGCGTTGCTGGCCTACGACCCCGGGGCACACGGGGACGTCAATGCCCGCACCATGGAGGAGTCGGCCCGGAGGGTGGTGGCCGGGGAGATCACCCGAGCCGTGCGCGACGCCGACAGTCGGGCGGGGCCCATCGCTGCCGGCGACTGGTTGGGCCTGTCGCGCCGGGGGATCGAAGTCGTGAGCGATTCACTGACCGGGGCCGCCTGCAAGTTGCTCGACGTGCTGGTGGCCGACGGCCACGACCTGGTGACCATCATCGAGGGCGAGGGCACGGGCGCGGCCGACACCCGTCGGATCACCGAGTGGCTCCGGGACCACCGGCCCGATGTCGAAACGGAGGTGCACCACGGCGGACAGCCCCTCTATCCCTACCTCTTCTCCATCGAGTGAGTCCCTCGACACCGCCGCAGGCGAAAGCGCCCGGGTCGCCCGCTGGGGCGGGAACCGGCGGGAGTCGGGAGCGGAAGCTCCCCCAACTGGCCGGGCTCGAGGTGTCCGTCTTGCGGGGGGTCGGGGCCTCGGCCGAGCGTGACCTGGCCGAGCTCGGCATCGAGACGGTCCTCGACCTCATCACCCACTACCCGCGCCAGGGGCGCTATATCGACGGAACCCGGCTCGTCCCGATCGGTCACCTGGCAGAGGGGGACCGAGCGTCGGTCCTGGCGGAGGTGATCCGGGTCAGCCGGCCGTCGTCCGGCTACGCCCGGGGCCGGCGTAGGGGACCAGCGCGGGTCGAGGTCGAGATCGCCGATCGCAGCGGCCGCCTCAAGGTGGTCTTCTTCAACCAGACCTGGCGGGCCAAGCAGTTGAGCGTGGGAACCGAAGCCCTGTTCTTCGGCACCGTGGGCTCCTATCGGGACGCCCTCCAGTTGAGCAACCCGACCGCCGAGGTGCTGCGGGCCGGCGGGGACCGGACCGATGAGGCCGACGGGACCGGCGATGCCGCCGATGACGCCGACGGGGCCGGCGGGGACCGCGGGGACCGCGGGGGACGGGTGTTCCCGGTCTATCCCCTGACGGAGAGGGCCAATCTCACATCCGCCCGCATCAGCCGCTACGTGGCCGAGGCGCTCGATCGGGCCGGCCGGTTCGCAGACCCCCTGCCCGAAGCCTGGCGCCGGCGCCTCGACCTGGTCGACCGGACCACTGCCTTCAACCACATCCACCGGCCCTCGGCGATGGCCGAATGCGAGCCGGCCCGGCGGCGCCTGGCCTTCGACGAACTGTTCCGGCTGCAGTTGGCGCTGGTGATGCGCAAGCTCCGCCTGCAACAGGACGCCCGGGGCATCCGCCACACGGTGGCGCGTGCGGACGGCGGCCCAACTTTGGCCGATCGATTCCTCGGGCAGTTGCCGTTCCGCCCCACAGGGGCCCAGCAACGCGCCATGGACGCGATCCTCGGCGACCTGGCCGGACCCCTGCCCATGCACCGCCTCCTGCAGGGCGACGTCGGCTCGGGCAAGACGGTGGTGGCGCTGGCGGCCCTGCTGGTAGCCGTCGAGGGCGGTCACCAGGGCGCCCTGATGGCCCCGACCGAGGTACTGGCCGAGCAGCACTCCGCCGCGGTGGCCGCGCTGCTGGCCGGCCTCACCGTTCCCGATCCGGGCACGCTCGAGGGGTATCGGCCGCTCCGGGTGGAGCTGCTGACCAGCAAGACGCCTGCAGCCAGGCGCACGGCCATCCACTCCGGGTTGACCGACGGCACCGTCGACCTCCTCATCGGAACCCACGCGCTCCTCACCGACGAGGTCGGGTTCAAGTCGCTCGGCGTGGTGGTCATCGATGAGCAGCACCGCTTCGGGGTGGAGCAGCGCGCCGCCCTACGGGCCAAGGGCCGCGGGTCGGAGGGCACCGGCCAGGACCCCGATCTCCTGGTCATGACGGCCACACCCATTCCCCGCACCGCGGCGATGGTGGTGTTCGGCGATCTCGACATGACCTTCATCGACGAGCTGCCGCCGGGCCGCCTCCCGGTGACGACCAGCTGGCTCCGGAGCCCGCTGGAGTCGGGGGAGGCCTGGTCCCGGGTGCGCGGCGAGGTCGCCGCCGGGCACCGCGCCTTCGTGGTGTGCCCCCTGGTCGAAGGGTCGGAGCGGGTGCAGGCCACCTCGGTCGTGGCCGAAGCGGAGCGTCTTGCCGTCCACGAACTCTCCGGGCTGCGGGTGGGGCTGCTCCACGGCCAGCTGCCGTCGGCCGAGAAGGAGCGGGTCATGGCAGAGTTCCGATCCGGCGACGTCGAGGTCCTGGTGGCCACCACGGTGATCGAGGTGGGGGTGGACGTGGCCGAGGCGACGGTCATGGTCATCGAGGATGCCGACCGCTTCGGCATCGCCCAGCTGCACCAGCTGCGGGGGCGGGTCGGCCGGGGCCGCGACCCGGCCTGGTGCTACCTGCTGTCCGAGAACGACACCCCCGAGGCCGAGGCGAGGCTGTCGGCCATGGAGCGGAGCACCGACGGGTTCGAACTGGCAGAGGTCGATCTCGGGCTGCGCGGCGAGGGGACCATCCTCGGGGCGCGCCAGAAGGGTCGGAGCGATCTCAAGCTGGCCAAGCTCTTCTCCGACCAGGACCTGGTGACCAAGGCCCGAACCACCGCCGAGGAGGTGGTCGCCGACGACCCCGGCCTGACGGCCCACGGACTGCTGGCCGACGAGCTGCGTCTCTTCACCGACGAGGACGAGGCGGAGTTCCTGTTCAAGAGCTGAGCCTCCCTCGAGCTGGGCGAGGCCGGGGACGTGCGGGCTGCCGGTAGCCTGGTCCGATGCGCGTGATCGGAGGCGAGTTCCGCGGTCGGCGCCTCGGTGCACCCGCGGGCCCGGCAGTTCGTCCTACCTCGGACCGGGTGCGGGAGGCGATCTTCGACATCCTGTTCAGTCTGGGCGGGGTGGACGGCATGCGGGTCGCCGATCTGTTCGCCGGGAGCGGCGCCCTGGGGATCGAAGCCCTCTCACGCGGGGCGGCCTCGGTAACCTTCGTCGATCGCGACCCGGCCGCGCTGGGCGCGGTGCGGCGCAATCTGGCCTCGGTGGGACTGGTCGATTCTGAGCGGAGCGGTGACGTCACCTTGGTGCGCGCCGACGTCGACTCCTGGGTCGCCACCACGCCGGCGCGCTACGACCTGGTCCTGTGTGACCCGCCGTACGACTACGACCGATGGGATGGGCTGGTCTGCCGCCTGCCGGCCGATTTGGCCATCCTCGAATCCGCGGGCGAGGTCCCACCGCCGCCCGGGTGGGGAGTCGTCAAATCCAGGCGTTATGGGGGTACGATCGTGACCGTGGCCCGTCCGGAACTGGTCACGGAGAAAGGTGCCTGGTGAGGAGAGCGCTCATACCTGGGTCGTTCGACCCGGTCCACAACGGGCACCTGGAGGTCATCGAGCGCGCGGCCCGCCTGTTCGACGAGGTGGTGGTGGCGACCCTGCGCAACCCTCAGAAGAGCGAGGCCCTGTTCGAACTGGACGAGCGCCAGGAGATGCTCGAGGAGTCATTGAGCCATCTGGTCAACGTGCGCATCGTGTCGGTGGCCACGCTGGTCGTCAACGTGGCCGACGATGTGGGTGCCAGTGCCATCGTGAAGGGCCTCCGGGCGGTGTCCGACTTCGAGAACGAGCTCCAGATGGCCCAGATGAACAAGCAGCTCTCCGGTGTCGAGACGTTGTTCATCCCAACCAGCTCCGCCCACTCGTTCATCGCCTCGAGGCTCCTGCGGGAGGTGGCCCGCTTCGGCGGCGACGTGACCTCGTTCGTACCCAAGGTGGTGGCCAAGCGGCTCCAAGAGAAGTTCGCCGATGAGTGACCTCTTCGAGGACCTCGAGCAGCAGCGGGCGGCGAGCGAGGAGCACGATGCCGAGACGCTGGTCCGGACCGCCCTCGACCTGGTGCAGACGGCCAAGGCCATGCCCCTGTCAGCATCGGTCCTGATATCCCGCGAGGAGGTGGCCGACCTGCTGCAGGCGTCACTGGACCGGATGCCCGACGAGATCCGACAGGCACGTTGGCTCCTGAAAGAGCGAGACGAGTTCCTGGCCGAGAAGGGCCGGGAGGCGGACGCCCTGTTGGAGGAGGTCCGGGTCCAAGCCGAGCGGATGGTCCAGCGCACGGAGATCGTGCGCCAGGCCAACCATGTGGCCCAGCGCATCCTCGACGATGCCAACGAAGAGGCCCGGCGCCTCCGTCACGAGGCTGAGGACTACGCCGACCAGAAGCTCGCCAGCTTCGAGATCGTCCTGGATCGGACGATGAAGACGGTTCGGGCCGGCCGGGAGAAGCTCCAGGTGACACCGATCCCCAACGTGGCCATCGGCGACGGGGGTGACACCAAGGTGACGGACTCCGTCCTCGACGCCGGGGGCCAGCATCTCGACGAGCCCGAGGGGTTCTTCGACCAGGACCTCGACTGAGCCGAGCGGTCCGGTGAGAACCGAGTCCAGCCCGCCGGGGGTGCAATCGCCGACAGCCCCGACAGCCCCGACAGACCCGGCAGCGTCGACCGGGTCGACAGCCCCGCGGCCCAGCGCCCGGCGACCGTTCCTCGTCCAGGTGGCCGCCCTGCGCAAGCGGACCGGCTCCTCCCGCCACGAGGTCCGACAGGGGCTCATCGACGGGCTGGGAGCGGTGGCGGTGGTCGTGCCCGGCGGTGGGCCGGTGGTGGCCGACCTCACCTTGTCGTCCTACCCCGGAGGGGTGATGGCAGTGGGCGTGGTGAGCGCACCCTGGGTCGGTGAATGCCGCCGCTGCGGCGGTCCCGTCGACGGGACGGTCGCCGCCAGGGTGCGGGAGCACTACGCGCCGGCAGAGTCTGCCCGCGGGGACGACGACGCCTATCCGTTGACCGGGGACGAACTGGACCTCGAGCCCTTGGCCCGCGACGCGGTGCTGCTCGACCTCCCGCTGGCTCCGCTGTGCTCCGATGGGTGCCTCGGGCTCTGCCCCCAGTGCGGCACCAACCGGAATCTGGGCGTCTGCGCCTGTGCCACCCCGGGCGATCCCCGGTGGTCCGCCCTGGACGTCCTTCGCCGTCGCGATCCTGGGGACGGCGACTTCGCCTAGGATGCGATCCCTATGGCCGTCCCGAAGAAGAAGACCTCCAAGTCGAAGAGCCGCAGCCGCCGGGCATCCAATTGGGTGCTGAAGGCGCCGGCCCGCTCGGTGTGCCCGCAGTGCACGACGGCCAAGCTCCCCCATGTCGTCTGTCCCAATTGCGGGTGGTACAAAGGTCGCCAGGCGATCGAAGTCGAGTAGTCGGAAATGGCGCGTGGCGGCGCACGGTTGACGGGTGACGCGTTCAATTCACTGCCGGTGGCGGTTGACGCCATGGGTGGCGACCGGGCCCCGGGCGAGATCGTCGCCGGGGCACTCGAGGTCGCCGCCAAGACCGACATCAAGGTGGTCCTGGTGGGTCCCCCCGGCGATATGGGCGACATCGGTGATCTACCGTTCCTCCCCGCCCACGAGGTCATCGGCATGGACGACGACCCCGGCCAGGGGGTTCGTCGCAAAAAGGACTCCACCTTGGTGCGCGCGGCCGAGGCGGTTCGGGACGGCAAGGCCATGGCCATGGTGTCGGCGGGGAACACCGGGGCCGCCATGGCTTCGGCCCTGCTGCGGATGGGGAGGCTCCCTAGCGTCATCCGGCCGGCCATCGCCACCCCGATACCCAACCTCCAGCGCTCGTGGCCCACCGTGCTGCTCGATTCGGGGGCCAACGCCGAATGTACCCCCCCGATGCTGGTCCAATTCGCCCAGATGGGGGCGGCGTTCGCCCGCAAGCGTTACGCCGTCGACATGCCCCGGGTGGCCCTGCTCTCGATCGGAGAGGAGAAGTCGAAGGGAAGTCCCTTGGTGAAGGAGACCCATGCCCTGCTGGAAGCGGGCGGGGCCGACTCTGGATTCGACTTCGTGGGCAACGTCGAGGGCCGTGACTTCTTCGAGCCGACCATCGACGTCATCGTCACCGACGGGTTCACCGGCAACGTGGCCCTCAAGACGCTGGAGGGATCACTCCGTTTCCTGATCGGGGCCGTCACCGAGATCCTGGCGCGACCGGAGCTGAAGCAGGCGGCCGACGACCTCTATCCCCACCTGCTGCCCTTGGCCGCCCCGCTCGATCCCGAGAACACCGGTGGGGCCATGTTGTTGGGGGTGAACGGGGTGTGCGTGATCAGCCACGGTTCGTCGTCATCGGTGGCCATCGTCAACGCCATCACCGTGGCCCATGACGTCGCCGTGGCCGGACTGGTCGACGCCGTGGCCGCATCGGTGACCACGATGCCCGCCGGCGACTGAGCCCGCCGGGGCCGGCGCTGCTCAGCCCCAGAACGTGGAGACCAGCTTCAGGTCGTCGGTGGCCTGTCGGGTACCCATGGCCACCGCTTGGGGGACGGCCGCCGGTGACATCAGTTCCAGCAGGTCCACCTCCGAAGGGGTCCTCAGCAGCACCGACGTCCCGGAGCGTTCGAGGTCCTCGACCTCCTGTCGGCCGCCGTCCGGATTGGCGGTCATCATCCCCTCGGAGAGGTCGGCCCCGTCGGTGAGAGCCAGGACGAGCACGCGTTGGGACCCGCCCAGCAGGTCGAGATGGGTGCCGGTGCCGCTGACCCCCCCGTCCATGCAGAGGCGGTCGCCGATCGGCTGGGGAGCGAAGATGCCCGGCACCGCGCTGCTGGCCGCCACGGCCCGGGCCAGGGTGACCTTGGTGCCCCGGGTGACCACGCACCGCTCGCCCGTGTAGGTGTCGACGCAGGTGATCTGCAGCGCTTCGGAGGTCAGGCGCCCCGGGCCGAGCACCAACGAGACATTCCGACGCATGGCCTCGGCCCTGGGGGTCGCCGCGGCCAGAGCGGCGTGACCGATGGCCTGGACGGTGGCCGGCTCGCCGTCGGTGGCCTTGAGAAAGAGATCGAGCGCCAGCTGCTGGCTCGGCTTGAGCACCGACGCCGGCGCCAGGGCCGAGACCAGCGCCGGAACCCTGGCCAGGAGGGAGACCTGGGCGTGGAGGAGCTTGAGCCTCCCGCCGGTCAGGGCCGAGGCCACCATCGAGCCGGCAGACGTCCCGACGACCCGATCGGCGCGGTCGAATCGGAGCCCGAGGCCGACGAGCGTCTGGAGGTAGGCGACCTGCCAGGCCACGAAGAAGAGGCCCCCGCCACCCAGGCACAGCCCCCGCTCCACCTGCTGGCCGTATCCGGCGTCGAACGTCCTGGGGACGGCGAGTTCCGGGGGTGGGGATGCGGACGCGGCATCACGGCGGGGCACCGTCCGACTGTACCGGGACGGCGCCGATCAGCGGTTGAGCAGGTCCTTGGCGATATGGGTGACCTGGATCTCGTCGGTGCCGGCGTAGATCTGGAAGACCTTGGCGTCCCGGGCCAGTTGCTCGACCCGGAATTCGGCCATGTACCCGTTGCCCCCGAAGAGCTGCACGGCCTCCATGGCCACATCGGAGGCGGCCCGGGCCGAGTAGAGCTTCATGGCCGAGGCCTCGGCCAGGCTCAAGCTCTTGCCGGCCGCCGAGAGCTCGATGTGGCGGAACACCAGGTTCTGCACGTTGAGCCGGGCGACCTCCATGTTGGCCAGCTTGAGCTGGATGAGTTGGCGGTCCCCGATGGGCTGTCCCCACAACATCCGGTTCTTGGCGTACTCGACCGAGAGCTTGAGGCACTCCTCGATGAGGCCCAGGGACATGGCGGCCAGTCCGGCCCGCTCGGTGACGAAGTTGCCCTTGGCCGACTCGCGTCCGCTGCCGGGCCGCGGCTCTTCGGTCTCGCCCAGCAGGTGGTCCCGGCCGACACGGACGTCGGAGAGGAACAGTTCGCCGGTGGGTGAGGAGTGGAGACCCATCTTGCGGAACGGCTTCGACTGGTCGAGCCCCGGTGTCCCGGTGTCGAGCACGAAGGTGAGGACCTGCCGGTCGCGGACCGGTAAGTCCGACCCGTCGTCGAGCTTGGCGTAGAAGACGATGGTGTCGGCGTAGGGCCCGTTGGTGATGAACGTCTTGTTGCCGTTCAGTATGTACTCATCGCCGTCCCGGCGGGCCGAGGACTTCATCCCGCCGAGGGCGTCCGATCCCGAATCCGGCTCGGTGATCGCCCACGCCCCCACCTTCCCGCCGGTGAGGAGGTCGAGTCCCCACCGCTCCATCTGGGCGGGGGTGCCCTGCTTCATGATGGTGCCGGCTGCCAGCCCCACGCTCACCCCCATGGCCGTCACGATGCCCGGGCAGTAGTGGCACAGTTCGATGATCGGGATGAGGGTCAGCGCCGCCGCCCCGCCATCGCCCTGTGCCCCCGTCCGCTCCTCTGCCGATCCGGCCGCCGGCCCGGCCTCCTTGCGCTCGACCTGCTTCTTGAAGCGGTCGCGGGCCATCTGGTCCATCCCGAAGGTCGCATAGAGCTTGCGGATGATGTCGTACGGGGGCAGGTCCCCGTGCTCGAGGGCCTCGATGTTGGGCACCACCTCGGCCTCGATGAACCGCCGGATGGCGTCGCGGACCATCAGTTGCTCCTCGGACCATTCGAACACTGGGACCTCCCGGTAGGGGCAGCGATCTGCGGCAATGGGCTGGTCCGAGGCTAATCGAGGTCCGCATACAGTCGGGGCGTGACCATCCGGATCAAGCGCGGACCCGAGGAGTCCGCCTACGAGCGGTGGGGTGGGGAAGCGTTCTTCACCGCCCTCGTCGAGCGCTTCTACGCCGGTGTCGTCGCCGATCCCCTGCTGCGGCCCCTGTACCCGGACGATCTGACCGGGCCCAAAGCCCATCTGGCGCTCTTCCTCGGCCAGTACTGGGGCGGGCCTCGCCACTACAGCGAGCAGCGCGGCCACCCCCGGCTGCGGATGCGCCACGCACCGTTCGTCATCGGGGAGGCCCAGGCCAACGCCTGGCTGCGCCACATGACCGATGCCGTGCACCGGTCCGGCCTGGCCCCCGCCGACCAGGAGGATCTCCTCGACTACCTGTCGATGGCGGCCCGGAGCCTGATCAACGCCCCGGGCTGAGGTCCGGGGGCCCTACGGCCCGCATCTCCGTTCGGCGCCCTGGTGGCCCTCCGCCAGGGTGTCTCCCCGAGTCCGACGGCTGGCTGTCGGCCTCGGTCCCACCGTCGGCACCCGTCCGGGGCCACCAGCGCGGATCCGAGCGGTTGCCGGCGTCGCCCGCCTCGGTGAATGTCCTCGTCCGGTAACATCTCTCCAGGTGGCAGGGCTGCGGGCATGGGCCGGCGGCGGTTCGATGCCACCGCCCCACGCCCGGCGCGGCTCTTGTCCGCCGGCCCTCGACCCGGACGATCCGACCACCCCGACAGAATCCGACCAGCCCTACCGACACGACGACCACAGGAGAGACCGTGCCCGCAGAGACCCATATGGAGAAGGGTCCCCTCGACCGGACCCAAGTCCTCGACCTGATCCGCGACCTGCTCGCCGACATCCTGGAGATCGAGCCCGCCGGGATCTCGGAGTCGTCGTCGTTCGCCGAGGACCTCGACGCCGATTCGCTGGCGCTGATCGAACTGGTGGAGGGCCTCGAGGAGGAGTTGGGCGAGCGGTCGGTGGGGTTCCGCATCGACGACGAGGACCTCGAGGAGCTGCGGACCGTGCGGGATGCGGTGGACTACGTCTACGCCAAGCTCGGAGGGGCCTGAGGACCCGATGGCATCGTCCGCCGGCGACCCGGGAGCGCCCGGGGTGGAGGACCGGCTGGCGGAGAAGATCGGTTATCGGTTTGCCGATCCGACCCTCCTTGACCGGGCCATGGCCCACCGGTCGTGGTGCGCCGAGCAGGAGGGCCGGACCTCAAATGAGCGCCTCGAGTTCCTCGGCGACGCCGTCTTGGGCCTGGTGGTCGCCGAGCACACCTACCGCAACCACCCGGAGCTCTCGGACGGGATGATGTCCAAGGTCAGGGCCTCGGTGGTCAACACGAAGGTGCTGGCCGAGGTGGCACTGGACCTCGGGGTGGACGACCATCTCCGGCTGGGCCGGGGCGAGGACTCGTCCGGCGGCCGGACCAAGGACTCGATCCTGGCCGACGCCACCGAGGCGGTGATCGGGGCCGTCTACCTCGACGGAGGGCTGGTGGCGGCCGACCGACTGGTCCTCTCCCTGCTCGGGGACCGAATTGGTGCGGCCGTGGGCGAGCCCGGGGTGTCCGACCACAAGAGCCGTCTCCAGGAGCAGTCCGTGCGCCTCGGGCGGGGCATCCCCCGCTACGAGGTGGAGGGATTCGGTCCCGACCATGCTCGGAGGTACCTGGCCACGGTGTACGTTGCTGGCCAGCGCCTCGGAGCGGGGGAGGGGCGGTCCAAAAAGGACGCCGAACAGGTCGCCGCCCAGGTCGCCTGTGGATCGTTGGAGGTTGAGAGAGGCGGAGGGGATGCCTGAGCTGCCCGAGGTCGAGACGATCCGGCGCGACCTGCAGAGCGAGGTCGTGGGCCGGAAGATCAAGACCGTCGAGGTGAGGAACGGTCGCACGGTCCGGCGCCACCAGAGCGCCAAGCACTTCCGCGCCCGGCTGGAGGGCCACACCATCAAGTCCATCGACCGGGCGGGGAAGTACCTGCTCCTCGGCCTCGAGGACGGGCAGACCCTCGTCGTCCACCTGGGCATGAGCGGGCAGCTGCAGCGGGCCAAGAACGTGAAGGAGGCCAAGGCGCCGCACACCCACGCGGTCATCACCTTCACCCAGGGCGGACAACTGCGATTCGTGGATCCCCGGACGTTCGGGGAGCTGTTCGTGTCGGCGGCCCCCGAGGACGGCCAACCGGCCCTGCCCGAGCTCTCCCACCTCGGGTTCGATCCGCTGGAGGACGTCATGAGCTGGGAGAAGTTCTGGGTGCTGCTGGCCGCACAGAAGCGGGGCCTGAAGGCGCTCCTGATGGACCAGGAGTTCGTGGCCGGGATCGGCAACATGTACGCCGACGAGATCCTGTTCGCGGCCGGGCTGCGCTACGACCGCCTGTCCAACTCGCTCTCCTCCCAGGAGGTGCGGCGCCTGTACCGGGCCATGGTCGAGACCCTGGCCGAGGCGGTGAAGCGGCGGGGATCCTCACTGGCCGACGAGCAGTACCGTGACCTGTTCGGCGAGGTGGGGGACTACCAGGACCAGCACCAGGCCTACGACCGCGAGGGCCAGGCCTGCCGGAGGTGCCGCGCCACCATCGTCAAGGTCAAGTCTGGCGGGCGCTCGACGTACTTCTGCGAGCACTGCCAGGTCTGAGGACCATCGTCCGCCGGACCGCCTCCGCGCCGCGACCGCCCGCGCCGGCGCGCCGCACCAACCGGGGTCTTCCCCGTGCACCGGTGGCTGCCGATAGGGTGAGCACCCGGTGTTCCTGAAGTCGCTCTCCCTCAAAGGATTCAAGTCCTTCGCCGACCCGGCGGTGCTCGAATTCGAGCCCGGCATCACGGTGGTGGTCGGTCCCAACGGGAGCGGCAAGTCCAACGTGGTCGACGCCGTGGCCTGGGTCCTGGGTGCCCAGGGCCCGCGCACCCTCCGCTCGGCCAAGATGGAGGACGTCATCTTCATGGGGACGGCCAACCGCCCCGCGCTGGGAAGGGCCGAGGTGGCCCTGACCATCGACAACAGCGCCGGCAAACTGGCCACCGACCTGGCCGAGATCACCATCACCCGCACCCTGTTCCGGTCGGGCGACAGTGAGTACTCGATCAACGGTGCCCCCTGTCGGCTCCTTGACGTCCAAGAGCTCCTCTCCGACACCGGTGTGGGCCGTCAGCAGCACGTCATCATCAGCCAGGGGCACCTCGACGCCATCTTGGAGGCCCGGCCGGAGGACCGGCGGGCGGTGATCGAGGAGGCGGCCGGGGTGCTCAAGTTCCGACGCCGGCGCGAACGGTCCGAGCGGCGCCTGGCCTCCACCGAGGAGAACCTCGAGCGACTGTTCGACCTGGTCCGCGAGGTGAAACGGCAGATCCGGCCCCTCGAGCGCCAGGCGGCGGCCGCCCGCTCGTACACGGGGCTGGCCGAGGAGCTCCGCTCGGTCCGCCTCTACGTGGCCGGGTCGGAGCTCCAGGCCCTCGACGCCAGGCACGCCGAGGGGGCCAGGTCCCAGGCCGAACTGCGGGACGCGGAGGAGAGCCTGCGGGTGTCGCTGAGCCAGCTCGACGCCGACACCGAGCGGACCGCCGACGAGATGTCGGCCCAGCGGGAGTCCGATCTCGCCTCCGCCCTGGGCCGGGCCGAGGGCATGGTCGAGCGGGCCCGGGGGCTCTCGGGCGTCCTCCGCGAGCGCCAGCGGTCGCTGGCCCAGGCGCTCGACGCCGCCGCCGACGCCGATGTCGTCTCGACGCTGGAGGCCGAGGGCGCCCGGCTGGCTGCAGACCTGGAGTCCGCTGGTGCTGAAGCTGCCTCGCTGGTGCCGGAGCAAGAGGCGGTCGTCGTCGCCGAGCGGGCCGCCGCCGCCGAGCTCGAGGCCCATCTCGAGGCATGGGGGGACGGGGCCGCGCTCCGGCAGGCCGAAGAGGCGGTCACCGTGGCCCGGGCCCAGGTCGCCGCCCTCGACCACTCCCTCGAGCGGGATCGGCGGGCCCTCGACCAACTGGGAGCCCGGCTGTCCGCCGCCGAGCGCCGCACCGCGCTCCTCGAAGGCGAGGACCACGAGCTGGGCGAGCGCCTGGCCGAGACCGAGCAGGCACGCCATCAGCTGCAGACGGCGGTGGCCGAGACGGAGGCCGCCCACGCCCGTGCCACCCGGCGCCTCGAGGTGGCCGAGGAGGCCCTGCGCCAGTCCGAACAGGAGCTCCACCGTTCGACGGCCCGGGCCGATGCGCTCGAGCGCGCCCTCGACGAGGCACGGGGGGCGGCCGGGGCCGAACTCCTGGCCGGCATCGACGGCGTGGTCGGGACCCTGCTCGACGTGGTGGAGGTGGATGCCGGGTGGGAGGAGGCGTTCGAGGCCGCGGCCGGGGCCTCGGTGGCGGCCGTGGTCGTGTCGGGCCGGGCGCCGGCCAAGGCCGCGCTGTCCCGGTTGCGCCAGGGCGGGGCCACCGGCGCCGTGCTGGCCCTCACCGAATCGTCCGTCGGCGACGCGGGGCCGGGCGCCGAGGACCCGGAACCGGCCGGGACCGAGTCGATCCGCCGGCACGTGCGGCCGCGACCCGGCGACCGCCACCTTCCTGGCCTGGATGCCGCGCTCGACACGCTGCTGGCCGGGTCGTGCTGTGCCCGGGGCGGATGGTCCGAGGCCATCGACCTGGCCCTGGCCCGTCCCGACCTGGTGGTCGTGACAAAGGACGGGGACCGGTTCTCCTCCACCGGCTGGCGGGTCCGGGCCGCGGGCGGAGTGGTCACCGCCGCCCTGGTCGAAGAGGCGAGGGCGCGGGCCGACGCGGCCACCGCCGCCGCCTCGGAGACCGCGGAGGAACGCAGGGCGGCCAGGGCCGGGGTGGACGCGACCATGACCGCCGCCGCCGAGGCGGTCCGGTCCGACGACCGCAATGAGGCCGCCCACCAGGCGGCCCGGTCGGCCCGTCAGCGGGTGGCGGCCGACCTGTCGGCTCTGGTGGCCGAGCTCGAGGAGATCCGCCGCGACCATGCCGAGCTCGGCGACCGGATCCTCCGGGACTCGGCTCGGGGGGTGCAGCTCCGCGAGGAGCTCCCCGGCCTGGAGGCGGCCAGGGCCGGGGCGGCCGAGCGGGCGGGAGCATCCCGGGGGGAGCGGCGGCGGATCGACGAGAGAATCGCCGAGGCCGCCGCCATGCGAGGGGTGTGGGAGGCGCGGTCAGCCGGTCTGGTCGAGCGCCGACGGGTGCTGGCCGAGCGGTTGCAGGAGGTCGAGCGCAGGCTGACCGGCCACGCCGACGAGCGGCGCCAGGCTGCCGAGCGGAGGAGGCGACTCGAAGCGGACGCCACCGCCGTCGAGCGGCTGCTGGTCGTGGTGGCCTCGGCCCAGGACCGTCTGGACCTGGCCCTGGCGGAACTGCGCGATCGCTACCGGCTCCAGCTCGAGGCGGTCCGCGCCGGTGGGGCCAGGCTCGAGGAGCTGCGCCGCCAGCGGTCCGCCAACGAGCACGAGCTGGCCGCCGCCCGCGGCCGTCTCCAGAAGGTCGAGCTGGACCTGGTCGAGGCGAGCATCCGACGTGAGTCGGTGGTCGAGGCCCTGCGGCGGGAGCTGGCATGCCCACCGGAGGCGGCCATGTCCGCCCCGGTACCCGAGCTCCCCGAGGGCTCCGACCCCGCCACCCGGATCGGCCAGCTCGAGGCCGAGCTGGCGGCCCTCGGCCCGGTCAACCCACTGGCACTCGAGGAGCTCTCGGAGCTCAGTGAGCGCCACCAGTTCCTCGAGGCTCAGGTGGAGGACGTGCGTTCGGCCCGGCGGGAGCTCCACCACCTCATCCGGACTCTCGACGACGAGATCATGCACGTCTTCGACGCCGCCTTCTCCGACGTCAACGAGCACTTCTCGAACCTGGTCACCTCGCTGTTCCCCGGAGGCACCGGCCGGCTCTCCCTGACCGACCCCGAGGACCTGCTCGACACCGGGGTCGAGGTGGAGGTCCGCCCGGCCGGCCGCAACGTCCGAAGGCTGTCACTGCTGTCGGGTGGCGAGCGGTCCCTCGTGGCCCTCGCCTACCTGTTCGCCGTGTTCCGGAGCCGGCCTTCGCCTTTTTACCTGATGGACGAGGTCGAGGCCGCTCTGGACGACGTCAACCTCCAGAGATTCCTCGGCCTGGTCCACGAGTTCAGGGGGGAGGCCCAGCTGATCATCGTGAGCCACCAGAAGCGCACCATGGAGGCGGCCGACGCCCTCTACGGGGTCACCATGGCCCCCGGTGGCTCCTCGAAGGTGATCAGCCAGAGGGTTCCGCGCCACCAGGGAGACAGCACGGGGATCGACGGCACGGCCTACGACCCCGAGGACTACGACTCCACGTCCCACGACTCCACGTCCTTCGACGCCACGTCCTTCGACGCCACGGCCTTCGACAGAACAGGGGCCGGACCCGACAAGGGCTCCGGGCCCGAGCTCCACTCACCGGTGCCGGATTCGTTCGACGCGGTGCGGCCCCAGGTCGTGCCCCAGTCACCGCCGCCGCCCCTCGCCCGCCAGCCTCCCGAGGGCGCGGGGCCTCCGCCCTCCGGAGGGCGGCCGGGTGATGAGGTCGTCGGGGCCGAGCCGGCCGCCGGCGCCGACCAGTGATCGACCCCGCCGTGGCGGCCGCTGCGTCCGATGTCGGCATCGGACTGGCCGTCGCCGTCCCCGTGCTGGCGGTGGGCGGCGGCGTGGCGCTGGCGCTGCGACTGCGCGGCCGGGGCGCCAAGAGCCGGGTCCCCCCGGGCGAGGTGGCCAGCGACGCCACCACCGATGTCGAGCTGGACCGGAGCGCCGAGGCCACCAGGATCGCCCAGGCCACCCCGGGCGCCGAGGTGGCCCCGACCCGGATGCCCGACGAGGAGGCCCCGGCCGCCGGTGTGGAGGGCACCCCTCCGGCCGTCGGGCCGGTCTCCTACCGGAGCCGCCTGGGCAAGGCCCGCGGGCTCCTCTCGGGCTACCTGGGGTCGGTACGAGCTCGGGGAAAGGTCGACGACGGCACCTGGGACGAGCTGGAGGAGGCGCTGATCAGGGCCGACGTCGGTGTGGGGGCGACGGACGCCCTACTCGACGCCCTGCGGGCCAGGGTGAAGCGCGGGGACATCGTCGGTCCTGATGCACTGGTCGACGCGTTGAAGTCGGATCTCGTCGGCGTGCTCTCGACCGGTGACGCCGCCTTGGCCGTGCCCGGCTCGCCCGAGAGGCATGGCTCCGGCGGAGGATCCGTCGGAGAGCCCGTCGGAGAGCCAGGGGCCGAGCCCGTCGGAGAGCCAGGGGGCGAGCGGCGCCCGGTGGAGGTGTGGCTGTTCGTGGGCGTCAACGGGGTGGGCAAGACCACCACGGTGGGGAAGGTGGCCAACCGGATGTCAGCTGCGGGCACCAAGGTGCTGCTGGCCGCGGGCGACACGTTCCGGGCGGCGGCGGGGGAGCAGCTGGCCATGTGGGCGTCGCGGGCCGGGGCCGACATCGTCCGGGGTTCGGAGGGCGGCGATCCGAGCTCGGTGGTCTTCGACGCCGTGCAGCGGGCCGCCTCCAGGGGGCACGGGGTGGTGCTCGCCGACACCGCCGGCCGCCTCCACAACAAGGTGAACCTGATCGAGGAACTGAAGAAGATCCGGCGGGTCGCCGACCGGTCCCCGGGCCGGGTGGTGGAGGTGCTGTTGGTGCTCGACGCCACCACCGGTCAGAACGGCCTGGCCCAGGCGAAGGTGTTCCTCGAAGCGGTGGACGTGTCCGGGGTGGTGCTGACCAAGCTCGACGGGACGGCGAAGGGGGGGATCGTGGTGGCGATCCAGCAGGAGCTCGGCCTGCCGGTGAAGTTGGTGGGCCTCGGGGAGGGAGTCGACGATCTCGTCGACTTCGATCCGGTGGCGTTCGTGGACGCGCTGTTCTGACTGAGTCCGAGGCGAGTCTGATCTGAGCTGTCGAGTCTGATCGGGGCGCCGGGGGAGGCACGTCACCAGCCGGGGTCCTGTAGCCTGAAGACCCCATGTTCGAGAGCCTGACCGACCGATTCGAGGGGATCCTCAGCCGTCTGCGAAGCCGGGGACGGCTGACCCAGGCGGACATCGACGAGGTCCTCCGCGAGATCCGCACCGCCCTGCTCGAGGCCGACGTGGAGATCGGGGTGACCCGGCGTTTCACCGAGGCGGTAGGCCAGCGGTGCGCCGGACTCGAGCTCTCCCAGAACCTCAGCCCCGGGCAGCAGGTCATCAAGGTCGTCAACGAGGAGCTCGTGGCGATCCTCGGCGGCGAGACCCTGAAGCTCTCCTACGCCGGCAGGCCCCCCACCGTCATCCTCCTGGCCGGGCTGCAGGGCTCCGGGAAGACCACGGCGTCGGCCAAATTGGCCCGCTGGTTCAAACAGCAGGGCCGCAACCCGCTCCTGGTCGGGGCCGACCTCCAGCGACCGGCGGCGGTCGAGCAGCTGAGGGTGCTCGGGCAGCAGGCGGGCATCACCGTCTTCAGCCAGCCCACTGACCCGGTCGCCGTGGCCGCCGCCGGGCTCGATGAGGCCCGGCGCCTGGGCCGGGACGTCCTCATCGTCGACACCGCCGGCCGTCTGGCCGTCGACGAGGACCTCATGGCCGAGATCGGCCACATCGCCGCAGCCGTGGACCCCCACTACACGTTCCTGGTGATCGATGCGATGACCGGCCAAGACGCGGTGTCGACGGCCGCGGCGTTCCATGAGGCGCTCGAGCTCGACGGTGTGATCCTCACCAAGCTCGACGGCGACGCCCGGGGCGGGGCGGCGCTCTCGGTCAAGGAGGTGGCGGGCAAGCCGATCGCCTTCGCCTCCACCGGCGAGAAGCTCGACGACTTCGACCTGTTCCATCCCGACCGGATGGCCGACCGGATCCTCGGGATGGGCGACGTGCTCAGCCTGATCGAGCAGGCCGACCGGACCATGGACAAGGACGTCACCACCAAG
>DATKRZ010000045.1:0-7285 GCA_035531955.1 Acidimicrobiales bacterium | reverse complement strand
GCGCCCCCGGTGGCCCCGGTGGCCCCGGTGGCGTCGGAGTTGTGGCGTCGGTGCCCATGTGGCGGGATAGTAACGAAACTCGGGAGGCCCGTCCCGACCACGGCGATCGGGGCATCCCCTCCACACTTCTCGACGTCCCTCTCGACGTCCCTCGACCGTGGCCGCTCCACTGGCGAGAGTGGGGTCGTTGGAGGTACGTTCACCCGGTATCCGGAGCAGTCGACGTGGTCGAACTGGGGGTCCGCGGTGGTACGCAAGGTCATCGGTGGGTTGATTGCTCTCGGGCTCGTGCTCCCGGCGCTGGTCATGGTCGGAGGGAGTGCGTCAGCGGCCGGCACCACCTTCACCCTCGATCTCTCTCAAAACGCGGCGTTCAGCCTTCTCGGCTACGACTGCGGCGGCATCAACGAGCAGTCATATGCCACCGGCTTCGATCCCACGAGCGGCTACCCCACCGGCGACGTGTACCTGTCCACCACGTGCAGCGGCAGCGGTCGGGGGGGCCACAGCACCACCCACACGGTTTGGGCGAGCGTCACGTGGGACTTCACGTCCGCCGTGGTCACGGATGCGTTGTTGACCGGCGCGCCGACGGTCGACCCGACGTTCAGCGCCTACGACGCCAACCAGAACCAGGTCTACAACGCGGGTGGCCGGGCCTATCTGACCTACGGGCCGGGCTTCGCTCCGGCCCCACGGATCACGGCCATCTCGGCGACGGAGGGGCCCACGGCGGGCGGCACCACGGTGACGATCACCGGCACCGGGCTCACGCTGGTCGACCATGTGTACTTCGGATCGGTCGAGGGGACGATCTCGTCGATCACCGGCGACACGTCCATCGTGGCTGTTTCACCGGTGTCGAGCGCCGGGACCGTGTATGTGACGGTCCACTCGCCCGGCGGTACGAGCGCGGCAGCGTCCAACCTCCAGTTCACGTTCGTGGCCCCGCCGACCCTCACGGGTCTCAGTCCCGCCAGCGGCGGGATCAACGGTGGCACGTACGTCACGATCACCGGCACCAACCTCTCCACGGTCACGATGGTCAAGTTCGGTGACACACCGGCCGGTTTCATCGCCGGCGGCGACACCTCGATAACCGCGATCTCGCCGGGCGACGGGAACCCCGACACGGTGGCCGTCTCCGTGGTGACGGTCGGTGGCACGACGCCCGCGACCCCGGCCGACGTCTTCACCTACGGCAACAACAGCTGCACGGGAAGCTGCACCTCGAGCGTCACCTGCGCACGGGTGACCGGTACCGTCAGCGGCACGATGAAGTTGTCCCGCTGTACGCCGGCCTCGAAGACGAACCGGCTGGCCACCGCAGTCGCCCTGGGGGGAAGCACGCTGACCTGGTCGACGAGCGGGCAGACCACCGTCGGGAGCCTGAGCAGCTCGTCGCCCGGCCAGGGAGCCTGTCGCCTCCACAGCACGGAGCTGGACATCAGCGGTGTGGTGACCGGCGGCACATCCACCTACACGGCGACCGGGGATGTCGTCTCGGCCAGCCTCTGCGAGAGCAGGACCGGAAAGCTGTCATTGGTGACGGGCACGCAGTACAGCCTGTAGTCCAGTCTGCAGTCAATCGTCGGAGGACCGCCAGGCGACCGGCACCGTGAGCACGACGGTCGACGGACGACCCATACCCGGCCCGCCGACGGATATGTAGCCCGGGCAGGACGGTTCTTCTCACCCGCGGCGGAGGCGGTGGGATTTGAACCCACGGTGAGTTTCCCCACACACGATTTCCAGTCGTGCCGATTCGGCCGCTCTCGCACGCCTCCGGATCTGCCCGACCCCACCGGAGCGCTCCGATTGGGTCAACGGCCACGACAGGCTACTCCGGCTCTCCGGTGGGACGGGCGTCCCCCGCCCCACCCGCTAGCATCGGGGCCGTCCGACGCTGTGTGCGGCGGCTGGGTCCTGCGCAACGTCCTCCTGTGAATCGAGTCAGGGTCGGAAGGCAGCAGCTCTCAGCAGGCCGGGCCGTGTGCCGCAGCCAACCTGGCCGTCGCACAGAACGTCGGGCCCTCGGTGGCGGGGCAGGGGCCGGCAATCCCGGCCCCTGCGCCCGGTAGGCTCCCCCGACGTGGCCGACCCTCCGGACGACCAGCCCTACCAGTCGCTCTATCGGCGATTCCGACCCTCGACCTTCGGTGAGGTGCGCGGCCAGGACCACGTCGTCCTGGCGCTGCGCAACGCGGTCCGGGACCAGCGGGTCGCCCATGCCTACCTGTTCAGCGGGCCTCGTGGCACCGGCAAGACGTCGACGGCCCGGATACTGGCCAAAGCGCTCAACTGCACTGATCTGCACGACGGCGAGCCGTGCGGCGTGTGCCTCTCGTGTGTGGAGATCGCCCGGGGCTCCTCCCTCGACGTCCACGAGCTCGACGCCGCCTCCAACAACGGGGTGGAGGCGATGCGCGACCTCGTGTCGCGGGCGGCTTTGGGGACCCCGGGGCGCCAGAAGGTCTACATCGTCGACGAGGTCCACATGCTCTCGACCGCGGCCTCGAACGCGCTGTTGAAGACGCTCGAGGAACCACCGGCCCACGTCGTCTTCGTGCTGGCCACCACCGATCCCCAGAAGGTGGTGCCCACCATCCGGAGCCGCACCCAGCACTTCGAATTCCGGCTACTCGGCCCCGAGACCCTCGGCGCGCTGTTGGACCAGGTCCGCACCGACGCCGGCCTCGAGGTCCCCGACGAGGCGCTGGACCTGGCCGTCCGGAGGGGGCGGGGCTCGGCCCGTGACGCGCTCTCCGTCCTCGACCAGGTGGTTGCCTCCGATTCGGTCGATGACGACCTGCCCGCGCTCGACGAGGTCGTCGAAGCCCTGGCCGAACATGACATCGGCCGGGCCCTGGTGTCGGTGGCCCAGCTGACCTCGGCGGGATACGGGGCCCCGCAGCTGGCCGGCGAACTGGTCGACCATCTCCGCCAGGGGTTCCTGGCCCTGGTGGCCCCGGAGCTGGTGGCGGTGGCCGGGACCGAACGGGAGGCCCTGGCGGCCCAGGCCGCCCGCGTGGGGCTGGCCGCCCTGGTCCGGTCCATGGAGCTGCTGGGCCAGGCCCAGGTGGCGATGCGGGACGCACCGGACCCGCGGGTCAACCTCGAAGTGGCGCTGGTGCGGCTGGCCCGGCCCGAGGCCGACGAGTCTCCCGAGGCGATCGTGGCCCGGATCGAGCGGCTGGAGGCGGCCGCCCGGCCGTCCGGCGGCGCCGTCGACGGCCCGGCCCTCCCCCGACCCGCCATCAGGGCATCGGAGCCGCCGGCCCCGGTGAGCGGGGGGCCGTCCGAGCCCGCCCCACCGGCCGCCCGGCGGACTTTGGGCGCGGTGCGCCGCCAGTCCTCGGCCACCCGGGTCGGTGGGCCCCCCGAGGACCCCGGCCCGGACGGCGCCGCCGAGCCTCCCACCGCCGCATTCCCCCCCGGCCCGGACGCCTCCGCCGAGCCGAACGCCTCCGCCGAGCCGAACGCCTCCGCCGAGCCGACCGCCGCGGCGGTTCCGTCATCGGTGCCGTTCCCCACCCGCGATCAGCTGGTCCAGGCGTGGGGCGACCACATCGTCGGACGGCTGCGACCCAAGGCGAAGGCCCTCTTCCAGGCGGGAAGGTTCGTCGGGGTCGAGGGGGACCGGGCGGTCTTCGGACTTCCCAACGAGACCCACCGCACCCGCTGTGCGGAGGTGCAAGAAGAGATCGGGTCCAAGCTGTCGGAGCACTTCGGTCGGCCGGTGGGCCTGGTGCTGGTGGTCGATACCGGCGCAGGCCCGGACGGGGGCGATGACCGGCCGGGCAGAGGCGGGCCGGTTGCGCCTGTCTCCCGGTCCGCCGCCTCGCCGGCGTCGCCGGGCCCCCTGCCCTCGGGGGGGCGCGGCGAGGAAGCCGGGGCCGCACCGACCGCCGGGACGGCGACGGACCCCTCGGACCCCGACGAGAGCGAGGTGCTCTCGGCCTTCGAGGAGTCCGAGCTCGGCGAGGTCGCCGAGGTGGACAACTCGGCCCGGGCCCGGGTGCTCCAGGCCTTTCCCGGCGCCGAAGAGGTCGACTAGGTGGCCATCTTCTCCGGGCCGTTGCAGTCGCTCATCGACGAGCTGGGCCGGTTGCCGGGTGTCGGTCCGAAGTCGGCGCAGCGGATCACCTTCCACCTGCTCAAGGTGGCGCCCGAGGACGCGCTCCGCCTGGCCGAGGCGATCATCGCCGTGAAGGAGCGGATCACCCTCTGCACCCGCTGCTTCAACGTCGCCGAGGGCGGCTTGTGCGCCATCTGCCTCGACGATCGACGGGACGCGGCTTCGGTCTGCGTGGTGGAGGATCCCCGCGACATCGTCTCGGTCGAGAAGACCGGGGAGTACTCGGGGAAGTACCACGTACTGCAGGGTGCCCTCAACCCGATCGAGGGTGTCGGGCCCGATCAGCTGCGGGTCCGTGAGCTGCTCGCCCGGGTCGAGGCCGAAGGCATCACCGAAGTCATCCTCTGCACCAATCCCAACCTCGAGGGCGAGGCGACCGCCATGTACCTGGCCCGCCTCCTGAAGCCGATGGGGCTCACCGTCACCCGCATCGCCAGCGGTCTGCCGGTGGGCGGCGACCTCGAGTATGCCGACGAGCTGACACTCGGAAGGGCCCTCGAGGGCCGCCGCGAGGTGGACGCCTGATTCGGTGGGTCGCACGGTGAGGTACCTCTGGCTGCTCCGGCACGGCAAGGCCGCCTCGGACGCCCCGGTGGGCGGCGGTGACCGGGAGCGCCCGTTGACCGCTCGGGGCCGCCGTGACGCCACAGCACTCGGACGGCGGATCCGCGAGGAGCGGCCGGTCCTCGGCCTCGAGGGCGTGGCCCGGCCCGACCTGGCCGTCAGCTCGGCCGCGGTCCGGGCCCGTCAGACGGCCGAGCTCGTGGTCAAGGCCATGGGTGGCCGGGTGCCGCTCGACTCGTACTCCTCCCTCTACGACGCCGATAGCGACGTGGTGCTCCGCTACGTCAGGGAGATCGACGAGGGCGTGAACGGTGCGCTGCTCGTCGGTCACAACCCGACCGCCTTCCAGACGGTGTGGGAACTCCTGGGCCATGCCGAGGATGGCGGGGCGGCCGACCGTGCCGCCCTCGAGGCCCACGGATTCCCCACCTGTTCCCTGGCGGTGGTGGCGCTCCACGTGCCCGCCTGGGAGGACACCGCGCACGGGTGCGGCACCCTGGCCGGGGTGTTCAAGCCCCCATACTGAAGCCGGTCGCACTCCGGGCGGCCACTCGCCTCGAACAGGCCGGCCGGTGCAGGGGGTCGGGGCGCGACGGCCCGGTGACGCGGGACGTCGCCGTAGGCCGGCGTCCCCTCAGAGGCTGCGGAGGATGGCGGCGTCGCCCTGGCCGCCGCCGCCGCACAGGCTGACCGCGGCGGTGCCCCCGCCCCGGCGCCGCAGCTCGAGCAGCGAGGTCAGCGCCAGCCGGGTGCCCGACATGCCCACCGGGTGTCCGAGGGCGATGGCGCCGCCGTTGACGTTGAGCCGGTCCTCGTCGATGCCGAGATCCTCGGCCGAGGCCAGGCCGACCGCGGCGAACGCCTCATTGATCTCGACGATGTCGATGTCGCCGATCGAGAGCCCGGCCTTTTCCAGTGCCACCGAGGCGGCGTGGGAGGGCTGGTGGAGCAACGAGGGGCTCGGGCCGGCCACCTGGCCGTAGCTGACAAGCTCGCCCAGCGGGCTCACCCCCAGCTCCTCGGCCTTCGCCTTGGACATCACGACGACCGCGGCCCCGCCATCGGAGATCTGGGAGGCGTTGCCGGCGGTGATCGTGCCGTTCTTGTCGAAGGCGGGCCGGAGCTTGCCGAGGGACTCGGCGGTCGTCTCGGGCCGAACCCCCTCGTCGGTCTCGATCACGACCGGGTCGCCCTTCCGCTGCGGGACGCTGACCGCCACGATCTCCTCGGCGAACCTGCCGTCCTTGATGGCACGGGCGGCCCGCTCGTGGGAGAGGGCGCTGAAGGCGTCCTGTCGCTCGCGGGATATTCCGTCCGAACCGTTGTAGCGCTCGGTCCCGAGGCCCATGGCGCAGTTGTCGAAGGCACAGAACAGCCCGTCGTACATCATCGAGTCGACGACGGTGCCGTCCCCGATCCGGTACCCGGCCCTGGCGCCGGGCAGGAGGTAAGGAGCCTGGGTCATCGACTCCATGCCCCCGGCCACCACGATGTCCGCCTCACCGGCGTTGATCATCAGGTCGGCCAGGTAGATGGCGTTCAGGCCGGACAGGCAGACCTTGTTGACGGTGGTGGCCGCCACGTCCATCGGGATCCCCGCCTTGGATGCCGCCTGGCGGGCGGTGATCTGCCCGGCGCCGGCCTGGATGACCTGGCCCATCAGGACGTAGTCGACCTGCTCTGGTCGGACGCCGGCCCGGTCCAGGGCGGCGGCGATGGCGAACCCGCCCAGCTCGGTGGCGGCGAAGCCGCCCAGTGCCCCGGAGAGCTTGCCGATCGGGGTCCGTGCCCCTGCGACGATGACGGTTCCGGGCATGACGACCTCCGCGGCCTGCTGGCCAGATCAGTAGGCGACCCTCCATGGGCCGGCCATGACGACGGCACCATGATACGGCCTGGTCCCGACCGCCGACCACACGGGCGCCCGGACCGGCTGTCCCGTCGGTGCCCGGCACCGTTGCGGCCTCCGGCGGGCGGGGGTCGCCCCGGGGCGGGCGGACTATCCTCACCTCCCATGCAGGAGTTCCTCACCGCCATCCAGTCAGGTGCGTCCGGCGACGAGATCGCCGCCATCCCGATCCCCGAGGCCTACCGGGCCGCCTTCGTGCTCCGGGACGAGGTGGGCATGTTCGAGGGCCTCGAATCCGCCGACAAGGACCCCCGGAAGTCCCTGCACGTGAGCGAGGTGGCCGTCCCCGAGCTGGCTCCCGACGAGGCCTACATCGCCGTCATGGCCAGCGCCATCAACTTCAACACCGTCTGGACCTCGATCTTCGAACCGCTGCCGACCTTCGGGTTCCTCGACCGGCTCGGAAAGGAGAGTCGCTGGGGCAAGCGGCACGCGCTCGGCTACCACGTGGTCGGGTCCGACGCGGCCGGGGTCGTCCTCCAGACGGGTTCCGCAGTGAGGAACTGGAAGGCGGGCGACCGGGTCACCGTCCATTGCAACTACGTCGACGACCAGAGCCCGAGCGCCCACGACGACTCGATCCTGGCCGACAACCAACGGATCTGGGGGTTCGAGACCAACTTCGGCGGCCTGGCCGACCTGGCCGTGGTCAAGGCCAACCAGCTGATGCCCAA
>DATKRZ010000044.1:0-34161 GCA_035531955.1 Acidimicrobiales bacterium | reverse complement strand
AGTGAAGCATTGCCGTTGGTTTGACGGTCCACGGCGGCCGACCGAGGACCGAATGTCTGAGAGCATCACGGTGATCCACTTCCGATGTTGGCGTTCTGCAGGCGAACGAATACCCAGGTCGCCTACGGTAGGGGTGTGCGTGGTGGCAAAAGTGCTCCGGTGGCCACCGAGAGCGTGGCGATCCTGTTCACGGACATCGTGGGTTCAACCGAGTTATCCCAGCGCTTCTCACCGGAAGTAGCCGACGACATCCGTCGAGGTCACTTTTCCATTCTGCGCCAGGCAATAGCCGAAACAGGCGGCACCGAGGTCAAGAACCTCGGTGACGGGCTGATGGTGGTCTTCGGCTCTGCTTCGGCCGCTCTTACCTGTGGTGTTGCAATGCAACAGGGTGTCGAACTGGACAACCGTAGAGGTCAAGACTCGGTGGGCTTGCGGGTCGGGCTGAGTGGTGGTGAGGTCTCCAAAGAGGATGACGACTATTTCGGAGACCCGGTAGTCGAAGCAGCTCGCCTCTGTTCTACCTGCGAGGGTGGACAAGTCCTGGCGGCCGACGTGGTGAGGCTGATGGCAGGTCGGCGCAGCCCTCACCAGTACCGCGCGCTCGGGGAACTGACCCTGAAGGGCCTGCCCGACCCAGTCGAGATCATTGAAATCGTCTGGGAGCCCCTCGGTAGGGCGGATTCGGATATCGCCGTTCCACTTCCCGGACGTTTGGCCGTGTGCCCTGGGGTGGGCGTGGTTGGCCGACAGACCGAGTTGGCGACTTTGACCGAAGTCGCCAAGCGTGTCGCCGGGCACGAGGGCCGCGAGGTGTTACTCATCCCGGGCGAGGCTGGTCTCGGAAAGACCACCCTCATCGCCGAAGCGGCCCGGACCGCCTTCGAAGCCGGCGCCTGTGTTGTTTGGGCACTGCGAGGAGGACCTGGCCACCCCCTACCAACTCTTCGCTGAAGCACTGAGGCACTTTGTGATCCACGCACCCGAGGACCAGCTTCTCGACCACATCGATGAATACGGGTCCGAGTTGTCCCGGCTCGTCCCTGCCTTGGCCAGCAGAATCCCGAAACTCCCGCCGTCGAAAGCAACCGACTCGGACCCCGAGCGGTACCTGCTGTTCGCATCGCCGGAACGATCGCCAAACAAGTCGACCAGCCGATGTTGAACTGGACACTTACCTTGTACCTCGGAATTCGAGCGCTGATCTCTGGGGATACGGACCGGGCGGAACAGCTCGCAGAAGAAGCTCACCAACTCGGCGCCGATAGCGGCCAGGCCGACGCCACTCTCGATTTCGGCATGCAGCTCACGTCCGTCAGCATCCAACGGGGCACCATGGGCGAGCTCGTCCCGTTCATAGAGCAGATGATTGCCGAGGCGCCATACCTCGCTGGGGCGGCGACTGCCGTACTGGCATTTGCCCACGCTGAAGGAGACCGACTCGAGGAGGCAGCTGGTCTCTGGAGGAGTTCGCGAACGCCGGTTTCGATCTTCCCCTCAACTCATTACGGCTGACGGCCATGGTCTGTTACGCCGAGGCCGCCATCGCGGTTCGGGTTCCCGAGCGCGCCACCGCTATTTTCGACCGGCTGGCTCCGTGGGCCGATCAGTGGTGCAGTGTTGGCGCATCGGCCGAAGGTCCGGTCAGTCGCTCCCTCGGAGGCCGTGCACACATCCTCGGCCGTCACGACGAGGCGGACTCCTACTTCCGCCAATCCGCCGCGATGAGCGACCGGATGGGTTCCAAGTTCTTCGCCACCTGGACCGATCTGATGTGGGGGGATCTACTGGCCGACCGGCAAGGCCCAGGCGACTTCGAGAAGGCCAAGGGCCTCTTCACCAAGGGGCACTCGGCCGCGGCCACTCACGGATACGGGAACTTGGAGCGTCGTGCGGCGAAGACTCTCCAACTCCTGGCTGAGCGGGCGAGTTGACTTCAAGCGGCAACCGCCGGCCTCGACGCCGGTGAACAACGGAGCGTAGCGCCTTCCCGACTTCCTTCGGGGGTTCAGCCCGAGCAGGCGGAGGCAACCGACTGGACCATCCGGGGACTCGCGCCGATCGGGGCACCGAGCCATTCTGACGCCTCGTGGCACCGGAAAGAAGGTCGGACGAGGGACTGCCTCCTCCCAGTGCCAAGGGTTCAGAGGGCCGCTGCTCCCCGAACCAGCCGTCCGGACCGCGAGCCGGTGTCGGCGTCGAACCGTCGGGTCACCTCGCCATGCACAAGGGTGGCCAGGTAGCCCTCGGCGGGCTGGAGGATGCGGCTCACGCCGGTCGGCAGGTCGTATCGGAGCTCGGGCGGGAGGATCCGGAGGCCTTCGAAGTCGATGACGTTGAGATCGGCGCGCTTGCCCACCGACACGGTCCCCCGGTCGCCGAACCCGTAGAGCTCCGCATTGACCCCACTCAACTTGCGGACCAGCAGTTCGAGCGGCAGGCGCTCCCCCTGGCCGCGGTCCCGGGCCCAGTGGGTCAGGTGGAACGTGGACGCTGAGCAGTCCGAGATGAGATTTACATGGGCGCCGGCATCACCCAGGCCGGTGACCGTGTTGGGATCGAGCAGCATGTCGCGGCAGACGTCGAGCGTCCCATTGACGAAGTTCGACCCGAGCAGCGCATAGAAAGCGGTGCCCTCCTCAGCCAGAAGGAGGTCGAACATGTACTCGAACGGGTCAACACCGGCGGCTACGGCCCGGGCGTAGACCGAGTGTTCGAGCTGGGGCTCGTAGTCGACCGGATCGCAGAGCGGGAAGGTCAGGGGCAGCGCGACACCGAAGAGCTCGACGATCAGAGTGGAGAAGTCGTTTACCCCGTCAGCGGCACTGGCCTCGCCGAGGATCGCCCGACGTACCTCGGGGCGGCGCATCTCTGCCACCCGTTCGGCCAGAGGAAGATCGGCGATCTTCCGGTAGGTCGGTCGGCCCATGAACAGGTGGTAGGTGTCCAGGCTGGTCATGATGGTGACCGAACGAGGAATCACCTGTGGCCGGAGCACCGCTCCGCTCAGATTGGCCTGGCCCGCCGCGTCCAGAACCGACCTCCAGTGGTCGGGATCCTCAAACAGCTGAGCGACGGTGAAGGTCACCGGCCGTCCACTGGCGTGGGCCACTGCCTCGAGTAGAGGAAGCTCGTCGATCGGCTTCGCCCGCTCTCCACCCAAGCGCTCCAAAGAGCCGATGGTACCGGCCACGATGGCCTCGAACACACCGTGGCCGGCAGAGCGCAGTGCACCAGCGAACGCCAGGAGCTCCTCGTCGGGGGCGAACGTGCCGGGCACCGGGCGGCCCGACTTGGCTTTGTGGCCGATGGTGCGGGAAGTGGAGAACCCGACCGCACCCGAAGCCATCGCCTCGGCGATGATCGAGGTCATGGCGGCGATGTCCTCGGCGGTAGCGTCCTCATTCGCCGCGCCCCGCTCACCCATCACGTAGAACCGGACCGCCCCGTGGGCGATCTGGGCGGAAATGTCCACGGCATAGCGTCTCTGGTCGAGCAGGTCGAGATATTCGCCGAAGGTCTCCCACGCTCCCCAGGGCATACCGGCGTTGAGCGCCGCCCCCGGGATGTCCTCGACCCCCTCCATCAGGTCGATCAGCGCGTCATGGTCGGTCGGTCGAACGGGGGCGAACCCCACCCCGCAGTTGCCCATGACCAGGGTGGTGACCCCGTTGGAGGCGGACGGCTCCAGGACATCGTCCCAGGTGACCTGCCCGTCGTAGTGGGTGTGGACGTCCACCCACCCCGGAGTCACCAGCGCGCCGTCGGCATCGATGGTCTGAGCGGCAGGCCCGGACAACGTTCCGATGTCGACGATTCGACCATCGCGGATTCCGACATCGGCGGAGTACGAAGCCCTTCCGGTTCCGTCGACCACCGTCCCACCTTTGATGACAACGTCGAGCAAAGTCGGCTCCTTGCTGTCTGACCGCCCCAGGCCGGACGGTTGTTCGGTGCCCCGATAGTAAACCGTAGGCGGTGACCAACGGCGACAGGGTTCCGGGTCCGAGAAGACTCCCGGCGACGACGCCGAGAGTAGCCTCGCCTTTGATGCTCGGCCAATCCCTCTGGGAACCACGCTCCGGCGTGGTGGCAGGAGCGCTTCACCGAGAGTGCCGACCCCGAATACGAAGAGCAAGTCCTTCCGCTGGTTCAGCACCATCTGCGAGGGGTGCGTCGGGTCCTGGATGTTGGGTGCGGCGAAGGACAGGACACCCGGTGCATCACCAGACGTGGAATGGAGGCAGTAGGGCTCGACCCCACACCGTCGCAAATTCGGGTGGCCCACCGTCGTGGCGGTTCGGCCCGCTTCGTACAAGCACGGGCGGAACAACTCCCTTGCCCGACCGACGCCCAGTCGGCCGCCACGGATGCCAGCGGGGGTTCCCGGGTCTCGGGATACACGGTGAGCCGCGCCTCTGCCCCGGGGGGACCCTCCGCCACGGCGGGATCCGTCGTCGGAAGCCCTGCGCCCACAGTCTTTGCGGACAGGGCCTCCGTGGCGAATACGCCGGTCGCCCTCGTCGTCAACAACGCCAGACGGGCGTTTCCGCTGTCTGAGAGCTCGCTCACACTCGGAGCAGCCATCACGATCGGCAAGGAGTCCAATCAGGTGAACGCCGTCCGGATCTCCCCCGACGGGCTCACGGCCGTCATCGCCGAGTACACCGCCAGCCGGGTCCAGGACCTGACCTGGTCCGGGACGGCTTGGGCCCTGGCCAAGACGCTCCCGGCCACCAGACCCACCGCTGTCGCCATCGATCCCGTTCCCAATGCCTCCGGGTCCTATGTGGCCTACGTCGTGTCCTACTACCGCTGTGGGGACGTCCAGGTGCTCGACACCGCAAGCAATTTGGTCACGACCATCAATGGAGTGGGGAGCACTCCCACCATGGTCACCATCCCACCGGTTCCCCTCTGGTATGAGTCCACCGCCACTCACGGCCTGTGGAACTCCAACCCGTCGACTCCGTCCTCATTCGCCGCAGGCTGGAATCCGGGAGAATGGCAGTAGCACCGTCGGATAGTCAGCGAGGCACTCAGGACACCGGAACGCGGGACCGGGTTCACCCAGATGTCGGGCGTTGCAATTCGACATCCACCGGACAATCATCGTGTCTGGACTGACGACCATCGAGAGGGCCGGACTTCATCATGACGAAATCACCGACGACGATGCGCGCCTGGCGTCTGCACGAGTACGGGTCGCCGGTCGACGTCCTTTGTCTGGAGGAGTCCGAGATCCCCGAGCCCGGACCAGGAGACCTGCGTATCCGGGTTCAGGCCATCCCGCTCAACCTCAACGACCTGGAGCGCACAAGCGGCAAGAACATGATGGTGCGGCCGGAGTTCCCCTACAGCCCGGGAATGGAGGTGATGGGCGTGGTCGATGCCTGCGGCGAGGGTACGACCTCCGTCGAGGGCCGAAGGGTCGTCGAGGGCCAGAGGGTCGTCGCCGCCACGCGGGGCGCCTTCGGCGGCTACGCCGAGTACTCGATCTGCCCGCTGTCCGGGACGTTTCCCATGCCGAGCTCGGTTCCGCTCCCCGATGCCGCCGCCCTCTACTTTCCCTTTCACCTGGCCTGGCTGGGGCTGGTGGACCGGGCCGGCCTGGCCGAGGGCCAGTCGGTCCTGATCCATGCTGGCGCCGGAGGCGCCGGTTCGGCGGCCATTCAGCTGGCCAAGCACCTGGGTGCGCGAGTGTTCGCCACCGCCGGGACGAATGAGAAGCTTGCACTCTGCCGTGACCTCGGTGCCGACGTGACCGTCAACTACGAAACGGCCGACGTGGCACAAGCCGTACTCGCCGAGACGGGCAACCGGGGAGTGGATATCGTGTTCGACACCGTGGGCGAAGCGGTGATGGAAGCCTCCATGCGCTGCGTTGCGTACAACGGCCACTACGTGATGATCGGATTCGCCTCCAACAAGGCGGTCGCCGACGAGCCGCTCCTCGTTCCCCGACGGATCATGCTCGGCAACTTCCACCTTTCAGGCGTGCTCATGGCCTACGGGGCCGAGGAAACCACCGAGATGATCAAGACATCGATGGGATGGAACTTCGCGCCTTCGACACTCGGTGCTTCGATCATGCAGGAGGTGATCGACCTCGTCGAACAGGGGAGATTGCGTGCGGTGATCGGCGAGTCTGTCGCGTTCGAGGAGTTGCCGGCCGCCCTCGAGCGAATGGCTCGCCGCCAGTCGATGGGTCGAGCCGTGGCGTTGGTCACCTGACCGGTCACCCGATCGAGGTCGGGCCGACCGAGCAGAGCCCGGCGCAGTCTCCGCCCGTCCGCGCCCTGGCCCGAGTCGTGCCCTGCCGTCGGCGCCACCAGGCTCAACCCGGTGCTCTGAGCCTCCGGCCCCCTCCGGTTCCCGCCGTCTGCGAATCATCGCGTAGGACCCGTGGAAAAGCAGCCCAGAATTTATCCGTATTTATGCGATGGTACTATCGCAGAATCAGCACGGCGAAGTCGGAGGGTGGACGTCGGAGGGTGACTGCAATGGCCAGCGAAAGCACGCCGACTCGTGGCCGGCCGCCCGGGCCCAGCCTGGCGAGTGAGGCGGTGGCGATCCTCGAGCGCAATGCCTTCTCCGCCCTGCGCGGGCCGAACAGCCGGGGCGCGGTACCTCGCAGCTCCTTCGACGGCATCGACGTCTCGACAGTCGATCGCTCGGTCAAGAGGGCGTTCAGCGGCAAGGACGGCAGGACCCCATTCGACCTCGCCTCCCATCGTGTGAGCAACGCCGATGGCGCCACCACTGCGACCCTGCAGTCGGTCTTCGAGTTGGTGGAGCGGAGCTTTCGCGACACGGACTCCATGGAGAAGACGCTCCGCGTCTTCCTGCGAGCCAACTTCGACGAGGCCTGCCGGGAGGAGGGCCTACTCGCGTCGGTCATCGTGCAGTCCGCGGCGTGCGCCCACCTACAGAGCGGAAATCGGGATGCTCCGGACCAGACCCGAGCCGCCCGGGAAGTCACCGCCATGCGGCAGGAGCTCTATGCGGAGATGACCAGGGGATTCGTGGCCGGTCTCTCGATCGCCTTGCGAAGGCTCCGCCGCCGCCCGAAAACGTCTCACTCACTGCCGGAGATCGTCGTGGCGGTCGAGGCCACCAACGACGGTTTCGTGCGCCTGTACAAACTGCAGCCGGAGCTCGTCGGTGCGGACCTCGTTGTCGACACGCAGTGGAGCATAATTTGGAGTATGACCGAGCCGGGGCTCTTGGACCCGCCGAGTCAGTCCAATCCTTCCGAGCGGGTCCTCGTGGAGGCTGCGCTCGCCGTCTTTACCGAGGGCCGGATCCCCTCATTGGAATCCTTGGCCCGGGACTGCGGAATACCGAGGGTCGAGGCCTTCGAGCTGCTTCCGACCGATGCGGCGCTCGCCCAACGGTGCATGGACTACGCGGTCGGAAGCTCTGTGGAGACCGAGGCCATCGCAGTGAACGTGAAGGGGGCAGAGCTCTCGGCGGTCAGGGATCTCCTAATCGCGACGACTCGGCAAGCCGATGCCGCTCCGCGGTTGATCGAAGTCATCCGACGAGACAAGGGCAGCGGATTCTGCGCCGAGGCCCGGCGTCACATTGCCGATGCCCTCGGACAGTCCAACGCGGTCGACCTCGATCGCACCACGGCCGACGGGGTGGCCCTGATGCTGCTCGACGCAGCCCTGCAGGGTGAACCCGGCAAGCCCATCTGGCAAGCCGGTTTGGATGCGTTCGCCACGGACCAGTGAGCCCGGACCACCGAGCGGCCCGCAACGTGGGCCCCGGATCCGTGGTCAAGTGGTGGCAGGGGGAGGGGAGCCGTCGACGTCCCGGCCATCGGCCCGGTCCCCGGCTCGCCGTCCACGCAGACAGAGAAGCACGACACCCAGAAGTCCTAGCAGGGCGATCACCAGCGCGGCGATGGCGATGCCCTCGGTGGCTCCGGATGCGGGTGCTGTCGCTACCGGCACCGGTGCCGTCGGGGAAGCACCCGTGAGCGTCAACACTGGTGCCGGGGTGTCCGGGTTCGGATCCTGCGGCGAGGCGACCTGGATCCACCGGACGATCTCACCGGAGGAGTAGGTCTGCAACGATTTGAAGATGACTTCACCGCTCTGAGACGGGGCCTGCCCGGCAGAGATCGGGAAGTCCTCATACTGGCCCGGAGCGATGCCGTCGGCGGTGGCGGTCCAGGTGATGTCCGTGACCACCTGATTGACCGGTCCGTCGCCCGACTGGATCGGCTGGCTGAGTGTCCGCGTATCGACCGTTGCCGCCCAGCCCGGGACCGGGAGGACGTTGACGGTGAGCAGTGGGAAATTGGTCGGGAAGTACACCTGGAGCTTCACCGTGTTGGCGTCGTCCCGCTCGTTGGGGACCCTGAAGGTGAGCTCGATGTCACCGGTGCCCGCGGGCAGCGTGCCCGGATGCACGGTGACGTGAGCCCAAGCAGGGGACGCCAACAGAACGGTCAGCAGCAGCACCGCTCCAGATCCCAGTGCCGCGAGCTGGCTGCGTCGTCCGATGGAGCGGGTCATGGTGGATCGGCCTCCTGACAATGGTGCGGATGTGGCCCGTGCAGGGTCGTCGGATGGATGGATCAGTGGACCGGGAGGGTCACAGGCACGACCTGCTCGTCGATGGCGTCGGTCCGGACGGTGAACTTGAGGATCCAGGTCCCTGCCACGGGGATGTCCACGTTCGTGGCGTAGTAGTGGCCGAGGCCCCCGATGTGCAAGGGGATCGCCAGCGGGCCGAGGCTCTCGGCCGGCATGGTGAGCGTGGCGTCGAGTTCGGGGATGGCCACCGGTGTACCCAGAGTGCTCAGCACGTAGACGTGCACCTGATTGCCGGTTCCCGCCTTGGCCGGATCGACGATGGCGTTCACCTGCACCCCCAGTGTCGTAAATGACGTGGAGAAGGGGAGCGCCGCCGCCTGCTTGGCGGGAACGGCATTGACGAGGAGTGCGGTGACCCCCAGGACCGCGAGGGCGACGCCGATCTCCGCCAGGACGGACCGACGGAGCCTGGGGACCGGGCCGGCACGGGCACCGCCGCGATCTACCGGCCGCTCGGCGACCGCCACCGCGCCCCTGGCCTGCCGACCCGCTCCGCCGTTACCCCCGTCGAACTCGAGGTGATGGCCGACGGGGACGGGGACGACGCCTTCCGGGGCCAGGTCGGTGGGGGCCCCCGTCGCCGGGGCCGTCGGCCGACCGGGACGGCGCAGGCCCCACCTCCCCTGGGCGATACGTCGGCTGAGGGCACCCAATCCGATGAGGACGGTGACCAGGATGATCTTCACCACCAGGGTCCGCCCGTACGTGGTGTGGAAGAGGGCGTAGAGGCTGCCCACCTGGCGGATGGACTGGAACGTCCCGGTGGCGACGACGACCACGACGGCGGAGAATGCGTATGCCGACACCGTGAGGGTGACTCCGGTGGGGTCGTCCGGTCGGTCGACGTCCTCCCCTTTGCCGACGAGGAACGTGGCCAGCAGGGCGAGGCCGCCCAACCACGCACTGGCCGCCGCCAAATGGGTGACATCGAGCGCGAGCCCCAAGGCGGGTTGGTCCCCGGTCGACGCGTGCCCGGCCAGGCCCGGGGTCAACAGGAGCGCCGCTCCGACGACGACCACGGCCGGGACCAACCACCGCCACCGCCGGGGTCCCTGGCCCAGGCGCCCCCGGATCCCGAGGAGCACCGGGATGAATGCGACGAGCAGGAGGAGCCGCAGGAGCTCGACCTGACCGAACCGGGTGTGCAGCACGGCGTCGACCAGTGACGGCCGGACGATGTCGACCAGGGGGAGCGTGGCCGCGTAGACCCCCTGGATGCCGATACCGAGCACGGTGGAGGCCAGGAGGACCGACCACGAAACCCACAGGATTCGGCCCACCCGTGGTGTCATCCCGCCCGGCCGCCACGCCAGGGCGACCATCAGGGCCAGGCCGACCAGGAACAGAAGGCCGACGAACGCCGCGAACCGGATGAGCCAGTAGACGACACCCACGGTGGTACTGCCCGATTGATTGGCCAGCGTGCTGGCCACGGCGCTCGCCTTGCGTGCCCCACTGGCAGAGCCCACCGAGAAGACGAACGCTCCGTGCACGGGGTGCGAGTCCGCGGAGATGACCCGCCAGACGACGACGTAGGTACCACTCGGCAGGTTCGCAGGCAGGGAGATGCCCACGGCGTGACTGTCCCCTGACGGGTGGTGCGTGCCCCCGTTGTCGACCCGCTGGCCGTCGGGCCCCAGCACCCGGAGGGACCCGAAGTCGATCTCGACCGGCTCGCCGAAGTGGAGGACCACCTCGCTCGGTGCCACCAAGAGCACCGAGGATGCCGGCGGGTTGGTGGACTCCAACTGGGCGTGCGCACTGGCCGGCCCGGCCGTCCCGACCAGTACCAGGACCACCGCGACGGCGGCGACCAGGAGCTGCCCGATCCGCTTCACCGAACGCTCCGGGCGCGAAGCGCCGGCCGGGGGGACGCGGACCGGGATGTCCGTGGTCCTGCACCGTCCTGACCGGGAATGCCCCACCCGGCGCGGTACGATCCCCGGGTGGTTCGTCGAGGACTGGTCGTGGTGGCCTTGGCGGTGCTCGGTGCTGCCGGATGCACGACCGGGACCAGCACCACCGCGTCGACGAACACCAACCTAAGGGTACCGCTCCCCGCTGGTGCCAACCCGTCGCGGATCTCGAAGATGGTGTGCTCCCCCACTGCAGCCAAGGACATCCGTGCGGCGGTCGGCGAGAAGGCCGCGGTCGGCGAAGTGACTTGGGTCAACCACCTCTACTCCTGCCGATTCGGCTACCCGACCGGCTCGATGGTCCTCTCGGTCAAGGAGCTGTCCAGCTGGTCGGAGACGATCGCCTACTTCGACTCCCTGGCCACCACCATGGGGACGTCACAGAAGATCTCCGGGCTCGGCCAGGGTGCATTCCAGGCCACCGACGGCTCGGTGGTGGTGCGCAAGGACTGGAAGGTCCTGGTGGTGGACATCAGCGGCCTCCCCGGCCAATTCGGCGTGCCGGCGACGAGCTCGGGGAACGTGGCCCTCAGGGTGAGCTACCAGATCCTCGGGTGCTGGGCCGGCGACTGACACCGGTCTGTCGGCTGCCGATTCGCCGGCACCTCGGCGCGGGGTGATTCTGAACCTGGCAATGGCTTCCCGGCCCGTGCCCACTTCCCCGCCCCTGTCAGTCGGCGAACTTGGGGATCACCTCTGTCCCCATGAGCTCGATGGTCTCCATCACCGCCTCGTGGGGGATCTTGTAGGGGTTCACCAGGCACAGCAGGAGGTCGATGTCGGCGTCCTGGTAGCGGCGGCACATCTCGACGCACTCCTCGGGCGTGCCGAGGACGCAGGCATTTGCGTCGATCAGGTACTCGAGGCTCAGCAGATCGAGGGAGCCGTCATCACTGTGCTGCTGCATGTCGGCCGCATACGAGTAGGACCCGAGGTCCTCGCTCCGCTCGGCCATCCACTCGGACACCGAGGCGATCTGTCGGGCGCCCACCTTGGGGTACCACTCGAAGGACTCCCGGGCCAGCTCGAGGGCGCGTCGGCGGTCCGGAGAGCACAGCGCCATGGTGAACGTGGCCGTCTCATTGTGGACGTAGGCCCCCAGCGGCTCGGTGCAGCCGGCCACCGCCTGGCGGTAGACGTCGACCTTGCGCTTGACCTCTTCGGGGGAGATCCCGACGGCGAAGGAGCAGAGCCCCAGGCCGAGCTCACCGACCTGTCGGTGGCCATCCTCGCTGGTGGTGGCCCCCCAGATCGGTGGATGGGGTTGCTGCAGCGGCTTCGGTTGAACCCGCCGTCTCGGCATCTGCCAGTACCGACCCGAGAATTCGTACTCGTCGCTGGTCCAGCAGCCGACCACGTGCTCGATGGCCTCGTGCCACATCTCGCGGGTCTGGCCCGGATCGATCCCGAAGCCCTCGAGCTCAGCCCGGGTGGCGGAGCGCCCGGTGCCGAAGTCGACTCGACCGTTGGAGATCAGGTCGAGGACAGCAACCGACTCGGCCGTGCGCACCGGGTGGTTGTAGGGCGAGGGCATCAGGCGAACGCCGTAGCCGAGCCGGATGCGGTCGGTCAGGGCGGCGATGGCCCCGTAGAGGACCTCGGGGTTCGAACAGTGCGAGTACTCCTTCAAAAAGTGGTGTTCGACGGTCCAAAAGGCGCTCCAACCGAAGCGTTCGCCGGCCACCGCCTGCTCGATGGTGTTGCGATAGGCGATCAGCTCGCTATCGGGCTCCCAGGGCTTGGGCACCGGGATCTCGTAGAAGAGCGCGAATTTCACTTCTTCATTCCCTTCGCTCGTCGCCCGTGCCGGCGACCAATCAAGAGCTCGGCGACCCGAACGCTAGGCGATCGCCGTTTCGACAGATTCCAGGAAGGCCGACAGGGTCCTCCACCACGCGTCGGGGTTCTCGAATTGCGGACTGTGACCGGCGTCGGGGATCACCGCCAGCGAGCCGCCCGGGATGGCCGCCGCCATCCGCTCCGAGGAGCCGACCAGCGGCCCGTCCTGCTCTCCCACGATCACCAGGGCCGGCAGCGACGGCGGAAGCGCCTCGAGCTCCTCCAACCGGTCGCCGGTGCCGGCGAACCTCGGCGCCATGGCCGCGTAGAGGGCCGGCGAGGTGGACCGGAATTTGCGATCCTCGAACTCGGCATGGCCGGGGCGATCGGCGAGGGCCCGCTGGTGTGCGGGGGAGTCGAGGGGGCTCTCCACGCCGGCCATGATCTCGGCGAGGCTCTCCATGCCACGGTCACGGACGATCGACACGGCCGCGTCGACCAGTTGCGGATCGAGGCCCTGGATCGGACCGTGGTCGGTGTCCATCAGGACGAGGGCGTCGAGCCGTTCAGGCGCCTCGTGTGCCACGAACTGGGCCACCATTCCACCCATCGAGTGCCCGAGCAGGGCGGCTCGCTCCCAGCCGAGGGCGTCGAGCAGACGGAGTGCATCGTGGGCGAGGATCTCGAACGAGTAGGCGTCCTCGGACGCCGGCTTGGAGCTCGCACCGTGCCCGCGCAGATCAGGTGCAACAGCGTGCCAACCGGCTCCCGCCAGGGGATCGAGCCAGTCGGTGAAGTCCTCCTTGGCCCCGGTGAACCCGTGGAGGAGGAGAAAGGGGCGCTGACCGACCCCCGCCTCGGCGATCGAAATCTCGATGTCGCCCAGGTTGAGGCGTCGTCGGTCCATGTCGTTCATATTCGCACACGTCCTCGTGACGACCGGTGGGCCGACGCGGTCGCCCGGAAGGACCGGGAGCCCAGCTCCGCCACGGACACGCGCGTTGCCGGTGTGCGCGGAGCCGGGCTGCCGGTCGCCTAGGGCAGGTCGACGAAGGCGATCTCCCGGTAGCTGTCCCCGTGGAACTTCACGCCCCGGTCGATCGACGGCTGCCGGCGGGACGGGGCCGAGGCGGCAGCCGTTTCCATCGCCTCCTTGTCCGCCCAGACCACACCCACGAGGCCGTGTCCCGTCTGACGGTTCATCATCATTCGCAAGGACCGGAAGCCGGGGTTCGACTTGATCCGGGGAAGGACCTCGCTCTTGAAGAACTCGAAGTTCTCCTCGATCTCCGTCGGCTCCACACTGATCCGCGTCACCATCAACGGCGAACCGACGATCGGTCGCTCGGTGATCTCCGCCAGGAACTGCTCGAACACCTCGACGCTCATCTCGCCCCCGATGATGCCGAGACCCTCCTGACGGTTCTTGGCGAGCGTGCTCTCGCTCGCCTCCCGGTCCGCTTCGGTCTCCCAGAGCGAGAGAACGCCGAGGACACCGCCGGACCGGTCAGCGCTGACCGTGAGACCCCGATAGCCATGTTGCGCGTTGAGGGTGGGGACTACCTCTTCGCGCACATAGTCCACCCCTTGGTCGATGTCCTTTGCGCCGGTGAATGACACGAGACGGGTTTGCATCGGATCTCCTCTCCACCCCGCGCCCGACCAGGCTACGCCGATCCGAACCGCTCCGCTCTGCCGTCATCCCCGTCCACCGGTGGCGACCCGAGACCGCCGCTCATTGGTTGCGACAACAATCGAGGACCCGCCCTCCGCCCGGCTCGCGGACCCCGGTCCGTCCCGGATCGATCCCGTGGGCCTCGGCCGTCTACTTGCCGGCGCCCACTGCCACATTGGTGGCGACAACACCGGGGAATGCGGCGGTGAGTCCGGTGAGACCGGCCAACGAGCTATCGAAGTCGAAGACGTGGCGGAGCTGGGCGATCACGGTCTGGCGCACCGCCGGCCAGCCCTTGGTGACCGGTGAATCCGGGTGGAAGCAGCCGTCGGTGGCCAGCGTCCGCAAGCTGCCCGACACGGGGAGATGGACCTGATCGGCCAGCGCCAGCAGCCCTCCCTTTCCTGGAGCGATCTCGCAGATATCGGAGAAGAGGAGGTGACCGAAGCCCTGGAAGGTGACCAGCCGCTTGGGCGTGGCCATGGCATGGAAGGCACGGGTGATGCCGGTGGGGTTGACGACGTGATCGGCTGTCCCGACCATGAGCATCCCGGGCTTCTGGGGCACCTCGCTGGCCGGGCCCGAAGTCGCCTGCCCGAAGGCACCGACGGTGGCGCCGGCCATACCGATGAACGTGGTCACCCGGGGGTCGGCCGCCGCCACGGCCTCGGATGCTGCCCCACCGAGGGAATGCCCGACAGCGGCGATGCGGGTCAGGTCCAAGTGGCTGTCGAGGGGACTCGCCGATTGGTCGTTCTCGGTGGACATCAAGTTGATCGTGCCCTGGATCTCAGCGAGGTCGGCGGCGTCACCAGAGCTCTGCTTCCCGCTCAGCACGGCGGTGAGATCGTTGTCCTGCAGATCGGGCGCTGCGACGACGAACCCCCACGAGGCCAATCGGGTGGTCAGGAACGTCGACTGGTCACGGAATCCGGAGTACCCGTGGGTGAACACCACCAGGGGGAACCGACCCGCCTCCACCGGTGCATCGCGGAAGGCCCCCGTGACGTAGGTGGCGGTGTTGAAGTTGGGAGGGAACAGCGACTGCAGGGAGGGTGGCAACCACGAAGTCACGTTGTACGACGCGGGAGTACCCGTCTCCGCGGAGCGTGGAGCCGGGTACCAGACCTCGACCAGTGCCCCATCGCTCGGGAGCGTGAGCGTGGTCACACCAGCGCTGAACGGGCCGGGCCCGGTGAAGCTGTTCGGGCCGAGGTCGGTCACCACTGGAACGGTGTCACCGTGGACGACACCGACGGTCGGGCTGTTGGACAGGGAGGAGGATGTGGAGGAGGAGGAGGAACACCCGGCACTCAGGAGCACCAGCGCGGCGGTGGCGGCCCAGGCAAGGCGGTGGGCCCGTCCCCCCGGGCCAGTCGCCGATGAACGCCGGGGGTCGGCGCTGAACGTCCGGGCTTGGGAGACGGGTTGATGTCGGGACATGGATTCCCTCGCTGATCACTGGTCAGACACGACGAAGATTCGGGGGAGGAGCCCTGGGTGAGCGGGTCCAACGCCCTCGGAGCACCGCCGAGTATCGCGCCGAATCGCCCGCCGGGTCATGTGATCTCACGTGCCACGACTTCGACGATCCGGATCCCTTCCTCGGTGCGAACCCGCACATCGGCCCGCCGGGCCGCGTCCTAGAAATGTAGGGTGGGCTGTCCGTCAAGGGGGAGCCGATGACCGAGACGACCGTGCAGACCGAGCAGTTCGCGGAGCTGGTGAGGGCCGGGGGAGGTGGGTCACTCGCCCGGGCCGCCGCTCTGGACCTCCGATCGGGGGACGTGTCGGCGCCGGCCCGGGTCGCCGCCCTGTGCCTGAGCGCCGCCGTCACCAATCCGGAGCGCCTGGTCGAGACCTATGACGGCCTGGCCGACGGATGGGTGGGGAGGGCTCCGATGGCCGACCCGATCGTCGGTGCCGGCGCCCCTGGCGATGTCCCCGGCGACCTCTGGGACGCCATCTGGGCCCTGGTCTTCGACCCCGATGCCGGAAGGGACCCGGCCGACATCACCGTTCGGACTGCGGCGCTGGCCGGCCTGTTGCCGAGCGGGTTCAACGACCGGCTGGCGTCGATGGCCCTCCGTTACCCGGGGGTGGCCGATGCCGCCACGTCCGGGCCACCCCCGCGGTTCTCGCTCGACGACCTCGCCCGGTGCCCGAGGGACTCCCTGGCCGGGAACCTCCACTCACTCGTGGTGGACGACGGCTTCGACCTCGAGGTGCTGGATCGGGACGCGCTCGCTTTGACCGACCTTCCCCATCCCCTCGGCTACCTCAATGTCCGCATCCTGCAGTGCCACGATGTCTGGCACGAGGTGGCCGGCTACCAGACCACCGGCCTGCACGAGGTCGGGATATCGGGGTTCCAGATGGGCCAGTTCGGGCACCACTACTCCTCCATGTTCTTGGGCGTGGTGCTGACCAAGGTCGCCTTCACCCAGCCGTTCGAAGGGACGGGCTTCCTCCTCGACACCATCCTGTCGGCCTACGCCCACGGTCGGGAGACGCCGCCTCTGATCGGCGTGACCTGGGAGGAGATCTGGGACCGGCCGGTGGAGGAGATCCGGGCGAGCCTGGGCGTCAGGCCGTTCGAGTCGCCGTATCCGCCCGGCATCCTGGAGGACCTCCGCTCGGCGTAGCCCGGCCACGAACGCGGGGAGCTGACCAGGTGGCGATCACGGACACCTCACCACGGCTACGCCAGGCCGCCTCGACACTGGTGCCCGCGGTGCTGGTACTGGCCTTCCAGATCGCCTTCTTCCCCCTCCCGCTGGGGGTGGCGCTGCAGGGGGTGATCATCGGCCTTCTGGGAGCGCTGGTCGCCGTGGGCATGGCCCTTGTCTACCGGGCCAACCGGATCCTGAATTTCGCCCAGGTCGAGCTGGGGCTCGCCCCGACCGTGCTCGCCGTGTCGCTGATCGCCTACGGCGGGGTGAACTACTTCCTCGCCGTCGCTGTCGGCCTGGTCGGATCACTTCTGGTCGGCAGCATCGTCGAACTGGTCATCATCCGACGCTTCTTCCGCTCCCCGCGCCTCATCCTCACCGTGGCGACCATCGGGCTCTCCCAACTGCTCGTCGCCGGCGCGCTGTTCATCCCCGACATCTGGGGCCAACAGCCCACCGCCGTCATCGTCCACCTGCCGGTCTCGCTCCACTTCACCGTGTTCCCCCTGGTCTTCACCGCCGACCACGTGGCGGCCATGGTCGTGGCGCCGGTGGCGCTCGTGGGGGTTGCCCTCCTGCTGCGCTTCACCGACATCGGCATTGCCGTCCGGGCCAGCGCGGAGCGGGCCGACCGGGCCATGATGCTCGGCGTCCCGGTGAAGCGGCTCCAGACCATCGTCTGGGCGGTTGCGGCCATGCTCTCGTTCGTCGCCGTCTTCCTCCAGGCCGGGATCCTCGGCCTTCCGGCCGGAATCCTTCTCAGCTTCACGGTCCTGCTCGCCGCCCTCGCCGCCCTGGTACTCGGGAACCTCACCGATCTGCCGACCGTGGCCGCGTCGGCCGTGGCCCTCGGCGTCCTCCAGCAGGGCGTGCTGTGGAACCACGAGACCGACCCCGGACTGGTCGGGCCGGTACTGGCCGCGGTGGTGGTGGCCGGCCTGCTCATCCGCCGGGTGCGGTCGTCCCGGGCCGATACCGAGCAGGCCTCGACCTGGGCGGCGGCGGACGAGATGCGCCCGGTCCCCCGCGAGCTGCGCGGCCTGGCCGAAGTGCGACTCGTCCGGTGGGCCGCCACGATCCTCGTCGGCGGCTCGCTGTTGGCGGTCCCCTGGCTCCTGTCCGGGAACGCCGGGAACCAGCTCAAGGCCACCGCCGTGGTCGTCTTCGTGATCATCACCCTCTCCGTCGTGGTGCTCACCGGTTGGGCCGGACAGGTCACGCTCGGCCAGATGGCGTTCGTGGCGTTCGGCGGTGCGACCGGCGCCTACGCCACCCAGACCTGGCACCTCGACCTCAGCCTGGGACTGCTGATCGCGGGATCCACCGGCGCGGCCGTGGCCATGGTGGTCAGCATCCCCACCCTCCGGCTCCGGGGTTTCTTCCCGGCGGTCACCACCTTGGCCTTCGCCATCGCAACCTCGAGCTATCTCCTCAATCCACAGTACTTCTCGTGGGTCCCGGTCAACCGGGTGGCCCGACCCGCGCTCTTCGGGGCCTTCCGTCTCACGTCACAGCCGAGCTACTACTACGTGTGCCTGGCCTGTCTCCTCCTGGTCGCCGTCGGCGTCCGGGGTGTCCGCCAGTCCCGTACCGGCCGGGTCCTGCTCGCCCTTCGGGAGAACGAGCGGGGGATCCAGTCGTTCGGCGTCAACGTCATGCGGGCCAAGCTGACCGCCTTCGGGCTCTCGGGGTTCATCGCCGGCATCGGGGGCTGCCTGCTCGTGCACCTCCTGCAGGCCTTCAGTCCCGCCGTCTTCGGGCCCGGGGCGAGCTTCGAGGTGTTCACCACGGCGGTGGTGGGTGGACTCGGCTCGCTCCTCGGCGCCGCCCTCGGGGCCATCTACCTGCAGGGGGGCCAGTGGTTCCTCCCCGGGGCCCAGTGGCAGGCCCTGACCACGGCTGCCGGGGTGCTCATCGTCCTGATGGTGATCCCGGCCGGCCTCAGCGATGTGGTGTTCCGCCTCCGTGACCGCTGGCTGCGGTCGGTGGCCTCCCGGCGCGGCATCGTGGTGCCGAGCCTGGTGGCCGACGTCGGAGCGCCGGCAGAAGGGGAGCGTGTGGAACCGGCCGAAGTCGTGGTCGGCGACGATCTCCGCACCCCTCCGCCCGGGAGGCCGGCGGCCGGAGCGGCTGCAGTGGCCACCGCGGCTACCGAGACCGCGGCGGGCGTCACCGTCGGCGCCGAGGAGGGGTCGGTGCCGCCGTGAGTGCACCGGCGTCATCCCCACCTTCCCCTTCGGCGTCCACGGTGCACCGGGTGGAAGCCGCCATCCACCATCCGTCGCGGTGGCTGGCGGGCCTCACCGGCGGCGGTCCGGTCTACGCCCTTTGGATCCTCTTCGGCCTCAACATGACCTCCCAGATGGACGCCACCGGCTTCGGCATCCTGATCCCCAACATCCGCGACGCCTTTCACATGACCAACGCCGGCATCCTGTCGCTGGTGGCCGCCGCCGCGGTGGTGGGCCTGGCCCTCCAGGTGCCGATCGCCCAGGTGGCCGACCGGCGGAACCGTGTCCACCTCATGCTCCTCGGGGCCGGGGTCTTCGCCGCCTTCGTCTTCGGCACGGGCCTGGCCATCTCGGTGTGGATGCTGGCGGTGATGCGCTCGGGCACCGGCGTGGGCCAGGCCACGGTCGGACCGACCCACAACTCGCTCATCGCCGACTGGTACCCGATCAACTCGCGTCCCCGGGTCTACGCCTTCCACTTCAGCGCCAACGCCTTCGGCGCCTTCATCGGGCCGATCATGGCCGGCCTCCTGGCGGCCTGGCTGGGCTGGCGGGCCCCGTTCCTCGTCCTCCCGATCCCGGTGGTGATCCTGATCCTCATGGGCGCGGGGCTGAAGGAGCCCAGCCGGGGAATCCAGGAGCGGTTGGCCATGGGGGTCACCGAGGCACTCGAGACCGAGGAGCCCCCGCCGTCCTTCGCCGAGGGCTGGCGCATGGTCTGGAAGGTCGAGAGCCTGCGTCGGATCTTCTACGCCCTACCCTTCCTGGCCGCCTCGCTGGTCGGGTTCGCGTCCCTGGCCTCCATCCTGTACCAGCAGAAGTTCGGCCTCGATGTCGTCCAGCGGGGGTGGGTGGCCGCCGCCGCCGAGCCGGCCCAGCTCATCGGCCTGGCCATCGGCGCCCGGGTGGGGAGCCGGCTGATCCAACGGGATCCCGGGCTCATCCTCCGGTTCCTGGCGGCCGTGGCCCTCTCCACCTCGGCCCTCCTCGTCCTGTTCGCGCTGGTCCCGGTCCTCTGGGTCACCATCGTGGTCAACATGGCCATCACCGCCTCGCTGGCCGCGGTGGGCTCCGGCATCTACGCCTCGCTGTCGCTGGCCATCCCGGCCCGGTCCCGGTCGCTGGGGTTCTCGATGGGGGCCATCTGGGTGATCCCGGGCCTGGTCGTCCTGCCGATCATCGGCGCCATCTCCGACTCGGTGGGCATCCGCGTCGGGATGCTCGCACTGGTGCCGGTCTTCCTGGTGGGAGGCCTGGTCATCTCCACCGCCGGCCGGGTCATCGACCGGGACATCCTCCAGGTCCGGACCATGGCCGCCGCCCGCTCCGAAGTGCTCTTCGCCCGCCGCCAGGGTCTGGCCAAGCTCCTGTTGGTCCGCAGCCTCAACGTCTCCTACGGCCAGGTCCAGGTCCTCTTCGACGTCGACTTCGAGATCGAAGAGGGTGAGATCATCGCCCTCCTCGGCACCAACGGTGCCGGCAAGTCGACGCTGCTGAAGGCCATCTGCGGGGTCATCGAGGCAGACAAGGGGGCGGTGATCTTCGACGGCCGGGACATCACCCACATGCCGCCCAACGAGATCGCCGCCCTCGGCATCACCCAGGTGCCGGGCGGGCAGGGCGTCTTTCCAGGCCTGTCGGTGGCCGACAACCTCAGGGTGGCCGGCTGGCTCGACCGGCGTCACCGCGCCCGGGCCGCGGCGCGCGTCGAGGAGGTCCTCGGGTTCTTCCCGGTGCTGTCCGATCGGCTCGACCAGCCCGCGGCCACCCTCTCGGGCGGCCAACAGCAGATGCTCGCCCTGTCGATGGCCTTCCTGGCCCGGCCGCGCCTCTTGCTCATCGACGAGCTCAGCCTCGGGCTCGCTCCGGTGATCGTCGAGCAGCTGCTCCCCCTCGTCGAGGTCATCCGGTCCCAGGGCACGACGGTGATCCTGGTCGAGCAGTCGGTGAACCTGGCCCTGACCATCGCCCAGAGCGCCTATTTCATGGAGAAGGGCGAGATCAAGTTCCACGGGCCGACCGCCGATCTCCTCGACCGGCCGGACATCCTGCGGTCGGTCTTCCTGGGAGGGGCCGGATGGCGGGACGGGCCGGGACCCGCCGGGCGGCCCACTCCCACTCCCACTCCCACTCCCACTCCCACTCCCACTCCCACTCCCACTCCCACTCCCACTCCCACTCCCACTCCCACCGTCACCCCCTCGGACGCACCCGCGTTGGAGGCCTCCGGACTGGCGGTGCGGTTCGGCGGGATCGCCGCCGTCGACGGGGTCTCGCTCACCGTGGCCCCCGGTGAGGTCGTCGGCATCATCGGGCCGAACGGAGCCGGCAAGACGACGCTCTTCGACCTGATCTCCGGGTTCACCCGCGGCGACGCCGGCACGGTGATGGTCGGGGGCCGGGATGTCACCGGGTCGAGTCCCGATCGGCGGGCGCGGCTCGGCCTGGGCCGCTCCTTCCAGGACGCCCGGCTCTTCCCCGATCTCACCGTCGAGGACACCATCGCCGTCGCCCTCGACAGGTGGGTGGATGTCACCGACCCGTTCAATGCCGCCCTCCATCTCCCGGCCTGGGTCGACTCCGAGCACAAGGTGCGGCTGCTGGCGGACGAACTCATCGAGATGCTCAACCTGGAGGCGTTCCGCTCCAAGTTCATCCGGGAGCTGTCGACCGGCTCACGGCGGGTGGTCGACCTGGCCTGTGTGGTGGCCCACCGACCCTCGGTGGTCCTCCTCGACGAGCCCTCGAGCGGAATCGCCCAGCGCGAGTCCGAGGCCCTCGGGCCCCTGCTGCTCCAGATCCGCGACACCCTCGGGGCCAGCCTGGTGGTGATCGAGCACGACATCCCGCTCCTCACCGGGGTGGCCGACCGGATTGTGGCACTCGACCAGGGCCGGTGTATTGCCGAGGGCCCTCCCCACCAGGTCCTGGAGGACCCGCTGGTGGTGGCTTCGTACCTGGGCGTGACCGACGCCGCCATCACCCGGTCGGGGGCATCAGGGTCACACCCACCGGGCCCTGCCCGCCCGGTGGCGGCCACCGAGCGGCCCCCCGGGCCCGGAGCGGTCGAGCAGGTGCCCAGTGGGTACAGTTCCGATCAGCCAACCGGGGGATGAGCCGATGTCATCGATACCACCACCACCAGCCAGGGCCGGGTTCCTCAAGCGGTTCGGTCCGCTGATCGCCATCGTGGTGGTGGCCGTGGTGGTGGCGGTGGTGGTGGTGGCCACCCGGTCCTCCAAGTCTCCGTCCACCAACGCCTCGCCGACCACCACCTCGGCTGCTCCGGCCGGTGCGCCGGCAGGGGTCGTCTCCTTCACCCAGGCCAAACAGGAGGGCAAGGTCAACTCCATCAACTGGGGCGACCGCTGTGACACCTCCACCGGCAAGCTCAAGTACCCGAGCTTCTTCGCCGGCGCGTGCTACGCCCCCTTTACCGGGGACAACGGGGGGGCGACCGCCCAGGGGGTGACTCCGACCACCATCAAGATCGTCTTCTATCAGGCCGAGCAGACCGACCCGATCCTCAATTACATCACCTCGGCCATCAAGGACACCGCCACCAACCAGCAGACCACCGACACCATGCAGAACTGGGTGTCGTTTTACAACCACTACTTCGAGACCTACGGGCGCACGGTGGAGATGGTCCCCTACACGGCCACCGGGGCCTCGGACGATCCGGTGGCAGCACGGGCCGACGCCGTCACCATCGCCACCGACATCAAGCCGTTCGCCGTCTGGGGCGGGCCCATCCTCACCACCGCCTTCGCCGACGAGCTGGCCGCCCGCAACACGTTGTGCATCGACTGCGGCTCGGGGGACACGAGCAGCTACTTCCAGCAGCGCTCGCCGTATGTGTGGGCGCTGAACATCCTGCCGGAGCAGTCGATCACCCACGTGGCAGAATTCCTGAAGAAGCAGGTGGCCGGGCGCGACGCCTCCTTCGCGGGCGAGAGCGACTTCACCACCAAGAAGCGGAGGTTCGGACTGGTCGACCTGGTCAACGACGCCAACTCGGCCCAGTTGCTCACCGATTGGAAGCAGCAGCTGTCGGCAGCCGGCATCGACGTGGCCCAGTACGTCACCTATGCCTCGCCGATCGATCTCCAGACCAGCGCGCCGGCCCTCATCGCCAAGTTGAAGGACGCCGGGGTGACCTCGGTGATCTTCTCCGGGGATCCCATCGCCCCCCAGGCCCTCACCCGGGCGGCCACCGGCCAGGGCTACTTCCCCGAGTGGATCATCTCGGGCTCGGTGCTGACCGACACGGCCGCCTTCGGACGCACCTACGACCAGCGGCAGTGGTCCCACGCCTTCGGGGTGTCCTTCGGCGCGGCCCGCACCGGCGTGACCGGGGCCATCTCGCTCTACAAGTGGTACTTCGGCCAGGATCCCCCCGATCTCACCGCCGCCGCCACCTCGGTGGTGGACCCGGCCCTCTTCTACCCGGTGATCCAGGGGGTCGGCCCGGACCTGACCGCGCAGAACTTCAAGGCCGCGCTCTTCGCCGGGCTGCCCACCCAGCGGGCCATCACCCAGCCGTCGCTCTCCTGGGGCAACCACGGCATCTGGCCCCAGACCGACTTCGGCGGCGTCGATGACGCCACCGAGGTGTGGTGGAACCCGTCGATCTCCGGCCCCGACGAACTGGGCCGCCAGGGCCGGGGCCTCTACGAGTACGTCGGCGGGGGGACCCGCTACCTGCCGGGGCAGTGGCCCACGGAGGCGACCAGGGCGTTCCAGAAGGCGGGGGCGGTGGCCATCTACACCACGCCGCCGCCCAGCGAGCAGGTGCCGAACTACCCCTCGCCCGCCGCCACCCACGGCTGAGCGGTCGCGTCCCTCCGTGGTGGGATCCCGGGCCGAGATCAGGGCCGTCCGCCGCCACCGGGTACCGGCGTGGTGGACCGATGCCAAGTTGGGCATCTTCGTCCACTGGACCCCCGCATCAGTCCCGGCCTTCGCCCCCGTGGACAGCGGGATCGGCGCGCTGTTGGCCCGGCGGGATCCGAGCGCCTTGGCGTGGTCCCCCTATGCCGAGTGGTACCAGAACTCCCTCCGGTTCCCCGACAGCCCCGCCGCCCGGTTCCACGCCCGGCACTATCCGGGGCGAAGCTATGACTCCTTCATCCCGGATTGGGAGGCCGGCCTGGCCGGCTGGGACCCCGACGAGTGGGCATCACGCTTCGCCGACACCGGGGCCCGCTACGTCGTCCTGGTGGCCAAGCACCATGACGGCTACTGCCTGTGGCCCACCGATGTGCCCAACCCGCACCGGCCCGGCTTCCACTCGACCCGAGACGTGGTCGGTGAGCTGGCCGACGCGGTCCGGGCCGCCGGCATGCGGTTCGGCCTCTACTACTCCGGCGGCCTCGACTGGACCTTCAACGACCGACCCATCGGATCATTCGGCGACCTGCCGGCGGCCCAGCCGCGGGGCGACTACGTCGCCTATGCCGAGGACCACCTGCGCGAGCTCATCGGCCGGTACCGCCCCAGCGTCCTCTGGAACGACATCTCGTGGCCGGGAGGCCTTCACCAGCTCGCCGGCCTGCTGGCCGGGTACTACGACGCGGTGCCCGACGGCGTCGTCAACGACCGCTTCATGCCGTGGTCCCCGCTGTGGGAGCTGGCCAAGTCGCCACCCGGCCGACGGATGCTCGACTTCTACTCGGCCCGGAGCGCGGCGGCCAAGCAGGGACTGGTGCCGCCCAAGCCTCCCCTCTTCGATGTCCGCACCCCGGAGTATGCGGTGTTCGACCGCGTGCAGCCCACCCCGTGGGAGTGCGTCCGGGGCATGGACAAGGGCTTCGGACACAACCGGGAGTCGACCGAGGGCGACTTCATCTCCCGACGGGACCTGGTGTGGTCACTGGCCGACATCGCCGCCAAGGGCGGCAACCTGCTGCTGAACGTCGGGCCCCGGGGCGAGGATGCGACGATCGCCGAGCCCCAGCTCCGCCGGCTCGAGTGGCTCGCCCGGTTCACCGACGCGACCGGCGATGCGCTGTTCGCCACCCGGCCCTGGGTCCATGCCCAGGGACGGGCCGACGGTGGCGTCGAGGTCCGCTACACGACCCGGGACACCACCGTCCATGCGCTCCTCCGGCTGGCCGACTACGGCTTGGAGGCGGACCCGCCGACGACCCGCTTGCTGACGCTGGCCGAGGTCCGGGCGACGCCGGTGACGGAGGTGGCGACACTGGACGGGCGCCCCCTGGCCTGGGCGTCCACCCCGGCGGGGATCAGGATCGAGCCGTTGGAGGCACTCTCCGCCGAGCTGCCGATCGTCGTCGCCCTCCGTCACGTGGAGGCCGGCCCGGCGCCGGTCGGCACCCGTCGTTGACGACGGTCGGTGGGTCGTGACGAAGGCCGTCCCACCCACACCGGTCGCCCGCAGCCCCTGGTGGGAGCGGCCACATGCCCACTCTTCCCCCCGGGCCCCCTCAGGCGACCCCCGTCCTCCGGCACTCGGTCGCATCTCGGGTGCAGTCGACCACCCGGGGACCTACGCTGGGGCGGTGCCAGGCGGAATCGGGCCCTCGGTGACCACCGAGAACGTGGTGGTCCTGTTCACGGACATCGTGGGTTCAACAGAGCTGTCGCATCGGGTGTCCCCCGAGGCATCCGATGCGATCCGCCGCGGGCACTTCTCGATGCTGCGCCAGGCCATTGCGGAGACCGGCGGCACCGAGGTGAAGAACCTGGGTGACGGCCTGATGGTGGTCTTCTCCTCGGCGTCGGCGGCTCTGGCCTGCGGAGTCGCCATGCAGCAGTCCGTCGACCTCGACAACCGGGATCGGGGCCATTCGACGGGCCTCCGGGTCGGACTGAGCGGTGGCGAGGTCACCAGGGAGGACGCCGACTACTTCGGGGACCCGGTCGTCGAGGCGTCGCGACTCTGCGCCGCCTGCCAGGGTGGCCACATATTGGCTGCGGACGTGGTGCCGGCGATGGCCGGGCGACGCAGTCGCCACCCGGTGAACGGACTGGGACCGCTCACCCTCAAGGGCCTTCCCGCGCCCGTTGACACCGTGGAGGTGGTCTGGGAGCCGCTCGCCCGGTCCGCGGCCAACGCCGTGCCCCTGCCGGGCCGTCTGGCGACGCGTCCGTCCCTGGGAGTCGTCGGCCGGGAGCTCGATCTCGAGGTGATCTCGGCCGCGGTCAAGCGGGTCGTCAGTGGCGGAGGGCACGAGGTGCTCCTGGTCTCCGGCGAAGCAGGAGTGGGCAAGACGACCCTGGTGGCCGAGGCGGCTCACACCGCCTACGACCACGGGTCGTGTGTCCTGTTCGGTCACGGCGAGGAGGACCTCACCACCCCCTATCGGCTCTTCGCCGAGATGCTGGGGGACTACGTCACCCACGCTCCCGAGGACCAACTCGTCGCCCACGTGGATGCCCACGGCTCCGAGCTCGCCAGGCTGGTCCCGGCCCTGGCCAGCAGGCTGCCGGACCTCCCCGCCCCGACGGCCACCGACGCCGACACGGAGCGCTACCTGCTGTTCGGAGCGGCCGTCGACCTGCTGGCCGTGGTGGCCCAACAGCAGCCGGTCATCCTCGTCCTCGACGACCTGCAATGGGCCGACAAGGGCAGCCTGCTCCTGCTGCGCCATCTGATCGCCACCGAGGCACCCATGCGGGTCCTCGTGTTGGGCACCTACCGCGACAGCGAGTTGTCGTACTCCCATGCGCTCCTCGACACCTTGGGCGCTTTACACCAGCACCGCGGCGTCACCCGTATCGAGCTCACCGGGCTCGACGACACCGGCGTCGTGTCGCTCATGGAGGCCGCCGCCGGCCATGCGCTGGACGACTCCGGGGTGAACCTCGCCCATGCCGTCCACCGCGAGACCGACGGAAATCCGTTCTTCGTGAGTGAGGTCCTGCGGCACCTGTCCGAGACCGGGGCCATCTATCAGGACGCAACCGGGCGATGGGTGGCCGTCGCCTCTCTCGACAGTACGACCCTGCCCGAGAGTGTGCGGGTGGTGGTCGGAAGTCGGGTCGGGCGTTTGGGCCGGGAAGCTCAGCGGGTCCTGTCACAGGCTGCGGTCATCGGACAGGATTTCGACCTCGACGTGCTGTGCCGTGCCACCTCGACATCGGAGGATGATCTGCTCGACGTCCTCGACGCGGCGGCCGCGGTCGCCCTCGTGCGTGAGAAGTCGGACGCCCCCGGGCACTACCGGTTCGCCCATGCCCTCATCCGGCGGACCCTCTATGAGGACCTGGGGCCGACCCGCCGGGCCCGGGCGCACCGGAGGGTCGGGGAGGCCCTGGAGGCGATGTGCGGGGACCGCCCCGGTGTCCGCATCGGTGAGCTCGCCCACCACTGGTTCAGCGCCACCCAGCCGGTCGACGTGACCAAGGCCATCGCCTATTCACGTCAGGCGGCCGATGCCGCACTGGCGGCGTTGGCCCCCGACGAGGCGGTCCACTACTTCTCCCAGGCACTCCATCTGCTCGGACTGGAGCGTGAGCCCGACCCGCTCCTCAAGGTCGATCTCCTCATCGGCCTGGGATATGCCCAGCGCCAGGCCGGAGTGCCCGCCTTCCGTGAGACCCTGATCGACGCGTCCATCCAGGCTCAGGCCCTGGGGGCGACCGACCGGCAGGTGGCCGCCGCCCTGGGGAACAACCGCGGCCTGTTCAGCTCACTGGGCATCGTCGACGCCGAGAGGGTGGGGGTGCTCGAGGCCGTCCTCGACGCCATGCCGCCGGACGACAGCAATGAGCGAGCCCTGCTGCTCGCCACTCTGTGCAACGAGTTGACCCACGGCAGGCCCCTCGATGAGAGACGGGTCATGGCCAAGGAAGCCAGGGACATGGCCCGCCGGATCGGCGATCCGTCCACCATCGTCCGGGTCCTCAATCTCGTGGCGCAGCCCCTCGAGGCGCCGCCCACCCTTGAGGAGCGGGTCGCTGACACGACCGAGGCCCTGAAGCTGGCCGAAGCCCTGGGGGATCCCTATCACCTGTATTTCGCCGCGGTCTATCGGCGGATAAGCGCCATGGACTGCGGCGACCCTGAAGTCCCCGCCAGGTGCCTGGACGTGATGCGGTCGCTCAGCGGGAAGCTCCGCCAGCCGATCCTGATGTGGATCACCACCTTCCACGAGGCGGCCGAGGCCCTGGCGGCCGGCGACCCCGGTCGAGCGGAGGCCCTGTCGGATCAGGCTCTGGCGATCGGCACCGAGTGCGGCCAACCCGATGCGCTCTCGTTCTATGGCTCGCAGATGGTCATCGTTCGCCATCAGCAGGGTCGGTTGGAGGAGCTCGTTTCGATCATCGAGTCGGTCGCCGCCGAAACCGGCATGGCCGGCTACCGAGGTGCCCTGGCGCTTGCCTGCATGGACTCGGAGCGAGAGGCCGAAGCGCTCGCGCTCCTCGACGCGGAGGCGTCCGACGGATTCGGCTCACTGATGATGGGCATCGGGTGGCTCGAGGCAATCACTGCCTACGCTCAGGTTGCGATCGAGCTGCATCACACGAGGGCAGGGGCCCTTCTGTTCGACCTGCTCGCTCCGTACCACGATCAGGTCGGTTTCAACGGCCTGATGCCCTTGGAGCCGGTGGCGATGTACCTGGGTGCCCTCGCCTCTGTGCTTGGCCGCTACGACGAGGCCGAGGCGCACTTCATGGTGTCCGCCGGGTTGGGGGAGCGGACCGGCGCGAAATTCTCCCAGGCCCGCACCGACCTGTTGGTGGGGACGATGATGGTCGAGCGCAACCGAGCTGGCGATGTCGGACGGGGGCGGGCCCGTCTGACCGCTGCCCGTGATGCGGCGAGGACCAACGGGTACGGCAACGTCGAGCGACGGGCCGTGGAGGCGCTCCAAGCGTTGGACTGAGGCACCTCGGAATCACAAAGACCCGACGGGTCTGTCGATGATCAACCCTGGCCCGGCGTGGCCCCCGGCTCAGCGGACAGTCTGAGCGCCTCAGTCCAGGCTTCGGGCGTATTGGCGGTGGACGCCTTGGCGACGATCTCCTCCAGGCCCTGCGCCTTCCGGCCCGCTCCGGCCGCAGCCTGGGCGGCGGCCCTCGCCGCCTCCGCCAGCTTCGGAGCCTCCTGGGCCGACTGGTCAGCTGCCACCTTGGCCTCGGCTGCCGTCCGTTCCGCCACCTTGGCTGCCTCCGCGGCTTCCTGGGCGGCCCTGGCCGTGCGCTCGGCCGATTGGCGGGCGTCAGATGCCTGGCGGGCTGCTGCCTTGGCCCGCTCCGCGGCGTCCTCGGCCTCCTTGGCCGTCTGCCCCGCCACCTGGGTCGCGTCGGCGGCCGCTTGCATGGTCTGGGCGACCTCGGCGACGACGGCAGCGACCCGGGCCGCCTCCTGCCAGGCCTCGGGCGTCCCGAGGGCCTTGGCCTTCGTCACCGCCCTCTCGGTCTGCTCAGCCCAGCTGGTGGCCTCATCTGCCGCCCCCTGGCTCCTGGCACTCCTCGATCTCGTCGCCGGAGGCATCACACCTTGACTGCGCAGCTCGTTGCGATTGAGACGATCGTCGCCCGTGAACGGTGTGACGACCACGGCATCACCGGGTGCTCTGGCATCCATTGTTGATTCCCCCTCTGGGTTCGATGACACTTGGTTGTCTCCGGCGTCCGCTTCGACCGCTGCGTCCGCCCTCACTTTCGCTTCCGGGTCTCGTTCCACGGTTGCTGGAGGTTCGGCCTTCGGTTCCGCCTTCGCCCCGCCGTTCGCACCGGCGTCGGTCTCTGACTTCGGTCCTGGCTTCGGCTCTCCGAACCGGCGCAGGGCGGTCCAGGTCTCGTCGCGGCCGCCCGTAGGTTCGACCGGAGTGGGATCGGTCTCGTGGGATGGCGGGCTGGCTGCCGGTGTGGCTGGTGGGAGCGCCGGACCAACCGGGACAGCCGGTTTCACGGCCGGCGCCGCGCCGGTGGCGACGGACGTCGAGGCAGCCGGCACGGAAGGGACGGCCCGCTGGCTGCTGCGTCCTGCGGCAGGCTTTGGGTCAATGGGCGGCACGGGCTGTGACCGGAACGGTGCCAGTAGATCGGTGGCGCTCAGATCGACGGTTCGAGACGCGCCGGCCCGCGGTGCCGGACCCGCCGGGCGTGCGGGAGCCGGCACATCGGCGGTCCGTGAGCCGACGGCCTGCTGCTCGGTGACCCGCGAGAAGGACTCGATCGAGGATACGACGGCGCCGGCGGGTGCCGGGACCGGAGCGCTGGCTTCCGCCTCGCCGGCCCGCGAGTGGACGTGCATGACCTGGCCGGTCAGATGGAAGCCGTCCCAGTAGCGCATCAGTCTCGGGTCGGCCTTGTCGGGGTACCACCCCGGCCCGGCACCGTCCGGCAACGTTACGGATACGGTCTGGTGCAGGGACGCCTCGTCCGCGCCGGCACCGCCTGCCGGCCGGTCGTCGGGACGGGGATCGTTCGAGATGAGATGTGCCGGCTGATCGGACCCTCGGGGGTTGGCCCGTTCTTCCGCCGTCGCCTTCGGGTGGCGTGCAAATGGGCGCAGTACCATACTCCACCTTTCGGCACCCGCCCCGGTTTCCTTGAGGGTCCGGGGGGAGGTGGACGGCCTCGGATCGGGCCTTGTCGGGCCCCTTTCCAGCTCAAGGCGGTTGCCCTCCCTGCCGATATCGAGAATTGTGACCAATCCCGCGCAGTCGCCGTCAGCGGTGGCCACGATCACTCCCCCTCCGAACCTGGGCCTGGACGGCGCCGCCACCCTCGTCTTCCAGCCCGCGGTGGACCTCGCCACCGGTCGACTCCTCGGCTTCGAGGCGCTCCTGCGGTGGCGGGACTCGACCGGTCGCGACATCCCCCCCGCCACGCTCATTCCGTGGGCCGAGTCCCACGGGAACATGAACGAGTTGAACGCATGGGTGCTCTCTGAGGCCTGTGCGCAGGCCGCTCGGTGGCCGTCGGACCTCCAGCTGGCGGTGAACTGCTCGGTCTTCCAACTCCACCGGGGCGAGGCGGCCATCGCCGCGGCTGCCGCCCTCGAACAATCGGGTCTCAGTCCCGATCGGCTCACGGTCGAAGTCACCGAGACCTCGGTGGCCGACGACCAGGCAGCAGAAGACCTGCACATGATGACCCGACTGGGCATCCAGCTCACCGTCGACGACGTCGGGGAGGACTGGTCGGTGCTCGAGAACCTGCGGGACTGCGTGGTCAGCACGGTGAAGATCGACGCTTCGCTCACCGCCGACCTTGCCGACCCCGACGGGAAGAGTCGGGCCACGGCGGAGACGATCGTCACCCTGTGCCGCTCCCTCGGCATCTGCACGGTGGCCGAGGCAGTCGAGACGGTCGAGCAGGTGGCCATCCTGCGCGAGATCGGGGCGGAGACCGCCCAGGGCTACTTCTTCTCGACGCCACTCAGCGCCGAGGATGCCGCCGATCTGGCGGCCATGACTCCCAGACCGCGCTTCGCCCTGTCGGCGCCGGAGGGATGACCGGAGGGTTCCCGCCCCCCGGTGCCCGGCGTCAGGACAGTCCTGTCCGCCCGCGATGCACCACCGCCCGGTGGGCGGTGGGTGGACGGCCTTTCATCCAGTCGTGGGCCCGCGCCAGGGAGGCGGCGTCCGGCACGTCGTGCCCCCTCCTCCCGTGCGGCGGCGTGCCGAAGGGAGCACCACAAAGGGAGCACGTGTCCGCGGGCCCCGACCCGGTCCGTTCCACCGGGCGGTGGTCGGCATCGAGCCGCGCCCCGGCTCGCCGGCGGTTGACCAGGTCCTGAGCCTCCTCCGCTGTCCGGGGCACTCGACCGGCTTCCCCCATCTCGATCACGAACTGGGTGGCCGCCCTGATGCCGCTGGCCAACAGCTGGCCCTTCTGGGTCGGCGTGAGCCCGAAGTCGATGGCCTTGATGCCGAAGGTGTCCACGAAGATCGTCCGCGCCGCGGTCGTCTCGTCGATGCTGTACTCGTCCCATTCGCCCGTCATCGTCTCCAGGCAGTGGATGCCGACCCCCACCGACGAGCCGCAGGCTTTGGACGGGGGATACCGGTCCTGCAGAGCGGACAGCTTGATGCCGATGGTCGGCCACCGTGGCGGTCGGCCGTCGATGCGGTCGAAGGCGTTGATGGGGAAGTTCCGGAGCATCCCCCCGTCGACCCAGGTCTCTCTTCCCGCGGCGTACGTCACCTCCGTGGTGCCGCCGTCCGGAGTGGGGATGTCGACCGTCGAGTTCGCGGACTCGAAGGCGAAGGGCTTGAAGTAGAAGGGGATCGACATGGAGGCGCGCACCGCATCGACCACCGACTGCCCCCCTGCGGCGTGGCCGTAGAGCGGGTAGTCCCAGGGGAGCCGGACCAGTTGCCGGCGGGTGATGTCGGTGGTGTGGACCACCAGCCGGAACTGGTGATCGGCCTCGAGGCTCATGTCGGGATCCTGGGCTTCGTCCAGGCGCAGGTCGGCAAAGGTCCGCACGTCGAGTCCTTCCAGGATGGGCCCCAGCCACCGACCGAGGGCGGCGCCCGAGTCCAGTCCCGCCTTCCAGGTCAGCTCGGCCAGGGCCAGCGCGGCAGCTGACAGCCCGCCGGGACCGCCCTGTCCGAGGTTCCCCAGTCCGGGTGGCTGGAATTCGCTGAAGTCGAGGGAGTCCATGTGCGATCGGAGCTCGGTCATGTCCCGACCCCCGCGGCTCAGGGCGGCGACCAATGACGCGGCGATGGCACCCGCGCTGGTCCCCGCCACCCCGCGGAAGGTGTAGCCGGCTTCGGCCAGGACGAGGACGGCACCGACCAGTCCGATTCCCTTGACCCCTCCACCTTCCAGGGCAAGGTCGGCCCGCAGCTCGTTGACCCCCAGTGGGTTCGGCCGGCCGTCGTTCTCCCGCAGGGCGGCGGCGGCCGCCTCGAACCGGTCCTGCGCCCCGCCCGAGCGGGTGTAGCCGCCCGGGGTGACGTCCACCTTCCAGTACGCCTCAGCGGAAGGATCCACCATGCTGCTCCCTTCCGATCCTCCTCAATCCCTGCCGCCTCTCGGCCGGGAGTGGCACCTGGTCGACCCGCCATCGGACCGGCCGGTCGGGTGCAACATCGCTCGGCCCGCCCGGCGCCTCGGCCAATCCTAAGCGACGCGGCCAGGTCGCACCTGATGACCCGGCCCGCCTGACAAGTGGGGGTGTCATCGGGCTCCAGGGTGGCTAGAGTTCGGATGGCGGAGCTTTTCGCGATGTGAGCGAGGGTTGTCGATGAGTGGGACCGGTGTCGGGACGCGCAACTCGAGGGTCGGCCAGGGCGATGCCGGATAGGCGCCGGTCTCCCCGGGTCGATGGTGACCTCCCCGTGAAGGTTGGCGTCCCGGCCGACCTCGAGGACGACCCCTTCGTCGGTGCGGCGGTGCTCGGCGTCCTGGAAGAGAAGGACCGCCGATACCTGGCCGAACGCAGCCGGCGCAGACGGGTCGACAAGGGGCAGGTCCTGTTCTGTGAGGGCGACTTCTCCGACTCCGTGCTCGTCCTCGTCTCGGGGCGGATGAAGGTCGTGAAGTACTCCAATGACGGTGCCGAGTTCATCCTGAGTACCGTCGTGCCGGGCGAGACCATCGGCGAGCTAGGCGTGCTGTCGAGCGGTCCTCGCTCGGCCACCGTCCAGGCGACCGAGGAGAGCGTGGTGCTCGTATTGGCCGGCTCGGTGATCATCGACCTGATCTCCGAGCGCCCGGCCCTGGCCATAGCCCTGCTCCAGCGGCTGTCCGACATGGTGCGCCGGATCACCGGGGTCGCGACCGACCTGGTCTTTCTCGATCTCAAACAGCGCGTGGCCAAGTACCTGCTCCAGCGCGCCATCGGCGATCCACCGCCGGCCGAGCAGGCGGTGACCCAATCCGACCTCGCCGCCAACATCGGTGCCAGTCGTCAGCGGGTGAACGCGTGTCTGCGTGACTTCCAGAGGCAGGGCTGGATCAGCATGGGGTCGAGGAGTCTCCGGGTGATCGACCGGGAGGCACTCACCCGGATCATCGCCTTCTGACAGCCACGAAGCGTCCGCCACTGGCGGTCCCGACAAATTTCCGCTTCTGTCTCCACCGTGACAGACAGATCCCGGTCGCGGGGGTCACACTGAGAGTTGTCAGCAATCCCACATCGGGAGCGGACACCGGGATCAGGAGGGCTGTGGAATGGCCGAGACTGATTGGGTGGAGCGGACGGATGGAACGTCCGTGGGCTCTGCCACCGGAGGACGGCTGACTCGGCAATGCGGTCCACCGACCGCTGTCGACGGATCACCGGCGTGTACGTGGCCCGAGGTGGCGGGATGCATCGGTCGCATCAGACTCGGCACGAAAACC
>DATKRZ010000043.1:0-19120 GCA_035531955.1 Acidimicrobiales bacterium | reverse complement strand
CCCAAGCCCCTGCACCGGCTGTGCGGGCGGCCGATGGTCCTCCACGTGCTCGACGCCCTGGCCGAGCTGTCGGTGGCCCGGGTGGTGGTGGTCGTCGGGCACCGGGCCGAGTGGGTGACCAAGACCCTCGTGGAGCACGCGCCGGCGGGCATGTCGATCGAGTTCGTCGAACAGGTCGAGCCGCGGGGGACCGGTGATGCCATGTCGGTGGCGCTGACCGGTCTGCCCGACGACGAGGGCGACGACGACGGGGACGTGGTGGTGCTGCCCGGCGACACCCCGCTACTCCGGCCGGCCACGCTGGCCGGGCTGGTCCGCCAGCACCGTGCCTCCGGTGCGGCCTCGACCCTGCTGACCGCCATGCTCGACGATCCCACCGGCTACGGCCGGGTGGTGCGGGGGAGGGACGACACGGTGGCCCGGGTGGTCGAGCACGGGGACGCCGTCGGGGAGGAGTTGGACGTCCACGAGATCAACACGTCGATCTACTGCTTCCGCCGGAGCGTGCTGGCCCCGTCGTTGCGCCGGCTCAGCCCGGCCAATGCCCAGGGCGAGTACTACCTCACCGACGTCATCGGCGTCCTCTACGAGGCCGGCCACAACGTGGGTTCGCTGGTCGTGCAGGACCTCATGGAGGTGGCCGGGGTCAACGACCGGGCCCAGCTGGCGGTGGCCGAGGCCGAGCTGCGCGACCGGATCAACGAGCGGTGGATGCGCCGGGGGGTGACCATGTGGGACCCCGAGCGGACCTACATCGACGTCGACGCGGTGGTGGAGCCGGACGTGGTGCTGTTGCCGGGGGTCATCCTCCAGGGCTCCTGCGTGATCGGCTCGCACGCGGAGATCGGGCCCGACGCCCATCTGGTCGACACGGTGGTGGGCGAAGGGGCGACGGTGGCCTCGAGCGTGTGCCGCCGGTCGTCGATCGGTGCCGACGCCCGTGTCGGGCCGTTCGCCGTCCTCGAGGAGGGGGACGAGGTGCCGGCGGGAGGGGTGGTGGGTGCCGGGCCCCGGTACGGCCCCGATCCCGACCCGGGAGCCGGCGACGCCGGAGGCGGGGCGGGCTAGCGTCATGACCATGGAGTTCACTCCCCGCCGCCGGCTCGAACTGGTGTCCGGACGGTCGCACCCCGAACTGGCCCGCGACGTCGCCGCCCAGTTGGAGGTGGACCTCCTCGAGGCCAACCTCCGCGAGTTCGCCAACGGCGAGATCCACTGCCGATTCGACTCGTCGATCCGGGGGAGCGATGTCTTCATCATCCAGACCCACTGCGGCCCGGTCAACGACTCGCTGATGGAGCACCTGATCATGATCGACGCGGCCAAGCGGGCGTCGGCCAAGCGGATCACCGCGGTGTGCCCCTACTACGGGTACTCGCGCCAGGACCGCAAGGCGACGGGACGGGAGCCGATCACCGCCAAGCTGGTGGCCGACATGCTGTCGGTGGCGGGTGCCGACCGGGTGGTGAGCGTCGACCTGCATTCCGGACAGATCCAGGGCTTCTTCGATGTGCCGTTCGACCATCTCACCGCGGCGCCGGTGCTGGTCGACTATCTGCGCAGTCAGCGGAGCGACGACCTGGTGGTGGTGGCCCCTGACGCGGGGCGGGTGAAGGTGGCCGAGCGGTTCAGCCAGCACCTCACCGCTGACCTGGCCGTGGTGCACAAGCGCCGGTTGCGGGGTGTGGCCAACCAGGTGGAGGCCCTCCACGTCGTCGGTGATGTCGAAGGTCGCCAGTGCGTGCTCATCGACGACATGATCGACACGGCCGGGACCATCGTGGCCGCCGCCGACCTCCTGGCCGACCGGGGAGCCGCCGAGGTGTGGTGCATGGCCACCCACGGGGTGCTGTCGGACCCGGCGGTCGACCGCCTGAAGAACTCGGCGCTGACCAAGGTGGTGGTGACCGACACGCTTCCCATCGCCCCTGACCGCCGGTTCGACAAGCTGGAGGTGCTGTCGGTGGCCAAGCTCATCTCCCATGCCATCGACGCGGTGTTCGAGGACTCCTCGGTGTCGGAGATCTTCGGCGGCGAGAACCTGGCCTGACGCCCCTGCCGGCAGATCGCCGCCGCCGACAGCCTGACCGCTGCGACCCCCTGTGCCATCTTCCGTCGGCGCTCGTCTATCATGGTGGGCCGTCAGCAGCGGTCCTCTCCCATCGGCGTGACAGGCACGGTCGACCGGGAGACCGCCGCCCCCTTTGTCAGCGTCTCCCGAGGAGTCCCCGCATGCCCGAAGTCACCCTTGCCGCCGAAGCCGGGCGCCAGATCGGGTCGAGCTCGACCCGCCGCCTACGGGCCCAGGGCATGATCCCCGGGGTGGTCTACGGCCACGGATCCGACCCCATACCCGTGGCGGTGGGCGCGCGCGAGTTCCAGATCGCCATGTCCGGCGAGGCCGGGCTCAACACCCTGTTGTCACTCGAGGTGGGCAAGGGCAGCTACCTCACGCTGGCGCGGGAGATCCAACGTCACCCGTTCCGGAACGTGGTCACCCACGTCGATTTCCAGATCGTCCGCCGCGACGAGGTGATCTCCGCCGAGATCCCCATCAACCTGGTCGGCGAGGCGATCGAGGTGCACCATGGTGACGGCGTCGTCGACCAGCAGCTCTTCACCCTGGCCATCAAGGCGAAGCCCTCCGACATCCCGCCGTCGGTGGACATCGACGTCTCGGGCCTGACCATCGGTGGCTCCCTTCACGTCTCCGACATCACCGTCCCGGGGGGCGTCGAGCTCGAGTCCGATCCGGAGGCGACCGTGGTGGCCGGACAGCCGCCCCGGGTCCAGATCACCGAGGAGGAAGAGGCCGAAGCTGCCGGCATCGCCGTCGAAGCGGCCGAGGAGGCTCCCTCCCAGGCCTCCGACGAGCCCGAGCCCTCAGAGGGGTAGTCCTCCTGCTCCGCAACCGGCGCGGGCCGGCTCCGCCGCGGCGGGGTGCCGCAGTCGACTTCCTGGTGGTCGGGTTGGGCAACCCCGGCAGCGAGTTCACCGGCTCCCGCCACAACCTGGGAGCCGAGGTCGTGACCGAGCTCGCCGAGCGCCACCAGGGGCGGCTCAAGGCGGAGCGGGGACTGCGATCACAGGTCTGCACGGTCCGGATCGGCCCCCGCACCGTGCTGCTGGCCGTCCCCCAGACCTTCATGAACGAGTCGGGCCAGGCGGTGGCCCCGTTGGTCAGGAGGGCGGGCATCGATCCGCCCGGCCCTCCCGGATCACCCGACCATCCGGGAGCGCCAGGCCCGGCCCCGGGCCTGGCCACCCGCCTGATCGTGGTGCACGACGAGCTCGACCTTCCCACGGCCCGGGTCAAGGTGAAGTCGGGTGGGGGCAACGCCGGCAACAACGGCCTCAAGTCGATCGAGAGCCACCTGGGCACCAACGCCTACCTGCGGGTGCGGATCGGCATCGGCAAGCCGCCCGGTCGCCGGTCGGGCGTGGACCACGTGCTGAGGCGCCCGGGCACGGCGGAGCGGTCGCTTCTGGCCGTGGCCGTCCAAGAGGCCGCCGACGCGGTGGAGGCCATCGTGACCGGGGGGGTCGAGGCGGCCATGAACCGGGTCAACGCGGACGGCTGAGCCGGAGGCTGCCGCCGACCGAGGCCGCCAGGCGACCGAGCGGAGGCACCTTGGCGTACCTGAAGCGGCGGAGGTCAGACGTTGATACTTGGTAATGTTCGTCGTCCACCAAGTGGAGGACTATGGCTCAGGCTCAGAAGTTCAAAGTGTCCACCTCGGGGCAGATGTCGCTGCCCGCCGAGGTCCGCCACCGCTGGAATCTCGACAGGGGTGGCCACGTCGACGTGCTGGATCTCGGTTTCGGAGTGCTCACCGTCCCCGCAGGGTTCGCCCGCCATCTGCTCGACGAGCTGGTCCCCGCCGGGGATCACTACGTTGCCGTGGCCGGCGAGGAGGACCCGGACCTGATCAGCGGGTGACGGTCCTGCTCGACGACCATCTACTTCGCGACTGGATGACCGGACCGGACAGGACCTTGCGCTCCGCGGTCGGCGCCGATGATCTGGCCACCACCAACCTCTGGTACGCGAGACTGTGCAAGAGCGCAGCCCGAGGTGGCCACGGCCCCTTGCTCGGCGCCTTCAGCCCGCCTGAGCGCCAAGCCGTTGCCGCGGCACTGGTCAGGCTCCCCGACGACGTCGCCATCGTCCCGATGCGCCGGCTGGCCTGGCGAATGGGGACGCTGGTGTTCGAACAATCAGGACTCTCGACCCTTGGCTCCGAAGCGGTGGCCGTGGCGGAATTGCTCGCTGCCCGCATCCTGGCCTCCGACCGGGACGACAGCCCGGGCATCCGACTCGCGTGTGACCGCTTGGGGATTCGTTATGGAACGGTGTCACGCTGACCCGGAGATCCCGGTCCGACGGGTCACCACCAGCGCTATCCGTCGGTCAACAAGATCGTCACCGCCCGGTACCCTGACCCGGTGAGTCTCCGCTCGCTCCCCCCGCTGCTGCGCAACGAGCCCGCCATGGCGCAGGTGATCGGCGCGCCCGGCGCCACGCTGGCCGTGGCCACACCCGCCCAGGCCTTCGTGCTGGCCGGCCTGGTCCGCTTGGGCTCCCGCCGCCCGGTGCTGGTGGTGACGCCCACCGGGTCCGCCGCCGACCAGCTGGCCCACGACCTGGCGGCCTTCACCGGCACCGGGCCCGGACCCTGGGCGGCGGCGCCGCCCGGATCCGACGACGGTGCGGGCAGCGTCGAGGTCTTCCCGGCCTGGGAGACGCTGCCCTTCGAGCGGGTGAGCCCGGACGTCTCGACCATGGGCCGCCGCCTCCGGCTGTTGTGGCGGCTCGGGAGGGGACCGCGGAGTGCCGACGGCACCCGCCCGGACATCGTCGTGGCACCGATCAAGGCGGTGCTGCAGCGCCTCGGCCCCTGGAGGACCGCGGCCCGGCCGGTCACCTTGGCCAAGGGCGACCGGGTCGTCGTCGACGAACTGGTGGCCCGGCTGGTGGCCATGGGCTACCGACGCGAGTCGATGGTGGAGCACCGCGGCGAGCTGGCGGTGCGGGGCGGCATCGTCGACGTGTTCCCCTCCACCGCGGACGACCCGGTGCGGATCGACCTGTGGGGCGACGAGGTCGACCGGCTGACCCGTTTCGACGTGGCCGACCAACGGTCGATCGACGACCTCGGACCGGTCGAGGTGTTCGGCTGTCGCGAGCTGGTGGTCGACGAGACCATGCAGAAGCGGTCGGCCGCGCTGGTCGGCTCGGCCCCGTGGGGACGCCATCAGTGGGACCGGCTGGCCGACGGCGACCAGTTCGACGGGATGGAGTCGTGGCTGCCGTGGCTGTCCGACTCCGACGAGCTGGTCACCGACCTCCTGGGCGACGAGGGGCTGGTGGTGGTGGTGGAGCCCGGACGGGTCCGTGACCGGGCCGGCGAGCTGCTGGACGAGGAGTCCGCGCTGGCCGACGCCCTGGCCTCGACCTGGGGGCTCGAGGCCGGTGAGGGGGCCCCGCGGCTGCACGTCCCGTTCGACCGGCTGCTCACCGACACCGGTGCGGGCGTGCTCTCGCTGGTGCCGACGGCCGAGGGCCCCGGGGTCCCGCTGGTGGAGTCGAGGGGGTGGGAGCCGATCCTCGGCGACCCTTCCAAGCTGGCCGGCCAGGTGGCGGCCCTGGTCGGGGACGGGTACTCGGTGGTGCTGTGCTCGTCGAGCGCTCCGGGGGCCGAGCGCCTGTCGTCCATCCTGGCCGAGGAGGGGGTCACCGTCCCTGTCGCTCCACCCGCATCGGAGGGGCCCGGCCCGACCGGCTCGCCGGGGGTGCCCGACCTGACCGTGCCGGGGGCCCGCATCGTGGTGGCCCCGGTCGATCACGGCTTCGTGCTGTCGGGGTCGAGGGTGGCCGTCCTCAGCGAGTCCGACGTCACCGGCCGGCACCGCCCCCACCGCCAGGCGCGGACCCGGGCCCGGCCGGTCGACGGGTTCTTCGACGACCTGGCACCGGGCAGCTATGTGGTCCACCGTCAGCACGGGGTGGCCCGCTATGGCGGCATGGTCACCCGCACCATGGGGGGCGCCACCCGCGACTACCTGCTGCTCGAGTACCGCGGGGCGGACAAGTTGTACCTGCCCACCGATCAGATCGAATTGCTGACCCCCTACGCCGGCGGCGAGTCGCCCACGGTGAGCCGGCTCGGGGGCTCCGAGTGGCAGCGCACCCGCGCCAAGGCCCGGGCCGCGGTGCACGAGGTGGCCGAGGAGCTGGTCGCCCTCTACCGCCGCCGCCTCCAGATCCCCGGCCACGCCTTCGGCCACGACACCCCGTGGCAGGCCGAGCTCGAGTCCTCGTTCCCGTTCGTCGAGACCGCCGATCAGCTCCGGGCCATCGAGGACGTGAAGGCCGACATGGAGCGCCCCCAACCGATGGACCGGCTGATCTGTGGCGACGTGGGCTTCGGCAAGACGGAGGTGGCCATCCGGGCGGTGTTCAAGGCGGTGCAGGACGGGTACCAGGCCGCGGTCCTCGTGCCCACGACCCTGCTGGCCAGCCAGCACGCCCAGACCTTCGCCGACCGCTACGCGCCGTTCCCCCTCAAGGTCGAGCTGCTCAGCCGGTTCCTGACCAACGCCCAGGCCAAGGCGGTGCTGGCCGGCCTGGCCGACGGCTCGGTGGACGTGGTGATCGGGACCCACCGCCTGTTGGGCGGGGACGTCGCCTTCAAGAAGCTCGGGCTGCTGGTCGTGGACGAGGAGCAGCGCTTCGGGGTGAGCCACAAGGAGTCGATCAAGGCGTTGACCGACGGGGTCGACGTCCTCACCCTCACCGCCAGCCCCATTCCCCGTACCCTCGAGATGGCCCTGACCGGTATCCGCGACCTCTCGATGGTCAACACCCCTCCGGCGGCCCGGCGGCCGATCCTCACCCACGTCGGGGAGTTCGAGGAGGCGGCGGCGTCGGAGGCGATCCGCCGCGAGCTGCTCCGGGAGGGCCAGGTGTTCTACGTGCACAACCGGGTCCAGGACATCGAGGCGGTGGCCGAACGGGTCCACCGCATGGCCCCCGAGGCTCGGGTGGCCGTCGCCCACGGGCAGATGGACGAGGGGACGCTCGAGCGGGTGGTGCTCGACTTCTGGGACGGCGGCTACGACGTGCTGGTGTGCACCACCATCATCGAGTCGGGCATCGACATGCCCACCGTCAACACCTTGGTGGTCGACCGGGCCGACCTCTTGGGACTGGGCCAGCTCCACCAGCTCCGCGGCCGGGTGGGTCGGGCCGGGCAGCGGGCGTACGCCTATCTGTTCCACCCCGTCGACCGGGTGCTGTCCGAGCAGGCCTACGAGCGCCTGCGGACCATCGGGGACCACACCGAGCTCGGTTCCGGATTCAAGATCGCCCTACGCGACCTGCAGATCCGGGGGGCGGGCAACCTGCTCGGCCGCGACCAGACGGGCCACATCGCGGCCATCGGCTACGACCTGTACGTCCAGATGGTCTCCGAGGCGGTCGCCGAGATGAAGGGCGAGCCGCGCCCGCAGCCGGTCGAGCTGTCCCTCGACCTGCCCGATGCCGCCCACCTTCCCGCCGGTTATGTGGAGGCCGAGGACGTCCGCCTCGAGGCCTACCGCCGGCTCGCCGCCGTGCGCAGCGTCGAGGAGATCGCCGACCTCCGGACCGAATGGGAGGACCGGTTCGGGCCTCTGCCCGCTCCGGCCGTCGCGCTGTTGGACGTGGCCCGGCTGCGGGTCGAATGCCTGCGCCTCGGGATCACCGACGTGGTCGTGAGCGTGCCCCGGCGGGGGACGGCCGCCATGGGCGGGCCCCCGGCCCGGGCCGCGGTCAAGGTGTCGCCCCTCACGCTGCCGGCCTCGGCCGAGGTCCGTCTGCGCCGGCTGGCCCCGGGCGCCACCTACCAGGCCGACCTGCACCGGTTGCTGCTGTCGGTGGCCTCGCCGGCCGGGGGGAGCGACTACGCCCGGGCCCTGGTGGACCTGCTGGCAGAACTGGTGCCCTCGACCGCCGCGTAGAGGCAGGTCGGGACCCAGCCGGTAGCATCGCCGCCGATGAAGCGCCATCTCTCCGGGGCCGCCGCCACTGTCGTGCTCGTCGTCGCCCTGGTGGGCACCGCCTGTGACGTCACCCCTCCGGCGGCCTCGGCCAACGGGACCGCCATCACCACCAGCACCCTGAACACCCAGCTCCACACCCTGCAGGCGACGGTGGCCGGCAATTGCCTGCTCGAGCTGGAGAACGCCCAGATCACCCCCCTCTCGGCGGTGGGAGCCGGCGGCCCCGGCACCTTCGCCATGCCCTTCGCCGTCAGCGTGCTCGACAACCAGGTGGGCGACCTCCTGGCCGAGCAGTACGCCGCATCGAAGGGCATCTCCCTTTCGTCGTCCGACCTGGCCGCGGCCAAGTCGGACTTCGAGTCGACGTTGGACGGCGAGATCGCTGCCGCCGTCCAGCAGGCGTCCTCGTCGGGCACGGCGTCCTACTGTCAGGACCCGACCGGGGCGAACCTCACCGGCGTCGCCCTCCTGTCCGGGCTGCCCGAGTCGGTGCGGGCAGGACAGATCCGCAACGAGGCCGTCGACGAGAAGCTCCTGGCCCGGGGGGCGGACCTGTCCGACGCCGCAGTGGCGGCCTACTACGCCGCCAATCAGCCGCTGTTCACCGCCGTTTGCGTGAGCGTGATCGCCACCGACACCCAGGCCCACGCCGCGCAGCTCATCGCCCAGTTGAATGCCGGAGCCGCCTTCGCCGACGTGGCCAGAGCCAGCTCGCTCGACCAACAGACCGCGGCCAACGGCGGATCGCTCGGCTGCAACTACACCGAGGCACGGGTGGATCAGGCGCTGCAGCAGCAGTCGATCGCCGTGGGCCGCCCCGTCGGCCCCGTGCAGGACACCTCCACCGGTCAGTGGATCATCTACGAGGTGACCAACCGGACGGTCGAGCCGCTGTCGGCCGCCGCCTCCGTGGCGCGGCGCGAGTTGCTCCAGGCCACCCCCAACGTGACCCGGGTCAGCAAGGAGATCGTCGGGTTCGCCCGCCACTCGGACGTGTGGATCGACCCCATGTACGGAACCTGGAAGGCTCTGACCATCGTGGCCCCCATCGCCCCCCCGGAGCAGTACCTGCTGGCCGGCGCTTCGGCTGACCCGACCGCACCGACCGCACCGACCGCACCGACCGCACCGACCGCACCGACCGGCCCGGGCGCCTCGACCGGCTCGCCGGGGACCGCCGTCCCGGGGGGCAACTGATCCGCACGGCGCCCACCGCTGGCACGCGGCGCGGTGAGCGGAGCGCTCCGCACATCGACGTGGTCGGCCTGGGCCCCGCCGGGCCCGAGCTCATCACCTCGGGGGCCCTGGCCACGATGGCCGGGGCGGCAGCCGTCTTCTTCCGCACCTCGAGGCATCCGGCGGCGGAGCGGTTCCCCGAGGCCGACTCGTTCGACCGCCACTACGAGCGGAGCCGGACCTTCGACCAGGTCTACCGGGCCATCGTGTCCGATCTGGTCGCTGCCGCCGTCGAGGTCGGTTCCGTCGCCTACGCGGTGCCGGGCTCGCCCACGGTCGGCGAGCGCACCGTCGCCCTCCTGCGGGAGCATCCTGGCGTGACCGGCGGTCAGGTGACCCTGGCCGTGCACCCGGCGGTCTCCTTCCTCGACCTCGTATTCGACCGGCTCGGTGTCGACCCGATGGCCGCCGGCGTCAGGATCGTGGACGGCGGCTCGTTCGCCACCGATGCGGCCGGCGAGCGCGGGCCGCTGATCGTGGCCCAGTGCTGGAGTACGGCGGTGCTGTCGGAGATCAAGCTGTCGCTGGACCCGCCGCCGGAGGGGACCGTGACCCTCCTCCACCATCTGGGGCTGGATGACGAGGAGGTGAGGGAGGTGGAGTGGCAAGAGCTCGATCGTGACCTCACCCCCGACCACCTGACCTCCCTGTGGATCCCCCACCTCGACGCCCCGGTGGGGGCCGAGCTGCTCCGGCTCGACGAGCTGGTCCACACCCTGCGCCGCCGCTGCCCCTGGGACCGCCGCCAGACCCACGGCTCCCTGGCCCGCCACCTCCTCGAGGAGTCCTACGAGGCGCTCGAGGCCATCGACGCCCTCTCCGCCATCGACGCCCTCTCCGCCATCGACGCCGGAGCCGGGGCTGCCGGCGAGCGGACCGGTGACGGCCGGGAAGCCCTCGTCCACCAGCAGGGCGGCGCCGAGGAGCAGGCGGTGGACCATCTCGAAGAGGAGCTCGGCGACCTGCTCTTCCAGGTCTACTTCCACGCCGCCCTGGCCGCCGAGGCCGGCCGCTTCACCCTCGCCGACGTGGCCCGGGGGGTGCACGACAAGCTGGTCTCCCGCCATCCCCATGTGTTCGGCGACGTCACCGCCGACACGCCCGAGGAGGTGGCGGCCAACTGGGAGGAGCAGAAGTTGTCCGAGAAGAACCGGTCGAGCGTGACCGAGGGCATCCCGGTCGCCCTCCCGGCGCTGGCCCTGGCGGCCAAGCTGCAGCGGAAGGCCCTGGCGGTCGGGATGGTCCTCCCGGACCTGGACGCCGAGGCCGGCCGGGTGGCCGATGCGATCTCCCGCCTGGCCGGTGACGTCCGGGCCGACGACGGCTCGGACGTGGGGCGGGGACCGGGGAGGATCACCGACGGCGAGGGCGGCCGGGCCGACCAGGCCGAGATCCTCGGAGAGCTGCTGTTCTCCCTGGCCAACGTGGCCCGGTCCCTCGGTGTCGACCCCGAGACGGCGTTGCGGTCCCGCGCCACCCGGTTCCGGGCATCGGTCGAGCAGCTGGGCTGACGGGCGGGCGGAGTCCTCGCAAGAGCCACATGGGCGGGCGAGCGGCGATGGGATTTCTGGCGAATTCCCAGGTCCTCGGGTTCCCGGATGGTAACTTTTCCCACACCGGCAACAGGAGTGACTACCCACAGTGAGCTTGATTGAACAGGTCATCGGTCGCGAGGTCCTCGACTCCCGGGGCAACCCCACCGTGGAGGTGGAGGTCGTGCTCGACTCCGGGGCGGCGGGTCGGGCGATCGTGCCTTCCGGGGCCTCCACCGGCTCGTTCGAGGCCGTCGAGCTCCGCGACGGGGGGGACCGCTTCGACGGTTTGGGAGTGCTCGGCGCGGTGGCCAATGTCAACGGCGAGATCGCCGACGTCCTCGACGGCGCCGATGCCCTGGACCAGCGGGGGGTCGACCTGGCGCTGGTCGACGCCGACGGGACCCCGAACAAGGCCCGGCTGGGGGCCAACGCCGTCCTCGGGGCCTCGTTGGCCACGGCCAGGGCCGCCGCTGCCGAGCTCGGCCTCCCGCTGTTCCGCTATGTCGGGGGGGCAGACGCCCATGTGCTGCCGGTGCCGATGATGAACGTGGTCAACGGTGGCGTCCACGCCGACAACTCCATCGACCTGCAGGAGTTCATGATCGTGCCGGTCGGCGCCGCCTCCTTCTCCGAGGCCCTGCGCTGGGGTGTGGAGACCTACCACTCGCTGGCCCGGGTCCTCAAGGTGCGGGGCCTGTCCACCACGGTGGGCGACGAGGGCGGCTTCGCTCCCGATCTCTCCTCCAACGAGGATGCGGTCCAGATCCTGGTGGAGGCCATCGAAGCGGCCGGGCGCACTCCGGGGGCGGACATCGCCATCGCCATGGACCCGGCCACCAGCGAGCTGTACAAGGACGGGAGCTACGTGCTGGCCGGCGAGGGGCGCACCCTCACGTCGGATGAGATGGTCGCCTACTGGGTCGACCTGGTCGGCCGCTACCCGATCGTCTCCATCGAGGACGGGATGGCGGAGGACGACTGGGACGGGTGGGCGGCACTGACCCGGGCCCTCGGGGGGACGGTCCAGCTGGTGGGCGACGACCTCTTCGTCACCGACGAGGAGCGCCTGCGCCGGGGCATCGACGCCGGCACGGCCAACGCCGTGCTCATCAAGGTCAACCAGATCGGGACCCTGACCGAGACCCTCGGGACCATGGCGCTCGCCACCCGTTCCGCCTACGCCTGCGTCATGTCGCACCGCTCCGGCGAGACGGAGGACACCACCATCGCCGACCTGGCCGTGGCCACCAACTGCGGTCAGATCAAGACCGGGGCGCCGGCCCGGTCCGACCGGGTGGCCAAGTACAACCAGCTGCTTCGCATCGAGGCGATGCTCGGTGAGTCGGCAGCCTTCCGGGGCGGGGACGCCCTGGCGGTCCGGAGCGCCACGCCGTGAGCGGTCGCCTCCACGCCCGCTCGCATGGCGCCAGGGGCAAGAAGCCGGCGAGTGCGCCGCGGGCCTTCGGCCCGGCCAGCGACCCGGAGGTGGCGGCTCGCTTCCGGGCCGCAGCCGAGGCCAAGGCGTCCCGAGGGCCCAAGCCGGCGAAGGGCCGGAAGGGGCCGGCGAGAGCGGCAGCGAAGGCGAAGCCCTCCCCGGGGCCACGGGCGGCGAAGAGGCCGAAGGCGCCGGAACCGCCCACCGGGTCCGACCCGCACAGGCGGGGCCGCCCGCCGACGGCCACGCGCGGGTACCGCCGGCTTCGGGACTGGAGACCTCGCGTGGCCGCGGCCGCGGCGAAGGCCCGATCGTCGTCCTCGACCGATGCCCAGGAAGCGGCCCTGGCCCGTCGGCGCCGAATCCCACTGGCCCTCGCCACCACCCTCGCGGTCGTCGTGCTGGTGGCGAGCTTCCCTCTGGGCGCCCTCTTGTCCCAGCACCACCAGCTTTCGGCCGCTGCCGCCCAGCTCCGCCAGCTCCAGGCCACCAACCGGTCGTTGGCCGAGCAGCAGCGGCAGCTGAATTCCACCGCGGCCATCGATCGACTGGCCCGCGAGGAGTACCAGATGGTCTCACCGGGACAGACCCTCTACGTCGTCCTGCCCCCTGGCGGCAGGTCCGCGGGGACCACCCGGGGTGGGCCCACCGTCGGTGACCCGGGCACCCAACCGTTGGTGGCGCCGGCCAACGCTCCGGACATGTCCCCTGACCCGGGCCTCTCCGCACAGGCGTCTGCCGGCGGCTCGGGCTCCTCGGCCCGAGCGGGCGGACCGGGGGCCAGGGCCGCCGGCGGCCCGTCGGGGACCGCAGGTGCGCAGAGCACGACCAGCTTCTGGGGCCGGGTCACCAACTCGCTCGAATTCTGGAGGTGACCACGGGGCCCGGGGCCGACCCCGGCGGACAGGATGGCGCCCACCCCGACCGGGAGGCCGTCGCCGAGCAGTTGGGGCGTGAGCCGGCCGGGGCGTTCGCAGTGGTGGTCCGGGGGGACGACGGGAGACCCGCAGTCATCGAGAACGCACCGTTCCTCTTCGACGGGACCCCGATGCCCACTCGCTACTGGCTGGTGGATCCGACCCTGCGGGATGCGGTGAGCAGACTCGAGTCGACCGGAGGGGTGCGCCAGGCCGAAGCCGCGGTGCCGGTCGAACGGATCGATGCCGCCCACGCCCGCTACACCCGTGAGCGGGACGCCCTGATCCCTCCCGACCACCGGGGTCCGAGGCCGTCGGGGGGAGTCGGCGGGACCAGGCACGGCGTCAAGTGCCTCCACGCCCACCTGGCCTGGTGGCTCACCGGTGCTGACGATCCGGTGGGGGAGTGGACCGCACAGCGCATCGGTCTGCACCCATCAGCTTCGGGAAGGATCCACTGACGTTGGGCCATGGTCGGCCGGCCGTGGTAGCAAGGGGTCCATGGAGCCAGTGGGCCCGGTGGCGGCCATCGACTGCGGGACCAATTCCACGCGGCTACTGGTGGCCGACACCGCCGCCCGGCCCCTCGAGCGTCTGACCAATATCACCCGGCTCGGTGAGGGTGTCGACGCAACGGGGGCGCTCTCCTCCGAGGCGATCGACCGTTCCCTGTCCGTGTTGGCCGAGTACCGACGCATCATGGACGGGTTCGGGGTGGTCCGGGGCCGGCTGGTGGCGACCTCGGCCACCCGCGACGCCTCGAACGGCGACGAGTTCCTCGACGCAGCCGGCAAGGCCACGGGGATCAGCCCGGAGATGCTCACGGGACTGGAGGAAGGAAGGCTGTCCATGGCGGGGGCGGTCTCCAACCTCGATCCGAGCGGCGGTCCATTTCTCGTCTTGGACATCGGTGGAGGTTCGACGGAGCTGGTCACCGGTTCCGGGCCCGAGGACCCCGACCTGACCGCCGTCTCCTTACAGCTCGGTTGCGTGAGGATCACCGAGCGCCACCTGTTCTCGGATCCGCCCACGCCGATCGAGCTGAGGAGCGCCGAGGCCATGGTCGGCGAGATGTTGGACCGGGTGACCTCCGAGCACCCCCGGTTCCTGGCCGCCCATCGACTGGTCGGCTTGGCCGGCACCGTCACCACGCTGGCTTCGCTGCAGCTCGGCCTCGACGAGTACGAGCGAGACCGCATCCACCACGCCGTGCTGTCGGTCGGCGAGGTCTACGACTGGTATCGGACACTCGCCTCTGAGGTCCGCGGCGCCCGGCTCGATCGCGCCGGTATGGTCGCGGGCCGTGAGGACGTGATCGTGGGGGGCGCGATGATCCTGGCCGAGGTGATGACCCGGTTCGGGTTCGACGAGTGCCTGGTGTCGGAGGCGGACATCCTCGATGGGATGGTGATCGGCCTCCTGGCCCGGTGGTGAGGCGGCGAGGAGCGGGTGCTTTGCACTGACCGGATGCTGAGACCTTGCCGGGATTTGCCGAGCCTTCTGATAACTTGTCGCAGGTGAGGGCTCGATGGACCGCCGATGTGACCGTCCTCGGTGGCTGCGGACACGTGGGTCTGCCATTGGGTCTCGCCCTCGCCGATGCGGGTCTGCGGGTGGCCCTCTACGACACCAATCTGGCTGCGGTCGATCGGGTCCGGTCGGGGAAGATGCCCCATCTCGAGCCGGGTGCTCCCGAGGTCCTGGCCCGCACCGTGGCCGACGGAACACTCTCTGCGTCGACGGATCCGTCCACCATCGGAGCCAGCGAGCATCTGGTCGTGGTCATCGGCACGCCGGTCGACGAACACCTGAACCCCGACCCCCAAGCCGTGGTCAGCGCGCTCGAGGTGGTCTCCGACCACCTGGTCGACGGTCAGCTGCTCATCCTCCGCAGCACCGTGTTCCCCGGCGTCACCCGTTTGGTGGAACGGCTGATCGACCGGTTGGGCAAGTCGATCGACGTGGTCTTCTGCCCCGAGCGGATCGCCGAGGGCAAGGCGATGGAGGAGCTGCACTCCCTTCCCCAGATCGTGGCGGCACGGACCGACCGGGCCTACGAGCGGGGCGCCGCTCTGTTCGGCCATCTGACCGGGAGGATCGTGCGGGTCGAACCGGAAGAGGCCGAGCTGGCCAAACTGTTCACCAATTCCTACCGCTACATCAAGTTCGCGGCCGCAAACCAGCTGTACATGATGGCCAACGATTTCGGGGTCGACTACGAGCGCATCCGGAGGGCGGTCATCGAGGACTACCCCCGGGCGGCCGACCTGCCGGGAGCCGGGTTTGCCGCCGGGCCGTGCCTGTTGAAGGACACCATGCAGCTGGCCGCCTTCAACAACAACAACTTCGCCCTGGGCCAAGCCAGCATGCAGATCAACGAGGGCCTGCCGCTCTACCTGGTATCGAAGATCGCCGCCCGCTACGACCTCGACTCGATGACCGTGGGAATCCTGGGCATGGCCTTCAAAGGCGGATCTGACGACAACCGCTCGAGCCTCTCCTACAAGTTGAAGCGGGTGCTCAACGTCCGCGCCGCGGCTGTCTTGACCACCGACCCGTTCGTGACGGTGGACGACTCCCTCACCCCGCTGGAGGTGGTCCTCGAACGCGCCGACCTCGTCGTCATCGGGGCACCGCATCAGGCCTACGCCGACATCGCCATCCGTCAGCCGGTCGTGGACATCTGGAACCTCCGGGGGGACGGGGTGGTGGTGTGAAGCCCCGGGTGTCCATCGTCATCCCCGCCTACAACGAGGGTTCGGACATCGAGGACGTGCTGACCCGGTTGACCGAGTCGGTGCAACTTCCTCACGAGATCCTGGTGGTGGTGGACGCTCCTGACGACTCCACCGTCTCCTGCGTCGAGAAGTACGCCCGTCAGCACCCCACCACCTCCGCCGTCGTCAACGACGTCGAGCCGGGGCCGGCCCAGGCCATCCGCTATGGCATCGAACGGGCGGCCGCTGACGTGGTGGTGGTTACCATGGCGGACGGGTGCGACGACCCTCAGCAGATCGACCAGATGGTGCGCCTGGTCGAGCGGGGGGTGGTGATCGCCGCCGCTTCGAGGTATTCGAGGGGCGGACAACAGGTCGGTGGTCCCTTCCTCAAGAGCCTGCTGTCCCGGGCGGCCGGTCTTTCCTTGTGGGTATTGGCCCGGGTGGGAACGAGGGACGCCACCAATTCGTTCAAGGCCTACGACGTCGACTTCGTCCGGAGGGTCGGTATCGCCTCGAGCGCCGGGTTCGAGATCGGCATCGAGCTGGTGGCCAAGGCCAGGCGGGCCCGGCTCCCGGTGGCCGAGGTGCCCACCATCTGGCTCGAGCGGAACCACGGTGTGTCAAACTTCAAGATCGTAAGCTGGCTCCCGCACTACCTCGGCTGGTGGCGATTCGCCTTCGGTCCTCGCCTCGAGATCGATCAGGTACGTACGGCGGCTGAGCGGAAAGGGTCCTCATGAGCAACGTTCTCGTCACCGGGTCTGCCGGGTTCATCGGCGGCTACGTGGTCAAAGAGCTGCTCGACCGCGGCCACAGTGTGGTCGGGATCGACAACTACTCGAAGTACGGCCCGGTCAAGCGCTCCTATGACGACCATGACGGCTATCGGTTCACCGAGGGCGATGCCCGAGACGTCGACCTGATGACCGCCGAGCTGGCCAACTGTGACCACTTCATCGCCGGGGCCGCCCTGATCGGTGGCATCTCCTACTTCCACACCTATGCCTACGACCTGTTGGCCACCAACGAGCGGATCACCGCCTCATCCTGTGATGCCGCCATCAAAGCCCGAGAGAGCGGTCGGCTGCAGAAGGTGACCTATCTGAGCTCGTCGATGGTCTTCGAATCGGCCGACGCCTGGCCGTCCCACGAGGGACAGGAGCACGAGATCCCGCCTCCCGTCTCCTCCTACGGCTTCCAGAAGCTCGCTGTCGAGTACTTCGCCAAGGCGGCCTTCGATCAGTACGGGCTGCCGTACACGATCGTCCGACCGTTCAACTGCGTCGGAATCGGCGAGCGGCGGGCCCTCGGAGACGTCGAGATCCTGAGCGGCAATGTGAGTCTGGCCATGAGCCACGTCGTGCCCGACCTGGTCCAGAAGGTGGTGAAGGGCCAGGATCCCCTGCACATCCTGGGTGACGGCACCCAGATCCGCCACTACACCTTCGGCGCCGATCTGGCCGAGGGCATCGTCGACGCCATGGAGCACCCCGACGCCCTGAACGAGGACTTCAACCTCTCGACGGCGGAGTCGACCAGCGTGCTCGAATTGGCCCAGGCCATCTGGGTGGCCATCAAGGGGCCCGAGGTCCCCTTCAACTGGGTGTCGGATCCTCCGTTCGAGCACGACGTCAACCGCAGGGTGCCCTCGACCGAGAAGGCCAAGCGGGTGCTGGGCTTCGAGGCCACCACCAGCCTCGAGAAGATCCTGCAGGACGTGGTCCCCTGGATCGAGAAAGCAGTCGCCGACGGCACCATCTGAACCCAGAAGCTCGATTGAACTGGGATCCGGTTGGATCTCATCTCGACCAGCGGGCTCCGCCCGGGCCGGTGGCCAAGAGCCGTCAGTCGTCAGGTCGAGTTTCTGGCCGGCTCGGCGGTGGGCACGAGATCGCAAGCCTTGCCGACCCGGTCGATGAAGGCGTCGGTCGAGCCGTACTCCTCCTCGGCATAGGTCCGGCCCTGGGTGCTGAAGAGCTGGCGGGTCGAGGGCTCGAGCAGAGCTTCTACACACCAGGCAAGATCGGCAGGATTGGAGAACCAGAGCCCACCCCCACCCCTCTTCGCATGCTCTTGGGCCCGGCTGTGCTCGGGCACGACGATCGGTGTGCCGAAGAGGAGGGAGGTCACGCATCGACGGGCGAGCAACCGACCCGGGCGCAGGTCGACGGTCACCCTCGCCCAGGCCATCAGCCGATCGAGGTCGCTGGACCGCTCGATCGGCCACCCTCTTGTGACCCGCCCCTCGTGCCAGGCGCAGAAGGCGTCGTTGTGGGCGATCCCCACCGGGTTGTCCGGGAACCTGACCCGGAGAAGGCGACTGAGCTCATTCTCCTCGTGCTCTCCCTCTTCGTCAACGCCCGTCAGGACCAGTACGTATTCCGTGGCACCCACCCAGGGGTTCGGCTCGGTGAGCACACTGGGGTTGGCGGCCAGTGCCGCCCCGATGCGTCGGACCTTGCCCGGCGATCCGTGGTGTTGGACGATCAGCGAGCGTTCAGTCTCCGTGGCGGCAAGGACGGTGTCGGCCCGGTCGAAGAGCGGATCGAAGTGCGGGAAGGCCAGCGACCGGGCATCGGAGCCGAGAGCGAGCAGGACAACCGGTACCTCTGGACTGTGGTGGTCGGCCGCCCTCAATGCCCCGATGTTCCGGTGGTCGGCAATGACCACCAGGTCGGGGAGAAGCGCTGTGAGGACATCCGCCGCGCCGGCCCACGGTTCGATCAGGTCCTCGTCGAGGAGGGCCCCGAGCTCCGGGGTCATTGCCAACCCGCCGCCCGTACCGGTCTCTGAGATCCCTTCGACGAGGAGTTCGCGCCGGAGTTCTGCGGCCGGGCAGATGGGAGTCCCCAGCCAATGGACGCTGAAGACTCCGTCCATTGCGACAGCGGGTCCGGCGCCGTCAGGGATGATGACGTGGACGTCGGCGGAACACGCCAAAGCTCCCGCTACCTGCCGGGTGATCCATCCGGCTTCGCTGGTGGTCTCCCAGTGGGCCGTCAGCACGGCCACCGCTGGCCGGCGGGAATCGGGTCGGTGGACGGAGTTGGTCATCTGCGGGTCACGGGTGAAAAGGCAAGAGAGGTTCTGAGCTCCTCGTGCATCAGGTCTACGTGCGACTCGGTGGACGGACCTCGTTATCTGCCTTCCTGACGCCTTGTTCCGTGGAGGGCGTCGTACCCGGAGGTTCGAGGTGAAGCCAAAGGGCCAGCTTCGCCTGGTTGGCCGCCTCGG
>DATKRZ010000042.1:0-39880 GCA_035531955.1 Acidimicrobiales bacterium | reverse complement strand
CAGGGCGTAGAGCCAGGCGTAGCCCGGACGAATCGCCCCCAAGAGCACCAGTTGGCCAGTGGCCCCGGTGAGCTGGGATCGGCCATCCGTCCCCCGGCGAAGACCCGGGTGGACAACTCCGGCCACGCAGTGCCGGCCGTGTCGACTCCTGAAGCGAGCCACCGCTGCTGCCAGGTGTCACCCGGGAAGGTCTGGAGCCAGTCGAGCAGCGCTTCGATGCCGGACAGGCGCCGGCGCATCTCCCGGTTGTCGATCGGTTCGAGGGCTCGGGCCTGTTCGATGACCTGGTCACGAGTGGCCTCGGTCTCCGCCCACACAGCGGGTCGCTCGATGACCGGCGTCTCCAACACCGGCGTCTGGAAGTCATCGGCGCCGATGGAGACCGGGTGCACCTGGGAGCGCAGGCCACGAGTCCGCTGGCGTGGTCCGGGGACCGTGTCGACATAGACGTCGATCACGCCGGGACTGCTCTGCTCAGGCGACACCGGTGCGACCTCCGAGCAGGGTCTCCATGACCTCGGGCCGGTAGCCGGCGGCCGGGAGCGCTGGAGGGGCGACCGCCCGGCGTTGGTGGTGCTCACGGACACGGGCCACCACTTCGTCCTCACTGGGCCGCACGTAGATCTCGGTGGTCTCCAGGTGGGCGTGACCGAGCAGCCACTGCACGTCGATTAGCGACAGCCGAGGGTCGTCGACCATCCGCTGAGCGGCGGTGTGACGAAGCTGGTGCAGCGTCCAGGATTGGCCCAAGTGGGCGTTGGCCCGCTGGAGCACCCGCCGGAGGGCCGAGTAGGTGAGGGGGCGGGTGGGAGTCCGTCGGGTCAGCCACAGCGCACTCTCGCCCTCGGGCCGGGACTGTCCGGCCTGGTAGAGGCGGAGCCAGATGAAGGCGTCGGACGAAGCCGGAAGCCACTGCAGGGCCCCGCTGCCCTTCCGGTGCACCCCGATCAGCTGCTGTCCGACATCCACCCGGTCGACGGTGACACCAAGGAGTTCGGAAGCCCGTGCCCCGGTGGTCACGTAGAAGGCTAAAAGCGCCCGGTCCCGGTCGCAGACCATGGCGGCGAACAGGTCGTCGAAGAGCCGATCGGGCAGGCCCTTGGGCTGGGGGCCGGGGTCCTCTGGCGCAGCGGGGCCCGCCGGTGATGCTCAAAGGGTTGCATGGGATTGTGGTGGGCGTGGGGCCGCTGCCCTCGTCGGCCCACCGAGTCGGGCACCGGGTTGATGACCGGGCCGACACCGGCGGCCAGCCGGTCGCCGTAGAAGCCGCGGAGGACGGCCAGGTTGTGGTTGATGGTGGCGGCAGCGAAGGGAGACCGCGCCGGGCTGCCATCCGGTGGGCGCTTCCCTCCCGACCGCATCCAGAGCACGAAGTCCCGGGTCTCGACCCGAGAGGCCCGGTCCCAAGGGACACCGACCGCCTCCAAGAACCGCCACCACCGCAGCAGTCCCAAGGCGTAGGAGCGAAGGCTGGACTGACTGGCGCCACTGGCCAGGAGGGAGCTGAGAAACTCGCTGGCCGGAAGGATCTCCTCGTCGGCGCCGTCGACGAGGCGCAGGCCGATCACCGTCGTCGTGGTCTCCAGTCGGCCCACCCTGGGAACTGTCAGGGTGCTCACGTCTCGGAGATCCACGTCCACCGCCTCACCGGCTTGGGTTATGCCAGTGGAACACCCTCAGCATCGAGAGTCAGGGATGGTCCCAGACTGCTACGTGGGGGCTTCTGCCCGTTTCGCCGCAGACGTCAGCCACGCCGATGAGCTTGCGATCTGTCGGTCATCACGGGGCGACCCCACCACGAGGGCAAGCACGTGTCGGGAGACAGCGGCTTGGGCGCAACATGGGTAGGAGACACTCCCCTCCAAGAGGTCCGTGGTCAATGTGAGGGAGATGTGACCCGTGCTGGCCGCGGTCTTGTCAGACGAGACGTATGAACATTGCAGAGTTCCTCGTCTGCTCGTCACGGCATCCAGAATCAGGGACTTCTCTCCGAACTCCTTGGAAACAGCGTGAGTTCCACCGAAAAAGTTCGTGCACTGGGTCAACTTGGCGCCGGGCCCAGAGGGGAGAGGAATTGGCTTCGATGGGGTGTGATCCGCCGACCCGGAAGTACAACCGGCAAGTGTCGCTGCGAAGAGCCCCACGCCAAGGAGAGTTCCAGCAGTTCGAGTCCACGTCACCTGCTCAGGCTACGTCTCCCCGGGGCTGTTTGAACATCACAATCTGTCCAAGACGATCTACCCCTACTGGTGCGGTCAACGGGTCGTGGGCAAGGGTCTTCACCCGTTGAGCGGAGGAGTTGCGGGACTCCACCCGGATCCGTCGGCGGCTGAACGTGCAGTCGCCGTTGACGCCGTCGGGGAGCTCGGTGTCCTCGACCGAGTACTCGAGCCGGTGGGCCACCCGGGTGAGGCGGGCGAGAGCTTCCGTCGGGGCGTCCTCCGAAAGCTTGTGGCAAGCGGCCGGGAGCTCTCTCCCCTCGGTCTGGGATATGTCGAAGACGGGAACGTATTTGAAGCCGCGCACCACACGGTGATCGCCGAGGTCGATGCCGTCGGCCCTCTTCGCCACCATCGGCGCCAGGATCCAGATTGCCTTCTGGCCCTTGCGGACCGTTCGCCCGAAGCTCCGCCAGGTTCTGAAGCCGGCCACACGGCTCGCATTTGGACACTGGGCGGAAATGAGTACCACGTTGCCAAAGCTGTAACGGTGGAACCGGCTCTGGCACTCGAGGTGCCGAAGCCACTGGTTCGAGTCGGTGAGTCCGGATATTCCCTCGGCCAGCTTGGTCAACAGGTCACCACGGGGGTCAGTCGCTCCCACTTTCGTCTCCTCGTCCACGGTATGGAGCTGACGCACCGGGGAGCCCTCACCGCGATCCGGGAGGGCGAGGCGACGGAAAGACCCCGGTGACATCAGATTGGGGCCCCGCCAAGGGGCGATCGCTCGTGGCCCGCTGGTCCCCCCTACGAGGACCACTTGCGCCGACCGGAGCGCCAAAGCGATCCGTCCAGGGGCAGGCTAGAGACGGGCTGTGACACTCCATGGCCGGCCCACCCCCGGGGTACCGAGTAATGGTGGCGGGCCGTATAGGCTCGGGTTCCGGCAATCCGGGCGAAGCGTCGCCACTGCAGCGCCGGGCCAGGGAAACCGGGTCACCGAGGCCGGCAGGTGGAAGGCTCGGCGAGGCCACATGGGGATGTAGCTCAGTTGGCTAGAGCACCTGCTTTGCAAGCAGGGGGTCACGGGTTCGAGTCCCGTCATCTCCACCACGTTTTACCAGTTCAGAAGACTGCGTTTGAAGCAGGCAGGCCTATTTTGCGAAAGAGCCCCTGTCACCAGCTCAGTCGCGTGCTGGTAGATGAGTGCGGCTCGGGGGCTCGCGTGGCCGAGCCGCACCATCAGTTCACGGATCGACGCGCCCGTCGATGCTGCCAAGGTGTTGCCCGTGTGGCGCAGATCATGGAACCGAAATCCCGCTGGCACACCAGAGGCGGCCAACTTGGGTGGACCAAGCACTCGCGCCCCGTTCTTCAGCTCGACGTACTGCCCGACGACGCGAACGGTGCGCGCAGCGATATCCATCCTCTTGCGGGTCAGGGCGATTGTCGTCGTCGGTGACCTCGGGTTCGGGGGCGGCCGCGGCCGCTGGATCGATCGTCCCGGCCGCTCCCGGCGAGCTCGCCGTGGGCTTCGTGGCCGGGCACGGCAGTTCCCAGGTCGTCACGCCGACACCGGGCTACACGACCGGGTCCCAGGTGGCTGCCGGCACCTCGGCCTCGCTGGTCAGCGGTTACCAGGTCCTCGGTGCCCCGGCCGCGGAGAGCTTCGGCGGGACCTTCCCGTCGTCGATGTACTGGGCGGCGGGACTCGCCTTCTTCGCCCCGGCCTCCTGACAGGCCGGGCTGGGGCACACGCATCGGACGGCGACATCAGCCTCTGGCTACCTGGAGGCGTGGGCGGTGGCGCGGCAGAAGGTGCTCGGCCCGGAGACCGGGACAGCAGGTGGGGAGCGGGTCAGGTGGCGACCGGCCCGGCCGGGAAGCGGCTCGGGGGTGGGTGGGGCCGGATCGGATGGGATCGGCGATCGCCCGGACCGGGGTCTCGACCACCGAAGCCCCGGTGTGGCCGCCGGACCGAGTTCGGCCACTGGGGATACTTGCCACCGTTCGCCCCGATCACCTAGAAACAGTGGATCCCGGTGTTCTCAAAACAGCGGTACCGAACCTGCTCGATGACGTCGGTGTCCATTGTGCCGGTCCTTTTTGGGGCGCTTCTCTTCATGGGGCCGGCGGGGGCTGCGTCCAACTCCCATGAGGCTGCCCTGATTCCGATGAGCGGCTCCTACGTCTTCAATCTCATCTTCGACGGCAGGGCTCGGGACTACCGGTTGCATGTTCCCCCAGCAGCAAGCGACGGCAAGCCGCTTCCACTCGTTCTCAACCTGCACGGTGCTACTCAAAACGCGCAGTTACAAGAGTTCACCTCCTCGATGGATCCGTCCGCCGACCGAAACGGCTATCTGGTGGCCTACCCTGACGGCACCAGAATCTCCAAGGTGCTGACGCCCGATCCGATTGCCAAGGATGCGCAGTACGGCTGGAACGCCGGGGCGTGCTGTGGCCTGCCCGTAACGAGGCACATCAACGATGTGGGATTCCTGTTGAAGGTGATCTCGAATATTGCATCACGCACACCCGTCAACCTTCGGCGGGTCTACGTCACGGGAATGTCCAACGGGGGAATGATGGCCTATGCCATGGCTGCCGAGGCTTCCGGTCACGTCGCCGCCGTCTCCTCGGTATCCGGACAGGTGGAGATACCCACGATCCATCCGAGTCGGCCGGTACCGACCATGGAATTCCACAGTGTCAACGATCCGATCGCCAAATGGAACGGGGCGCCCAACCAGAACCCTCGACTGCGCCTCTCCGTGATGGAGGGGATCAACCAGTGGGTGAAGGTCGAGGGGTGTGGTACTCGTCCCAACCAGACGACAAAACTGGTCGGTGCTCCCAATTCCCCTTCTGCCGGCGAGACAGCCACATTGGTGACGTACACACATTGCCATTCTGGCTCCGAAGTCGCACTTTGGCGGTTCACGGGGTCGGGCCACGTCTGGCCCGGAAGTGCTCTCAACACCGGCCCACCCAGCACTTGGATCCTCGCCGGCGTTGGGCGGGGGATCGTCCTCGTGGACGCCAATGAGAGCATGTGGAGCTTCTTCCAACGCTACTCAATACCGGCAGCAGCCCACACATAGAGGTTCTGGGAATACCCCGGAGCCTTCCGGGATGTCAATGCGAATTCTACGATGAGGACCAGAGGCTACTGCCGACGACCAAGGAGAACCCGTGACGGAATTCGACGAGCCCGAAGTGAAAGGGCCGGAAGGCGAGCGCCACCAGCTCAACCAAGTCATCGACAGACTGCGCTTGTATGCGAGCCAGGCTCAAGAGATCGCTGCCGGAAACGCCTCAGCCGACCTGTTGGTCGGTGGCGAGATACAGATGTTGAGTGACGACCTGATTGCGGCCGCCAACTGGCTGGACACCCTGGTGATGCAGATGGAGGATGCGGTGCCCGACTCGATGTGAGGTCCACGGCCCCTGTCCCGGCACGACCCGGGTGGGATGGGGATGCCGGTCCCCGCCAGGATCACCTTCAGTCGCCATGGCCGAACTTCTCCCCGGTCCGTGTGGGAAGGCCCAGGAGGCGGAGCGTGCGCTCGACCTGCTGGTCGACGGTGACCGCGTGCCCGTCACCCAGCCTCGCGAGCATGGGGGCGTTGGCGAAGTGCAGCGCGCCGAAGCTCGTGATGATCGCCCAGACCTCCTCCGGGGTGAGTTCGGCTCCCGCACCGGCCATGCGCAAGGCAATCCAACCGCCGGCCACCTGATCGAAGCGCGGCGCCAGGTGGGTCTCCACGAGCCAGTCCAGCCGGGGCGACGGCGCAGTCGCCTCCAGGTTGATGATCCGGTTCAGCGCTGGGCGCACAGCCGAGAAGCGGAGGAAGCGCTCGACCACCGCGGCGAACACAGGGACTCCTTCGGCACCAGTGAGCCCGACGACGAGCGCGGCATCGAGCTCGGCGAACAGCCGGTCGACCGCATCCCTCCAGAGCTGCTCCTTGGAGGAGAAGTGGTAGTTGATCTGGGGTTGGTGGGCCCCGGCCCGCTCGGCGATCGAGCGGGTGGACGCAGCATCGAAGCCGTGGGTCGCGAATTCGAGCTCGGCGGCGTCGAGGAGCGCCCTGCGGAGCGTCGCGGGCGGCCGCCGGGCTCTGACGGCGGCGGTGCCCGTTGGACGTTCCATATCAGGTGATACTAATCTCGTTATCGCTCGATAACCAAGGAGCCACCACCATGTTCCGTCTCATCTGCACCACCGGTCGCGCCGCCCTCGAAATCGAGGGCCGCGCCTACGACCTTGCCGAGCTCGGCGGCGACCCAGGTCTTGTCGATCCGATGGTCGCCATCGCCCGCTCCGCAGAACTGCACGACTGGAGCGCCAGCACCGCGGGCGCAAACCCGATCGGCGACACCGCAGACCTCGAGCTCGACGCGCCGGTTCCCCGCCCACGACAGGTATTCGCCATCGGCCTCAACTATGCGGACCATGCCGCCGAGAGCGGCATGGAGGCGCCGCCGGCACCCCTCACCTTCACCAAGTTCCCGAGCTCCATCGCCGCTCCACACGCGGACATCCCGCTGTCAGGTGTGATGGTCGACTGGGAGGTCGAGATCGTCGCCGTCATCGGCAAACGGGTGAGCCACGTCGCGGTCGAGGAGGCTTGGTCGGTCGTAGCCGGGCTCACCCTCGGCCAGGACATCTCCGACCGCATGGTCCAACTGACAGGCGTGCCGCCACAGTTCTCCCTCGGCAAGAGCTTCTCCGGCTACTCTCCGATCGGTCCGGCGGTGGTGTCGATCGACGCGCTGGCCGACCCCGATGACCTCGAGCTCACCTGCGACGTCAGCGGGGAACGGATGCAGTCGGGGCGCAGCAGTGAGATGCTCTTCACCATCCCGCAGCTGGTCGCCTACCTCTCCTCGGTCTGTGTGCTCGAGCCGGGTGACCTCATCTTCACCGGCACCCCGGCCGGCGTCGGCATGAGCCGAAACCGCTACCTCGTCGACGGCGACGTGATCATCTCGGAGATCCCGGGGATCGGGAGGCTCGAGAACCGCTGCGTTCCCGGTCGTCCGGCGGTGACCCTGTGAGCCTCCACCGCCTCCTCGGCTTCCATGTCGACCTGCCGGGCCCCGACGGCCTGGTCGCCCTCTATGGCGAGCTCGGCCTGGATGGCGACGCCACCTCGGGATTCACCGGCTCCGACGGGGGGGCGGCCATCACCCTCGGCGACGGCCCGTTCCGCCGCCTCCGGACGGTCCGGGTCGGCTGCGCCCGTAGTGGCGATCTCGACGCCATCGTGCAGCGCCTGGAGCAGGGTGGCACCGCGGTGGAGCGCTCCGAAACGGCGATCACGGTGGTGGAGCCGGTCACCAAGGTCCGCTTCTCGGTCGAAGTCGCCGAGCCGACGGCCGCCCAATCCCCTCCGGCTCTCGTCGTCCCAAACGCCCCCGGCGCCGTGGTGCGGGCTACACGGCGGGCGCCGGCCGTCTTCGACACCGCCCGGCCACCCCGGCGCCTCGGTCACCTCGTCCTCGGGTCCCCCGACGTCGAGCGCACCGTCGCGCTGCTCGTCGATGGCATCGGTTTCAAGGTCTCGGACTCGATTCCGGGAATCATCAGCTTTCTTCGGTGCTCGACCGACCACCACAATGTGGCCGTCGTCGAATCCCCGGTCCCCATGCTGCAGCACTATGCATTCGAGTGCGACGACGTCGACCACGTGGGTCACGCTGCGACAGGGCTCTACCGGACCGACCCCGAGCGCCACGCCTGGGGCATGGGTCGCCACTTCGCCGGCTCGAATTTCTACTGGTACCTGACTGATCCCTCGGGTGCCTTCCTCGAGCTCTACTCGGACCTCGACCAGATCCTCGACGACGAGGAGTGGGACCGCGAGGGTCGCACCGAGTTCGCGGTCGAGCGCATCGCCAACTCCTGGGGGCCGAACCTCCCCCTCGAGTTCATCGTCCCGAGCGACCTCGACGTGCTCCAGCGGGGTTGGGAGCTGCGCGGGTGACCACGTCATCGTGCGATCTGCTCGTGATCGGCCTCGGACCCGTAGGAGCGGTCTTGGCCGGCCTGGCCGCACGTCGGGGTCTGTCGGTCACGGTGGTCGAGCGGGAGGCCGATCTGTTCCCACTCCCGAGGGCGGTCCAGTGCGACCACGAGGTGCTCCGGATCCTCCAGGAATTCGGCTGTGCCGACGAGTTGCTCGAGGGTTCGATCCTCAACGACGGTCTCGACCTCGTCACGGCCGATCGGGAGCCATTCCTCTCCTTCAGCGTCCCTGCCATGACGAAATCAGGGTGGCCGACGTCGATCTTCTTCCACCAGCCCACGCTCGAGCGCCTGCTTCGCCGCACCGTGCTCGAGCTGGGCGTGGACGTGCGGCTGTCCACCTCGATGACCACCATCGACCAGGACGCCCGGAAGGTGACGGCCACCCTGTCCGATGGCTCGACGGTAGAGGCCGCCTATGCCGTGGGTTGCGACGGAGCACGCTCGATGACCCGAAGCGCCATCGGTGCCGACCTCGAGGACCTCGGATTCGAGGAGTCCTGGCTGGTCGTCGACCTTCTCGGGGTGGATCCGGGGGGCGGTCTGCCGACCCGTTGCCTCCAGGTGTGCGACCCGGTACGGCCCCACACGGTGGTGCCGATGCCCGCTCCCCGATTTCGCTTCGAGTTCATGCTCCTCGAAGGTGAGACCGCCCCGGCCATGCAGGAGCGCTCGAGAATCGAGGAGCTCCTCGCTCCCTGGGTCGACCCGACGACGATCGAGGTCGAGCGGGCCGCGGTCTACACCTTCCGGGGTGCCGTGGCCGACCGGTGGCGATCAGGTCGGATCCTGCTGTGCGGTGATGCAGCGCACCAAACCCCACCGTTTCTCGGGCAGGGCATGTGCACCGGACTCCGTGACGTCGCCAACCTCGCCTGGAAGCTCGACGCCGTGCACCGTCGGGGCGCACCCGAGACCCTGCTCGACACCTATCAAGCCGAGCGTGCCCCCCAGGCCCGGGCCGTCATTGCCGCCGCCGTCGAATTCGGCAGGTTGATCTGCGACACCGACCCTGAGTCCGCAGCAGCCCGGGATGCATCGTTCTCCGGCCAGCCCACAGATGGGGGTGTAGCCCCCGAGCTCATCCCGCCTCTCACCACCGGACGGGGAATCGAGGCGACCGGAGGCGACCTGAGCCACCAACCCACCCTGGGTGATGAACGACTAGATGACCTGGTCGGTCCTCGGTTTCTCCTAGTGACCGATCAACCGATCGAGACCGACGGCGACCTCACTCAGTTCTGGAAGGCGGAAGGAGTCGTCCTCGAGACTGGCGTCTTCCCAGCACTCACGCCGCTTCTAGGCGGCGAGCACGCCTGTGTGGTCCGACCGGACCGCTACCTCTTCGCCCGCGGTGAGGCTGTCGAGTTGACCACGAAGGTCTCGGAACTCCTCGGCTGCAGGGGCGGGCAGGAGCGCAACCGCGTCCCCTTGACAGGGGCCGGCCCGAGGCTGGCACTATCTCAATACCGTGCGGGTGACAGGGAGGTAGCGATGTTGGCCGGGACCGAGGAGCAGACCGCCATCGTGGCCCACCTGGTCAAGAAGCCCGGGGTGACAACCGGTGTCAGCCGGACGGGTCCCACCGGATGGGTTTCCTCGACTGTTGTGGGTGGTGGTCCCGGTGTCGATCCCTCCACGATCGTCTTCGAGCGGACCCGGGTACTTCCCACCTGTCATATGCACAGCGTCGGCTTCACCAACCACCGAGGCATGCCGGAGGTGTCGGTCATCCGGACCTGGCAGGCGCCCGACGGGTCGTGGGTGATCGCGCCGCTCGGCGGAGGAGGGCGGGGGCCTTCCCGTCGCCCGAAGCCTTGGGTCAACTTCACCGCCGGGTTCGGTCCAGACGGATTCGCGGCCGGCGGGTACGTCGAGGGAACAGGGTCCGAAGAGGCCCGATCGGTGCGCCTGACCTTCGCCGATGGTCTCCTCATGGAGGACGCCGCAGAGAACGGGATCGTCCTCTTCTTCGAGCCCCGGGCGGTCACCTTCCCAGCCGACGTCGAGATCCTCGATGCCCGGGGGGGGCGCCTGGCTCTCTACAAGGCGTTCGACGAGTTCCCATTCGGTGCCTGACTCCGTGGGGCAGACCCCCGGAGCCGGCGGGCGTCCGTAGCCGGTCTCATCGGATGTCCGGGTGCGGGACGATCCCTCACGCTCATGGGGTGGGGCTGTCCAGCTCGTTCAGCTCGGCCTCGGGGAGGGTCAACGCGGCACCGGTGACGTTGTCGCGCAGATGGTCGATGGACGATGTGCCAGGGATGAGCAGGACGTTCGGAGAGCGTTGGAGCAGCCAGGCCAGGGCGACGGCCATCGGCGTGGCATCGAGACGGGTGGCGACCGATTCGAGGGTGCCGGATTTCAGAGGGGAGAACCCCCCGAGGGGGAAGTAGGGCACGTAGGCGATGCCCAGCGCGGCCAGGGAGTCGATCAAGTCGTCGTCATCCCGGTGGGCGATGTTGTAGAAGTTCTGTACGCACACGACCGGAGCGATCGACTGCGCCTCGGCGATCTGCTCGGCGGAGACGGTGCTGACGCCGAGATGCTTGATCAACCCTTCTTGTTGAAGCTGAGCGAGGGCGGTGAAGGGCTCGGCGATCGAGCCGGGCGCCGGGCTGTCGAACTCCCCGACTCGTAGGTTGACGACATCGAGAACGTCAACTCCGAGATTGTCCAGGTTGTCGTGCACCGCCTGGCGTAGCTCTTCCGGCGAGCGGGCGTGGGGCCAGCCGCCCTCGGCATCGCGTCGGGCGCCGACCTTGGTGACGATGTGCAGGGAGTCGGGGTAGGGGTGCAATGCCTCGTTGATGATCTGGTTGGTGACGTGCGGGCCGTAGAAGTCGCTGGTGTCGATATGGGTGATGCCCAGCTCTATCGCCTCGCGGAGCACGGCGATCGCCGCATCCCGGTCCCTGGGCGGCCCGAACACACCCGGGCCGGCCAACTGCATGACGCCGTAACCCATGCGGCTGACGGTTACTCCGTCGGCCATGGTGAACGTCCCGCCCGGAGGTGTCTTCGGTGCCATGGGTCATCCTCCCCATGTGGTCAGAAGTTCGCTCATGCCGATCGCAGAAGATCTAGGGGCGAGTCGCATCGGTCTCCGAGGTCCCTGCACCGCCGCGGTGGGCGTCTACCGGGCCGCCGGTGTCAACCACGGGCCCGCCCTCCGTCGCTGCCCGCCTCTCGACGGCGGCTTGCTGATCGCGCTGCACCGACTCGGCCGCCGCCAGCGAGAGGTGCTCGGGACGGGGTCCCTCCCAGTCGAGATACCAGTGCCGGCTCAGGGCCGCCAGCCATGAGCCGTTTGCGGGGGTGAGGCCGAACCGGGAGATCGTCCGCTGGCGGCCGACCTGGTCGGAATAGAGCAACTCCACGGTGATCGGCTGGCCCATCTCGAGTGCGTCAACGACCCCCGCGCGGACCGGATCGTCCGGGTTGCGGAGCGCTCCCTGCCACATGCCGATATCACCGGCCGCGACGTACAGGTCCCGCGCCTGGAGGCGGAACGCCTCCAGCGGTGCGTGGGTGGGATAGGCCGGAGTGGACCCCGGCCTTACGACCCAGCCCTGACAGACGGCAATTCCGCTGCCGACGTTCCTCAGGCTGATGGCCAGGTACACGATGCCGTCGGCGTGCTCGACCACACCACGCCCACCCGAGGCGTTCACCCATTTCCCCTCGAGGAACATGATCTTCTGCTTGGGGTCCTCCAGGCGGGACGGGGCGAGGAGAGGTCGGCGTTGTTCTTGCAGCGCCATCTCCGCTATCCGTGCCGACCGGTTGGACGATCGCACCGCCGAGAAGGTGGCGACAGCCAACACGAGCGTGCCGGCCGCAGTGGCCAGAGAAGAGATCGTCACCCAGTTGAGAGCGGTCGACGCCCAGTGAACAGGGAGGAAGGCCATCAATCGCCAGTCTGACAGCGCGGTCCCCGGTTCGCCATCGGCGTCCCCACCACCTCGGTGACGCAGGCCGTACGCGCCGAGGTCGGTGGCCGGGCCCGCTCCAGCCACCACGCCTCCACCGGTCGGCACGGGAGCGCCGGTCCGGCCACCGCGAGTTAGCGCGCGGATCTACGCGCGGAAATCCGCGACTGTGTCGCACCCTCCGGATAGGGTGAATTCCATGGCGAGACCTCGGACCTACGAAGAGCGACGGATCGCGACCGCGGTGAGGCTTCCCGAGTCGGTCCACCGGCGACTGCATGAGGCGGCGGCCAACCGTGACATATCGGCCAACCTGCTGGTCACCCGCGCCGTGAGCGATTTCCTCGATCGCCTGCCGACCGCCGAATCGGCCCTCGGGAGCCGGGCCCGACGGGGCCGGTCCCTCGGGGTGGAGGCCAAGCGATGAGCATCGCTCCACTCCGGTCGACGAGGAACGGAAGGCGTGCATCGACGGCAACCGCCAACTTCGGTTCGGGCCGCCGCGAGAATCACAACGCCTCGGCGTTCTACGAGCGCTTCGTGCCGTCTGAGATCTCGGATGATTCGACCATCGCACCGCCGACCGAGGTCGACGTCCTCTACGCACAGGACGCCCGCCGGATGGAGGGCGTCGCGACCAACTCGGTGGCGCTCGTCGTCACCTCTCCCCCGTACTTCGCCGGCAAGCAGTACGAGGAGAGCCTGGGGGTCAACGGGGTGCCGGCGACCTACTTCGAGTACCTCCAGCTCCTACGCGATGTGTTCGCGGAGTGCAAGCGGGTCCTGGAGCCGGGCGGGCGCATAGCGGTGAACGTCGCCAACCTCGGCCGGCGCCCCTATCGGTCGCTGTCAGGCGACGTGACCGAGATACTCCAGGAGCTCGGCCTGCTCCTCCGGGGCGAGGTCATCTGGTGGAAGGGCAGGGCGGCCGGCGGCTCCTGCGCCTGGGGATCGTTCCAGCGACCAGCCAACCCGGTGCTCCGGGACATCACCGAGCGGGTGGTCATCGCCAGCAAGGGAAGGTTCGATCGGGCGCTCTCCCCCTCGCAACGGGCCGAGATGGGGCTCCCGTCGACGGCCACCATCTCCCGCGACGAGTTCATGGAGGCAACCACCGATCTGTGGGAGATCCCCCCCGAGAGCGCCACCAAGGTCGGGCACCCCGCTCCGTTCCCGGTGGAGCTGCCCCGGCGCCTCATCGAGCTCTACACCTACGAGGGCGACGTCGTACTGGATCCCTTCATCGGCTCGGGCAGCGCCGCCATCGCTGCGCTCCAGACCAGGAGGCACTTCGTCGGATTCGACACCGATCGCGAGTATGTGGCGGCCGCCGAGGAGCGGATTGCCGAGGAGCGGGGGCGCCCGGAGGACGCTGACGACCACACCAGCATCCCGTTCCGGGTCGAGCTCCCCGCCGACCGCTCGACGGTCTATTCCGAGGATCTCCATGCAAAGGCGGTTCGGGAGGGCCGGCAGTCGAAGGAGCTCGCCGGGGCGCTGTTGCAGTGGTGCGGGTTCACCGACATCCGCGCCGACGTGAGGCAGCGGGGCCTCGGCCTCACGCTCAGCTTCGTCGCCACCGACCAGACCGGCGCCGACTGGGCCTTCGACGTGTCGGGAGCCTTCACCTCGAACAGAACCGGTCTGCGACGAGCGGATGCCCTGTGGAAGTCGCTCGGGAGGGCAGCAGTGCTACAAGGAGGCGGAGCAGACCACCCGCTCGTCCTCCTCACCACCGATGCGCCGGCCAGGGGGACGCCCGGGCACCAGGCCCTGGCCGTCATGCTCGGGCCCGGACACCCGGTGTTCGACCTGGTCGAACTGTTGAACACCGATGACCGCTCGAGGCTGAAACGCTACGCCCGGCACGGAATCGCCGCCTTCGACGACCCGACGTGATCCCCGGTCGAGCGACGGCGCCCTCTCCGGCCGGTCAGCGCACCCGCTGGAGGGCGGCATTGGTGGCGGCCATGCTGAACTCCTCGGGGTCGAACGGGTGGCCGGCCCATTGTCGGTAGTCGACGGGCTCTGAGGGGTCGGGCCTCCGGAGGGCTTCGACCAGTCGCTCGAAGCCGCCAATCCCACCGCAGTCCTCGGGAGGGCAGGCCCGCTGGCCGTCGACGCAGGTGGCGAACTTCAAGACGAGGGGGACCGGCTCGACCGACTCCACCACCACCTCGTGCAGCCAGTCGTCGCCGAAGTCGTACCGGTAGTGGAACCGCATCGGTGCCTCGACGATCTCGGAGAAGATCACCGAGTCCTCGTCGATCTCCTCTTCGTCGGATTCCTCGTCGGGTGCGGCAAACGAGCGGTCGCCGATCTCGAACACGTGCAGGTGGTAGTCCTCCCACCCCATGGCCGCCTGGAGGATCGAGTGGAGCTTGGACAACTTGACCTCCCCGGGGACCAGCAGCCGTCGCCAGATGGTCGGCGTGTATTCCTTCAGCGAGATCCGGAGCTGGATGGCCGTCTTGGCCGAAGAGCTTCGGGGCCGAGGAGCCATGCCCGAAGCCTACGCGGCGGAACCCTCCCCTTGTCCGGAGCCGGGCCCGGTCCACCCGAACGCCGGTGGGCCCGCCGAATCGGCCCTCCACGGCTTCTCGGTTGATGGCGGTCTCACCCGTCGGACCCGGCGAAGCGCTCGAGGTAGGGGGCGAAACAGCTCCGGACCTCGGTTGCCTCGAGCCCGAACTCGGCGAGGGCGAACTCGTGGGCCCCGTGCTCACCCGGTGGATGGGCCCGCGCCCAGTCCTCCACCCGTCTCTGCCCCTCACGGTCGAGCTCCAACCCGAGCCGACCGTAGGCGGTGGCCACCGCCGCTACCGGCTCAGACTGCAACGAGTCGAACCCGACGTCGGCGAACCATCGCTCGCCGATCCGGCGGCGGAACTCCATGGCCCGTCGGATGGCCTCGGACCACAGGGCCACTTGCTGTCGACCCAGCTCGTGGGCGTCGGTGCGGTCAGAGGCCCAGCTGCGGGTGTAGGCGATCAGGCTGCAGACCGAGCCGAGCACGGCTGCCGGGTCGCGGTGGGTCCAGATGAACCGCGACCCGGGATAGGCGGTGCGGAGGTCGTCGAGGGCCAGCATGTGCACCGGCGTCTTCAAATGCCAGAGGCGGGGAGGACAGTGCCACTGGAGGAGCTGGAGGACCTGTCGGTGGAAGGCGTAGGCACCCGACATGTCGCAGTCGAGGACCCAGTCCGAATAGCTCGGGACCCGCGCCATGCCGCCGAAATGCTCGGTGCGGAAGCCCATCCCCAACAGGTCCTGGCACTCGGTGGGCCCGGTGGCCGCCTGGAAGTGCAGCGTTCGCATCTCCGGGAAGGCCTCGTACATCAGGTCGAGCCCGCGCCGGGCCTCGTCGATCCGCGGATCGCTGCCTTCGGTGATGCTCTCGGGGGGAGGGACCGGGTCGGAGGACTCCCACAGCCGGACCGAGCGGATCTGGGGATCCGCCGCCAACAGGTTACTGAGGGCGGTGGTGCCGGTGCGGGGCAGCCCGATGATGAACAGCGGGCCCTCGACCTCCTGGTCGTCGATCTCCGGGTTGGCGGCGAGCACGTCGAGGACCCGGAGGCGATTGGCCAACAGCGTGGCGAGCCGGCCCCCCAGGATCTGCTCGCCGAGCGGCGTCAGGTCCGCTTCCCCGTTGAGGGAGGCAACCAGGCGTTCCAACCCCTCTCTCCACCCCGGGTCGCCGAAGTCGTCCAGCCCGGTCTGCTCGACCGCTCGGGCAATCAGCGCGTCGGCATCGGGCATCAGACGAAGTCCGACCCGCCGTCGACGTTGACGTCGGCGCCGGTCACGTACCCGTTGGTCCGGGAGGCCAGATAGGCGGTGATCGACGCCACCTCATCGGGGAGGCCGGCCCGTCCCAGATCGGCCGGCTGGTGGAAGTGGGCGTCGATCCACTTCATGACGTCATAGGGGTCGGTGGCGTCGAGCCCCTCCTGCTCGAAGGCGGAGCGGAGGCCCTCGCTGAAGCTGGCGGTCACGATCGAGCCCGGACTGACCGTGTTGACCAGGATCCCCTCGGGCGCCAGGGACTTGGACAGGTTCTTCGACACGCTGGTGAGCGCGGCTTTGGCCGCGGTGTAGGCCACCAGCATGGGGCTCTGCCGTTGGGTGGAGTGCGCCGACACGTTGACGATCCTCGCCCACGGGGCCTGCCGCAAGAGGGGCAGTCCGGCCCGGACGCAGCGCACCGCGGCCATCACGCCCAGGTCGAACGTGGCGTCCCAGTCGCCGTCCTCCAGCTGCTCGAACCGCCCGGCGGCCGGACCGAGGGTGTTCACCAGCACGTTGAGCGAGCCCCAGCGCCGGCCCAGCTCGGAGAAGGCCTCGTCGACCTGTGCCCGGTCGGTCACGTCCACCGCCATCCCCAGCGCGCCGGTGCTTCCGGCTCCGCGCAGGGCATCCACCGTGGCGTCGAGCGCCTCCCGGCCCCGGGCCAGGACCGCCACCACCGCCCCCTCGGCCGCCAGTCGCTCGGCGATGGCCCGGCCCATCCCCTTCGAGCCGCCGGTGACAACAGCGGTTGCACCCTGCATTCCCAGATCCACGGCGGTTCCTCCTCAGCGCGGGAATCGCCGGTGCACGGCCGCCCGACGGGCTTCCAGCACCCTCCGCCGTTCTCCGGCGTCGACGGTGCGAACCTCGGGGGGGAGGGCGGACCGCAGCTCGGCGGTGGGGACCACCCGGACCTCGGGGACCGGAGCGTGGTCGGCACGCAACCACCGGAAGATCATCGCCCCGTGATGGTTGCCTCCGGTGTCGAGCCAGTTGGCGATGCCCGGATCCGAGTGGGCCACGACGGCCCGGAAGACGCCATCGGGATCGAGCACCGCCTGGTGACCGTTGAGGCTCGACTGGCGCTCGGCGTAGTCGATCGTCTCCCACCAGTAGTTGCCGAGGGAGGCACTCCAGTAGAGGGCGTCGGGCGGCACGACTTCGATGACCAGCGACTGGTCGTCCCCCAGGCTCCACGATCCCCAGGTGCTCACGTTCTCCGCCGCAGCCCCCATCCCGGTGAGGGCGGCCGGCTCCCGGAAGCAGTTGACGCCCTGGGCCCGGCCGGCCTCCTCCACCCCCAGCCAGAAGTCGATGCTGGCTGCGACGAACTCGCCGAGCGCTTCGAGCTGGCCGCCCACCCCGACCGCGGAGAGCGGCGCCCGCACCTGGTCCCCGGCGGTGGTCGGCGGGCGGTCGGTGCACTCGATGGACAGCTCGGCCGGCGTCTCACCGCTCCAGTCGTAGAAGAACTGGCGCACCACCAGCGACGAGCTGCCCTCCGCCAGCGGCAGCCAGTTGCCCGGGTGCCCGGTGGCCGAGACCACCAGCTCGAAGCGCCCGTCATCGTCGATTTCGAGGTCGTCAGCGACGACGTTGCCGGTGGTGGCCATGCCCCCCATGACCTGGAAGCCCAGATAGCGGACCGAGTTGCGCCGCCCGCATACCCGGTAGGTGGCGTCGCTGCGGACCGCCGCCCCGCTGTAGGCGGCGTCCGGGCAGTCCATCCCCCACTTGAGGACGTTGTCGACGTTTGCCGGGGCGAACCGGGGCCGGAGCGGGTCCGAGCCGCGCAGCCCTTCGTCGATGCCGAGCGCCAGTAGGACGAGCAGATGGCGGTAGCCCGCCGCCTGATCGGTCTCCTCCTCGGGCGCCCGTCCGGAGCGGAGCGTCGACCCCGCCCGGGCCAGGGAGGCGAGAAGCCGGTCCCACGACCGGCCGGAGACCAGCTCTCCGTCACCGGTGGGCCGGTGCCGGTAGGCCGATCCCACCGAGGCCGGCGCCCACGCCGGTGCCGGTCCTCCGTCCCCCGGGTCAGCCGCCATTGCCGGCGACGACGTAGTCACGGCACGGCTGCCCGCGCAGGGACGGACAGGCCGGCTGCGGGTCGGGCGGACCGATCGCCGGCACGACCGAGAGCACGAGGGCCGAGGGGGACGCCCCGCCCAGCCGCACGGTGTCGGTGACGGTCCCACCGGTGGGGAAGGTGTCGAACTGCCACACCGGTCGGTCCCCCCCGGGAGCGGTGATCGTGACCCGGAGCCGCGATCCGGCCCGGAAGGCGTACCCGAACGGGAGGACCGGGATCCGCACCTCGGTGAAGCGGCCACTCGGCAGGGGCTTGGCCGTGGCGGCCGCGTAGGTGGGGACCGGATGGGTGGCGGTGGAGGCTTCCGGGTTCAGAGCCCGGTCGCTGGCCCGGAGCTCCCCGGTCTGCACGAAGAGCTCCTTCCCGTCCGGCCGGACCTCCGACACCGTGGCCTGGAGGTCAGTGTCGGCGGCCGTGCTCTTCACCCAGAGATCCACGCTGGCCGGCCCGATCGCCACCACGTCGTGGGCCAGCGGCGGCGAGGTGAAGCCCAGCCCGTCCGAGCCGGTAACCGGGGCCCAGTCGTAGGGCGGGAGGGCTGCCCACGGATTCCCCGGGGCCGGAAGGTCGGTGGCCGGGCGGGCCGACGGGTCGGGTCGGAACGAGACCGACGACTCCGACGGCGAGGACGCAGTCAGCGCCCCCCCGGGACCGAGTCGCAAGGCGGTGGCCTTCGCCGACGGAGGGGGCCAGGAGGTGAAGTCTGCGTTCCACACCGGCTGCATGGCCCCCGGGCCGGCGCTGCCGCCCCCGTTGTCGAGCAGCACCCGGACCCGGGGCTGCTGTTCGAAGGCGGCCCGGGCGGCGGCGAGCGACGGTGCACCGGTGTAGCTGAGGGCGGGGACGGGGCCCGAGGGGGCGCCAGCCAGCTGCAGGTAGAGCTGGGTGGCCAACAACTGCAGGATGGGAGGAGTGACAGGCACCTGGTCGGCCACGTAGAGGTCGAGGAATTCGATCCAGCGGGAGATGGTGCCGGGCCCGAGCGAGTCGACGTGGGTTCCGTTGACCACGGTCGCCCACACGTGCGGGTCGTGGGCCAGATCGCCGATGATGGCCGGCCACTGCCCTCCCGTCTGCTCGTCCTGGAAGGCGCCCGAGACGAACACGGGGACCTCGGCCCGCTTGGCCCAGGTCGAGGGGGACCGCTGGTCGTAGAGCGAGGGCAACCGATGGCTCGCCTGGGCCAGCAGTGCTTGCAGGTTCTGGACCTGGAGGTGCAGGGCCTGGTCGGCCAGGCACTGCTGGTCGCCCTGTTGGATCAGGATCCGGGCGTACTCCTGGCCGCCCTGCGGGGCGGGCTCGGCGTCAGCGATGCGTTGGGCGAGCCAGCCCCCGGCGAACCCGCTGTTGAACATGCCGCCGGGGAAGCCGGTGGAGTACAGGTCGTCGGTGAGGCTCATCGGGGCGACGGCGGCCAGCCCGGGGGGCCGGGTGCCGGCCACGAACATCTGGGAGATCCCCGAGAACGAGATCCCGACCATTCCGACCTTGTGGTGGGCCACCCAGGGTTGGGAGGCCACGGTCTGGACGGCGTCGTAGCCGTCATAGGTGGTGGGCAGGCCGAAGAGGTCGAACGCCCCGCCCGAGCACCCGGTCCCCCGCATCTGCAGGCTGACCGTGGCATAGCCCAGCAGGGGGGCGACAAGGGAACCGACCGCGGTGGCCGTGTCGGGGACCAGCGGGTCCGAGGTCGACTCGCCATTGAGGTGGAGCACGGCATCGATGAGGCTGTGGGGAGCGGCGATGGCGTACCCCGACTCCTCGATCACCGTGGGGAACGGCCCGTCCGCCAGCGTCTTGCCCGGTGGGAGCCGAACGGTGGCCGCCAGCTTCACCCCGTCCCGCATGGTGATGTAGTTGAGGCCGGCCGCCATCTGCTGGCCGGAGTAGAAGGACCCGGGCGGGGTGTCGGAGGTCGCAAGGACGCGGAAACCGGTGGTGGCGGTCGGATGCGGTCCCGTGGTGGACCGGAACCGGTAGCCGGGCCCGGCGGGCACGTCGCGGACGATGAGGCTGCCCAGGCGATCGGCCGTTCCACCACCCACCCGCGCCCCGGCGGCATCGATCAGCTCGAGGCGTGTCCCCGGGGGCGCACCGAGCACATAGGCCTGGTTGATCGAGCCGTGCCCGGTGAACCCGGCCGACGCGGAGGCCGACGGGACCGCGCCGCCGGCCGAACTCGCGCCCTCCTGGCCGACGGTCACCAGGACGACGGCGACCGAGAGTCCGATGAGCAGCGTCGTCGATCGTCGGATGAGCACGGAATCCCCCCAGGGCTCTTGTTTCATTGCCGGATTGACGGGCGGGCGGCCCGGCCGTCGGGCCAGGTGACCCGGTGGTCGGGCAGGTGTCCCCCGAAATGGCCCGGAGGCCACGTGGCCCCGATGATACCCAGATCGCCGATGGCCCCGCCCCCTGGCGGTGAGGGCCAGCTCCTCGACCGCCGGGACGGATCGGGCTCAGATGTGCAGGTCCACCCGCCGAGCCTCGGTGCCCGAACAGGTGAACCGGTGGGCATCCCCGGTCGTCTCCATGGCCAGGGTGGCCGGGCACCGGCCGGTTCGCGGCATGACGTACCAGCCCGCGGCGTCGGTGCGGCTGGCGTCGACCGGCCTTCCGTGGGCGGTCTCGACGACCTCCCGATGGGGCACGGGCCTGCCGCCCGGACCGGTGATCCGGCCCCAGGCGACGTCGGCGTAGTTCCGGATGACGTCGAGGTCCACGCGCCCCTCACCCCCGTAGGTGTAGCCCTGGGTGTAGTCGCTGCCGGTCGGAGAGTCGTCCTTCGACGTCGCCATTCCTCCGACGGGCTGGATGGCCGTGTCCTCGTTCCACTCGTTCCAGCTGGTGACGAACACCATGGGCAACGAAGGATCGAGCACCGGCGTGGCGATCTGTTCGAGATACTGGGAGAGGGTGCTGCCGGGCGGCGCTCCCGCCAACCACTGGCGCGGCTGCGCGTGCTCGTCGACCGACAGCCGGACGCCTCGGGTGTTCAGGCCCGGCGTCACGTCGGGAACGACCGGGACCCGCCCCATGGTGGCCGCCCGGTACCGCCGGTACAGGCCGACCTCGTCGGGCACGATCGTGGTGGCGCCCGGATAGTTCTCGAAGTCCGCCTGCGGGCTCAAGGGGTCCGCCGGTCCGCCGGAATAGAGCGAGTAGGCGGTGACCGCGTCGAAGAGGTCGATGCGCGAGACCTGTGGGGCCGTGGTGAGCGCCGGGGTCCCTCCGGGGGTGTCCACCGCCGTCACCCGCCACAGCACTTCGTCGCCGATGATGAAGGGGTCGTACCCGTGGGCCTTCAGGAGACGGCGGGCCCCGGTCATCATGCCGGTGACGTCGCCGGTGAGGGTCCGGGTCAGGTACAGGACCACCACGGGACGCCCGCCGATTCTCAGGTAGCTGGGATTGGCGAAGTACTTCTCGGCCAGGGCCAGCAGATCGTGGTCGAACCGTGCCTCGAGCGGGGCGGTCACCGGGGTGGACTCGTGGCCGGCGTCGAACCCGAGGTCCCATGTCTCGTAGAGGAAGCAGAACTTGATGTCGCTCAGATTGCGGGCCCGCACGAAGGCGTCGACCGCTTCGTTCTGCTTCGGCCTCGACGGCCACCAGTCCAGGGCGAAGAACCCGATGCCGCTCGCCGCCGCCTGCCCGATGGCCTCTTCGGCCACCCGGGGATCGGCGGAGTCCACCTTCGCCGGGTCGGCCCCCTGGCGGGGGACGAGATGCTGGCGCAGGGTCCCCTGGGCCGCGTTGGCCGGGAACCACTCCGAGTAGTACGCGCCGATCAGGGGCGACCTGACCGAAGGGGGTGACGGCGTGACCACCGGGACAGGGCCCTGGGTGACCGTGGCAGGAGGCGAGGCGGCCGCCATGGCGGCGGCGGCGACAGCGACCAGGGCGCCGACCGTGGCGGCCCAGAATGAGACGGCGGCGATCCTGCTCAGGGTGCATCCTCTCGTACCGGGCCGGGCCCAGTTGCGAGGCCATCCTGCCATCCCCGATCCCGCCGCCGGTGCACCCGCACCGGGGGGTCGCCGAGCGCCCCAACCCGACCGGACCCGACCGGACGTGTCAACCTGGCAGGCCTGCCATTCGTATACGTGGTGATGAAGCGTGATCTCTGAGGCAGCCGAAGAGGCACCCGAAGCGGGCGAGGACAACGAGGCACCCCGAACCGAGGAGGAGAGCGCCCAGGGGTTCGACGATGCCTTCGAGCGTCTGTTCCTGCGCGCCTACCGGGCCAGTTTCCAGATCTTGAGGAGCCGTGAGGATGCCGAGGACGTGGCTATGGACACCATGGCGTGTGCGCTCCGACAGTGGGACCGCCTGGACCCCCGGCCCGACGGATGGGTGGTCACCGTGGCCGTCCACCGGGCCATCGACCAGTGGAGGCGGGCCCAGCGGCGGCGGCGGCACGACGACGCCGCCCGCTTCGGTGAGCCCGGCTCCCGGGGCGAGGACGGGTTCGCTCTCCGACAAGCCCTGGTCAAACTGCCGAAACGCCAGCGGCAAGTGGTTGCCATGCGCTACTTCTTGGACCTGAGCGAACAGGAGATCGCCTCTGCGCTGGGCTGTTCGACCGGATCGGTCAAACAGCACGCCTCGCGGGGACTCGCCGCCCTGCGACGGGAGCTGGCCGACGGGGAGCTGGGGGAGATCGCCGATGCGTGACCTCGAGGTTCCCCCGCCGTCGGCGTCCATGGACCATTTCCGGACCGAGGTCGGCCGGCGGGCCGCAAGCCAGGCGCAGCGCCATCGTCGCCTGCTCGGTGGGCGGGTCGGTGCGGTGGTGATCCTCGCTCTCGGCGTCTCACTGCTGATCGTCAAGCCGGCGGTCCACACCGGCCCCCGGGCGTCCTCGCCGGCCGCACGCGCCCCGGCTTCGGCGCCCAATCTCTCTCCCCGGACGGCCACCGGCAACGGATGCCCGTCCGACTCGGTCTGCCTCGACGGGCCCGCCCTCGAGACCGGGCTCGACGGCCAAGGGGCCCCGGATGCGGCAGCGCCGACCCCACCGGGCGCGCCGGAGGACCGCTCGGCCGGCGGCGCGGCGACCAGCTCGGTGAGCCTGCCCGTGGAGGGGGTCCTCCGGTTCAGCCTCAGGTCGTCGGCGACCGAGCACTGGGGCATCCCGAGGATCGCCTCGGGTACCGCCCTGAAGCACCGGTCCACCGCCTCGGGCGCCGATCGCACGACGACGACCGTATTCGTCCCCGTAGCAGGATCCGGCACGGCGTCCGTCTCGATCGGCTGTGCCGGGACGGGATGTCACCGCCCGGGCTATCGGGTCGTAGTGGACGTCGTGCCCTGAACGGGCGGCCCACACCACCGACCTGAGCGGATCACACGGTGGACCGGCCTGAGCGGATCACACGGTCGGGCCGGGCCGGAGCCCGTCACAGACGATGTCGACCATCCGCTCGCTGGAACGCTCGTCCAGCTTCGACTGCTCCGCCGCCTTGCACACGCCGACCAGCAGGCCGAGCACCTCCGGGGTGGTCACGCCGTCGCGCACCGCCCCGGCCTCTTCGGCCCGCCGCAGCATTCGTTCGACACCGGACTGGAGCTCATCGAAACGCGCCGAGCAGCGCGACTTGATGTCGATGCCCTGGGCACCGAGGGCATCGACGAGGTCGTGCTTGTTCGAGACCTTGCCCGCGAACTTCCGGAGGAACGAGAAGAAGGCCTCGCCGGCATCGTCCGCGTCTCCGCATTCGGTGGCTTCGGCGACGAGGTCCTCGAGCCGGGTCAGGACGATGGCCTCGAAGAGCGCCTCTTTGGTCGGGAAGTGGCGATAGAGGGTCCCCACTCCGACCCCGGCCCGCTCGGCCACCAGGTCGACCGGCGCCGACACACCCTGGGCGGCGAACACCTCCTCGGCCGCCTCCAGAATTCGCCGGCGGTTCCGCAGGGCGTCGGCGCGCATCGGTCGCCCGCCACCCACTTCCCCCGCCGATGCGTCCCGGTCGCCGTCCACGGCCTCGGCCACACCGGCACCTCTGGTCACATCGTCCCCCTACTCATCCTCACGGCCAATCGTCACGGCCCATCGTCACGGCCCGGCCACGACGGGATTGCCAGACCGGGTTGACAACCGGAACTATCGTTCCGTATAGTGCCTCTGTAACCGGAACTCCTGTTCCGACTATAGCGAGTTCTTTCCCACCAGGCCAGGGCCGGCCCCCCCAGCAGCGGAGCGGGGGCCGCACTCCGCCGGCCGGCACAAGGAGCCATCTGATGACAACCATGGAGATCGCCCGACCAGAGCGGCAGCTGACGGAGGGGGAGGGTCCGGACCCACGGCGCTTCTGGGCCCTGGCCGTGATCGCCGTGGCCCAGCTGATGATCGTGCTCGACGCTTCGGTCGTCATCGTGGCCCTGCCCTCCGCGCAGCGGGCCCTCCATATCTCCGTGGCCAACCGGCAGTGGGTGATGAGTGCCTACACGCTGGCCTTCGGCAGCCTCCTCCTGCTCGGCGGGCGGATAGCCGACTACCTGGGCCGCCGGCGGATGTTCTTCGTCGGTCTGCTGGGGTTCGCGGCCGCCTCCGCCCTCGGCGGACTGGCCCAGAACTCGGCCATGCTCTTCGGTGCCCGTGCCCTGCAGGGTGCCTTCGCCGCCGTCATGGCCCCCGCCGCCCTCTCGCTGCTGACCGTCACGTTCACCGAGCCGCGCGAGAGAGCCCGGGCCTTCGGCGTCTACGGGGGCATCGCCGGAGGGGGCGCCGCCATCGGCCTGGTCCTCGGAGGGACGCTCACCCAGCTCGCATCGTGGCGGTGGACGCTGCTCATCAACGTGCCCATCGCCCTGATCGCGGCCGTGGCGGCCAACCGGTTCATCAACGAGAGCCGGTCCGACTCGCGGTCGGGCTACGACCTCCCCGGTGCCGTGACCGTGACCGCGGGCCTGTTCCTCCTCGTCTACGGGTTCACCACCGCGGGCACCGACGGATGGTCCTCGCCCCTGACGGTGGCCCTGTTGACCGGGGCCCTGGCCATGCTCGCCGCCTTCGTGGTGGTCGAGATGCGCTCCCCCCACCCGCTGTTGCCCCTGCGGGTCGTGCTGGACCGCAACCGCGGCGGTGCCTACTTGGCCGCGCTGCTGGTGGGAAGCGCCATGCTGGGCACCTTCTTGTTCCTCACCTATTTCTTCCAGGGCACCCTCGGCTACTCGGCGCTCCGGACCGGGTTCGCCTTCCTCCCGTTCTCCGGCGGGATCATCGCCGGCGCTGCCCTGTCCAGCCGCCTCCTCCCGAGGTTCGGGCCCCGTCCCCTGATGGTCGTCGGACTGGTCCTCGGCTCGGCCGGGCTCCTGTGGTTCACCCGCCTGGGGGTCGACAGCACCTACGTCGCCCACGTCCTCCTGCCCGAGGTCGTCGTCAGCCTGGGCATGGGCACGGCCTTCGTCCCGATGAGCAGCACCGCCCTGATCGGCGTCGATCCGAAGGACGCCGGGGTGGCCAGCGCCCTGGTCAACACCACCCAGCAGGTCGGGAGCTCGCTCGGCACCGCCCTGCTCAACACCATCGCCGCCTCGGCGGCGGCGACCTTCCTGGCCGGTCACGCCCAAACCCGCGCCGAGGCCCGGACCGCCGTCGTCCACGGCTACACGACCGCGTTCACCGTGAGCGCCCTGCTCCTGCTGCTCGCCGCCGGCGCCTCCGCCGGGCTGATCCGGGCATCGAGGCACGACGTGCCCGGCGAGCAGACCGGGGCGACCGACAGCCCCGGGCCCGACTTCGGGACCACCGACGACACCCGCTGGGAGCACGGGGTGCCTGCGATGCGCTGAGCGGTCGGGCCCGCGCCGTCACGAGCCCTCACCAGCCGGAGAGCGGTGGGAGCGGGGCGGCGCTACGGGCCGACCCCGGGGACGGAGCGCTGGGCGCGACGGTCGGAGCGGTACCACAGGAAGACCCCGACCAGGGCCAGGAGCAGCCACGGCACGTGGACCATGGAGAAGGTGGCGTCGCCGACCATGGCCACCAGCGCCACGAACACCAGGAGGGGGATCAGCCGCCGGCGCCGGGACCGGGGCGGTGGCGGCTCGTCGGACAGGCGGGGCAGGTCGTCGAACAGTCCCTGGAGGTCACCCCGGGTCGTCGCCCCCATGGCCTTGTCGAGACGCACCTTGAACTCGGGCTGGTCGAGCCGGCCGTCGGCAAAGTGGCGGGAGAGCCGCTCGGCCACCTCGTTGCGCTCCGCATCGGACGCCCGCAGTCCGGAGTCGGCCGCCGGGCCCGTCCAGTGCCGGTGGCTCGGGTAGGGGGGATCCCATCGGTAGTGCATGGTCGGTGTCCTCTCGGGTCGGTCGGGCGTGGCGGGTGCGACGATGCTCAACGGGCCCATTCCCTGGCCAGCAGCTCCTCGGCCACCGACACGTCGGCGCCCTCCTCGGGGATCAGCATCCAGCCGGCCAGGTACAGGGGCACGGCCAGCCCACCCAGGAGGGCGAGGGCGACGAACCCGATGCGCACCATCAGGGGGTCGACGTCGAGGTAGTCGGCCAGGCCGGAGGCGACCCCGGCCAACATCCGTTGCTCCCGGCAGCGGTGGAGGCGGGGCTCTCGGGATGCCGGCGCGATGGTGTCGGGGCGGGGTCCGCCGGGGTTGTCGCCGGTGGGCCCTGATCCGGTGCTGTGCGGGGCGGGGAGTTCCATGTTCCCAGCCTGAACCGTCGGGGGGTCGAATGAAATCCGGTATGACCCTGGTCGGACCCCGAACCCGGACGGCCACGGCTCAGGGTCATCCCCGATGGCCGCCGGTAGCGGGGTGCGCGATCATCGGTTATCGCCGAATTCCCCGATCCTGGCGCCGATGTGCCCGAGGAGCCCCTCCGAGAGGCTGCGGATCAGAGCACCCGGTACCCCGGGGGCTCGGATTGGCGGCACCCGTCAAGGGGGCCGGCCGAGTGGAGGAACTTCCACGGCCAGTGGAAGCACCATCGCCGGGGCGGGCGCCGGTCCCACCGGCTCCGGGGCCCGGTCCACAGGAGCCCGGACGTCCGGGTCCTGGCCGGTGTGTGCGGGGGCCTGTCCCGGGCCACCGGCGTCGACGTCACGCTGGTGCGGATCGGGTTCGTCCTCCTGTCGCTCGGGAGCGGCATCGGCGTGCTGGTCTACGCCCTGGCCTGGCTCCTCCTGCCCCTCGGGGACGAGACCACGACGATCTTCTCCCGGGCGGTCACCGATTGGCGGGGCATCCGGCTGGTCGTCGCCCTCATCCCCGTGCTCGTGGTGGTGCAATTGGTGGCGGCCGCGCTCCACATCGGCTATCTGGGCTCGTTCAGCTGGCCGGTCCTCCTCGCTGCCGGCCTGGCCATCCTCATCCACCGCAATGCCGGCGCCGCGGAGCGGGTGTGGATCAACGACGACCTCCTGCCCATGCTCCGCACCGGGGCCGACCGCCACAGCCGTTGGTCGCTGGCCCTGCGGGCGCTGATCGGCGTGGTACTCGGCGTCGGGGGGCTCCTGGTCCTGATCCTGGGCCACACCAGCAGCGCGGCGCTTCGACCGGTGGGCGGCGCCCTGCTGGTCATCGCCGCCATCGTGGTCGTCTTCGGCCCGTGGTGGCTGAGCCTGGTGCGCGACCTGATGTCGGAGCGCCAGGCCCGGGCCATGGCCGAGGAGCGGGCCCAGATGGCGGCCCACGTGCACGACTCCGTCCTCCAGACCCTGGCCCTGATCCAACGCTCGGCCGACGATCCCCGGAACGTGGTGCGCCTGGCCCGCGCCCAGGAGCGCGAGCTCCGCTCCTGGCTGTTCGAAGGCCGTCCCCCGGGCACCATCGGCGACGAGGCGGTGACGCTGGCCGACGGCATCGGCCTGCTCCAGCGCCAGATCGAGGCGGACCACGGCATCACCGTCCAGGTCGTGGTGGTCGGTGACTGCGATCTGACCGAACGGCTCCGCGCCCTCCTGGATGCGTCCCGGGAGGCCGCGGTCAACGCGGCCAAGTGGTCCGGGGCGGCTCAGGTGTCCATCTACGCCGAGGTCGAGCGGGACGCGGTCATGCTCTTCGTCCGCGATCGCGGCCAGGGCTTCGAACCCGGGGCCGTGCCCGGGGACCGCCAGGGCATCGCCCGGTCGATCCGTGCCCGCATGGCCCGGTTCGGGGGATCGGCGGTCATCCGCTCGTCTCCGGGCGAAGGTGCCGAGGTCGAGCTGTCGATGCCCCGACGGGAGCTGGTCAGATGAGCGATCCGGGCCGGCCCCGCATCTTCCTGGTCGACGACCATGCCGTGTTCCGGTCCGGGGTGCGGACCGAGCTGGGAGACGCGGTCGAGGTCGTCGGGGAAGCCGATGAGGCCGATTCCGCCATCGAGCTCATCAACGAGCGGGCCCCCGACGTCGTCCTGCTCGACGTCCACCTCCCCGGAGGGGGAGGGCGCGCCGTGCTGCAGGGGGTGATGCCGCACCATCCCGAGGTGCAGTTCCTGGCCCTGTCGGTGTCCGATGCTCCCGAGGACGTCATCGCGGTCATCCGGTCCGGGGCTCGGGGCTACGTCACGAAGACCATCTCGGGAGGGGAGCTGCTGCAGGCGGTCTACCGGGTGGGAGCCGGCGATGCGGTGTTCTCGCCCCGCCTGGCCGGCTTCGTCCTCGATGCCTTCGCCGGCGGTGCCGGAGCCGAGATGGCCGCCGGCGTCGATCCGGAACTTGATCAGCTCTCACCCCGCGAGCGCGAGGTACTGCGCCTGATCGCCCGCGGGTACACCTACAAGGAGGTGGCCCGAGACCTGGCCATCTCGGCCAAGACCGTGGAGTCACATGTCTCGTCGGTCCTGCGAAAGCTGCAGCTGTCGACACGGCACGAGCTCACCCGGTGGGCCACCGACCGGCGTCTGGTCTAGCGCTTCAGCGGGGCTCCGGGCCGCCCCCTCGGGAGTCGCCCGGGCCGTCGCCGGGCCACGCCGAACTCCTTGGACATCCGGATTGGACATTCTGACCGGTCGATCCGTCATCCACTGGCAGCTGGCGAGATGCCCGCGGCCGGGTGGGGGGTGACCGTGGGGTGACCGTTCGTCTGCGACGGCGACCAGGCTGTGACGGTGTCCGGCCCGAATATCCCGGGCGGCGCGGACGGTCTCCGCCGGGTTCGGAGCCTCGCCCCTCTGAGCACCCGCCGACCGGTCTCGGCCCCTGCATGGATTGGTAGCGTGGCATGTGCGCATCGTCTCCCTCCTCCCTTCGGCCACCGAGATCCTGTTTGCGGTGGGCGCGGGGGACGAGGTGGTCGGCGTGACCCACGAGTGCGACCATCCGGAAGAGGCGAGGCGCCGTCGGGTCGTATCCACCACGGCCCTTCCCGAGGGCCTCACCCCCTCCGAGATCGATGCGGTCGTCCGGGCCCGGATCGCCGCGGGCGAGGACCTCTACACCCTCGACCGGGGAGCCCTGCAGGGGCTGGACCCCGACCTGGTCGTGACCCAGGACCTGTGCGCGGTGTGCGCCGTCGACATCGATGAGGTCGGTGCCGCGCTCGAACATCTGGGTTGCGACGCGGGGGTCCTGACTCTGGACCCGATGACCCTGGGCGAGGTCTTCGCCTCGGTGGAGGACGTCGGCCGGGCCACCGGCCACGGAACCGCCGCGGTTCGGCTCACCGCCGAGCTGGCCGCCCGGCTCGACCGGGTGGCATCGGCGGTGGCGGGACGCCCCCGGCCGGCGGTCGCCGTCCTTGAGTGGACCGATCCGCCGTTCTCCTCGGGTCACTGGGTCCCGGACATGGTGGTGGCCGCCGGTGGCGAGTCGGTCCTCGGCCGCTCCGGGGAGCGGTCGGTACAGGTGACCTTCGACGACGTGGAGGCCGCCGCCCCCGACCTCGTCGTGGTGGCGCCCTGCGGGTACCGGCTCGGGGGCGCCCGGGCGTTGGCCGAGGAGCTGGTCGGCTCCGGGTCCCTGCCCGGCGGCGTCCCGGTATGGGCGGTGGATGCCGACGCCGCCTTCGTGAGGCCGGGACCCCGCCTGGTCGACGGCGTCGAAGCCCTCGCCTCCATCATCCACCCCGGCTCGGTGCCCGCTCCACCGGGTGCTGCCGTCCGAGTCCGTGTCGGACCGGGCCGCGACTGAGGGCACCCCTCGTCCCGGCCCCGACCTACGCTCTCAGCCGTGCCGAACGCAGGCCTTTCGATACTGGAGGGGGCCCGGGTCCGACTCCGCCCAGCGGCGCGGACCGATGTCGCCGCCCTGTTGCCGATCCGCCGGACGCCGGAGGTCTACGCCCGCTGGCGCGGTGGTACCGACCTGGCCGCCGCCATCGAACAGGATCTGGAGGAGCCCGACGCCACGCCCTACGTCATCGAGCTGTCCGGCCGGGTGGTCGGGTGGATCCAGTGGTCCGCCGAGGACGAGCCCGACTACCGGCACGCCGGAATCGACATCTACGTCGACCCGGCCGTACATGGACAGGGGGTCGGGGAGGACGCGGTCCGGACCCTGGCCCGCCATCTCATCGGGAGCCACGGCCATCACCGGGTGGAGATCGACCCGGCCGCCGACAACCGGGCCGCCATCCGGTGCTACTCGAAGGTCGGCTTCCGACCGGTCGGCATCCGGCGCCGCAGCGAACGCGGGCCCGACGGCTCGTGGCACGATTCCCTGCTGATGGATCTGCTGGCCGAGGAGCTCCTCGAGTGACCGGGGAGGGTGCGACCGGGGCGGCTCAGGCGTCCCGACGGAGAAGGGCCCAGGCGCCGAGCACCACCACGCCGACGGCGTAGAGCGCCAGCAGGACGGTCGCCGCCCACGGCGTCAGTAGCACGCCGGCGAAGTCGGTCTTCCGGGTGGTGACCACGACCATGGCCAGGCCCAGGTTGGAGGGCAGGAATTTCTCGATCGACCCGCTGATGCTCGAGGGGAGGATCTGGATGACCAGCGGGATGACCAGGAGCAGCCCGACATAGAGCGAGATCGCACCCGCCGTATGGCGGAGGGCGAACCCGATCCCGACGGCGATGAGGGTGAGCAGGGTCAGGTAGACGCCGCACAGGAAGACGGCCCGGAATGCCCCGCTGTCGGTGACGGTCACCACCGGGATCACCGAGCTGCGCACCTGGGTGACGATCGAGCTGCCGGCGGGCAGGGCCTTTCCGCCATGGGCGGTCAGCACCGCCTGGCTCACGAAGAACGAGATGAAGGCGGTGAGCTCGGTGACCACGAAGATCACCGCGGCGATCACCATCCCCTTGGCGGCCAGCACCGTCGTCCGGCGCGGCATGCTGGCCAGCGTGGTCCGGATCGATCCGGTCGAGTACTCCGAGGTCACGATCAGCGCTCCGATGACGCCGACGACGAATTGGGAGATGAACACACCGGTCTGGGAGAAGCGGACCGGGTCGAACTGAGCCCGGTCGGCCGGGCCCAGGCCGGCCCAGCGCCCGGCCTCGATGTTCGAGACCAGGGCCGAGAGGCCGATGCCGGCGACCACGACGACCGCCAGGGCGATCCAGGTCGACCTGACCGAGCGCAGCTTGGTCCATTCGGAGCGGATGGCGTGCCGGATGCCGGCGCGGCCGGCCCCGGTCGGTGGAAGGGACAGGGTGGCGGTGGTCATGAGGGAACCTCGTCGGCGGTCCGGGGTCTGCCACCGTGGAAGTCGACCGCGTCCGAGGTGAGGTCCATGAACACCTGCTCGAGGCTGGCCTGCTGCGGCGTCAGCTCGTGCAGCGCGATACCCGCGGTGTGGGCGGCGTCGCCGATCACGGCGGGGAACGCCTTGGTCACCAGCAGCGATCCGTTGCCGCCGTGGGCCACGGATGCACCGATCGAGGTGAGCACCCCGGCCAGCCGGTCGACCTCGGGCGACCGGACGAGCACCGTCGCCTCGGTGTTGGAGTTGATGAAATCGTCCACCGTGGTATCGGCGATGAGCCGGCCCCGGCCGATCACCACCAGGTCGGTGGCCGTCAGGGCCATCTCACTCATCAGGTGGCTCGAGACGAAGACTGTCCGGCCCTCGGCGGCCAGGGACTGGAGCAGGGTCCGCACCCACAGGATCCCTTCCGGGTCCAGGCCGTTGACCGGCTCGTCGAAGAGCAGGACGCCCGGGTCACCCAGCAGGGCCGATGCGATCCCGAGGCGCTGGCTCATGCCGAGGGAGAACTTCCCCGCCTTGCGCCCGGACACCGCGTCCAGGCCGACCAGCCCGAGGACCTCGTCCACACGGACGGGGGGGATGGCGTTGCTGTGGGCCAGGCCCAGCAGGTGGTTGCGGGCGGACCGGCCCGGATGGATGGCGTTGGCCTCGAGGAGCGCCCCGACCTCGCGCAACGGCCACTTCAGATCGTGGTAGTGGCGGCCGTCGACGGTGACCGTGCCCGCGGTGGGCCGGTCGAGCCCCAGTACCATCCGCATGGTGGTCGACTTCCCCGAGCCGTTGGGGCCGAGGAATCCGGTCACCACTCCGGATCGGACCTCGAAGTTGAGACCGTCGACGGCGCGGGTCCGGCCGTAGTTCTTCGAGAGACCGGCCGCCTCGATCATGGACGAGTGACGCCGGGCTGCATGGACCGACAGTACCAGCGCCGCCTCCGGGTTCATCGGCGGCCGCGGATGCCGGCGGCAGCCGAACGGCGGCGGTCGGGCGTGCCGGTCGGCCAGCCGGGATAGCGTTGGGGGCGGTGACCGTAGACATGCCAGGGGACCGGCGGCCCGCCGTCCCACGCAGGATCTCCCGCCGGACGCTGCTGGCCGGCTCGGTAGCGACGGGACTGGCGGCCGCGGGCGTGCGCGCCGCGGTGGGAAGCGATGCCTATGCCGCCACCGTGTCCGGCCTCGGGCCGGGCGGCTCCCTACTCCGGCCCGGGTCGCTGCCGTATCCGTCGCTCCCCGAGGGGACCGACACACTTCCCCAGATCGAGCACATCGTGGTGCTGATGATGGAGAACCACTCGTTCGACGACCACCTGGGCACCCTCGGGCGGGGCGATGGGCTCACCCCCGGGCGGGACGACAGGCCGGTCAACTACAACCCGGACCCCGCCGGCGGCTTCGTCCGGTCGTTCCACAATCCCAATACCTGCGGTGAGAGCGACTCGGGTATCAGCCAGTCGTGGAACGCATCCCACATCTGTTGGGACAACGGCACCAACATGGGCTTCGTCAAGGGGTGCGGCGGGGCGGCCATGGGCTACTGGAAGGAGGAGGACCTCCCCTTCTACCACTCGATGGCCGAGCGGTTCCCGATCGGCGATCGTTACTTCTCGTCGGTGATGGCCCAGACCTATCCCAACCGCCGGTTCCTCATCGCCGGGACCGCACTCGGTGACATCAGCACCGACGCGTCGGGGATCTCCCCGGTCGACGCTCCCAACGGGACCATCTTCGACCGCCTCAACCAGCACGGCATCTCCTGGAAGGACTACTACCCGGACATTCCCACGTGCGCCCTGTTCGAACCGGTCTTCTTCAACAATCCGGGCAAGGCCGTCCACCTCCCGCAGTTCTTCGCCGACGCGGCATCGGGCAACCTGCCGGCCTTCAGTCTGGTGGACCCCTACGTCAACTTCTCCGAAGAGAGTGGTGACATCTCGGTGGGTGAGGCGTACGCCGCACTCTTCGTCGAAGCGGTGATGAACGGGCCGGCGTGGGAGAAGACAGCGCTGCTCTGGGTCTATGACGAGCACGGCGGATGGTACGACCACGTCCCGCCCCGGCCCGCGGTCAGACCCGACGACGTGCCGCCGAACCTCGCCGCCGGCGACTTCCCCGGGGCCTACGACTTCACCGGGTTCCGGGTTCCCTGCTGTGTGGTGTCCGCTTGGTCCAAGGAGGACTACGTGTCCCACCGGGTCTTCGACCACACCTCGATCCTGAAGCTGGTCGAGACCAAATGGAACCTGCCGGCGCTGACGTTCCGCGATGCCAACGCCCACAACATGCTGGACTTCTTCGACCTGGAGGCCGAGCGGCCGCCGTTCGCCGACCCGCCCAGCCTGAAGGCGCCCAACAACCCGTTCTCCAGCCCGGCGGCGCTTCCGGCCAGCTCACTGGCCCCCTCGGACGCCGCCTTGTTCCACACCGTGTGCACGGAGTTGCCGGGCGGCTCCCTGCCCCCCAGTGGAGCCAGGCTGTCCACCCCTCCGCCGGACGCGGACGCACTGATGGCTGCCCAGGAGCGGTCGATCCGCAGGCAGGCCCGGGCCCAGCGGGACTGACCACCAGACGCGGCCCGGGGCCGCAGCGGGCCTTACACCCGGATCCGGGACCGCCCGAATCGCACGCCCGGCGGGCGGGCGGAGGATGGACGGACACCCAGGTCAGGAACCGAATCTGCGGGTAACGCACGGCCCTCCCCGGGCTTCGGGTGGAGTGCCGTCGCCTTGTCCTCCCTCACCGGAGGCGGCTAGGTTGGACAACCGTTGTGTTTTGCGCCCGGTTCACTCCGCTGGCGGGACCAAACGCAGGAGGGACGTGCCGGCGCACCATCCCGGCCCTCCTCCTCTCGACCCTCGTCATGATGACCACCCTCGCGGTGGCCACTCCTCTTCGACCCGCGGGTGCAGACCAGATCACCGATCTGCAGGCCCAGGCGAGGACGGTTGCGCAGCAACTGGTGGAGGAGCAGCTGCAGGTCGGCGCCTATCAACAGCAGTACGCCGTGGCTTCCGCCAAGGTGGCCTCCGACAGCCAGGCCATCGGGCAGATCGGGCAGCAGATCGGACAGGACCAACAGCTGATCACCGCCAAGGCCGATCTGGTCAAGGAACAGGCGATCAGGTCTTACATGGACTACGGAGGCGGGTCGTCGAGCTCGGACGCGGGCCTGTTCGCCGGCGGTGGGGAGACGGCGCAGGCGGCCAGCGAGTACTCCACGATCGCGGTCGGGAACATCACCACCGCCCTCGACCAGTTGCGCGTCGCCCAGGGCGCGCTCCAGGCCCACCAGGCCGCGCTCCGCCAGCAGCAGGCCCAGGACCAATCGGACCAGGCGCGCCGGGCGACGGATCTCGGGCAGGCCGACGGCAGCCAGGCCCACCTGGAGTCGTTGCAGTCCCAGGTGACCGGGCAGCTGGCCACCGCGGTCGCCGACCAGGCCGGGGCCCAGGCCGCGGCCGCCGCCGCAGCGGTGGCCGCCGCCCAGCGGGCCGGGGGTCGCAGCGGTGCCCCGCGGGCCGGCGAGGCCGGCACGCCGGTGCCGGGCGCGCCAGCCGGGACCGGTGCGCCCCCCAACTCCGCGGACCCCGCCCTCAACCCGTTCCTCCAGTGCGTGGTCCAGGCCGAATCGGGGGGAAACTATCAAGCAGTCTCCCCCGACGGCCTGTACATGGGCGCGTTCCAATTCAGTCAACCGACCTGGAACACCGCTGCGCAGGCGGCAGGTCGCCCCGACCTGGTCGGAGTGCCGCCCAACACGGCCTCCAAGCCCGACCAGGACACGGTGGCCGTGGCCCTCTACGCCCTCGACGGCCAACAGCCGTGGCTGGGAGACCGCTGCAGCTGAGCGGGGCGGGGACGACCGCGGGATCGGGTCGGCGTCGGCTCGCGCCGGCGGCCCGTCCGGTCCCGGATCGGGTGGGTCACCGCCAGCGGCACCGCCCGGTTCCGGCGCAGAGCTCGCATTCGTCGGCGGCGCCGGACGCACGGGCCAGGCAACGGTCGACGCGTTGCCCGACGATCTCGGCCAACAGGGGGTGGGGACCCAGCGGGGCGGCCACCAGGAACCGGACACCCCGATGGTGGGACGCCGCCTCGGCGGCCAGAGCCGGCAGGTCCTCGTCCCAGTGGCTGCCGGGCCACAGGAAATAGGGGGCGATGACCACGGTGTTGCAGCCGGCCGCCACACACGCACCGAAGGCAGTGCTGATCGAGGGCTCGACCAGCTCCATGTGGGCGGGCTCCACGGCGCGGTACCCGCCCCGCCCGCGCCACTCCGCCACGAACGCCTCGTGGCGCCGGTTGGCCTCGTCGCGTCGGGAACCGTGGTCGACGATCACCACCCCGACCCCGACCCCGGGAGCGTCCGGCCCGGCGGCACCGTCGCCGGTCATGCCGACCCGGCGCCCGCCGGGGGATGGCGGTCGCCGCCCGGGAAGACGCTGGGGCACACCGAGATCAACACCTTCCGAGACTAGCGGTGTCGCCCTGCGGCATCCGACCCGCGGCACCGGCCGCCACCACCGCCGGTGGCACGTCCGGCCCCGATGGGCCGACTCAACGGGCGGTGATGTACTCCATCAGCTCGTTGCGGTCCTTCTCGAGCTCCTGGATCCGGCTCTTGACCACGTCACCGATGCTGATGATCCCGCAGAGACGGCCGTCCTCCACCACCGGGACATGTCGGATCCGGTGCTCGGTCATCAGGTTCATGATCGACTCCACATCGTCGGCCGGGGAGCAGACCCGGACCGCGGTCGACATGATCGATCCGACCGGCTCCTCGAGGAAGTCCGGGCGGAGTTCGCTCAGGTGTTGGACGATGTCCCGCTCCGACACGATCCCGTCGATCCGGCGACCGTCCGAGGAGACCACCAGCGCTCCGATACGGTGCCGGGCCAGATCGGACACGACCTCGCCGACCGTCGCCTCCCCGGTGGTGGTGGCGACCATCGTCCCTTTTCCCTCGAGCAGGTTCGAAACGAGCATGGGCTCCCCTTCTTCAGAGCTCCCTCTGAGACACGATCCCTCGGGACGGCCTCCGGTGCCTCCCTGGCCACATCATCGCGCTCAACCCCCGGGAAGGGAATAGCCGGGCGGAATTGGCAGTCGGGCCCGCCCGGACGCCCGGACCGCCAGGGCCCGGTCCGGCGACCTTCCGAGGGCAAATGCCCACCTCAGCGTGGCCCGGTGGTCGGTTGGCGTGGTCACTGCGGCCGGCCGACCATCGACCGGGAGACCAGCGCGATCCCCTGGCCCCACGAGGTCAGCGTCCCGGCCGGGAGGTAGGCGGTGCCGTTGCTGGTGTGGTCATCGGTCGGATTGCCCAGATAGCGCTCCCTCCCATCGGGACCGATGAAGAAGGCGAACGAGGAGTGGATGATGTCGGCGCTGGGGCTGGGCGCCTGGACCACGACTCCGTAGGCGTCCCATACCGGGTGGAGGTCGCTCACCGGCCCGGTGAAGAAGTGCCAGTTCGGGATGGTGTCCAACTGGTGCTCGCTCGAGAACTGCGCGGCGTCGGCCACGGCGGCGTGGTATCCGTTCACGTTCACCGCCACGAACACCACCTGCGAGGCGGTGGTGCCGAGGTCGTGATAGGCGTCGATGAACTCCTTGGAGACGAGCGGGCAGATGTCGGTGCAGTGGGTGTCCATGAACTCCAGCACGACGGCGCGTCCTCTGAAGGCGGACAGCGAGAGGGTGTGACCGTTCTGGTCGGTGAGGGTGAAGTCGGGTGCGGGCTTGTGCGGGATCGGGGCGAGCCCCATGAGGTTGGCCAGTGGGGTGGAGACGGTCGAGGGGATCCCCGAGACCCGGATGAGCTGGCTCCGCTGGTCACGATGCTTGCTGGCGAGGAAGGCGAAGGCCCCGGCGATAAGGACCATGACGCCGAGGGCGACCATGATGGCGGGTCCGGGGCCGCGCCTGCGCCGGGCCGTCGGCTGCTGACCGCGGTCGACCGGAGCGCCGTCGTTCTCCGGTGCCTCGGGAGTCGTCACGTTCCTGCCTTCCAGGCGGAGGGAGATGGGCCAGGGTCGTCGGGCGATGGACTGTCCCACAATCCTTCCCGATTCCCGGAGGAAATGGCGGTCGGCGCCCCGGCGACACCGTGTTGGACCGGAGAGGGTCGGCCCCACCCGGCCCTGCCGCCCGGTGGCGGGCGGTGGGTGAGGAGGGCGGCGATCCGGTTGTAGCGCGGGTCCTCGTCACCGGCGATTCGTGCCACCCATCGCAGGACCTCGGCGCCATCGACAGTGGTCCGGACGGCAAGCACCGAGTCGATGTCGACCCAGTCCCTCGGGCGGCTGAAGACGGCCTTGCACACGATCAGGTGGTCGGCGGCGAGGATGGGGATGGTGGCGTCGCCGAAGGGCACCCGATGGCGTGCTCTGGCCGCGGCGTCATGGAAGCGGTCATAGGAGAAGAAGAGGTCGATCGGGGTCTCGTCCCACATCACCCGGGCTTGTCCGTCTCGACCGACCAGCGCGGCGATGGACGGAGCGCCGGCGTCCGCCCCCAGGGCGGAGAGCGGCCCGGCCACCTCCGAGAACCGCTCGGGCGGGACGAACAGGTTGAGGTCGATGTCGATCGTCGCTCTCGGTTCGGAGTAGTAGGCGAGGGCCAACGCCCCGCCGAAGGCATGGGGTGTCTCGGACAGGGCGGCATCGATGGCCAGCACCCGCTGCGCCAGCGTCAGCACGGTCGCCGCGAGACGAGCCGGGGCGCGCTCAACACCGGTTGGCGCCGACGGACGGGGATGGCGTCAGCCAAGGTCAGCACCTCCCACAGTCGACGGGCGTGCTCCCCGACGTCGCCCGGTGGCAGCTGGTCGGGCCCGGGGACCTCAGTGTCGATGCGGAGTCGCTCCCCTCCTGCCTCCACCAATCTCCGCAACGTCTCGTAGGTGGGATCACGGCGCCCGTGCTCATAGGCGGAGATGACCGGTTGGGAGGTGCCGGCCCGCCGGGCCAGCTCGGCCTGGGTCAGCCCCTGTCGGCGTCGGACGGCCCGGATCGTCATGGCGGCGTCCACCCCACCAGTATATCGGATCGTCTATGTTGACGGCGCCGGCCCGGTCGGTCGGAGGCCTACGTCCGGGCCGTCCGATCGTCCACCACACGCCAGCAGTACCAGGCCACCAGGCTCCGGTACGGTCGGAACGGCTCGCCCAACGGCATCAGCTCCTTCGGGGTAGGGATCCCGGCCATGCCCCAGGCCCGGCCGAAGCCGGCCCGCACCCCGTAGTCCCCCACCGGCCAGACGTCGAGCCGCCCCAGGGTGCCGAGGAGGAACATGTGGGCCGTCCAGGGCCCGATGCCGCGGACCCGGGTGAGGTGCTCGACCACCGCCTCGTCGGACAGCCGGCCCATGCGTTCGAGCTCGACCTCGCCGCTGGCCACCCGCTCGGCCAGATCCCGGATGGACGCGGCCTTCGACCCGCTCAGCCCGGACGAGGTCAGCGCCGCGGGCGGGGCGGCCAGCACGGTCTCCGGTGTGACCGACCCGCCCAGCGCCAGTTCGAAACGGCCGTGGATGGCGGCGGCGGCGTTGCCGGCCAGCTGTTGGTAGACGATGATCTCGGCGAGGGACCCGAACCGCCGCCCCACCGGCACCGGCTTCCGTCGCGGCGGTGGGCCGTGCTGTTCGACGAGGACGGCCAGCGCCGGATCCTTCGTCTTGAGGAGGGCCGCGGCCTCCGCCATGGTCGGTGCGGTCATGGCGCCGATGATGCCATCGGGGCCGCCGGGCGTCTACATGCGCCCGGACCTCACCGGTGGCCCTTACCCGGTCCGGGCACCGGGGCGTAGGCTCTCGGCCGCGGCCCGCTCCGAGGGCGGAGGTGGGATCGTCGGCCCACGGCCGCGCCCGTCATCCGCCCGACCCACAGGAGCGACATGACTCTGCACGGAAAAGTGGCCGTGGTGACCGGCGGCAACAGCGGCATCGGCAAGGCCGTGGTCCTGGCCCTGGCGGAGCAGGGCGCCGACATCGTCATCGACTACATCGCCGACGAGCAGGCCGAGGTCCAGCTGGAGGCGGAGGTGCGAGGTCTGGGCGACAAGGTGGTGGGGACCAAGGTGGATGTCAGCAAGGTGGACGAGCTGCGCACGCTGGTCGGTACCGCCGTCACCACCTTCGGACGGATCGACATCATGGTCAACAACGCCGGCGTCGAGACCCGGACCTCCGTGCTCGACACCACCGAGGAGCAGTACGCCAAGGTGATGGACATCAATCTGAAGAGCGCCTTCTTCGGCACCCAGCTGGCGG
>DATKRZ010000041.1:0-4443 GCA_035531955.1 Acidimicrobiales bacterium | reverse complement strand
AGCAGCGACTGGAGCCCGACCACGTTGGCACCCGTCCCGTTGAAGCAGAAGAGCACCTCGGCGTCCTCGCCGAAATGCCGGCGGAGGAGCCGGACGGCCTCGGCGGTCACCGGATCGGCACCGTACGAGGGGGTGTGGGTGCTGGTGTCGGAGCGGTCCGTGCCGGCGCGGTCCGTGCCGGCGCCGTCCGTGCCGGCGCCGTTCGCCTCGGTAATGGCCGCCAGCACCTCGGGATGGATGCCGGACCAGTTGTCGCTGGCGAAGGACCGTCGGGTCATCGTCAGTTGCGGACCAGGGGCTTGTACCGGATCCGGTGGGGCTGGTCGGCACCGACGCCGAGCCGCTTCCTCCGGTCCTCCTCGTAGTCGCTGAAGTTCCCCTCCCACCAGCGGACCTCCGACCCGCCTTCGAAGGCCAGCACATGGGTGGCGATCCGATCGAGGAACCACCGGTCGTGGCTGATGACCACCGCGCACCCCGGGAACCCGATCAGGGCGTCCTCGAGGGCTCGGAGCGTGTCGACGTCGAGGTCGTTGGTGGGCTCGTCGAGGAGCAGGAGGTTGCCGCCCACCTTCAGGACCTTGGCCAGCTGCACCCGGTTGCGTTCCCCGCCCGAGAGCTGGCCCACCTTCTTCTGCTGATCGCTCCCGGTGAAGCCGAAGCCGGCCACGTAGGCCCGACCGTGCAGCTCCCGGTGGCCAACCACGATGCGGTCCTCACCGCCGGTGATCTCGTCGAACACGGTGGCCTCGCCCTCCAGCTCGTCCCTCGACTGGTCGACGTAGGCCAGCTCGACCGTGGACCCGATCTCGAGCCGTCCCCCGTCGGGGCCCTCCTCCCCGACGATCATCCGGAACAAGGTGGTCTTCCCCGCCCCGTTGGGACCGATCACGCCAACGATCCCGCCCGGCGGCAGCAGAAAGGAGAGCCCGTCGATGAGCAGCCGGTCGCCGTAGCCCTTGACCAGATCCTCGGCGTCGACCACCCGGTCGCCCAGCCGGGGCCCGGGCGGGATGGTGATCTCGAGCTGGTCGGTTCGCCCTTGGGCCGCCTCGGCCTCCGCCACCAGGTCGTTGTAGGCGTTGATCCGGGCCTTGCCCTTGCTCTGTCGGGCCCGTGGGGACATCCGGATCCACTCGAGCTCCCGCTGGAGGGCCCGCTGGCGCGACTGGTCGGCCCGCTGCTCCCCGGCCAGCCGGGCCTGCTTCTGCTCGAGCCACGACGAGTAGTTCCCCTCCCAGGGGATCCCGGCACCCCGATCGAGCTCGAGGATCCAGCCGGCCACGTTGTCGAGGAAGTACCGGTCGTGGGTGACCGCCACAACGGTGCCCGGGTACTCCTGGAGGGTGCGCTCGAGCCACGCCACCGACTCGGCATCGAGGTGGTTGGTGGGCTCGTCGAGGAGCAGGAGGTCGGGCTTGGACAGGAGCAGACGGCACAGGGCCACCCGTCGCCGCTCGCCTCCCGACAGGGTCGAGACGTCGGCGTCGCCCGGCGGCAGGCGCAGCGCGTCCATGGCGATGTCGAAGGTCCGCTCGAGGTCCCAGGCGCCGGCTGCGTCGATCTTGTCCTGCAGCGCCGCCTGCTCGCCGAGCAGCTTGTCGAAGTCGGCTCCCGGCTCTCCCATGGCGGTACAGACCTCGTTGAACCGGTCCACCAGGCCCTTGGCCTCGGCGACCCCGTCCGAGACGTTGCTGAGCACGTCCTTGGCGGGGTCGAGGCGGGGCTCCTGGGACAGGAAGCCCACGCTGAAGCCGGCCGTCAGGCGGGCCTCGCCGCTGAACCCGTCGTCCTCGCCGGCCATGATCCGGAGGAGCGAGGACTTGCCCGACCCGTTGGACCCGATCACCCCGATCTTCGCCCCGGGGAAGAAGGAGAGGTTGATCCCCTTCAGCACCTCCCGGTCGGGGGGATGGAACCGGCGCAGGTCGCGCATCGTGAAGATGTACTGGGCAGCCATCCGACCAGTGTGCCAGCCTCACGCCCGGGTGACTTCCTCCGGGCGCTTCCGTCGGACCTCGGGGCCGGCCGGATCAGGCCCGATACGGAGCACGGCCGATGCCCTTTCCGGTGCACCGACTCGTCACGAGCGGGTGCACCGGATGGTCAGGCCCTGGGCGGCCTCACCGGATCGCCCGGTCAGCGGCTTTGTACTCGCCCGGTCAGCGGCTTTGTACGGTCGCCAACAGCCGGCGGCCGGTCCTGCGCCACGACTCCGTGGAGTTGAGCAGGAGCAGGCCGAGCATCACCAGCAGCAGGCCGATGGCCAACAACGGCTTGGTGTCCACACCTGTGAAGGGCAGTTGGGTAGGCGCCGCCGCCGGTGTCGCCGCCGGAGTCGCCGCCGGAGTCGGGGTGGCCGCCACTGGAGCAGCAGTCGGCGCGGCGACGACCGGTGGTGCCACATGGGACGGAGGCGGCGGGCTGGTCGGGGGAGTCGGGGGACCGGTCGTCGGTGGCGGAGGTCCGGTGGTCGTGGTGGTCGGGGTGACGATCGGAGTGATGGGCTTGGTGGTGGTCGTGGTCGTCGGAGGTGGTTCGCAGTTGTTGATGGTGTGCTGAAACCCGCGCTTGGCCACCCACGGAGGACCGACGTAGGCATCAGCCTGGATCACGCCGCAGAAGTTCGGAGGGTAGGGGATGGTCAGTGTCCCCGATGTCCCGTAGACGGTGGCCACGTCGATGTGCAGCTTCGGCAGGTTCAGGAAGAACCTCCACGTGCAGTCCGGCTGTGTTTCCGGGCAGGGAGGGGTCGGGATGATCAGCTTCGCCTGCTGACCGACATCATCGAAGATGATGATCGCCGTGGACGAAGGGGCGGTGGAGGTGGTGGCGCTCCACGCAGCCCCGCCGAGGGTGACGCTGAGTGCGATCAGCGCCATGACCGAGCCCAATATCACGATTATGCGTTTCACGTTTGCTCCCTCATTGTTCCTCTTGGTCAAACCGGTGGTCCGCTCTCGCGGAGGTGCTGGGCATCCGACCGCAGAGCCGGCATCCGCCGCTTCCGCAGTGGGCCGGTCAGCACCCTCGACTGACTTCTCCGGGTGAGCTCGCCCTCTGCGATCGTTCGACCGCCGCTCCGCTCAGGACTGCATCCAACCGACACTGTGACTTCATTGCTCCCCTCGGCTTCGTCCGCCGGCCTCTCCGAAGAGGATTTGCCGAGCTACCTCCAATCCGGTCGGAAGTTGATCCGTGGATTTTCGGTAAATGCCACCCGGTCCAGTGGGCGAAGTAATGAAATCCTACCCACGGGTTCTGTCCGGGGTTCGGGGTATTTCTCAGATTTCACCCTCTGTGGTCACCGCGTCATTTCGGGTGTTGCAATCGGGTGCCAGCCCGCCATTTACGGATGCGCGAGAGGACCCTTGCGCTGTCTGAATCAGAGCCGCAACCTTACGGTTGTCATATGGGTCCGCAAGAGTAACCTTATGGTGTTAGAAACGAGCCGAGATGCCATTCGAACCCCGACCGATAGCCGCCAAAGCGTGGAAAGCCCTCGAGCGGGTGGTGGCCGCAAACGAGGCCATGAGGGAGGCCGAGGCCAAGCGCGCCAGGCAGGCCAGGAAGCGGGCCAAGGCCATCCAGGACGCCCGGAGGAGCGGCATGTCCCTCGACGTCATTGCCGAGCGGCTCGGAGTCAGCCGCGAACGGGTGCGTCAGATGGGGGCGAGGCCGGCGGAAAAGTAGGAGGCGGGCTTCGCGGAGCCCGGCGGTTTACTCCGGCGTCAGCATCCCGGCTCGGACGCCTTGGTGGCGGCGCTACCAGCCCATTCCGACGGTGCCAGGCCTCCAGCCGTCCACACCCCGAAGCACATGCCAGTTCTTGTCACCCGCGGCGATCAGGGAGCGCAGGAGCGTCGAGGCCTGCAGCTCCCAGACGCCCGGCGCCACCTTGTAGCCGGCGATCATCGCCAACACGGGATGGAGCCCGTCCGGAGGGGGGAGCACGCGTCTCAAGGACCACCGGACCGCCTCTTTTGCATCGAGGCCGGCCTCTCGCCGGAGTGCGTACTCGTAGGCGAATAGAGGCATGTAGGGGTTGAGCTGGTCGGCAGGATCGTATTCTTCCGGCAGCTGCAGTCGCCGAAGTGCCATTGTCGGTGTATCGGCCTGTCGACCCCCTCGACTTGAGGGATTTCCCCAGGCCCACTCCGCCCCTGCTCCGCTGGGTCTCTGTCGGATGGCTACACCGAGGAGGCGGTCGGGTGGGTGCGATGATCCCGGCGCCCTCTGCCGCCCTCCGATCTTCTCTGTCCCGCTCAGTCCGCATCAGTGTCACACCCGTCTGGAAGCCTTGGTCCATGACCTCGGTGATGACCGACAGCCCGGCCGGAGGTGTGAAGCCCGGAGGGGCTGCGACGGATGTCGCCGACCGGTCGGGGTCCCGGGCGGCCCGGTCCCTGGCTTCGGCCGTCGAGGTCATCGCCGGCTTCGTCT
>DATKRZ010000040.1:0-2345 GCA_035531955.1 Acidimicrobiales bacterium | reverse complement strand
GAGCCGTCGAGCCGCTGCCAGCGGAGCACGAAGTCGACGCCGGCGGCCAGGGCCGGCCACAGCTTCTCGAGGCTCCCGAGGTCGCCCGTGGACACATAGCGGTGCCACGCCCCGGTGGCCAGGTAGGCGCAGACGTTGGTGTCCAGACGGGCATCCTCGATGCCGGTGGCCAGGTAGTAGTTGAACCAGCTGCCGTCGGGCAGTTGGGTGTCCACCAGCCACAGGTAGGCCCGGTCGGCCTCGTCGTCGAGGCCGGCGACGGTGAGGGCCATGGCCGCTTCGACGTGGTTCCACGGATCGCAGTGCCCCCCCGGGAACCACTCGATCATCCCGTCGGCTCGCTGCAGGGCCACGATCGACCGAGCGGTGGCCATGACGTCGGCGGCCGTCATCACTCCGGGGACATCGGGGACAGACCTCATGCCACCGCCCCCTCGGAGGCCAGGGGCCCCCCGTTTGCCATCGCCCGGCCGGACGGCCGGGGTCGCTCGGCGTCCGCCCAGGCGCCACCGCCGAGGGGGACCGAGGCCAACGCCGAGGCGGGCGGCTTGTCCAGGTAGACCACCAGGCTCTTCCCGACCAGCGGGTTGAGCACCCGGTCGGCATAGCGGGTCACCTTCGGGGCCCGCTCGATGTCCCACACCAGCAGCCGGTGGTAGCCGGCGACGGCGGGATGGGTGTCGTTGGTCGGGCCGACCAGGCAGCGCAGCCACCAGTAGGGGGCATGGAGCCCGTGGGCGTGGTGCCTCCCGACCACCTCGAGGCCGGTGGCCTCGAGCCGGCCGACCAGCTGGCTCCGCCGGTAGATCCGGACGTGGCCGCCGGGAACGTCGTGGTACTCGTCGGACAGGGCCCAGTTGACGAACTCGGGCCCGCACCGGGGCACGGTGACCGCCATCGTCCCGCCTGGTCGGAGCACCCGGGCCAGCTCGGCCATGGCCGTCTCGTCGGCGGGGATGTGCTCCAGCACCTCCGAGGCGATGACCCGGTCGAAGGACCCGTCGGCGAACGGAAGCCGGAGGGCGTCGCCCTGCACCGCTCCCACCCGGGAGGCCTCGGCATCGAGCTCACCGGCCACCGCCATGGCGCCGAAGGTGTCCCGCACGTTGCGGACCTCCTCGGTGCTGGCGTCGAACGCAATCACCTCGGCCCCCAGACGGGCGGCCTGGTAGGAATGGCGCCCGAACCCGCACCCGAGGTCGAGGAGCCGGTCGCCCTCCCGCACCCCGAGCCTGGCGTAGTCGACGGTCAGCATGGCGGGTCGATCATGGGCAGGCCTCCGTCGGATCGCCATCGGCCGGGCCGCGACCGTGGTCGGCCAGGAGGGCCCGGTACTGCTCGGCGGTCCCGGCCGCCGTCACCTGCCAGGTGAACCGTCCGAGCACCCGTCGGCGGCCGGCGGCCCCGAGGTCCTGCCGGAGCCGGTCGTCGTCGAGGAGGCGGCCGATGGCTCCGGCCAGCGCTCCCGGATCGTCCGGCGGGACCAGCAGACCGGTGACCCCGTCCACGCCCACCACTTCGGGCAATGCACCCCCGGTTGTGGCCACCAGCGCCACACCGCAGGCCATAGCTTCGATGGCCGGGAGGGAGAAGCCCTCGTACAGGGATGGCACGACGGCCACCTCGGCCTGGGCGTAGTTGCAGGCCAGCTCGTCATCGCTGATGCCGCTCACACACCGGACGACGGGTGCGAGGTCGAGCCGCTCGATGGCCTTGGCCACCCGGCCGTCCGGCCGCGGATTGCCGATGACCACCAGTTCGACCTCCCGCTCGGTGCGCAGCTTGGCCACCGCCTCCAACAGGGGTACCAGGCCCTTCATCGGGACGTCCGAGGAGGAGGTCACCATGATCCGCCCCGGCACCGGCTCCACCTCGTCCCGAGGCCGGAACACGGTGTGATCGACCCCGACGGGCACCACGGTCATCCGCTCGGGATCGACGTGCATCTGGTCGGCGATGTCCGTCTTCGACGACTCGGACACCGTCACCACCCGGGACAGGGCCCGGGCCACCTTGACCTGCATGCGGAGGAAGCCGAACCACCGGCGCTGGGTGAGCTGCTGCCACGGATTGGTGGCGTGGCTGAGCGCCAACTGCCGGTCGACGGTGATCGGATGGTGCAGCGTGGTCAACAGCGGCCAACCGTCGTCGATCATGCCGAGGATCCCGTTGCCCAGGCACTGATTGTCGTGGAGCAGGTCGAACTCGTGGCGTCGGCCCTCCAGCAGTCGGCGCACCCGTAGGCTGAAGGTCCACGGCTCGGGGAACCCCGCGGTGCACATCACGCCGAACTCCAGGGCGGCGATCGGGGTGGTGAACGAGTTGCGGAACTCGCGCACCTTGGG
>DATKRZ010000039.1:0-141791 GCA_035531955.1 Acidimicrobiales bacterium | reverse complement strand
AGGGAGCGATTCGAGGCGCTGGGAGGCTACGAGGAGTCGTTCACCAGCCCGGGCGGGGGCTACGTCAACCTCGATTTCTTCACTCGGGCATTGGAGCTGGTCAATACCTCTCTCGTCGTGCTGTTGGGGGAGGGCTCCTTCCATCAGGTCCACGGTGGCGCGGCGACCAACAGTGGCGATCCGGCGGAGACTGATCGGGTGTTCTCTGCCGAGTATGAGGCGATCAGGGGTCGGCCCTATGCGCGGCCCGAGGTGGATCCCATCTACATCGGTCGGTTACCGTGTGCAGCGACCCGGTGGATCGATGTCAAGGTGGAGGATACGTGAACTATCTCGACTTCATTTCCCGCCTGCACGAGGCACTGGAGCCCCGCTCTTACCTCGAGATCGGCGTTCGGGCAGGCGACAGCCTGTCGCTGAGCCGGTGCGAGAGCATCGGCATCGACCCTGATTTCGAAGTCAACCGGGAGCTGAGGGCCCCGACGTCATTGATCCGGGCGACAAGCGATGACTACTTCGAATCCCTCGGGAGGGGGAGCCCGTTCGAGGGACGGCCGATCGATCTCGCATTCATCGATGGCATGCACCTCGTCGAGTTCGTGGTGAAGGACTTCGCCCATGTCGAACTGCACTCCGAGTGGTCAACCGTGGTGGTCCTGGACGATGTCCTGCCCCGCAACGTCGACGAGGCGGCCCGCGACCGCCACACCCAGGAATGGACCGGCGACGTGTTCAAGATCCGTAGCGTGTTGGCGTCGGTCAGGCCTGACCTCTCGCTTGTCACGGTTGACACTCAGCCGACAGGGTTGTTGATCGTTCTGGGTCTCGACCCCGACGATCGTCAGCTGACCGAGGGTTTCGACGAGATCGTTCGCGTCCAGATCGCCCCTGACCCGCAAATCATCCCATTGGAGATACTCGAGCGCTCCGGGGCGCTCGCTCCTGAGGCTGCGCTGGCCCTGCCGGTATGGAACGAGATCAGAGAAGGGCGAGGCCGGTACGGTGCGGCGGCCGGGAGGGAAGCCGTCGCAAAGTTGCTGACACCTCAGTTCTGATTGACGCCCGCCCGGCGGCATCTCATGGAGCGGGCTTGCGCCCCTCACTCCGACGTCGACCGAGCGCGCGGATGGGCGCGGTAAGCCGCCATGAAGTGCTCCGCCACGTCTTCTCCAGCTCGGCCTCCAGGAACTGAATCCTCTGCTCGTGCTCCATCGCATGGGGATGCCACTCGAGCAACATCTGTTGGCGTTCGAGCAGCACCAACGGGTCGAGGCGCTTGCTGAGCGATCTCCTGAGCCGCATCACCGACTCGGGTCCTCCGGAGCGCCCGGCGGTGGCATAGACCGCACCCAGGTTGCTTCCACCCAGGCCCGGCGACAGATCAGCGAGTAACTCGAAGGTGAAGCGGTCCGGATGTGCCTCCAAGAAGCGGGCCACACCCCGCTGGACGAAAGGTCCCCAACGGTGGCGGCAATCATCCAAGAAGATGAGGGCATCGGGCCGCCTCTGCGTGAGATATTCAAGGTCATCAAACACGCCGTCAGACGAGTGTTGGCCGGCTATCAACGCGATGAGATCCCCGTCATCCCAATCGAGCGACACCGGGTCGAAACGGTCAGCAGCCGACTTGCTCCCACTTCGGCTCTCGGTCTCACTGAGATCCCCTTCGAAGTACTCCACCTTGGAGGTGATCTCCGGAAAGTCGACCAGGATGGCGCGCAGCACGTTGAGGACCTTGACGTCGGCAAGCGATTCGAGGGCCGGGTCGTCGTTCAGTTGCTCCGAGACCAACGAGTTGGTCACAACGCTGACGACGCGGCGTACCTTCGGGTGGGATGCGAACAGAAAGGTCGACGCCCCCGCCACAGAGCCGACGTCCACCACGTCCACCGGCTTGCCGGCACCGTCCAGGAGCCCAGTGAGCACAACCGCATCATTGAGAGCCAGGCAGGAGGACTTGGCCACGAGGCGGGGGAGCCCAGGACATTCGATCAGCACCCGGTCCAGGTAGGCGTCGTAGGCGCGGTGGACGGCGAGGGTTCCCAGCTCCAGACTGACGTCACGGTTCATCGGGCAGCCACCCTTCATCGAGGAATCCAATATCCGGATGGTAGACACGACCCACCCGCTCCGGGTCCCATTCGCGGGTCCCGCTCTGTGCATAGACCCGCCGCATCTGCGCCGAGAAGCGCTCGCTCTCAGGACCGACGGACTCGCTGATCATGGACAGGGGCAGGACGTGGTAGTTGCCGACGACGGTCGGAACAAATGCGATCTCCGATTCCTCCGCGACCAGGTGCATTGCGAATTCCCAGTCCTCGCAGAAGCCAAAACGGGGGTCATCGGCATATCCTCCTAGTGCCAGAGCCTGTTTCGCATCCACCATCGCCAGGGCATCGATATAGTTCTCCACGGTGAGACGAAGGGTGGGGGCTTCGTTGGAGCGGATTCCGACTGCCTTGCCCTGCTGGATGTCGAGAAGGTTTCCATAGCAGTAGGCGGCCCCGGTTTCGAGGGCCGCACGAAAGAGGGTTGCCACCCCGGATGGGAACACCTCATTGTCGGCGTCAAGGAAGAGAACATGGCTGAACCGGGTGAGTTCGAGCCCGAGATTCCGGACCGCGGCCAGCCCGATGTTCTCCTTCAGAAGGAGGACCGATACGTCGTCCCAACCATAGAATCCATCCAACGATCGCAGGAGGCGACCGGATCCGTCCCGGGACGCGTCGTCGATCACCAGCACCTCTCCGGGATACCCCATGTCCCGCATCGACGCGATCGACGCTCTGGCGCTGCTGATCGATCGCGGCAGGAATCCGCGATGGTTCCAGTTCGGGATCATGATCGTCAGACCCAGGGGGGTGTGATGCAACTCCGAACGCGGCGCCTTGCCGCTCCCAGAAGATGGCGTGTGCTCCCACCTTGCCTGTCCGTTTGCCATGGCTGGCACGGCCTCGGTCCTAGACATCCCGGATCAATTCCCGGAAGCAGTCGTCCAGTGACCCATGGGCAAGTGCGAACTCCCGATGCTCTTCGAACAGGTCCTGGGCGGGTCGCTGGTCGGCCTCTGCCGCCAGGGACCTCACCGAGCGGTAGGTGCGCGGGAGAGGGCCGGACTCACAGCTCGTCTGGCCATCCACCTTGCAGGGAATCGCCCCGGAAAGGACTGCGTCCATAAACCGGAAGGACTCGTAGTAGGGAAAGTCATGATGGGAGCGCCACACATAGAACGTCGTCTGATCGAGCGTCCGCTTCAGTGCCGATGGACTGAGCATTCCCGCACCGGGCCGCACGGGACGGACGTCGGGCATGAAGAGGAAGCCTTCCGGCCCCAGAATGGAGTGCAGCTCCTCGGCGAAGCGAACCCGCTCGTCCGTGCGCGCCGCCACCAATGCCCAGGTCAGGCGTCGGGGGTACTTGGGTCTCATCGCCGCGATGAGCTCGCTCTCGGCGGGAAGCGGAGCGTTGAACAGGAAACGGTAGGGGATCTTCGGGAACGGGTGCACCGACCCTTGATCGACGAAGCCCACGTCGATCACCGCCTGGTAGTCGATTTCTCCGTCGAACTGGCTGCGGAACCACCCTGTCTCGACGCACTCGGCCAGTACCGCAGCACGGAATCTCGAGGCGTAGAGTGGCGAGAGGACCCGCTGACCCGAAAGCGCACACTCGACCGGATTGACGACCAGGGCCGTCGCTCCGCGGATCCAACCCGTGTCACAGGCCTCGAGGTCAGCAGCGGAGATCAGGTGCGTCTCAGTGTCGATCAGAGCGGACGCGGCCTTCGAGAGTCGGAGCGCAAGCTCACAATAGAAGCGGTTGCCCAAGGGCGGGTAAACGACCAACAGACGACGGCGCCCCACCGCCGCGGATTCAATAGTCATGGCTTCGCCAGCCGGACTTTATGAATGCACTGGAATTGGGCCTGTTCCTGCCACCACGGTAAGCTAACGCATCTTGATTGAGGCCACCAATGGATGAGATCACCGTCGGCGCCATGCCCGAGGGACCCTGGGTCGTAGTCATGGGAATGCACCGTAGCGGGACTTCAGCTGTAACTGGTGCACTTGGTGCCCTCGGATTGAACATGCCCCGTGCGCAGGACCGGATCGATTCGCCGACGAGCAATCCGGAGCACTGGGAGATCCATTCGATCATGCTGCACAATGATGCGATTCTCGAGCGGCTCGGAGGCACATGGGACGCTCCACCCGTCCTTCTTGATGCATGGGAGCGGGGCCCCGAGCTCGACGACCTCGCCGACCCCACCGCTCTACTGGCGGATGCCTACCCGGATTCCGGCCCGTTGGCATGGAAGGACCCACGAGTCTGCATTCTGTTTCCCTACTGGCGTCAATTGCTGCCCGCGCCACTCACCGTCGTGTTCATATGGCGCTCGCCATTCGCGGTGGCGCGCTCTCTGCGACAACGCGACGGGCTTCAGTTGCTTGAAGGAGTGTCCCTCTGGGAGCGGTACAACCGCTCAGCCCTGGAGGGCCTGAGGGGCGCGGACGCCTATGTGATCGAATATGAAGCGCTGTTGGCTGATCCGATGGGGTCCGTCGGGGCCCTGACCGAGTGGTTGAGGTCACTCAAACAGTTCAGCGGCCAAAGCGCCGACTGGGACGTAGGCCGGGCAGTTGCAGTCATTGCCGACGGGCTCCAGCACCAATCTTCCGAAGGTGACGACCAGGTTCTGCTCTCAAGCCAGAAACAGCTCGTCGATCGTCTGTCGGCGCTTCACGGTGGACACCAACCCCTTGAGGTCGAACCGGACATCGTCGAATCCGAATGGGCTACCACTCTTTTGGAAGTCCGGCGACAGCTCAATCTCGAGCTCCGTAACATTGAGGAGTTGGAGCTCAAGCGATATAGGGCGTTACTCGAATTCCAGGCCGAGTTGGCGCGGGTCAATCACGTGTATGAAGCCACGGTGGACCAGCTCAACGCCGAACGGGTCCGGTTCGAGGTCGAGTCGGCGCAGGTCAAGGCCAACTATGAAGCCGAGCTAGCCCGGGTCAACGCCGAGTTGGCCAAGGCGGTCGACTGGGCAGCCCAGATGCAGTCATCGACGAGCTGGCGTCTGACGAAGCCATTGAGGTCAGTGGCCGCCCTTCCTCAGCGCGGTTCTCGGGATCGTCAAGACCCTGCCGTCCCACGACGCGAGTAGGACCGCCGTGGGAACATGAGCGCAGGTCCCCTTCCTGGTGCCGGGGGCTCCGACGGGGGGCAGCTCCGATAGGGGGCACTCTGATATCAGCAGTTCTGGCGTGGCGTGACCCCGGACTTGCGCCGTGCCCGAGCCCTCATCGCTCGCAGGGCCGACCGGCGGGAGGCCCGCGACGAGTACTCGCTTCGGCGCTCCTCGGCCTCCAGATAGGGCACGTGGATCTCCCTTGCGGCGGGGCCGCATCCTGCCACCTTCAGGCGATCACCTCGAGCGGGACCCGTTGCGGCTCGACACCTAGGACCCTCGGTCCGACGATCGGGCCGTCGGCGGTTGCCCCTCGACCCGGCAGCCGATCCCGCACGTCTTCGCGGTATGCGCTCGCTCCCGACCGGCCCCGACATGCGGTGCAGACGACGTAGCGGATCAACACAGCTACACTTCGACAATCGTTTCGATGCCTACGTCAGAGATGAGCGCCTCGCCGGAGTCGGGGAAGTGGACTGCCATCGTGGCTTCGGTGGTCATCCTCGGCTACCGCTCAGCGGGGGCCCTTGAGCGATGTCTGAACGCCTTGGCCGTGCATCGCTCAGCACACCCTTTCGAGACCATCGTCGTACTGAATGGATCCAGTGGGGACGTCAGCGAGGTGGCCGAGAGGCATTCCGAGGTGACGGTGGTCCGGTCGGTTGCCAACAGGGGCTTCGCGGGTGGGTGCAATCTCGGCGCGTCCAGGGCCAGCGGGCGTTATCTGGTCTTTCTGAACGACGATGCCGTCGTGACCGAGGGCTGGCTTGACGGCCTCGTCCACATGGCGAGCACCGTACCGCTCTCGGGTGCCGTTGCCAGCTTGGTCATGGATCAGAAGGATAGAATCCTTGAGTTCGGGGGTGGTATGGACCATCTCGTCCCGAGCGCTCTCGAGCGGGGTAAGGGCCGCTACCGAGCGGAGTTGGTAGGTCCACAGCTGGTCGCCTACGCCAGTGGGTGTTCCCTTCTCGTCGAGCGGGACCTCTTCGACTCACTGGGCGGCTTCGACGAGCGGTTCTATCCGGCCTACTTCGAGGATGCAGACCTCTCGCGCCGCATCTGGGAGGCGGGCCGGGTTGTGGCGGTGACACCGGCCTCCGTTGTGCAGCATATTGAATCGCACTCGACAAACTGGGTGCTGAAGGAGATCCTGTATGACGCCTCGAGGGGCACATTCGAAAGCAAGTGGTCGAGTTCGCCCGACATGGGCTTGGCTCTACCCGAGCCTTTGCCGAGGATCGTCTACGTTGACGACTGTGTCCCGAGGGCCCAATCGGGATCTGGGCTAGGGCGGGCGCGAAGCGCCATCGAGGCGTTTGCATCTCTGGGTGTCTTCGTCCAGATGGTACCGGTGAACGACCAGTCCCGGCCGTTCGACCTTGACCAATCCCTGCGATCGGTGGGCGTGGCCAAGGTGAGAACGGCTCGAGATCTCAATCACCTTCCACGCCCACTCGCTGTTGTGGTCTCGCGACCCCACAACTTCCGGCTGGCCCAGGAGATCGCAGGATGCTGGGAAAACGTCCCCCTGATCTATGACGCCGAAGCGCTCTTCTCGGCGCGCGTTCGATCGCAAATGCTCCTGCCCGAGTACAAGGATCGTCATGACGAACTCGCGGCACACCTAGCCGCCTTGGTCAAGAGCGAAAAGTCGATCGCACAAGAGGCCGATGCGGTCGTGGCCATATGCCAGGAAGAGGCGACTTGGTTCCGAGAGCACGGCCGTGCCCCCGTACGAGTCCTGGACCCGTTCCCGGATCGATGTGATCCGGGAACGGCGGGCTTCGCTGAACGGTCCAACGCCGTGTTCGTCGCCGGATGGATGGCCGGTGGCGACAGCCCCAACGCAGACGCCGTTCGGTGGTTGGCCAAAGAAGTCATGCCGAGACTCAACGTGGCCGCCCCTGATCTCGTCATCGAGGTGACCGGGAGTGCGCCCCCGGTCGACCTGCTCCCACTGCAGTCGAAGCACCTTCGTTTCATCGGAGAGGTCTCCGATCTCACCGCCTTGCTCGACGCCTCGAGGGTTGCTATCGCTCCGCTTCGCTATGGTGCCGGGGTCAAGCTGAAAGTAGTGGACGCGTTGGCGCGGGGACTACCGGTGGTGGCCACGACGCACGGTGCTGCTGGACTTTCTGAATGGTGGCGAACCGGGGTGGCGGTGGCTGATGACCCCTCGGACTTCGCCGCCAAGCTGTCATCGATGGCGAATGACGCGTCCGCCTGGGACTCTTTCAGGATCCCCCTGGTGGCCACCTGCAACCGGCATGCCTCCGACCTCGCCGCTGACTGGGCGGAAGTCGTTGAGCTCGCATCGAGGACCAATGCCGCTAAGCGCACATCGGGGACCAAATGATGGGCGAGGGTCGCGATGGAGGACGGCCCGAGGGGGGTGCGAAGTCGAATGACGAAGACCTCGTGGCGAGGGTGGCAGACCTCGAATGCAGCCTCGAGGACGCCTTGAGGCTAAAGCGTGAGGTTGAGACGCAGGCAGAGATCATCCGCGTTCTGACGCGACGCGTCGAGGAGGAGTGGCACCGCGCTGAGCGGAAGGCTCATCCGCTCGGGGTGCTCCGGTCCAAACTGATCTACCGGGCGAAAGTCTCCAAGCTGACGTACCGGGCCAAAGTCTCCGAGCTCAGATACCATCCAAAGGTAACCAAGCTGGAGTACCACACCAAGGTAGCCGTCTACCGAGAGATCCAGTCGGCGGGCAAATGGCGAAGTGCCGCTGAAGGGCGATATCTGCGGAAAGCCACTGAGCGCGTCCCTGTCAACCGATCCGCACCTGGTGTGGGTCCCGGATCCTCGGACGGGGAAGGAAAGCCGTTCGAAGTCGAGAGTTCTTCGGATGCAGTCCGGAGTGATGCTGCGAGCAAGACCCCACTTCGACTAAATGGCGAAAATGCCGGCCGTCGTCGGTCAGCGAACAACTGAACGTCTTGCATAAGACGGGGTGGGCCGTGCCGGACTTGAACCGACGACCCCTTGCGTGTCATGCAAGTGCGCTACCAACTGCGCCAACGGCCCGATTGGGACGACGCTACCACTCGGACCATCGTCCCCATCGACCCTGACGTCGACTCGATCGGCGAACCCGCAGCTCCGGACCGGCATTCCTCCAACCTGTTCCCGGAGCGTGGGACAACCCGCTACGGAACGGCTGAGGGCACCTCGGGAGTGGCCCGTTCGATGGCCCCCCACCCGCCCAGCTCACGGCGCCGCTCCATCTCGGCCTTGTGGCCTCCCCGCAACCCGAACAGCCGCTTGGCCAGAAGGAGGTAGATCACGATGGCCACATTGATGACCAGTGTGACCACCTTGAACACACTGACCCTGAGCGTGAGCTCGTAGACCTCGAACGGCACCAGGGCGGTGGTGGCAATGAGGGTCAGGTACTCGGCCCACCGCTTGTTGAACCAAAGGCCCACCATCTCGGTGGCCTCCAACGCGGCGTAGGCGGTGACCGCCAATCCCAGCTGGATGAGCCGCCGGGGCGAGTATTCGAACGCCTTGCGGAGGTAGCCGAGGATGCCCCGTACCTGAGTCTCCCCCGGGCTTCCCCCCGACAGGTCGTTCATGATGTTGACGTAGTCACGATGGAGCGCGGCATCGTGCTTGGCAAAGGTGAAGAGCACGGCGGCCAAGGTGCTGAGCACCACGACGTGGATGGCCCGATCGATCGCGATCAGCCGCAGAACATAGCGGTCCCGCAACAGGGGGCCCCGGGCCGGAATCTGGATCTCGTGGCGGGGGGTGACCCGGTCTCGGCTGGGCGCGTCCGGGACCTTCCCGAACAGCCAGGCGTCGCAACGGAGGCACCGGTACCAGCGGACGCCGTCTGCCTGGCGCACGACGAAGGCGTCGTCGGGAGTTACCTCGGCGGCATCGGTGCCGACCACGGCGTGGCCCTTCCAGGCGCACGTGACCAGCTCATAGCGATTGTCCGGCCCTCTCTTCTTGCGAGGCATCCACGCACAATAGGCTCGGTGCTGACGCTGGAGGCGAAGGGGGATCCATGGCCATCGACATCGCAGGGCATCTGGAACGGATCGAACACGAGGGCTACACCATCGTGGAGGATGCGATCGATCCCGGCCTCATCGATGCCCTCAACGACGACCTGCTCCGAATCGAGCACGTGCTCGGTATCGCGCCGTCGGACAACACCTTCGAGGGAACCCACACCACCAGGATCTACAACCTCCTCGCCCATGGACCGGACTTCGAGCAAGTCCCCGTGCATCCGGCCATCCTTCCCATCTGCGAGGGCGTCCTCGACCAAGGGCTCCTGGTCTCCTCGCTCTCGTCCATCGCCATCGGGCCCGATGAGTCCGCCCAGCCGATCCATGCCGACGACCAGATCATCCCCCTGCCGAAGCCGCATCCTGCCACGGTGTGCAACACGATGTGGGCCCTCACCGAATTCACCGAGGCCAACGGGGCCACCCGCATCATTCCGGGCTCGCACAAGGCCGACGAGTCACCGGACCTGTTTCGCCACTACGACTCCATCCCGGCGGAGATGGCCAAGGGCAGCGTACTGGTGTGGCATGGGAGCCTGTGGCATGGCGGTGGAGCGAACACGACCGATCATCGGCGGGTGGGGATCGCCATGAACTACTGCGCCGGTTACATCCGCCAGCAGGAGAACCAGCAGCTGGGGCTGCCGGCGCCCATCGTCCGCCGGTTTCCCCCTCGACTGCAGCAACTCGTCGGCTACGGCATCTACGGCGGGCTGATAGGCCACATCGACAAGAACGTGCCGGCGAATCTGTTGCTCGACTCCGCCGAGGACTCCTTTATGGTCTGGGACTACGCCACCCCGCCGGCCAGCTGAGGCCGGCACCACCCCACCGGCGGCCCCATCGGCCGGCCCGACAGGGCTCATCGTTTGCCGTGGTCGGGCATCCTGGATCAACGGCCGAGTACCGGAAGGCCATGCACGGTCAGGGGCAATCGGAGGCGGCGGGCGGAATCGAACCGCCGTACGGGGCTTTGCAGGCCCCTGCCTAAACCACTCGGCCACGCCGCCGTGGCGTCCGGCGATCCTACCCTCCCCCGTCGGGATGCTTGAATCTCTCCATGAGGATCGGAATGATCGCACCGCCATGGACTCCCATCCCTCCCCTGCTGTATGGCGGCATCGAGCTGGTGGTGGACCAGCTGGCCCGGGGCCTCCAGAGTGCCGGGCACGACGTCCTGCTGTTCACCACCGGGGACTCCACCTGTCCGGTGCCGCGCAAGTGGATCCTCCCGGAGGCCGAGGGAACCCGCATCGGCATGGCCGTCCCCGAGATCCGCCACGTCATCCATGCCTACGAGGCGCTGCGCGACTGCGACGTGGTCCACGACCACACGGTGATGGGACCGTTCCACTCCGAGCACTACCCCGGCCTGCCGGTGGCCACCACCATCCATGGCCCGTTCAATGACGAGCTGAGCGACCTCTACCGGGTGAACGCCGAACGGGTCCCCATCGTGGCCATCTCCCACGCGCAGCGGCGGGCAGCCCCGGAGATCCCCATCGCCCGCGTCATCCACCACGGCGTGGACGCGGCCCACTTCCCAATGGGTGACGGACGAGGGGACCAGGATGGTCCCTATGTCCTGTTCCTGGGCCGCATGGCCGAGGACAAGGGGGTGCACCGGGCGGTCGAGGTGGCCCGTAAGGCGGGGATCCGCATTCTGCTGGCCGCCAAGATGCGCGAGCCGTGGGAGTTGAGCTACTTCGCCGAGAAGGTGGAGCCCCAGCTCGGCAACGACGCCCATTACCTGGGCGAGGTCTCCCACGAGCGCAAGCTCGAGCTTCTGGCGGGAGCGGCTGCGCTCCTCTTCCCCATCAGGTGGAACGAGCCGTTCGGCATGGTGATGATCGAGGCGATGGCCTGCGGCACACCGGTCCTGGCCTTTCCGGAGGGAGCCGCTCCCGAGGTGGTCGACCACGGACGCACCGGGTTCCTCTGCGACGACGAGGGAGAGATGGTGGAGGCTATCGGCCGGCTCGGCGAGTTGAAGCGCTCCGACTGCCGATTGGCGGTGGAGGGCTACTTCTCGACCAATCGCATGGTGACCGAGCACATCGAGTTCTTCGAGTCGATGATCGCCTCCTAGGAACCGGTCGACCGACCCGGCTATCGCCGGCGGAACACCAGTTTGGCCACCAGGGCGACCAGGGCGACCACCACGGCGACCTTGACCACGAACCAGACGATGCCGGCCACGAAGCTGAGCACCGCGAAGGCCACGAAGATGGCAATGATGCCGCCCCCGACGATGAGGACGCCGTCGAACACGCTGAGGCCTGAGCGCCCGTTCTGCTCCATGGGGTGAATGATAATCGCCCCAGATCGCTGGCGGCCGTCGCCCAGGTCCCCGGATGCGGCGATCGGATCCCCCGAGGTGGCCGGTGGTACGGTCCGGCCGTGTCCCTGCGTGCGCGAAGGCAGACGCTCATCGAGCGTGAGGACCTGCGGGGGGATGCCTTCTGCCGGGCCTACGCGGCCGCAGCTGACGAGTGGCTGACCGGCCTGTTCGACCGCGCCACCGGCGGGGACGGGCGAGGGATGGCCCTGGTGGCGGTGGGTGGCTACGGCCGATCCGAGTTGTGTCCGTTCAGTGATCTCGACGTCGTGCTCATCCACCGGGGTCGTAGGGACATCTCGGCAACCGCGGACCGGATCTGGTACCCGGTCTGGGACGAGGGGATCTCCCTCGACCACAGCGTCCGGCGCCCCAACGAGGTCTTGGAGGTCGCCGGCGACGACCTGCGGGTCGCCCTGGGCCTGCTGGACGCCCGGGTGGTGTGCGGCGACGCCCGAGTGGCCGCACCGGTCCTCGAAGGCGCCCGCGAGCGATGGTCGAAGCAGAAACCCCCCTGGCTCGGAGTGCTGGCCGACCTGGTGGACGAGCGGCGCCGGACATTCGGCGATGTCGGGTTCCTCCTCGAACCCGACCTGAAGGAGTCCCATGGAGGCCTTCGCGACGTCGCGGCTTTGATGGCCGTGATGCGTGCCGTGCCGGTGCTCGCCGACTACGTGGACACCGTGGCCATCGACGACGCCCGAGGAGTCCTCACCTCGATTCGGGTCGAACTGCACAGGAATGCCGGCCGGGAGCAGAACAAGTTGCTCCTGCAGGAACAGGACGGAGTGGCCCTGTCCCTGGGGGAACCGGACAGCGACTCGCTCATGGGGACGGTGGCCACCGCCGGCCGCACCATTGCCTGGGAGGCCGACGATGCCTGGCGCCGGCGCGGAGCGTGGTCCCGCGCCCAGGGTTCCGCTCGCCGGCGGAGGAGATCCGACGGCCGGGATGGCTCGTCGGGCCGAGCTGACACCGTCCGGGTCGTCCCCGGCGATCCGGAGGTCGGAGTCACCGAGGACGAAGTGGTCCTGGTCGACACGGCGACCGCGAGCACGGACGCCTCGCTCTCGTTGCGGTTGGCGGCGGTGGCCGCCGAGAGGAACCTGCCCATCGCCCGGGATGCCCTCAACCTCCTGGGCCGCAAGGCACCGCCGCCGCCGGTGCCCTGGCCCGACAGCCTACGGGGCGCCATGGTGCGCGTGCTCGCCACCGGACCGCCGGCAATCGCCGCCCTCGAGGCGCTCGACCAGCGCCGGATCATCGAGCGCTACCTGCCCGAATGGACCGCGGTCCGCAACAAGCCCCAGCGAAACCCGTATCACCGCTTCACCGTTGACCGCCATCTCCTCGAGGCCACGGCCAATGCCGCCACGTTGTCGCACCGGGTCGGCCGGGTCGACCTCCTGTTGATCGGTACCCTCCTCCACGACATCGGGAAGGGATTCGCCGGGGACCATACCGAGGTGGGCATGGGCATCGTCGCCGACATCGGGCACCGGATCGGGCTTCCCGAGGACGACGTCGACACCCTGGTCACCCTGGTGCGCCTTCATCTGCTGCTTCCCGACACGGCCACCCGTCGGGACCTCGACGATCCGGCGACCGCCGAACGGGTGGCGAAGGAGGTCGGCAGCCGATCCACACTCGAGCTGCTGGCCGCGCTGGTCGAAGCAGACAGTCTGGCCACCGGTCCGTCGGCGTGGGGGCCCTGGAAGGCGGGTCTGATCGCCGAGCTCGTCGAACGCACCGCCCGGCTGCTGGCCGGCGAGCCCGCCACGGTGCCGACCCCGTGGCTGACCGACGAGCTCCGGGTGATCATGGAGACCGTCCGCTCCCGCCGGGTACCGGCGATCTCGATCGACGACCCGGTGGTCACCGTGGTGGCACCCGACCGGTCGGGACTGCTCGCCGAGGTCACCGGGGCACTGGCCATGCGCGGGCTGAATGTGCGCTCGGCCGTCGTCGCCGGAGAGGACGGCGTCGCGGTCGACATCTTCACCGTGGAGCCGTCCAGGGGCCGATGGCCTCCGGTCGCCCGGCTGGCCGACGATCTGGCCGCGATCATGGCGGGGAAGCTCTCCATCGAGGCCCAGCTGGCCGAACGGGCTCGGACCTACCGGGCCGACCGCCGAGCCGTCACGCCTCACCTGGTGTCCACCCAGGTGACGGTGGACAACAATGCCTCGGCAACGTCCACGGTGGTCGAGGTGCGGGCCGAGGACGTCGTCGGGCAGCTCCATCGCATCACGCAGGCGCTGGTCGACCACCAACTCGATGTCATCTCGGCCAAGGTGTCGACGTTCGGGTCGGCCGTTGTCGACGCCTTCTACGTGCGTGGCCCCGACGGAAGAAAGCTGACGGATCCCCAGCTGATCTCCGACCTCGAGTTGGCCATTGCGGAGCGGATCAGGGCCAGACCGGCCGACTGAAACGCCGGTGGATGCATCGGGGCTTTGTGGCCCACCCGGGGCCCTCGCCCGAATTGGGGCTTGATCGCCCCCTCTGCTGGTAGAATTCCCCGAGCGAGGAGAGGGATGCCGGCAGCGCACGCACATTCGAGATCACCGGGTTCGCCGCCTCCTCGCACAGGGCGTAGGGGGGGCGCGATCGGTGTGGGCCTGGCAGCGGTGGCCGTGCTCGGGGTCGGTGTCGGTGTGGCGGCATTCGCACTCCGCGCCCCGGGCAGCCGGGCCGTCGCCTCCCCGCCGTCGACCGCGGCCGGCGCGGTGGCCGCCGCCACCGATCCCGGTCCGCTGAGCGTGGTCTCGGTGACCCCCGCCGACGGGACGACCCAGATTCCGAGCGACGCCACGCTGTCGGTGCGGCTCTCCGCTCCCATCAGCCCCCACTCGCCCACCCCGTCGCTCAGCCCGGCGGTCGCCGGCTCCTGGCAGGTGGTGACCCCCGATACCTTCACCTTCGTAGCCTCGGCACCGCTCGTGCCCCTGGCCACCGAGACGATCTCGATTCCCGGTGGGGAGGGGGGACTGGTCAGCGTGGCCGGCAGAAAGCTGGACCGGCCGTCATCGGTTCGTTTCACGGTGGCGGACGGCAGTACGCTCCGGCTGCAGCAGCTCCTGGCCCAGTTGGGCTATCTCCCGGTCAGCTTCACCCCCGCCGGTCCGCTGGCTGCCTCTCAGGAGGCCGCACAGGCGCAGGAGGGTTCGTTCAGCTGGCGCTGGAGTGAGCCGGCATCCCTCGAGGGGCAGTGGACCGTGGGCTCCGCCAACCAGATCACCAAGGGCGCGGTCATGGCCTTCGAGTCCCAGCACAACATGAAGACCGACGGTCAGGCCGGCCCGACCGTATGGGAACAATTGCTGGCCGACGCGGCCGCGGGAACGATGGACCCGGCCCCCTACAACTACGTCTATGTGTCGAAGGCCATCCCCGAGACCGCCACGGTCTACAGCAACGGGGCCGAGGTCTATTCGACGAGGGCCAACACCGGTGTGGCCGCAGCCCCCACGGACTCGGGAACCTTCCCTGTCTACGTGCGCTACCAGGTGACCACCATGTCCGGCACCAATCCCGACGGGTCCAAGTATTCCGACCCGGGCATTCCGTGGGTGAGCTACTTCAACGGTGGGGACGCCCTCCACGGCTTCGTGCGGAGCAGCTACGGAACACCCCAGAGCGTCGGCTGTGTCGAGATGCCTCCGGCCAATGCCGCGGTGGTGTACCCCCTCACCCCGATCGGCACCCTGGTGACCGTCTCCTGACCTCCTTGACCAGCCGGCCGAGGGTGAGGGCCGTGATCGGAGGTGGGCCGCCGACCACTCCCAGTGTGGAGTTCTTCACCAAATGCGGTTACGCTGATTTGGCCAGGCAGTTTCGACCGAAGGGCATGGGCGATGGCCAGGAGGAGACGGTCCCTGCGGGAACCATCAAGTGACGGCCAGGGCGTCGGGTCGGACCGCCTTGGCGACCCATCAGCCGAATCTCTCCGCGGCGCACCGAACGGCGGCGAGGGTGGAACGGCGAAACCCCCTGCGGGACCCTCCCCCGGGTCGACCGCAATCCGAAAGGAGCCGACCATGAGTTCATCGAAGTCCCCCGAGGAGACGCCTACGGCGTCTCTGGTCGGATCACTGTCGGTGTTCAAGCTGTCCGATGTCCTTTCACTCCTTGCCTACACTTCGCAGACTGGTGAAGTACGGGTGGTCAGCGACCAGATCGACGGCAGGTTGTGGCTGGCGGACGGCAACCTCTCCAATGCCCAGGTCGGTACGGCGACGACCATCGGCCAGGCGGTATTCGAACTGGCCTGCGCCACCGACGGCTGGCTCCACTTCACCGTGGGGTTGACCTCGTCGAGCGGACAGCCGACCGTGCCGGTGGCGGCGGTGCTGAACGAGGTTCGTCCCCAGGTCGAGGAGTGGCGGGAGATCCGCCGAGTCATCCCGCTCGAGTCGGAGGTGACCCTGTCCCCCACCGCTCCCAACCATGACATCCAGATCCGTAGCGACCAGTGGCGGGTGCTGACCGCCGTCGGCAACGGTGGCCACACGGTCAAGGAGGTGCTCGAACAGATCGGCGGTGAACACATCGTCGGCCTCCGAACCCTCCGCGACCTGTACACGGCGGGGCTCATCGCACTGGATCCGGCCCCGGGTGCGCACGATGTCATCGGAGATGCTCCCGGAGCCGTGAGCGGGGGTGGCCCCACCGCCGGCATCGGAACCCTGCCGCCGCCACCTCGTTCGGGATTGCCGGCCAAGTATGCCGAGTACGCCGTCCAACCCGGTGCCCCGTCACGCCCGGTCACCATGGACGGCGCCGGCGATGTCCCGGTGAGCAGCCTGGCCGAGGTGGCCATGATGCCCCCTCCGATCACCGATGACCCGTGGGCACCCACCGAGCACACGGACGACCCCGGGCACAACGGGGTGGCCTGATCGGGCGTCGAAACTCGGTCAGTTCCCGGTGTGCAGGGTGTTGAAGGTGCAGTTCCCGGTCTGATCGCAGTGGCGGACGAGGAAGGCGATGGCCACGACGGCGCCGATTCCGATGATGATCCCGGCGAAGCCGATGATGATCCCGGCCAGGGCCAATCCCGCACCCTGCTGGGTGCCCCCGGACCGTTTGATCTGTGAGCGGGCGATGAACCCGAAGACGATGGCCAGGACGGACCCGATTCCGGAGAGCCAGAAGAAGAATGAGCACACCAACGAGGCAACGGCCAGCCCGTTCGTCGTGCTCACCGGCGGATATCCGTAACCGGGCCCCGGCGGAGGGAAGCCATACCCCGGACTGACCGGGGCCCCAGAGCCGGGAGGGCCCGACATGCCCGGGAGGGGACCGTACCCGGCCGCCTCCGGTGGCGCCCAGGAGGCTTGGCCGGTCGGGAGCCCGGTGTCCGGCGACTGGGGCGATTCGATCGCCGCCGCCCCCGGAACCAACCCCGGCGCCTGCTCGGGCGAGTACCACTTCCCGTCCGACGCGAGCCACCAACCGGGTCCCTGCGACACGTCGCTCACGAGAGGGCCTCCATGCTCTGGTCGACCCTCAAGCTACCCGTGGGCACCCGGATCAAGGTGCACCCGGGCCCGCTCCCAGGCGCTCGGCGAGGGCCCGGAAGGCCCGGCCGCGGTGCGAGATCCGGTGCTTCTCCGACGGGTCCATCTGTGCGAATGTGCGACCCTGGCAGCCGTCCGGTGCGAAGACCGGGTCATAGCCGAAACCAGAGTCGCCGACCACCTGTGCGGTGATTACTCCGGCCACTTCGCCCTCGGCCCACACCTCGCTCCCATCGGGAAATCCGACGAGGGCCACCGAGCGGAACCGCGCCCTCCTGCATTCGGGCGAGTCGGCGCCGGCCCTGTCCAGCTCGCCGAGCAGCTTCGCCACGTTCTCGGCATAGCTGGCGTGCTCGCCGGAGTAGCGGGCCGAGTAGACCCCCGGGGCACCCCCCAGGGACTCGACCTCGAGACCGGTGTCGTCGGCGACGGCGGCCATGCCCGTGACATCCACGATGGCGAACGCCTTCAGACGGGCGTTGTCGACCAGGGTGTCGCCGGTCTCTTCGACATCGGGGACTTCGGCGGGCCGGGGGTGCAGGACCAACCCGGGGACCGTCCCCAGGATCGCCCTGATCTCCGCCGCCTTGTCGGGATTGGCGCTGGCCATCACCAGCTGGAGCGGTGCCATCCGTCAGCGGGGGGACGGGGGCTTCGCCAGCGTCTCGGTCTGGAGATCGAGCAGGTGGGCGATCCCGTGCTCGGCCAGGCTGAGCATCTCGTCCAACTCCCCCTTGGTGAACGGCATCCCCTCGGCGGTCCCCTGCACCTCGATGAACCGGCCCGATGAGGTCATCACCACGTTCATGTCCACCTCGGCCCGACTGTCCTCTTCGTACGGCAGATCGAGCATGCACACCCCGTCGACCACCCCGACCGACACGGCGGCCACCGCCTCGGTCAGGGGATTGACGCGCAATGCTCCCTTCTGGATGAGTCTGGTCAGCGCATCGTGCAGCGCGACGTAGGCGCCGCAGATCGATGCGGTCCGGGTTCCGCCGTCGGCCTGGAGGACGTCGCAGTCCACGGTGATCTGCAACTCGCCCAGGACGGCCATGTCGCACACCGAACGCAACGACCGGCCGATGAGCCGCTGGATCTCCTGGGTCCGCCCGGACTGCTTCCCCTTAGCGGCCTCGCGCGATACCCGCTCGCCGGTGGAGCCGGGCAGGAGGGAATATTCGGCGGTTACCCATCCCTTGCCGCTGCCCCGCATCCAGGGCGGCACCCGTTCCTCCACCGAGGCGGTGCACAGCACGCGGGTTCGCCCCATCGAGACCAGGACGGAGCCGGGTGCGAAGACAGTGAAGTCCCGCTCGAATTCCGCTGGCCGCAGTTCGTCGGTGGCCCGACCATCCCCGCGGTCGGTGGTAGGTCGAGCGGTGGTTCCGTTGCTCACAGTACGAATTCCTTTCCGATCGCGGCCTGTTCGACAGGGGCGCCGAACGACATCTCGGCCTCGGAGGCCACGGCGGCGGCGTCAATCGTCGGCCATCGATGGGTGATCACGAGGCGCTCGGCGCCCGCAGCTCGCCCCTGGGACCCTGCCTGACGTCCGCTCATATGGCCGGCAGTCCCTTCATGCTCGCTGGTGTAGGTCGCCTCGCATAGTACGAGGCCGAGCCCGGACCCGAGCTCGGCCAACGGCCAGGCGGGACCGGTGTCGGCAGAGTAGCCCAGGGACCGGGAGCCTCCGTCGATGCGTACGGCCAGGGTCTCGAAGCTGTGGTCGGTGCGATGGAAGGTGAGACCGAGGGCGCCGAAGCGGGCTGCTCCCCCGTCGGCCACCGGACGCCAATCGAAGGCTGGCGAATCCCGGATCCCGGCCCGCTCGGCAAAGCCGGAGGGAGCGAGGACGGGGATGCCGAATCGGCCCAGCACGAACTGGGAGTGGGTGGCCAAGGGGTAGAGGTCGGTCCAGTGGTCCGGATGGTGGTGGGAGATGAAAACGGCATCGATCGACCCCGGGTCGAGGTGCCGCTGAAGTCGGGAAAAGGTGCCGGGCCCGGCATCCACGAGCAGGTTGGTCCCCCCTGAGGCCACCAGGTAGCCACTGCCGGCGCCATCGGGCCCGGTCCAGCTCCCGTCGCAGCCGAGCACCGTGAGCGACAGGCCGGCTTCGGCAGACGGGACCGCCTCCGACCGGCGCTGCGGGGTGGGAGGCCCGGCCATGCGTGAAGACTAACGGTGCCCTGGCGATGGCGATCGCCCGGGTCGCCGTCTCAGAAGTAGGTGATCAGCTTGGCCCGCTCCTCGACCAGGTCGAGATCGTCGGTCCAGGCACCGGTCGAGAGATACTTCCACCCGCCGTCGGCGGAGACCACCACGATCGTCCCCGAGTCGATCGATGCGGCCGCCTTGACCGCTCCGGCCAGCGCCGCTCCCGAGGAGATCCCGGCGAATATCCCCACCTCGGTCAGCCTCCGTGTCCATTCGATCGACTCCCGTGGCCGCACGATGCGCCTCCCGTCGAGCAACTCGTCCCCACGGTTGTCGACGAAGATCGGCGGAATGTACCCATCGGCGAGATTGCGGAGCCCGTCCACCAACTCGCCGGCGGGCGGCTCGATGGCCAGCACCTTGATGGCCGGGTTCTGCTCCTTCAGATAGCGACCGACGCCGAGGAGGGTGCCCGAGGTGCCGAGACCGGCTACGAAGTGGGTCACTCCCGGGCAGTCGCGCCAGATCTCGGGGCCGGTTCCCTCGTAGTGGGCTTTGGGGTTGGCCGGATTGGCGTACTGGTGGAGGAACACCCATTCGGGGTGTTCGCCAGCCAGCGTCTGCGCCCTCCGCACCGCGCCGTTGGAACCCTCGGATCCGGGTGATTCGATGATCTCCGCGCCCCAGGACTCCAGGAGCTGCCGGCGCTCGATCGAGACATTGGTGGCCAGCACGACCTTCAGGTGATAGCCCTTGATCCGGCAGATCAGGGCCAGGCCGATGCCGGTGTTGCCCGACGACGGCTCGATGAGGGACTGGCCCGGCTCGAGGAGGCCGTCCTTCTCCGCTTCCTCGATCATCGACAAGGCGATGCGGTCCTTGACCGAGCCGCCGGGGTTCTGACCCTCGAGCTTGATCAGGATCCGTACCCCCGGGCTCGGGCTCAGCTGGGTGATGTCCACCAGCGGGGTGTTGCCGATCAGCTCCAGAACGGAGCTGTGCGCGGTCATCGGGGACGAAGCGCCCTGTCGCCAACCGCTCCCCCGGCCACGGCAGGGAGGATCGAGATCTCATCCGAGTCCTTCACCGGCGTGTCGAGTGCCGACATGTACCGGACATCGTCGTCGTTCAGATACACGTTGACGAACTTGTGCAGGTTCCCACCCTCGTCGATGACCTGGCCGGACAGGCCCGGGTACTGCTCCACCAGGGCCAAGAGGACCTCGCCTATCGTCGAGCCTTCCGCCGACACGGTCTTGGCACCGCCGGCATGGGTTCGCAGGACGGTGGGCAGGTTGACGGGGATGGGCACGGGATCTCCTCTGGCTGCGGGGCGGCACGCAACGACCCGCCTGGGCCGGGCAAATACCTGACCGGTTCGGTTGGGATTCTACCCGGGCTCCAGGCTCACCGGTTCCTCGGCGATGGCGCCGTCGACGATCCGGTAGCTCCGGACCACCGGTTGGACGTCGCGCAGCGAGACCAGCACGTAGTGCCAGTCCGGATCGGGAGCCTGGGCCACATCGGTGGGTGACGGATAGGCATCGGTATGGGTATGGGAGTGGAATACCCCGATGATCGAGTTGCCCGCAGCCTCCGCGTTGCGATCCGCCTGGAGGTGCTCCTTCGGGTCCACGGTGTAGAGCTTGGCGGACGCCGCCAGGTTGCGGGTCGGATAGCAGGTCACGACGGCGCCCGTCTCGAGGTTGCCCCCGAGCAGACCGCAGGCCTCGTCCGGCAGTCCGGCCAGACAGTGGGCCACCATCTGGTCGTGCACGGCCCTGGGGAGCAAGAGCATGGTGATTTGCAGGCTAGATGAAGCCGGGTTCGGATCGGGCGACTACCGTCCACTGACGATGGCTGCTGCACGGAAGAAGGACACGATGCCGGGCGCCGGCCGTGGGTCCCGCAGGGCGCCGGGCCAGCAGGCCGCCCGCGAGGCCAACCGGGTGGTTGCCACCAACCGCCGCGCCCGACACGACTACGACATCCTCGAGACCACGGAATGCGGCGTCGTCCTCCAGGGCTCCGAAGTCAAGTCCCTCCGGGCCGGCCGCATCGCACTTCAGGACTCCTATGCCCGGATCATCGACGGGGAGATGTGGCTCTTCGGCGTCCACGTGCCGCCCTACGCCCAGGCCAACGGGTTCGGTGCCCACGAACCGGACCGGAGGAGGAAGCTGCTCCTCCACCGCCGCCAGATCGACGAATGGATGGGACGGTCGCAGCAACAGTCCCTTACCATGGTGCCGCTCTCGATCTACTTCAAGGAGGGTCGGGCGAAGGTGGAACTGGCCCTGGCCCGAGGGCGGAGACAGTACGACAAGCGCCACGCCATCGCCACCCGGGATGCGGGCCGTGAGGCCGCCCGGGAGGCACGGGCCGCCACCCGGGGCGCCGCCCACCGGTGAGGCCTCGGATCGACGCCCCCCAGGCACGCATCGGCCGGGAGATCGGGACGGGCCCTCCGCGGGGCCCTGCTCCGGACGGCTGACGGATGCTCGGTGGGCCGGTAGGATGGGGGCTGCGGTCGGACAGCCGGTTCGACCGTTGGAGAGACCCCCGGGGGTGACAGGCTTCGACTCTGGTCGTCGAGGTGGAAGAAGCGAGCCGTGGTCTCCGGAGCCACGTTAAAGAGCCGGAACAAAAAATAAACGCCGAGCCTCAGCTCGCGCTCGCTGCCTAAGAACAGCGACGTCCGGCCGGTCTCAGTCCTGCGGGCCGGGTCCGGGCGACATCAAGCGGGACTCACCTGAACGGCTGCGCCGACGGGCCGCCGGGGAAAACTCAGTCGGATACGGACCACCGCTGCCGCCGGTAGCGGTGGTGGTCCCGACAATCCAACACCGGCTGCGCTCGGAGAAGACCCACTGAGAAGCCGGAGGACGCGGGTTCGATTCCCGCCACCTCCAAGAATCCTCACGGAACACCCGTGGTGAGGGTTGTTGGAGGTGCGCCGTCACCCTCGTAGCGTTCGATTACCGCGTGCGCCCATGCGATGGCATCGCCAACCCGAATGCCCGAAGGCTGGGGCCTGGTCCATAGCTCGAGGTTCTCTGGCCGGTTGTCGTCGCAACGCCATTTCTGTGATGAACGGTCTCCCCTTCGAGCAGATGTCTGCCAAGAAGAGCCTCTGCTCAAGGATGTGCCGAATACGTAGGGACTGCGACCGGCGCGAGGGTGGTCAGGGGAATGCACCATGATGTATCCAGCTTTATGGCGCGTACGACCTCCCTTCCAGTTTCCGTTGGCATCTGCGGCTTCAGTTCTACAGGCTCCGCAGGCAAGTGACTTGGCCTGCTTTGGATCCCCACATAGGCACACGTCCCTTGCCCGACAGGCCGGCAACGAAGATGCCGGCTGGATGGCTTGAAGACTCGTCCACAAGCGCCGCAGTCACGTTCGGCCATGAGTGCAATGGTGCCTCGAGGTTGTATCAACATCCTCAAGCCCACTATCGAGGACTACACCGGTGAGGCCAGGGCCCATGGCGCCATCCGGCCGCCGGGGCGGCACCATCGTCACCTCATACCTGTATCCGGCGATGCCGCATCTGATGTCCACACGTCGCTCCTGTGAGGGACTAATCGGAGAGATCGGGAAGATCGAGGAAACGCCGGGCGAGGTGCAACAGTTGGGACCCAGTGCCTCGCAGCTCTTCAACACCTTCGACGGCCTGTCGGGCACATCCCTCAGTTGAGCATCCTCAGGCCAAATCCCTAGTTGACGGCAAACCGCCAACGCGTGGCCCCTCCCGGATCATCCGTGGCGAGCGCCGTTGCCTGACGTGGCGCGATCCGATAGACGGTCCACGGCGGAGGGCCGGCGGATGGCGCGCTGTAGTCGGCGGTGAGCGCCATACCGGACTCATCGACGCGGGCGTGCCAGCCCGCGGCATGCCACCGCTCCGCCATGGTGGCCACTGTCGCTGGGTCGGTGACCTTCTCGGCTCCACCATCTATGACGAGGTCGAACCCGCGAGTGGCAAGACTCAGAGAGCAGCGGGGGTCACGGGCGAGGTTTCTGCCTTTGAGCGTCTGCTCTCCGGTCTCGAACCAAAAGCTCCCGTCGAACCAGAGCGCGCCAATGCCGGTCACGTGAGGGCTTCCGTCCCGGTTGATCGTCGCCAGCCAGCACGTATGACGATCCGGTCCTCCGCTGTTGGGGGCTTGGCTCACCCCTTCTGCGAGCAGACCCTCGATCTTGGTCCAATCGATGGGCGGCAGTCCGTAGAGGTCCGCAAGGTTTGTCGATTCCATGATCGTATGACGGTTCGCTCGGTAAGAATTCATCGGTCCAGCCATCCTGGTGCTGTCGACCCGGTCCCAGTTGTCCCCGGGATTGGCCTCATTGATATCAGCACTTCCCGCTTCGGTGGCGGGGACCATCCGGCCGACTCGGCTGGCCCAGGTGCTGGGCACGATGCCTGGCTGCAGTGATTGGGCCGCAGATCCGAGGGCCGGAGCGCATCATCGCCGTCGGGTTGGCGAGCAGGCATCTTCCCTGGTCATGACAGGCGCCGGGGAGCGAAGTAAACGAACTCGTCGATTGGAGAGCCGTCGGGAAGGGTCAGCGTGACGGTGCCGGCACGAGTCCAGCCGCACTGCTCGTAGAGGGTGATCGCCGGCTGAAAGCGGGTGACCACGTCGAGTATCGGGTAGAGGCCCAGCCCGACGGCGTGAGCTTCGGCGGTGCGCAACAGTGTGCGCCCGACTCCCCTTCCTCGGGCTCTCGGAGATACGAACAGGCGGGCGACGACCCCGAACCGGTGGCGGCACATCGCCGACAGCTGAGGCGAGGTCCATGACCGCGTCGGAGCTTCGAGCGTTGAGGGCGACGTGGCCGACCAGGTCCCCGTCGGTCTCCGCCACCCAGATGGCCATGGCGTTCGATGACTCGATGAACAGGCGCAGGTCTCCCTTTTGAAGGTAGGGCGGATAGCCGTCGACGCTCTGTACCTCCTCGACTAGCTGTGCGCACCGGTCGAGATCCGCCTCCCTCCGCCGTCGAACGATCACCCGGGCATCATCGCGCACCACTCACCCCTCGAAGACGAACAGCGGGCTCCGCAACGTGGCCCGCCGCTTGCGGGAGGGTTCCTCGAGATCGCGCAGCGACTCGATGATCGGTGCGACGACCATGCTCCATCGCTCGGCATCGAGATCCCACAATGGAGAATAGAGCCGGTCCTCGATCTGCCGAGCGAGGTCGAGAGGCGACCGTTCGACGTCGATCTCGATATGAGTGCTGGCCACCGGCTCCAACTGCGCCGCGAACGCCGCTCGGGTGATCCAATCGGGTTCCCTCGCCGGTGTCAGCACGTCAAGGCGACGGAAGAGGAGCTGAACCTCGTCCGGCGAGTGCTCGGGTGTGGCCGAGACGACAATCACCCTCCCACCCCTCGAGATTGTCCGGCGCGCCTCATCGAGGGCGGAGACCGGATCACCGATGTGGTGGAGGCTCCATACGAACAGGGCGGTTGTCATCGAGCCTCTGCGGAAGGGTAACGCCTCCCCATCGGCCAGAACGACCGCACCGGGAAGGCGGGCGGACGCCCGAGAGATCATCCCCATCGAGATGTCAACGCCCACGACATCCAGGTCATCGTCGATCAGAGCGCCCGCGATGACCCCCGTTCCGGCTCCGATGTCGGCGACCACCGAGCCGGGCGTCAACCAGGGACGGAGCGCGTCAGCGATCACCCTGGCCCGACCCTCACCGCCCCGGTCCTGCTCATAGCGCGCAGCCATCCGCTCGTAGGACGTCGAACCCACGGACTGGATCATCGCATGAGCCTCGGTGGCCCGCTCCCGCGGCTCCCGGTCCACCGCTCACTTCGGCATCGGGCCTCGGAGACCCTGGCGGCTATCGACGCGCCGGTGGACGCAGAGCTCGTGAGGCTGAGCGGCACCGACTGGGCGGCGTTGGCTGAGGCAGCCCCTGGGCAGCTCCCGGCCCACCTGGTTGTCAGCCACTTCCCGTTCGACTCCTGGGTCCACGAGCACGACCTGATGGTGCCGTGAGGTGAGCCTCAGGTGGTCGACCCGCTCGAGGCCGAGGTGGTCATGCGCTACCTCATCGGGCTCGCCATCGTCGCCACCGGCTCCGATACGCCGCTTGATCTGCATCTGACCGATCCCCACCTGCGGATCGGGGTCACCATCGTCGACGGCACGGCGGAGGTCACGATCGGCTCGGCACCGAAGACTGCGGCCGTCATCGAGGGCCGTCTCGCAGACGTCGTCGACCGCACCAGCGGCCGCCGGGGCGGCCCGGTGCGGGGGGATGACCGCGCCTTGGCGGTGATCGACGCCTTCAGACAGCTCCTCGCCGTCTGAGCCGCTTCCCCGGTGGTGCTCGGCACCGATCGCCTCAGAGCACGCGACAGGAGATGTGGGCGTCCGAGGGCATTCCGGCGAAGCCTCCCCCGGCGACAGCCACCCCCACCGATTGGCTCGAGGTGGTGAATCCCGGAGGTGCTCCGGCGGCGACCGACGTCATCTCCACCTGCCTGCCCGAGTGGAAGACCTCGATTGTGCAGCGAAGCGGCGAGGGGGCCGACGATGGGAGAAGGCCGCTCACGGTGAAGGCGATCCGTTCGGCCGGGACGCCCTGGTTGGAGAGCTGCGGATTGTAGGGCAACAGGGTGGCGGTGACCGAGTTCACCAGCACGCTCAGGGTCATCGGGCTGGTCGCCACCGGGCCCGGGCCACCGGAAGTCGACGGAGTGCCGGGTTGGTAAGTCGCCTCCAGGTAGTAGCCACCTCCGTTGGTTGCGGTGTTCCACACCCGGTAGCTGTTCCCGTGGTCGATCGGGATGGTGGCCAACAGGGCGCACTGCTGATAGGTGATGCCGCACTGGAACGGGAGCTGTCCCACCACGGGCACCGTCTGGCCTTGGTAGGAGACCGACTGGGCACCATGGACAGGCCGGTTCGAGGAGATGTTGTAGCAACTCGTGGAGTCACGCGACGGGCAGCGGACCGTGTCCTGAACGGCCGGCGTACCCGGCGTGGCGCACCCGGCGAGTCCGGTTCCGAGAAGGACCAGCACCGCCACTGCCTTTCGCTTCACGACGGCCACGGCCAGAGCCTCTCACCGCCCGGGCCATCGGTCCGGCCAGGGGCCACAACCCCGGGGAGGAAGGCCGTCCCGGGCCGGCCGGAGCCGACGGAAGGCGTGTCCCCCGTGCGTTGCCGGCCCGAAACGGTCATTCTCCCGCCGGAGGGCGACCGATGGGCAACGCCCGACCGCGGTCGGGCCTATTCTTTGCCTGTGAGACGCCAGAGGCGATCGGCGCCCAAGCGCTACGACGGCAACATCGCCGTGGTCACCGGAGCGTCATCGGGGATCGGGCGGCGGCTGGCTCTGGACCTCGCCGAGCGAGGAGCCACCGTCATCGGCTTGGCCCGGCGCGAGGAGTTGCTGGCCGAAGTCGAGCAGCTGCTCCGGGCCTCCACCGCGGGCAGCTCCACGAGGATCTGCGACGTCGCCGACACCGAGTCGTATCAGCATGCCCTCGCTGAGATCGAAGACCGGCACGGACGGATCGACGTGCTGATCAACAATGCCGGGATCGAACAACTCACCCCTGTCTGGGAAGGCCTGTCGCCGGCCTATCGTGAGATCTTCGACGTCAACGTGTTCGGCGTGGTCGCCGGCACCTTGGCGGTCGTCCCGGGGATGGCCGCCCGGGGATCGGGGATCGTTGTGAACGTCTCGTCCGATTCAGCACGGGCCCCCGAGCCGGGACACGGGGCCTACGCCGCCTCCAAGGCCGCAGTGGCCGCCTTCACCGAAGCCGTGGCCCACGAGGTCGCAGAGCGGGGCGTCCACGTCCACGTGCTCTATCCGGCCTGGGTGCCGACCGCCATGGGACTGTCAGGCACCGACGATGGCGGATCGCTTCCCCCGAAGCTGGTCCGACGGAGCGATGCCGAGGTGTCGTCGTTGGTGCTGAGCCGGATGGGTGGACCCCGCATGGAGATCAATGCGGCCACACTCCCCCTTCTGGCGCCCATCGGGCGCAGTCTCGCCCCCCTCTCCTATCAGAGGGCGATGCGCCATCGGGCCCGGTGAGGCCTTCACCGTCCTCGTCCGCCCGGGCCCGCCACCCGCCGCTGAGCCGGAGTACCGGTCCTCCCGTCACCTCGGCCGCTCGACTCAGTCCGGGACCGCGGGCCGCCTCCCGCCGGGGGTAAGGACCACGATCCCAGCAGGCGAGGCGTTGTAGGTCGACCCCACGCCGAGGACCACAGCGTTCCCGACCGTGGCGACCCCCGACCAGTTCGCCTGGGGGAGTGCTGCCTGATCGATCAACTTCCCGGTGGAGGCGAGGCGGACGTCGAGCACCGGGGCGCCCAGCCCCGGACCGTTGAACGTCATCCCGCCGGCGACCGTGGTGGGTGCGAACGATCCGGCGTGCTCGGCCTGCCAGGCGATGGCGCCCGTCTTGGCATCGAAGGAGTGCACCGAGGGCTCCTGCGTGGGGAGATCGCGTGGGTTGCCGGGGTCGCACAGCACCTTGGTGCCGTGCTCGAACCTTCCGAAGTCGCCGATGGCGGTGGAGCCGTAGACCCGCCTGCCGTCGAACGCCGTCGTGGCGATGAATCCACCGGAGAATCCCCCGAAGACCACGTTGGTCGCCCACCTCTCCCGGCCCGTCTTCGGATCGAGTGAGTAGTAGGTGCCGTCCTTGCCCCCCACGCCGAGGAAGGAGATGGCGCCGCCCGAGGCGACACCGGCGTTCGGCGTCGCTCCGAAGTCGAGGTCGCACGAGGTGTCGGCACGCGCCGGGCGGAAGACCCACGCCAGCCGTCCGTCACCGACATGGAGTGCAACCACCGATTCGCTCAGCGGGGGTGGGTTGGCGAAGTTGCAGTCGGCCACGTCGAACACCACCAAGCCCAAGCTCGGCAGCACCGTCCCCGAAGACCAGATGTTCCCACAGCCGTCATTCTGGATCCGGCCGGCCGCATCGACGTCCGTCTGGTGCTCCCACACCGGCCGGCCGGTGGCCAGGTCGGCGGCGGCGATATAGCCCCGATAGCCCTTGCTCCCGTCCACATCGACACCGAACAGCACCTTGTCCCCGGCGACCACGGGCGAGGAGAAGATGCGGGTCCCGTCCTGGTTCGGGTCGGGCGGTGCTTCGGGGCGGCCCGTGTAGTCGTGGGCCCAGTAGAGCGCGCCCGTCTCGGCGTCGAGTGCGTACAGCGTGTACCCCCCACCGAAGATCACCAGGTCGGGACGGCTGCCCCCGCCGGTTTCATACCAGGCGGACGAGGTGACCAGTCCCCCGTCGGAGGTGAGGTCGCGCGGGTTCTCGCCCGGATACGGCGTGACCGCGTCCTGGGATCGGAGGCGGTACTTCCATCGGAGGGCACCGGTGGCCAGATCCACCGCGTAGAAGTAGCCGTCCCACGATCCGGCATAGACGGTTCCGTTGACCACCGTCGGCGTGGCAGTCACCGCGTCACCAGTCGGGAAGAACCACGCCTGTCTCAATTTGCCGGCCGTGGCCACGGTGAGCGCTGTGGCCCCGTGAAAGCTGTGCTGTGCGTCGTGTCCGTAGGAGGGCCAGTCATGGGGACCCGGTGGGTGTGATGACACCGGTGGAGGGGACGCGGCACTCGTGCCGCATCCGGCCAGCAGTAGGGCGGAGACCACGACCCCGATCCATCGGCCGAGGGGGCGGCGAAGGCCCGAGCGGCCCCGCCCCGGTGTCAGTTGCACGGTTGCCGCCCCGCTTCTAGCCGAAGCCCGGCCCCGCCGGTGCATTGGTCGAGGGGCCGACGGCGGGCACGTTGTTCTCTGACGGCCCCGAAGCCGGGGGCGCGATCTTCCCCGTCGGGTAGGGACAGACCTGTCTGGACGGCACACACACCGTGACACTGGTGGCGAAGTCGAAGCCACCGTTGAGAACCGATGGCGCGCTCGGCTGATGGTGGTTGAAACTCACCCGCATGACCCGGCTCTTGTAGCTGGCCGGTCCACACCCGTCGGCGAGGTTGTTGTTCTTGCAGGTGATGTGGATGTCGACGAAGTACAGGGTCCCGTCGGGTGCGAACGCCAGGCCGAAGGGGTTGTACCCGTTGGGGTCCTGGCCGAGCTGGGCGAGGGTCTCGCCCGGGATGGGCGGACGCCCGGGCTCGGGCTGACCGCTCTGGGTGAACCAGGCGATCGAGGGATTGCCGAAGAAGCTGCTGACAGCAAGGCAGTCACAGGTCTTGTCCAGGGCGACACCGGCGGGGAACGGCAGCATGCTCGCCGATCCGTGGAAGAACACCGAGGTCCGCAGCCTCCCGGACGGGTAGAGCCCGCCGGGACAGTCGGCGGAGGAGGTGGGCAGCGAGGAGTGGTCGATGCGCACCACCTCGTCGATCCCGGCCTCGGGGACCAGCGGGTCGCCGCTGTCGGTGAGCGCTAGGGTGCCCGGCTGGCTCAGCCCTCCGGTGCCGTCGACGTGATGCGGTCCCGTCCCCCCGGCGGTGGGGCCGGCCACGATGCAGTAGCTCGAGTACGAAGGCGCGAACCACTCCACCAGGCGACCGTTGTCGGGGACGGGAAAGGCCCCCTGCGCGGTTCCGAGGTCGGTTGCCAGCAGGTTGCCACCGTGGGTGAAGGCGCATCCGGTGTAGGTGCTGTTGCCGTTGAACGCCCCGGTGGCGTCGGGTGGTGAGTCATCTCCGATGCTCTGACCAGGGAGTTTATAGGGTCCAGGAACGTAGAGCACCCGACCGCTGTAGGAGCCGTCGCGCCGATTGAGCTCCTCGCCGATGGCGGGCTCCTTGTACGGCTTGAGGCCGCCCGGGTTCTGCTGACTGGGCAATGTGGGGTCGAGGCCTCCCACGAACCGGCCGCTCCCGTCGGGAAGCACGCACACCTGGCCGTTCAGGTCCCAGGCGGGCATCAGCTGGCCCTGGCGTCCCGAGGGCATCGAGGCGAAGTCGACTTCCTCGTTCTGGTCCCAGTAGACGAGGTAGCCCGGCTTGCCGGTGGTGCCGCTGGTCCCCCCGCCGGGCGCCGACGCGCCGGTCGACGAGCAACCGGCTGCCGCCACGAGGATGCCGAGCACGAGCACGGTCGACCACCGTCTCACTCCGCCGCGACCCACCGTCGAACACACCATGGCACACCGGTCCCCCCACTGAGCCTGACGTCGCTGTCATACTATGCGGACACGAGGAGCGTCAAGCGTCACACCCGCCGATCCGCCGTCGTGGCTGCGTGGTGAGCCGTCCGGCGATCGGCACCTCGGGCTCTCGACGGGCGCCGATCGAGCGGCGCCACTACGATGCCGCCGGCGCGGGATACCCCGGGCGCCAGGACCACCAGAGCGCTCGAAGCGCGGGGAGCGGCATGCACACCAGAGCGCGGTTCGGGGGAACGGACTCCTGATGAGTGTCGCCGAGGCTCGCCCCCTGACCGCCCTCGAGATCGCCCGCAGGGCCTCGCTCAAGCCGATCTCCGACATTGCCGGGCAGATCGGCCTTGCCGCGGACCACCTCGAACTCTACGGCCAGCATGTCGCCAAGGTAAAGCTCGACGCGATGACGGCGCTCGCCGAGCGACCGACCGCCCGGTACGTGGTGGTGACCGCCGTCACCCCCACCCCGTTGGGAGAGGGCAAGACGACTACGACGATCGGGCTGGCCCAGGGGATGGCACACATCGGGAAGCGGGCGACGGCGGCCATCCGGCAGGCCTCGATGGGGCCCACCTTCGGGATCAAGGGCGGCGCCGCCGGTGGCGGATACAGCCAGGCCGCGCCCTTCGAGGCGCTCAACCTCCACCTGACCGGCGACCTGCACGCGGTGACCGCCGCCCACAACACGCTGTCGGCCATGGTGGACAACCACCTTTATCAGGGGAATACCCTCGACATCGATCCGCATTCGATCACCTGGCGGCGGGCCCTCGACGTCAATGACCGGGCGCTGCGGAACATCGTGGCCGGCCTGGGCACGGGCGAGGACGGGGTGCCGCGCCAATCCGGATTCGACATCACCGCCGCCTCGGAGGTGATGGCAGTCCTCGCCCTGTCGACCTCGCTCCAGGACATGCGCCAGCGGCTCGGACGAATCGTCATCGGCTTCACCGAGGACTCGCTCCCGGTGACCGCCGAGCACCTCCGCGCCGCCGGCGCCATGGCGGTGATCATGCGCGACGCCATCAAGCCGAATCTCCTGCAGACCATCGAGAACACCCCGGTCCTGGTCCACGCCGGTCCATTCGGGAACATCGCACACGGGAATTCCTCGATCATCGCCGACCTCATCGGCATCCGTTCGGGGGACTTCCTCATCACCGAGGCCGGCTTCGGTGCCGACATGGGTGCAGAACGTTTCTTCAACATCAAGTGCCGGGTGTCGGGCCTGGTGCCCGATGCCGCGGTGATCGTCACCACCGTGCGGGCCATGAAGGCCCACTCCGGGGCCCACCGGATCATCGCCGGGAAGCCGCTGTCCCCGGCACTCCTGGAGGAGAACCCGGCCGAGGTGGTCACCGGGGGGTCGAATCTCCGAAAGCAGATCGAGAACGTGCGCCTCCACGGGGTCACGCCGGTCGTCGCCATCAACGCCTTCCCCGAAGACTTCGCCTCCGAGTACGACGCCATTCACGAGATCGCCAGATCGATGGGTGTCCGCTGCGCGGTGACCACCAACTTCAGGGACGGGGGGGCGGGAGCGGTCGAGTTGGCCGAGCTGGTCGCAGCGGCCGCCGAGGAACCGAACCAGTTCCAATTCCTCTACCCCGACGAGGCTCCCCTCCGCGGCAAGATCGAGACCATCGCCACCCGCATCTACGGTGCCGACGGCGCCGACTATTCGCCCAGCGCCGGCCGGCGGCTCGAATACCTCGAGGCCAGCGGGTTCGGGAACCTTCCGGTCTGCATTGCCAAGACCCACCTCTCCATATCCTCCGACCCGGCGCTGAAGGGTGCACCGACCGGATGGCGCCTTCCGGTCCGAGAGGTCCGCCTCTCCGCAGGGGCCGGCTTCGTCTACGCCATCTGCGGTGACATGCGGACGATGCCCGGTCTGAGCTCGCATCCGGCCGCCGAGAACATCGACATCGACCACAACGGCGATGTCATCGGGTTGTCATAGGGGAGACGACGGCTTGCCTTGCTCGGACCGGGCTGCGACACTCCACCGGTGAGCAGACCACCCGGGGGGAACCGGTGAACGGGATTCACCGTGGGCAGGTCGGACCGGGCCGAGTGCACAGAACGTGCCTCGTGGTGCTGACCGTCCTGTCTGGCGCAGCCCTCGCAGCCTGCTCGTCGTCTGGTCCGGCGCCGGCCTCCAGCCAGCAGGGCGCAGCTTCGGCTGCCGCCCGGGCAGCCTGCCATCCACCGAACGCCACACAGCCGGTGGTGGCGAAGCCCGTGCCCGGGACGCCCAGCGACTGGAATGTCACCTCGTTCGACGGCACGACCATTCGGGCACACTGGTTCCCGGTGAGCCTGGCCGCCGGGGCGAGGGCGCCCACCGTCCTGATGGGACCCGGGTGGAGCCTCGCCGGCGACACCGACGTACAAGGTACGGGCATCCTCGGGGCCCTCCCGATCAAGGATCTGCGGGCGGCCGGCTACAACGTGCTCACCTGGGATCCACGAGGCTTCGGCCGGTCCGGCGGCAACGCCGAGGTCGACAGCCCCGCCTTCGAGGGCCGCGACGTCAGCACCCTTATCAGCTGGGTGGCCACCCTCCCCGGCGTCGAGCTCGACGCCACCGGTGACCCTCGCATGGGCATGGTGGGCGGGTCCTACGGGGGAGGCATCCAGCTGGTGGCGGCGGCGATCGACTGCCGGGTGGACGCCATCGTGCCGACCATCGCCTGGCACTCCCTGGTGACCAGCCTGGACAAGGCCGACACGGTCAAGACCGGATGGTCGGACATCCTCACCAACCTGACCACCGCCGACCACGTCGACCCGGAGGTGGCCCTGGCCCACCAGACGGGTGATTCGACCGGACTGATCACCGGGTCCGAGCGAGCCTGGTTCGCCCGACGCGGACCGGGTTCGCTGGTCGCCCGCATCAATGTCCCGACCCTCATCGTCCAGGGCACCGTGGACACCCTGTTCACCCTGCAAGAGGGCGTCGACAACTACCAGGTCCTGAAGCACGGCGGCGTCCCGACATCGATGCTCTGGTTCTGCGGCGGCCACGGCGTGTGCCTGACGCCCCCCGGCGACCAGCAGTTGCCGACCACCGCAACCATCGCCTGGCTCGATCGGTACGTGCAGCGCGATTCGACCGTCTCCACCGGCCCGGGATTCCGGTTCGTCGACCAGAACGGCACCACCTACTCCGCCGCGGGCTGGCCGGTGCCTGCCGGCCGGCCGGTCACCGCCGCCGGCCAAGGGACGTTGGCCCTGAACGCGGTGGGCGGCTCGGGCCCGGCGGACACCTCGGGAACGGCGCAGTTGCTCGCCGGTCTGGCCGGGCCGATCACCCCGGCCCCAGCCGCCAATGCCGTCAACGTCCCTGTCCCCTTCGGGAACCGTTCGGTGGTCGTGGTGGGTGCACCGCGGCTCCGACTGGCATACAAGGGAACCACTCCCCCCGGCTCGCGGCCGACCCGGGTCTTCGCCCAGTTGGTCGACGGCTCCACCGGGATCGTGCTCGGCAACCAGGTCACCCCCATCGCGGTGACCCTGGACGGTCGACCGCACACCACCACCGTTCCGCTGGAGATGGTGGCCTTCACCGGGACGCCCGAGAGCCACCTCGAGCTGCAACTGGTCGCATCGACGGTGACCTACGGACAGCCCCGATTCGGCGGCAACGTCGACTTCACCCAGGTCCAGCTGGCCCTCCCGGTGGCCTCGGACATCGCCGCCCGGTAGCAGGACCCCTCCGGGAGCGCCCACCGATCCGGATCCCGGGACGGTGGGCCGCTCCAGGGCGGTCGGCTTCTAGCTGGGCAGTTGGTCGAGGAAGGCCTGAATGGCCTCGTTGACCAGCTTGGGATGGGTGAGATTGGCCGAATGCGTCCCGCCCTCGATGGTCACGACGCCGGTTGACCCCGGGAGCCCGGCGGCCAGGGCCTCGGCCTTGTCCATGGTGATGGAGACGTCCGACGTGCCGTGGATGACCAGAGCCGGGACCTCGATCTCTCCGAGCCGGGCCGTGATGTCATCCCTGTTGATGAGCGTCTGACCCGGATGGGCCAGGGTTTCGTGGGGGCGGGCCTTCCAACGGGCGATCCAGTCCTCGTTCAGTCCGGGCTCGCCGATGATGAGCGCGGCAGCGGCCGAGGCGATGTCGTCAGAGGGGCCGTTGGCCACCCAGTCGTCGATCATGCCCTGATACAGAGGCACGACCTCGGGGTCCTCGGTCCCCGCCTGGGTGTCCAACAGGACCAGTGCCCGTACCCGGTCGGGATCAGCCAGCGCCACCCGCATGGAGATGAATCCACCCTGGGACATGCCGCCGATGACCGCCCGGTCGATGCCGAGGTGATCGAGGAGGGCGACGCAGTCCGCAGCCAGGTCCCAGTACGTGAACGGCTCCCCGTCGTAGACCGTGTCACCGAACCCACGTTCGTCCCAGGTCACCACCCGATAGCGCCGCCGCAGCGCCTCCACCTGGGGGTCGAACATGGAGCGATCCATGAGGAAGCCGTGGGCCAGCACGATCGGCGGGCCGTCGCCACCCGTGTCGTCGTAGGCGATCTGCTGGCCGTTGGCCATTGCGGTGCTCATCGGGCTTCTCCTCGTCTCGCCGGCCTCCCGGGGCTCCCCGGGCCGGCCCACCACCGATGAGCGAGCGTAGGCCGGGTCCGGCTGGCCCGCCCGACGGCTGCCACCGCCAGCCCCGCCGTCGCCAGCCCTGCCGTGGTCGGTGCCGCTCCTCTGTCGTCGGTGCCGGCTCCTACTGGAGGTACCCCTCGACCGTCCCCTCCGGACGGGTGGCCGCCTCCTCCGGGCTCCGGCCCGCACCCCGGAGGGCGCGCCGTTGGCGGAGCAGGTCCCACATCCGGTCCAGCGTGACCTCGATGGCCTTCAGCCGCTGTTCCTCTTCGTGCGACAGGCCCTGGCCGACGTGTCGCTCCTCGAGGCGTTGCTCCTCGCTGGCCAGATTGCCGATCTGGATGATGATCTCGTGGTCGTCCACCGGAGGCTCCTTTTGGCTCTGGGCACACGCCGATCCGGTCGAGGCGCCCACACGGTCTGGCCCAGACTACGGTCGCCGTGGCCGCCGTCGCACCCGGGCGGCCCGGCGTCGGTCCGGCACCCAGGGTCCCGCCGGCCTCAACGAGGGGCCCGAGGCATCCCCAGTCCCACCATGGCGATGATGTCCCGCTGGACCTCGTTGGTGCCCCCGCCGAAGGTGAAGATCGTCTGGCTCCGGGAGCTCCGCTCGAGCTTCCCCTGGAGCACGGCACCAGGTGAGCCCTCGGGCAGGTAACCGGCCTGGCCGACGACCTCGAGGAGCAGGCGATAGGCCTCGAGTGCGAACTCGGTCCCGAACACCTTGGTGGCCGACGCGTCAGCCGGGTTGAGCCCCTTGTCGGCCGCCCAGGCCACCTTCCAGTTGAGGAGCTTGAGATACTCGGCCCGGGCGTGGACCCGGGCCAGGTGGAGTTGCACCCACTGGCGGTCGATGACCCGCCGGCCATCGGCCAGCTTCTCCCGCTGGGCCCAGCGCCGGGTCTCGGTCAGGCTGCGCAGGATCCCTGAAACCGGGCAGATGGCGACACGCTCGTGGTTGAGCTGGTTGGTGATGAGCCTCCACCCCTGGTTCTCCTCGCCCACCAGGTTGGCCGCCGGCACCCGCACGTCGTCGTAGAAGGAGGTGCTGGTGAACTCGCCGGCCACCGTGGGGAGCGGTGACCAGTGAAAGCCCGGGGCATCGGTCGGAACGATGAACACCGAGAGCCCCTTGTGCCTGGGCGCCTCCGGATCGGTCCTGGCCGCAAGCCAGACGTAGTCGGCGTACTGGATGGCGCTGGTGTAGAGCTTCACCCCGTTGATCACGTACTCGTCACCGTCCCGCACCGCCCGGGTCTGCAGGGAGGCCAGATCGGTGCCGGCGGTGGGCTCGGTGTAGCCGATGGAGAAATGGACCACGCCCCGGAGGATCCCGGGGAGGATGCGTCGCCTCTGCTCGTCGGTGCCCAGGGCCATGAGTGTGGGGCCCACGCTGTTGAGGGTGAGCAGCGGGAGCGGGACGCCGGCCCAGTGCGACTCCTCGACGAAGATCATCTGCTCCACGGGCCCCTTCGCCTGGCCGCCGTACTCGACGGGCCATCCGAGGCCCAGCCAGCCGTCGTCGCCCATCCGCCGGATGCACCGTGTGTAGCTGGATGCACCCGGCCCCTCGTCTCCCATCTCTTCGACGAGGGCCTTGAAATAGGCGCGCAATTCGGCCTTGAGCGCCTCCTGTTCCTCGGTCAGTGCCAGATACACGGGTCTCCCTCTCACCCGGCACGATAACAACCGACCGAGCGAGGTTGGGATACCGTCGGCGCCATGAGCGATCCATCGACCCCCACTTCTCCCGCCGAGCTCTTCTCCGTTGCGGGGAAGACGGTGGTGGTGACCGGCGGCACCCGCGGCATCGGGCGCATGATCGCCGGGGGATTCGTGGCGGCCGGGGCGACGGTCATCCTGGCCTCCCGCAAGCCCGACGCCGTCGAGGCCGCGGTGGCCGAGCTCTCCCGGCACGGAGCCTGCTGGGGCGTTGCCGCCGACCTCTCCACCGAATCGGGGGCCGCCGGGCTGGCCGATGCCGTGGCGCGCGACCACCCACGGGTGGACGTGCTGGTCAACAACGCCGGGGCGACGTGGGGCGCACCCCTGGTCGAGCACGACACCGCATCGTGGGACCGGGTGCTCAACCTCAACGTGCAGGGGATCTTCCACACCACCAAGCGCTTCCTGCCCATGCTCGAGGCGGCCGCCGGCCCGGGCGAACCCTCTCGGGTCATCAACATCGGCTCGATCGACGGGATCCATGTGCCGGTGCTCGAGTCCTACTCCTACTCGGCATCGAAGGCGGCTGTGCACCAGCTCACCCGGCATCTGGCCAAGCGACTGGCCCCCACCATCACGGTCAACGCGGTCGCACCGGGGCCCTTCGAGTCCAAGATGATGGCGGCGACCCTCGAGGCCTTCGGCGACCAGATCGCCGCCTCAGCCCCGATGAAGCGGATCGGCCGACCCGACGACATGGCCGGGGTGGCCATCTTCCTCGCCTCCCGGGCCGGTGCCTACCTCACCGGTGCGGTCATCCCGGTTGACGGCGGGATCGCCACCACCGCCTGAACCCCGTTCCGGGCCGAGGAGGACCGCCGTGGGCTACTGCACCCCGTCCGCCTCCGCGGGGCCGGTGACCAGCGCGTCGAGCCGATCCAAGGTCCGCTCCATGTCCCGCCGGGTCTTGTTCCAGTAGATGTTGCCGAGCTTCAGGAGCACCCGCTGATGGTCGGGTCTGATGTCCCAGCTCTCGCGCACCATCGTCCCCTCGTCGATCGGCTCCAGATGGTAGCTCCAGATCCGCCCGGCCAGCACCCGACCGAGGCGTCCGGTCGGCCCGGTCTGCCAGGCGATGCACCGGTCCGCCTCGAATTCGACCACCCGGTTCACCGTCGAGTACGAGACGAACAGCTTCATGCCCATGCCGAAGGTCGACCCGAGGGCGAGACGCTGGGGACCGGCCTCCGCCGCGCCCTGGAGCATGCCCGACCCGTCGATGAGCGGGTGCCTGGCCGCGTCGGAGAGGACGTCGAAGATGATCGGGGGCGAAGCCCGGATCAGCCGGTCGACCGAGAGCACGTAGTCCCTCACGGCGTCACGCGAACTCGGCCAGGTCGGGCAGCCGGCGCTCCGAGAGCGCCTCGCCCCGGGCCAGCAGCTCCTTCGGATAGGACTCGTGGGTCAGGATCAGGAACTGCTCGTCGCGGATGGCAGCCAGGACCATCTGCGCGACCTCACTCGGAGCCATCCCCTCGGCGACGGCGGTGGCCAGGTAGTCGGTCACGAATCTCTGGTCCTCGGTCACCGGGGCGACCAGTCGCGGGGGGCGGTGCCGGTCGGAGTCGACGATGTTGGTGGTGATGATCCCGGGGCACAGCACGGAGGCCCTGATCCTCGACCCGACGGCCAGGAGGTCGTGGGCCAACGACTCGGTCGCGGCGAAGGCGGCGAACTTGGAGATCGAGTAGGGCGCTTCGAACGGGGCTCCCAGCAGGCCGGCCACCGAGGAGGTGTTGACCACGTGCCCTTCGGTGCCCTGGGCGATCATCCGGGGGACGAAGGCACGGATCCCGTGGAGGATGCCCCAGAGGTTCGCCCCCAGTACGAACTCGAAGTCCTCGTCCGGCCGGTCCCAGATGATCCCCCCGACGAACACGCCGGCGTTGTTGCAGAGGAGGTCGACCTGGCCCCACCGGTCGAACACCGCATCGGCCAGGGCGTTGACCCGATCGGCCCGGCTCACGTCGCACTCGTCGGCCATCACATCGGCCGAAGGGAACTCGGCCCGCACCAGCTCGGCGGTCTCCGAGAGGGCCGGGCCGTCGACATCGGCCAGCGCCACCCGCATGCCCTCGCCGGCAAAGGCCTGGGCCAGGGCCCGCCCGATCCCGCTGCCCGCCCCGGTGACGACGGCGGTCCTTCCTCGAAACTCCTGCATGCCGGGGTCCTTTCAGGTGCCAGGTGGGCCGTCGACGGGGGCATCGGATGGACAGAGGCGGGTGGAGAGGAACGATCCGACCGCGGCGATGCTCCGATCCGCCTCCGGTATGAGTGCACCGGGGAAGGCCTGGAAGACATGGATGAGTTCGGGCCACACGGTCAAGGTCACGCTGCCGGCGGCCGCCCGGATGCCGTCGGCCAGCCGGGTGGCGTCGTCCAGCAGAACCTCGCGGTCACCGACCTCGATGAGCACGGGGGGCAGGCCACCCAGGTCGCCGGCGAACAGCGGCGAGGCCAGTTCCGAGCGGGGGTCGGTCTCGCCCAGGTAGGCCTGCGCCATCAGATCGAGCCCGGCCCGGGACACCATCGGATCGACATCTGCGTTCCGCTCATAGGAGGGCGCGGTCTGGGTCAGGTCCACCCACGGGGACAGGCACACCGCCGCACCGGGCAGCGGCGAGCCCGCGGCGCGGATGGCGAGCAGCGCGGCCATGGTCAGGCCACCGCCGGCCGAGTCACCGGCGATGGCGATGCGCTCGGGGCGGGTCCCGAGGGCCAGGAGGTCCGCGTAGGCGGCCACGGCATCGGTGACCGCGGCAGGGAACGGGTGCTCCGGGCCGAGCCGGTAGTCGAGCGTGACCACCGGACACCCGGCGGCCACGGCGATCCGCCCGGCCAACGGACGGTGGGTGTCGAGCGACCCGATGCAGTAGCCCCCGCCATGGAGGTAGAGGACCACTGCGTCGCCGTCGGCTCCCTCCGCCGAGAGCCATTCGGCGTTGCGCCCCCCGAGCGTGACCGGTTCGGCCGCCACGCCGTCGGGAGGCGGGGTCGCGGTCGCCACCTCCGCCATCGCCGCCCGCTGTTCGACGATCGAGCCGGTGGTCATGCGGGATTCGGCGAGGAACGCACTGATCGCCTCGACGCCCTGGTGGCTCACCCCGGCACCCTTCCTCTGCTCATCGGCGCGCCTCATCGGCACAGCCGCGGCACCACGGTAGATCCTCCCGAGTCCCCGGAGGGACCCGGGCGTTGGGCTTGCCGAAATATCACTCTACGTGGGATCATTAACACTTGACGTGAAATAGTGACTGTCACCCTGCAACCCGGATTTCGTGGTGCGAGCCGGATCCGCAGGGTGGCGTTGGAGGAGTGAGGGGCATGGGGCAGAAGCGGTGGCAGAGCCTGGCGGCGGCCGGCCTCGCCGGCCTGATGGCCCTCGTGGTGGTGGGTGCCGGGGCCGGGCCGGGCCGGGCCGCCGCCGCGGCCACGCCGCCGACACGCCACACCGCCGGAGGGCAGCTGCAGACGAACTTCTGGCTGGCCACCAGCTCCGGCTCCCTGCTCGCCTTCGGCGTCCCCTCCTACGGCTCCCCCACCGGGCCCCTCAACCAGCCCGTCGTGGGCGTGGTGCCGTCCGGCGACCAGCAGGGCTACTGGATGGTGGCCTCCGACGGCGGGATCTTCTCGTACGGGGACGCCCATTTCTACGGATCCACCGGAAACATCCGCCTCAACCGCCCGGTGGTCGGGCTGGCGCCCACCCGCGCCCAACGCGGCTACTGGCTGGTGGCCTCGGACGGTGGCGTGTTCTCCTTCGGTGATGCCGTGTTCCACGGCTCGACCGGCAACCTCACCCTGAACAAGCCGATCGTGGGCATGGCGGCCACTCCCGACGGCAACGGCTACTGGATGGTGGCCTCCGACGGTGGCGTCTTCTCCTTCGGTGATGCCGTGTTCCACGGCTCGACCGGCAACCTCACCCTGAACCAGCCGATCGTCTCCATGGCCCCGAGTCCGGACGGACGGGGCTACTGGCTGGTGGCCGCCGACGGTGGGGTGTTCACCTTCGGGGATGCCGGCTTCTTCGGATCGTCGGCCGACGCCCCGGGTGATCCGGCACAGCGCCTGGCGCCGACCCGGTCGGGACAGGGCTACTGGATCTTCCGGCAGAACGGGGATGCCGCCGCGTTCGGTGACGCGACGACGCTCAGTCCCCCGTCGACGGCCCTGCTGATGAGCCCGGTCTCCCCCGGCGACAAAGCGGTCCTGTTCGCGTTCGAGCAACTGGGGAAGCCGTACATCTGGGGCGGGAACGGTCCGGTCGGCTACGACTGCTCGGGGCTGGTCCTCGCCTCTTGGAGCCATGCCGACGGGATCGGGTTCGCCCGGGTGGCCAACGACCAATACCACACAGCCGGCACGGTCGTGCCGATGAGCGACCTCCAAACCGGGGATCTGGTGTTCTGGGGGCACAGCCAGACCGACTGGACCAGCGTCTACCACACCGCCCTCTCTGTCGGCGGCGGCCGGATCGTCGAGGCCACCGGCGACCATGTCCAGCTCGGTTCGCTCGGCCAGTGGGGAATGGGCGACCTGATGCCCTCCGGACGGAGGCCCTGAACCGGACGGCGGGCCTCTGCAGGCCTTCGGTCAAGGCACCACCGAATGTGCCGATAGGGGGGTATGGGGACCCTCACCGGAAATGCCCTGATGACCAGGGGGGTCCTGTCGAGTGAATTGGTGGCGAAGATCGCCGCCGGGTTGTGGATCCTCGCCAGCGCCCTGGTCCTGTCGGCCGAGCTGATCGTCGCGCCCCCGGCGGGGTCCTCGCGCCTCGGCAGCGTCGTGGTGTGCGGGATCTCCCTGGCGGCCGGGATGGTGATGTGGGTGCTCCCCTGGGACCGCTGGAGGCGGTCGGCGACGCTGTGGCTGGTTCCACTCGCCTTCGCCACCATCGGGGTCGACCTCCGGCTGGGCAACGGCGACGGGTTCCTCTATGCGATCACCTTCCTCATCGTCTTCGTGTGGCTGGGCCTGGGCCATCCCCGTGGGACCTGCCTCCGTTGTGCGCCCCTCCTGGCAGTGGGCTACCTCGCCCCGCTGGTGGGGACCGGGACCCGCCAGGCGCAACTGGGCATGGCCTCCGCCGTCTTCGTGGTCCCGTGCTGCGTCCTGGTGGGCGAGGCGGTGGCATGGGGGGTCGACCTCCTGGTCCGTTCGGAGTCCGCCTTGGCCGAGACCAGGGCGCGGTACGCGGGCTCGTTCGAGGAGGCACCCGTCGGCATCGTACTGACCTCCAGCGATGGTGTGGTGCTCAAGGTGAACAAGGCCTTCGGCCGGATGTTGGGCTGCCCGCCCGACGATCTGAAGGGTCGGCGTCTCCGGGACCTCACCCATCCCGAGGACTGGGAGGACAACCACCGGAGGTTCCTCAGCCTCGTCGCCGGGGAGATCGACACCTGCAAGCTGGAGAAGCGGTACCTCCATGCCGACGGCCACAGCGTGTGGGTCTCGATCAATGCCTCCTGCGCCCGGGACTCCCCCGGAGGACCGCTCTATGTCATCGCCCAGATCGAGGACATCACCGAGCGGCGGGCCCTCCGGGAGCAACTGGCCCACGCCGCCGACCACGACCAATTGACCGGGCTCCCCAACCGGACGCTGTTCATGGACAAGCTCGAGCGGTCGCTGACCCTGGCCGAGGAGCGTGGTCACCAGGTGGCACTGATGTTCCTCGACCTCGACCGGTTCAAGATGGTCAACGACGGCCTCGGCCACGATGCCGGCGACCGGCTCCTGCAGCGGATCGCCCGGCGGCTGGAGAAGGCGCTCCGCGGCCAGGATCTCGTGGCGCGGTTCGGCGGCGACGAGTTCACCGTGTTGTGCGAGGTCGTGGATGAGGACGAAGCCCTGGTGATCGCCGGGCGCCTGCAGATGGCCATGGACCGGCCGGTGGCCGAGTCGGGCAACGAGCAATTCGTCTCGCTGAGCATCGGCATCTCGCTCTCCTCCGCCGAGACCACGGGGGCGGCGGCCCTTTTGCGGCAGGCCGATGTGGCCATGTACCGGGCCAAGGAGAGCGGTCCCTCACGGATAGCCGTCTACCGTGAGGACGACGACCTCGAGGCGATGCGCAGCCTGCGCACCTCCAACGAGCTGCACCGGGCCCTCGAGCGCAACGAGTTCGAGATGCACTACCAGCCGTTCGTCGACCTCCACTCCCTCACCATGGTCGGCCTCGAGGCGCTGGTCAGGTGGAACCACCCGACCCGGGGCCTGCTGCCCCCGAGCGAGTTCATCGCCCTGGCCGAGGAGTGCGGACTGATCGTCCCCCTCGGAACGTGGGTCCTGCGTGAGGCCTGCCGTCAGGCCGCCCAGTGGTGTGCCGAACGGACCCTGGCCCATCAGGACGCCTCCCGGATGAACCTCTCGATCAATGTCTCCGCCCAGCAACTCTCCGATCCCGTGTTCACCCAGCTGTTGGTCGGTGCGCTCGAGGACTCGCAATTCACGGCCGACCACCTGTGGCTCGAAATCACCGAGGGGACCATCCTGCAGGACCCGGACGCCTCGGTCTCCACCTTGCGCGACCTTCGGGAGCTGGGCGTGCACATCGCCATCGACGACTTCGGCACCGGGTACTCATCGCTGAGCTATCTGAAGCAGCTGCCCGTCGAGGTCCTCAAGATCGACGCCAGTTTCATCGACCACCTCGACGACGACCCCGACGACATGGCCATCGTGCGGGCGGTGATCGCCCTCGGGGACTCACTCGGCCTGGCGGTGATCGCCGAGGGGATCGAGCGACCCGGCCAGGCCGACCAGCTGACCTCGCTGGGGTGCCAGCTGGCCCAGGGTTTCCTCTACGGGAAGCCCCGGCCGGCACGCGAGATCGGCCGGTTCCCCGCCGACGACCTGACCGGATGGGTGGGTGAGGGCCGTCTGAGCCGGGTGTGACCGGTGCCCGGGGATATGGCACGGTAGTGCTCATGCCCCCACGTCCCGAGCCCCCGGGCCGGTCCGGGGGCGCCGGGATGCTCCAGTACCGGTCGCCCGTCGGCCGTTGGGTGATCGCCGCCACCGTGCTGGGCTCGGGCATGGCCGCCATCGACGCCACGGTGATCGGCATCGCGCTGCCGACCATCGGGCGGGATTTCCACGCCTCCCTCGGGACCCTGCAGTGGGTGGTGACCGGCTACACGCTGACCCTGTCATCACTGCTGCTGCTCGGCGGGTCGCTCGGCGATCGCTACGGCCGAAGGCGGATCTTCATGGTCGGGGTCGGCTGGTTCGCGCTGGCCTCGGCCGCGTGCGCCGCCTCCAGCGGATCGGGCCAGCTCATCGCCACCCGTGTCCTCCAGGGGATCGGCGGGGCGCTGCTCACCCCCGGGAGCCTGGCCATATTGGAGGCTTCGTTCTCGCCCGCGGATCGAGGTGAGGCCATCGGGGCCTGGTCCGGCCTGGGCGGTGTGGCCACCGCGGCCGGGCCGCTGCTCGGCGGGTACCTGATCACCGCCGCATCGTGGCGCTGGATCTTCCTCATCAACGTCCCCGTCGGGGCGATGGTGCTGGTGCTGTCGGCCCGGCACGTCCCCGAGTCGCGGGACGCCACCGTGGCCGGGCGGATCGACATGGAGGGCGCCGCGCTGGCCACTGTGGCGCTGGCGTCGATCGCCTACGCCCTGATCGAAGGCCCGGCCCGCGGGTGGACGTCGGGCCAGGTGCTTGCGGCCCTGGCCGTCGGGCTGGTCGGCGCCCTGTCGTTCGGCCTGGTCGAGTACCGGTCCCCCGCACCCATGCTTCCCCTCGGCCTCTTCCACAATCGCCAGTTCGCAGTGACCAATGCCGTGACCTTCGTCGTCTATGCGGGGCTCGGCGGCGTCCTGTTCCTCCTCCCGGTGGTGCTCCAGGTGGTCGACCACTACTCGCCGCTGGCGTCGGGGGCGGCGCTGCTGCCCATCACCGTGGTGATGCTGGCCCTCTCGGCCCACTCGGGGCGGCTGGCGGCGTCGATCGGGCCCCGGCTGCAGATGAGCGTCGGTCCGGTCGTGGTGGGCGTCGGTCTGGCCCTGCTCGCCCGTGCCCCGCGGGGCTCGTCGTATGCGACCAGCGTGCTGCCCGCCGTGCTGGTCATCGCCTTCGGCCTGGCCACCACCGTGGCCCCTCTGACCGCCACCGCCCTCGGCGCGGTATCGGAGAGCCACGCAGGGCTGGCCTCGGCCGTCAACAACGATGTGGCACGAATCGGTGGGCTCATCGCCGTGGCGGTGCTGCCCGCACTGGGAGGGATCTCCGGATTGAGCTACCTCCACCCCGACTCCCTGGCCCACGGGTTCCAACGGGCGGTGCTCATCGCCGGATCGTGGTGCATCGCCGGTGGGGTGCTGGCGGCGGCGGGGATCCGGAACCCGACCCGGGGCCCGGAGCCGTCGGGGGCCGAGACCCACGAAGCCCGCTCCCACTGCGCGCTCGAGGCGACTCCCCTCCGACAGCGGGACTGATGCCACCCGTCCGGGCCGGAGGTGGCGCCGTGTACCGTGCAGCCAGCACGGGTCCGCGAGGAGCGAGACCTCGGCCAGGCAAGGAGTCATCCCCATGAGCACCTTCCCCTACGAGGACCGATTCGAGGTCCACCGCCGGCTCCCCGAGCACGGGACCCCCCGGGGACAGATCCTCGACGCGCTGCGGACCATGGCCGGCGAGGAGGACGCCAGCTGGGAGTCGGGCAAGTGCTCGGGGACCATGTACTGCGGCGACCACGACCACTACGGGTTCATGAACGAGGCGTTCGGCCTCTTCGCCCATGTCAACGTCCTCCAACGGGACATCTGCCCCAGCGCCACCAAGTTCGAGGCGGAGATCATCGCCATGACCCTCGATCTCCTCCACGCCGAGGCGGTCGACCTGGGCGAGCCGGCCGGCCTCGTGGCCACCGGGGGCACCGGCAGCATCTGCCACGCCGTGCTCGCCTACCGCGAGCACGGCGCCCAGGAGCGGGGCATCAGCCGTCCGAACGTCATCAAACCCGAGACCGCCCATCCGGCGTTCGACAAGGCATGCCACCTGTTCGGTGTCGACCTGCAGGTGGCCCCCGTGGACCCGGTCACCACCCAGGTCGACACCGACTGGGTCGAGGAGCACATCGACGGCAACACGGTGGCCCTCGTCGGGTCGGCCTGCAACTACGGCTACGGCACCATCGACCCCATCGCGGCACTGTCCGAGGTGGCCCTCCGCCACGGCGTCGGGCTCCACGTCGATGGCTGCCTGGGCGGGTTCATCCTTCCCTTCGCCCAGGAGCTGGGCTATGACGTCCCCGTGTTCGACTACCGGATTCCCGGCGTCACCTCGATCTCGGCGGACACCCACAAGTACGGCTATGCCTTCAAGGGCACGTCGGTGCTCACCTTCCGGGACAAGGCCATCCGCAACTCCCAGTACTTCTTCCTGACCGATTGGAGCGGCGGAAAGTACTGCTCCCCGGGCATGGAGGGCTCGCGCTCGGGCGGGCTGATCGCGGCCACCTGGGCGGCGATGGTCCAACTCGGTCGGGATGGCTACCTGGGCTACGCCAAGGCCATCATGGAGACTTCGACGGCCATGCAGGCCTCGGTCCGGTCCCATCCGGAGCTCCGGATCATCGGCCACCCGACGTTCCTGTTCAGCTTCACCTCGGACGAGTTCGACATCTACCACGTCAACGACTTCATGCGCCTCAGGGGATGGCGGTTCAACGGTCAGCAGTACCCGAACGCCCTGCACATGGCCGTGACCCGTCCCCAGACCCAGGAGGGGGTGGCCGACGCCTTCGCCGTCGACCTGAACGAAGCGGTGGGCTACGCCCGACTGCACGCGGCCGAGGCCCCCAAGTCGGGGGCCGTCTACGGCGGGGTGGCCGGTGGCATGACCGACGAGGCGGACGGGTTCATCAAGATGGTCATGGGCGACATGATGGACGCCCAACAGGCCATTCCCTCCGGCATCTGACGCCGTGGGCCGGCCGGCGTCCCCGATGTGAGCGGGCCGGCGCGTCGCGGGCGCGACGAGCAGTACGTGCTGGCCGTCGACCTCGGCACCGGGGGGCCCAAGGTCGGCCTGGTGTCGCTGACCGGTGTCGTCGCCTGCCGGGAGCACCTGCCGGTCGTCACCCGCCGGACCCCCGACGGTGGGGCCACCCAGGACGCCGAGCAGTGGTGGCAGCTGATCTGTGCCGCCGCACGACGGGCCATCGGCTCGGGCACGGTGCCGGCCGACCGGATCGTGGCGGTCTCGTGCACCGGCCAATGGGCCAGCACGGTGCCGGTCGACGCGGCCGGCCACCCGGTGGGCGACTGCCTCTTGTGGCTCGACACCCGGGGGGGCCACCTGAGCCGGCGGGCGGTCGGGGGCCCCTTCGGTGGCTACTCCGCGCCGGCGCTCCTCCGCTGGCTCCGGCACAGCGGAGGGGCTCCCTCGACCTCAGGGGCCGACCCCATCGGCCACATGCTCTTCCTCGAGCACGAACTCGGCCCGGTCGCCCGGTCGGCCCGCTGGTACCTGGAGCCGGTCGACTACCTCTCGATGCGGTTCTCGGGGTTGGCGGCCGCCTCACCGGCGTCGATGGCCGGAGCGTGGCTGACCGACAACCGGCGGCCCGACCGCCTCGAGTACGACCCGGTGCTGATCAGGGCCTCCGGCGTGCCGTGGCACAAGCTGCCACCGCTGGTGGCGACGGCGAGCCCGATCGGCACGGTGCGGCCGGACGTCGCCGCCGACCTCGGGCTCGGCACCGGGGTCACCGTCGTCGCCGGCACCCCCGACCTCCACTCGGCCGCGGTCGGCGCCGGAGCGCTGGGCGCCTACCAGGCGCACCTGGCCATCTCCACCACCAGCTGGGTGAGCTGTCCGTACCCCAAGAAGAAGACCGACCCTGTCCGCCAGATCGCCACCGTCCCGGGCGTCGGCGGCGGCCTCAATCTGGTGGCCAACAACCAGGAATCGGGCGGAGCCGCCCTCACCTGGCTCCTGGACCGCCTGGCCGAGATCGATGAGACCGCCTCCTACGACGACCTCATCGCCCTGGCCCTGCGGTCCGGGCCGGGCAGCGGCGGGGTGGTCTTCACTCCCTGGCTCGCCGGAGAGCGATCACCGGTCGACAACCGCTCGGCCCGGGGTGGGATCCACAACCTCTCGTTGCAGACGACCCGGTCCGACGTGGCCCGGGCCGTGTTGGAAGGGGTCGCCCTCAACACCCGATGGCTGTCCGAAGGGGTCGAACGGTTCATCGGGCGCCCGCTCGGCCCGATACGGGCCATCGGGGGCGGCGCCGTCTCGTCCCCCTGGTGCGCCATCTACGCCGATGTCCTCGACCGGACCGTCGAGCAGGTAGCCGATGCCCGACACGCCAACCTCCGAGGCAGCGCGCTGCTGGCCGGCATGGCGCTCCGGCTGGTCCGGCCCGCAGAGGTCCGGTCGCTGGTGCCGGTGGAGGCCACACATCTCCCCCACCCGGAGCACCGTGCGCGCTACGACCAGCTCTTCGCCGGGTTCCGGGCCTTCTACGGGGCCCAGAAGCGGATGTTCGCCCGCCTCAACCGCCGGTAACGGTCCCGACGCCATTCGGGTCCGGCCCGGTGCCCGGGGACGCAGAAGTGAAGGCATCGGGCGGCCCGGGTCGGCCCAGCAGGAACCCCTGGGCTTCGTCGCAGCCCATCGCCTCCACCGCATGCAGCTCGGCCTCGGTCTCGACCCCTTCGGCTACCACCTGCAGGCCCAGCTTGTGAGCCAGATCCACCACCGTGGAGATGATGGTGGGGTCCTGTCCGGACGTGCCCAGGCCCGACACGAAGGTCCGGTCGACCTTGAGCCGGTCGATGGGCAGGCCCCTCAGATAGAGGAGCGAGGAGTAGCCGGTGCCGAAGTCGTCGAGGGCCAGGTGGACCCCGAGCTCCCGCACCTCGCGCATGACCGCACCGATCCGCCCGACGTCCGTGACCAGTGCCGTCTCGGTCATCTCGAGCACCAACGAGTCAGCCTCCAGCCCCGACTCGCTGAGGGCGCTCTGGACGTCATGGACGAAGTCGGGGTCGTGCAGTTGGCGGGCCGACACGTTCACCGAGAGGACGAGGTCGGGACTCCAGTCCTCCTGCCAGCGCCGGCACTGCTGGGTCGCCTGGCGGAGCACCCAACGCCCGACCGGGACGATCTCCCGGCTCCGCTCCAACAGCGGGATGAACTCATCGGGGGTCACGGTGCCCAGCTCGGGGTGCCGCCAGCGCAGCAGCGCCTCCATCCCCACCACTCCGCCGTTGAGCTTGAAGAGCGGTTGGTAGTGGATGGCGAGTTGGCCCCGTTGGTGGGCCGCCCCCAGCTCGTGGGCCAGCAGGCTGGCCCGCCGCTTGTCCTCGCCGATCACCGGGTTGTAGGACTCATACCGGGCCGGGCCGCCGCGCTTGGCCTGGTACATGGCGGCGTCGGCGTGAGCCAGGCAGACCTCCGGGTCTGCGTCGGAGAGCACCGGGGCGATGCCGATGCTCACCGAGGTGTGCAGCTCGTAGTCGCCGACCCGGACGGGCGCCAACATCGACCGGTGGATCCGCTCGGCGAGGGATCGGGAGGCGGCATTGGGATCGTCGAGCTCGTCGGCCAGGATCACGAACTCGTCGCCGCCCAGCCGGGCCACGGTGTCGCACGAGCGGATGACTCCTTCGAGGCGTGAGGCGACCTCGATCAGCAGTCCGTCCCCGGCCGGGTGCCCGAAGCGGTCGTTGATGGCCTTGAAGTTGTCGAGATCCAGGTACAAGAGCACGGCGCCCTTGTCATTGCGGCTGAGTGAATGAGCCACCTGGAGGAGACGGTCGCTGAGCAGGGTCCGGTTGGGCAGACCGGTCAACTGGTCGTGCAACGCCTGGTGGGCCAGGGTTGCCTGCTCCTCGCGGAGCCGGTGTTGGAGTGCTCGGCGGGTGTCATCGAACTTGCGGACGATCCGTACCAGGCTGCCGTCGGCGCTGTAGCGAACGACATTGCAGGCCATCGTGAGCAGGTCGTCGCTCACCCCGATGCGACGTGCCTCTTCGGCGAGCACGGCGATGGTGATGTCCCTCCAGGCGAAGTAGGCCTTGGCCACGCTGGCCAACACCGCGTCCTCCACGATGGCCTGCTCCCCCTGCGAGGCCAGGGTGGCGATGTCATCGCTGGAGGCGGCCTGGTCGGTGGCGAGCCATCGGCCGATGAGCTCGGCGGCGAGGCGGGAGGTGACGAACGCATTCCCCTTCAGGTCCTCGGTGAACTGTCGGTCGACCATCTCGCCGATCTCGACCGCCCGGGCCTCGAGCGCCAGGCCCAGGGCGACCCGCTCGTCGCTCAGCGCGGGCGCGCGGCGACCGTCTTCAGGCGGATCGCGTGGGACGGTTCCGAGTCCTCCGTCGTCGAAACCCGCCTCGACACCGGTCAGTGGATCCATGCTCTGTCATCGGCGCAACGCCGTCGTGACTTGACGCCGGCGGTGATCGCCTCAGGCGTCCCGGGCATGGCCTGCCCGATGGAGCGAGGGTGGACCCCCGGGAAACGGGGCCGGCGGAGTGCGGCCACCGACCACCCCACCTGGAGCCCGGAACCTAACGGTCTACTGAACCGTTAGAGTCGGAACTGGCAGTCGGCCCCTCCTGCTTCGGGCGCCCGGCGGCAGTCCCCCACGGCCGGGGCTCCGGCCCTGCAGACCCGGCGCCGAGCGCCATTAGGGTTGGGCCTCCCCGACGGATTGCGAGCCAGGTCGATGAAGGCAGCGGTGTACTACGAGACCGGCGGACCCGAGGTGTTCCGCTACGAGGACGTCCCCGACCCGGTCGTCGGGGCGGGGGAGGTGCTGGTGCGGGTGGAGGCGGTGAGCATCGAAGGCGGTGACACACTGAATCGCCTCGGAGGCGACATGGCCCATGTCCCCCACATCGTCGGCTACCAGTGCGCCGGCACCGTGGTGGACGCCGGGGACGGGGTCACCCGCCTGAGGGAGGGAGACCGGGTGGTGACCGTCGGCCTCGACGGCTCGCATGCGGCGCTCCGGGCGGCGGGCGAGTCGTTCTGCTGGGCCGTGCCTCCGGGCGTGACGACCGAGGACGCCGCTTGCGTGCCGGTGCCCTTCGGCACTGCCGACGACTGTCTGTTCGAGTTCGGTCATCTCCGGGCCGGGGAGACGGCCCTCATCCACGCTGGTGCCGGCGGGGTGGGCATCGCCGCCATCCAACTGGCCAAGCGGGCGGGTGCCCGGGTGATCGCCACGGCTTCGAGCGACGCCCGACTCGAGCGGTTGGGCGACCTCGGACTCGACCACGGGATCGACTACACCTCCGTCGACTTCGTCGACCGGGTGCGCGAGCTGACCGACGGGCGCGGGGCGGACGTGATCGTCGACCCGGTCGGTGGGCCGATATTGCAGAAGAGCCTGCACTGTCTGGCGTACCGGGGTCGGTGCATCACCTTCGGTGACGCAGGTAGGGAGCCCGCGCCCGCGCTGGACATCTCGACCATGCGCCCCAACAACCAGACGCTGACGGGTTACTTCCTCGGCGCCGAGCTGTTCCTCGATCCACGGGCCCACGCCATGATCGCCGGGCACCTGGATGACATCTCCACCGGCTCCCTCCGGGTGGTCGTCGACCGACGGTTCGGGCTGGACCAGGCCGGCGAGGCGCACGCCTACATCGAGAGCCGGCAGGCCTTCGGTCGGGTGCTGCTCATCCCCTGATCTATCGCCTTGAACCTCGTCATGCCATCGTTGTCATGCCATCGTTGGGTAGCCTGCACGCCGATGATCCGGGAGGCCGCCGAAGGGGACGTGGAGGTTCTCATCGAGTTGATCAACGAGCTAGCCCGGTTCGAGCGGTCGGCGGACTCGGTGATGATCGATCGGGACCTGCTCCATGCCGCGCTGTTCGACGGCTCTCCCAACGTCTTCACCCACGTCGCCGAAGAGGACGGGAACATTCTCGGAATGGCCATCTGGTTCCTCAACTTCTCCACCTGGACGGGCCGCAACGGCATCTACCTCGAGGACCTCTACGTCCGCCCCGAGGCCCGCGGACGGGGAGTCGGCTTGGCCCTGATCTCGGAGCTGGCCTCGATCGCCCACCGGTCGGGCTACGGCCGGGTCGAATGGTCGGTGCTCGACTGGAATGAGGAGGCCCTGCGGTTCTACCGATCGCTCGGCGCCGTGGCGATGGACGAGTGGACCGGCTACCGCCTCGCCGGCCCCGCGCTCGCCGACCTGGCCGGCCGGGGCCCTTCCCGGCGGATGATCTGACGCCCCGCAGCGATCACCGACGACGACGCCGCCACCGCCGCCGCCGCCGCCGTCAGATGGTGAAGGCCAGATTGTCCACCAGCTTGCGGGCCAGACCCCGATTGCCTGCGATGGCGATCTCCTCCCGGGTCACGGACCCCGCATCGTCGCGCCCACCGGTGAGCCTGGTGAACAACATGACCGGCATACCGATGCGGACGGTGGGGTCCCGGTCGAACGACTCCACAAGGGCGGCCCGGCCGTCGACCTGGACCAGGAACGTGACCTCGATCGGTCCGGTCAGGTCGATCCGCACCCGCGACCCGTCCGGCATGGCCGCCTTCCGGCCCACGATGTAGCCGAGACCGGTGGCCACCTCGTCCAGGACGGAGCGCAGATCGTCCGGATCCTCCCGCGGGGGTGCGCCGAGGGCGAAGCGGATGTCGTGCTCGTGCATGAAGCAGTCGTAGTGCCGGATCCTCATGAACCGCCCGTAGGTCTCGTCACGGCCGGCCGGGGTCCACGAAGGCGCATCGAAGTCGGACTGGCTCATGGCGTCGAGGGCACCCAGGCGGCGCCCGACGACAGCGTCGAAACGGGCCAGCATCTCTGCTCCACCGAGCAGGCGCAGGGATTCCACCCACACCTCGTTGGCCTCGGCTACCGGGTTCCGCATGTGATCGAGGTGGGAGACGTCGGCAGAGGGGGCGGGGTTTCCGGACAGCATGGACTCGGTCCCGATGACATGACCGAGCACGTCATGAACCGTCCACCCGGGAAGGCACGTCGGAAGGTCCCACTGATCGTCGGAGAGGGCTGAGCACAGGGCCGACAGAGCCGCGAACTCGTTGCGAAGGAGCTCCACGGTGTGCGATCGGTCGACCAGGGTGGGCATCGTGGGCCACCGTAGCGGGCTGGGGCGACTGCGGCCCGCCACCGCCGGCGAACGGTCGACCGCAGGTCCCCTACACTGGTCCTGGTCGGCAGGGTGCCGGTCACGTCCCGGGGGTTCACCATCACCACCTTGCAGACGGAGTTCAGCAAGACCGAGCTGTTGGCCGACCACGACATCGCGGAGCCACTGGTGGCCGGTGGAATCCGGTGCCACGGCGGCTTCGACGACGGGGGACAGTACGTCTCGCCCCGGACGAAGAACCGGTGGCCGGCCATCGAAGCCTGGGAGCAGCAGCGGGTCGAGCAGTTCTCGACGCCGATCATCGATGTGCCGCTCGAGACCTGGCCCGAGAACTTTCCCAACGTCGAACAATCGAGATTCCTCCTCCGCCTCGGCGCCCCCGAACCGACGATCAGCGCGTTGACCCGCATCGGCACCGTCGAGGGTTTCGGGGGCATGCTCAGACACCTCGCCGTGCCCGACTTCCAGCGGTGCTTCGAAGAGGACATCCGGGGTACGGCCATCGCCCACATCGACCACGGGCTCTTCGAGGCCCACGCCCGGGACGAGTCCGGGTTCGGCGACCTGGCGGGCCACGACCGAATGTGGTTCGTCGCCCGGGACATCGCCTTCGAGCACCCGGTCACCGACGACCAGACAGCCCGGATGCTGGGCCGGATGGGAATCGACCCGACCCCGAAGTCCGCTGCCCAGTTGGCGAAGTTGCGCCGGGCGGCGGAGGAAGGCCGGGTGCTGCCGGACGACATCGACTTCACCCTGGAGATGGTCGTCGGCCGGATGATCGGCCTGCTCCTGATCGAGATCTCCGCCTTCCACGGATTCCGGTGGGCCGAGGCCGTACTGGGCGACACCGGGCTGGTGGCCGGAGACGGGTCGGCAGCCCGGCTGGTCTCCTACATCCGCTCCGATGAGACTCCCCACGTCGCCTGGCTGCGTACGGCGCTGTCCGAGATGCGGGACCGGACCTGGGTGGGCAGCGGCGGCCGGAACCACCCGGGCTCGGAGATGGTCAGCCTGCTCTGGGAGCGGGCCCTGAGCGATTCGCTCCTCCTCCGGCGCCGGGAGAACATCAACTTCATCATGCGGGAGATCGAGGACGCGCTGGCCGGCCGGGACGAAGCCGACGACATCATCGATGAACTGCTCTCCCTCGGATCGGTGATCCGGCTGGAGGACGGCACCCTGGCCGATCCGGTCGACACCTCTGCGGTGGGCTGAGCGGAGCGGACTTGAAATTCGGGATCTTCTACGAGCATCAGCTCCCCCGTCCCTGGCACGAGACGAGCGAGCAGCAGCTGATCTCCGACGCGCTCGACCAGATCGAGCGGGCCGACCAGCTGGGCATCCAGTACCTCTGGGAGGTCGAACACCACTTTTTGGAGGAGTACTCGCATTCGAGCGCACCGGAGGTGTTCCTGGCGGCGGCCAGCCAACGCACCCGGCGGATGCGGATCGGCCACGGCGTGGTCCAGACCGCGCCGGGCTACAACCATCCGGCTCGCATCGCCGAGCGCATCGCCATGCTCGACCTGGTCTCGGGCGGACGGGTCGAATTCGGGTCGGGAGAATCGTCCTCCGAGGCCGAGTTGGCCGGGTTCGGGATCGACCGGGAGTCCAAACGGGAGGCCTGGCTGGAGGGGCTGGAGGTGGCGGTCCGGTGCATGACCGAGACCCCGTTCGGTGGGTTCGAGGGCCGGTTCGTCACCATGCCCCCGCGCAATGTGGTGCCCAAGCCGGTCCAAAAGCCCCATCCCCCGCTGTGGGTGGCCTGCAGCCGGCGGGACACCATCTTGCTCGCCGCCGAGAAGGGGATCGGTGCCCTGAGCTTCGCCTTCGTCGAGCCCGAGGACGCCAAGCAGTGGGTGGAGGACTACGAGTTGGCACTGGCCGAGCGGTGCGTCCCGGTCGGGTTGTCGGTGAACCCCCAGGTGGCGTGCGTCACGCCGATGATGTGTGCTCCCCGCGAGGCGGACGCGCTGTCGCGCGGGCTCGAGGGAGCCAACTTCTTCGGGTACTCCCTCGCCCACTTCTACGTCTTCGGTGATCACGTGCCGGCCACGACGAATGTCTGGGCCGAGTTCCTCGATCGCCGCGGAAAGATGGGGTACTCCCCGGAGGCTGCCCTCGCCGCCCGCCAGGAGACGCTCGGGGCCAAGGCGGCGGCCGGGGACCAGACCGGGCTCCGGGGGGCCATCGGGACTCCGGATCAGCTGCGCGAGTTCCTCAGACGCTACGAGGCCGCCGGGGTGGACCAGCTGATATTCGTCATGCAGGCGGGCCACAACCGGCATGAGCACATCATGGAGTCCATCGAACTGTTCGGGACCCAGGTGCTCCCCGAATTCATCGAGCGGGACGAGGCCTCGAGCCCGGCCAAGGCGGCCAAATGGGAGCCGCTCATCGAACAGGCGCTCGCCCGTAGGGTCCGGCAGGACCCGGTCATGCCGGAGGAGTACGTGATGCGGGCCATCCCCAAGCAGATGGTCGAAGCCATGCACAGTGAGCCGGCCCAACAGTGGTTGGAGACGCTGGCCGACAAGCAGGCGGCGGGCGTGCACGACGAGGAGTTCCAGCGCCTGGTCGACGGGTGATCGGCGGTCGCCGCTCACGGTGGCCCCCCGCAGGGTATTCCACCCCTGACGACGGCCGGACAATCATCTGTCAGGCCAACCGGCGAAACCTGTGGCGCCGGGATAGGCTGCGCCCATGAGATCCCGTGCTGTGCGCATAGCCCTGGCTGGAGTCCTCGCAATCACCGGCTTGGCCACCGGAGTGATCGCCTCGGTTTCCGGGGCGGCATCGCCTCCGGTGACCACCCTCACCATGCAGGCCAACCAGTCCTACACGCCTCACGCTCCCAAGGGCGCCACCGACGACTACCACTGCACCCTGGTCAACCCCCACGTGACGTCCAATTCCTTCATCGTGTCGAGCCAGTTCTACCCGAACAGCGTCGAGGTCCACCACGCCATCTTGTTCCAGATCCCGCCCAACCTGGCCAAGGAGGCCAAGGCGGCCGATCACAACGGGAAGGGTTGGACCTGCTTCGGCGAGACGGCACTGCCGGGCACCGGGCTCGAGCAGATCTCCAACACGCCCTGGTTGACCGCGTGGGCACCGGGCCACGGCGAGGACGTGCTCCCGTCCGGCACCGGGGTCAGCTTCCCCGCCGGCAGCATGGTGGTCATGCAGATCCACTACAACCTCCTCCGCGGCGACAAGCCGGTCAGATCCAAGCTCATACTCCACACCGTTCCGGCGACGACCCCCCTCAAGCCGCTCACACTCACATTGATGCCGGCACCACCTGACATCCCCTGCCCGGCCGGAGTCACCGGACCCCTTTGCAACCGCAACGCCTCGCTGGTCGACCTGGGCAAGCGCTTCGGTGCCGGGTCCGCGCAGTTCGTGGGCATCATCGAGTCCGTCTGCGGTCGAAATCCCGTCAACCCGCCGAGCGGCGACACGACCTCATGCACGTGGGGTATCAGAGGGGGCCAGGAGATCGTCCGCCTGGGCGTCCACATGCACCTGCTGGGTAGGGGCATGCAGATCGTGCTCGACCCCGGAACCCCCAACGCGCGCACGCTGCTGAACGTCCCCAACTACGACTTCAACTATCAGCGGTCGTACACCCTCAGCACGCCGGTCCTCACCAAACCCGGAGACAGGATAGGGGTCACCTGCACCTACGACCCGACCCTGCGCCAGGAGTTGCCCGCACTGCGGAAGCTCCCGCCCCGCTATGTCACCTGGGGCGACGGGTCCTCGGACGAGATGTGCCTGGCCCTGGTGCAGACCGTGAAGGCGCCGACCAACGCCTGATCCCCCCGCCGGGGCAACAGCCGGGGGCTTTCGCCGCGCGCCGTGCCGGTGAGCAAGCCTCAACCGCCGTCGGGGGGGGTGAGGACCGCCACTAGCTCCACGTGCTCGGTCATCGGGAAGAGATCGAAGGCGCGCAGCGAGGCCATCGACCATCGGGCGTCGAGCAGGACCCGCAGGTCGCGGGCGAACGAGGCCGGATCACACGAGACGTAGGCGACCGCCCTCGGCGCCGGCTCGAGGGCACTGATGGCCCGGGTCACGGCCAGTCCGGCTCCCTGGCGCGCCGGGTCGAGGACGATGACATCCGGCGACCCGAGCCGGTCGGACACCACCGACCCGGTGACCTCGGACCTGACGATCTCCACCTGGTCGAGACCGGTGGCGTTGCGAACCGCGTCGGCGCAGGCCCGGCCGCTCCGCTCCACCGCCACCACCGACCCGTTGGGTCCGACGGCGTGGGCCAGCGGCACGGTGAACAGCCCTGCTCCCGCGTAGAGATCGGCCACCCGCTCTCCTGCCGCCGGCACCACCGCTTCGAGCACGCACCGGGTGAGGAGGGCGGCCCCGGCCGGGTGGACCTGCCAGAACACGCCCGAACTGACCTCGAACCGGTGGCCGAGGACGGTGTGGAGGACCCGGTTCGGCTTTCGGACCGTCCGGCCGTCCACCACCAGGCCGGCCTCCACCACCGGGCGGCCGGCCAGGCCTGAGCGGCCGGTCTGGACCGATACCACCGCCTCGCCTCCATCCGGCGGGGCAGTCACCTCCAGGTGGTGCGCCCCCTTCCACCGGACCGCGCCCACCCCCACCCGATTGACGGCGTGGATGGCGATGGGGCACTCGGCCACCGGCTCGATGGCCCGGGAGCGGTGCCGCCGGAGGCCGGTGCGACCGGCCCGATCGACGGCGAATCGGACCCGAGTCCGCCACCCCAGTCCCTCCGGGGCGCCGGGGGCCTCCTCTACCTCCACCTCCCGATCGATCCCCGCCAGCCGTCGCAGCTGCTCACAGATCAGGGCGGCCTTGAGCAACCGCTGGGCCGGCAGCGAGGCGTGCTGCCAGTCACAGCCCCCGCACCGGCCGGGGCCGGCGTGGGGGCACGGTGCCGGGACCCGGTCCGGCGAGGCTTCGAGCACCTCGACGGCATCGGCCCGGAGGAACGAGGACGCCTCGGCGGTCACCTCGGCCAGCACCCGCTCCCCGGGGAGGGCGTGCCGCACGAAGACCACCCGGCCGTCCTCCGCCCGGGCCACGCATCCGCCCCCGGCGGCCATCGCCCCGGTCACCAGCTCGGCGGAGGTGCCGACGCTGCGCCGGACCACCGGCGCAGTCAACCCGGTCGACTCCGGCTGGGTGGGTCCCGCGGAGGATGTCATGGCTCCGGCTTAGCATCCCGGGCCGCCGGGCCGACCCGCCTCGGCGGGGTCCCGGTCCCGCTTCGCAGGGTGATTGTCCCCGAGGGCGGACGTGGACGGTACGGTGACGCCCACGACCGGGCTGATCTTCGGGCCCGCCCGACCAGGGGGATGAACCAGTGGAACTGCACGAGGCGCTCTACACCACCCGGGCCATGAGAAGGGTGCGTCCTGACCCCGTCCCCCTCGACGTGCAGGCCAAGATCCTCGACGCTGCCATCAGGGCCCCCACCGGTGGGAATGCACAGAACTGGCGGTTCCTGCTGGTGGACGACCCGGAGGTGATCTCGCAGATCGGACCGCTCTATCGCCACAGCATCGAGCAGCTGTGGCTGACCATCTACGCAGACCGCCTGGCGGCTGCGGCCGAGGACCCCGATTCCGAGGAGAGCGTCCAGATGGTCAAGGTCCAACGCTCGGCGCAGTGGTTGGCCGACCATTTTGAACAGGTGCCGCTCTATCTCTTCGGCTTTGTGCAGGCCGACCCCACCGGAGGATCCATCTTCCCGGCGGTCTGGAGCGCGCAGCTGGCCGCCCGGGCCGAAGGGGTCGGGAGCTCGCTGACGGTCGTCCTCGGTGTCTTCCATCCCGACGAGGTCTTCGACATCCTCGGCGTCCCCCGCGACAAGCATTGGTTGATGGCCTGCTGCGTCAGCTTCGGCTACCCGACGGGGAGGTGGGGAGTGGCTCCCCGCCGACCGGTCCAAGAGGTCTCCTACCGGAACCAATGGGGATCCCCGGTCGGGTTCGAGTTTGACCAGCCTCTCTGGTCGCCCGGTTAGTCCGTCCTCACACCGGTTCGCACAGCCGGTAGCTCACCGGTGCGTACGGTTCCGCTGTGCCAGCTGCGGGACAGCGAACTGTCGTTGAACCCGTAGCGTCAGGGCGGGATCCGAAGAAACCCCAGCCGGACGTCAATGTTACAATCGCTGGTCCGAATCACGCGGCTGTAGCTCAATGGTAGAGCCTCAGTTTTCCAAACTGATGACGAGGGTTCGATTCCCTTCAGCCGCTCTCGACTGCCAGCCCCTCAACGGGACTCCGAGGAATGTCGGATCTCCTTCGCATCGCTCCATCCCCTCGAGGAAACGCGCCTCCGGGCTTCCCGGGCCGGGTCGCTTCGTTGTCTACGGGCTTGGAGCGGAGTGGGCCTCAACAAGCGCCTGCACTACTTCGGGATTCGCTCGTTTCCATCCGGAGTTGGGTGACGAGTCGGCTGAACAGCTCCTTGTCGGCAGCCCAATCGTCACCCAGTAACTGCCTGTGCCGGGAAGGTGGTCCTGACTGACGATGGGGTCAGTGCTGGAGGAGACGCTCAGGCCGAGGACGCAGAAGGGAAGGGGAATCCCCTGAATGGGAGATACCCGCTGCGCAGTGACAACGTGGGTACCACTCCCATCGACGCTCGTGGGTGATGCGACGCCAGGAGTCGGGAGTGGGACATTACCCGCAACCCAGGCGAGGCCAGGTCGCTCTTGATTCAGGGCGGCCACTGTGAGCTCCCCGTCCGGGATGCCCTGATCCTTGGCAACCCCATCTGCCACGGCCGCGGCTCCGGCACCATTCTGGTCAAACACGTGGTCGAGGTTGGAGAACCCCTGTCCGAGACGACTCAGCTGGAGGGTCATCGAGAGAACGCCCAGGGCACAAAATGCCGCAACCACCCCGAGGGCGATCCCCACGGTCACCCACCTCTGCCGCCGCCTCCGTCTCGCCGATCGAAAGAGAAACCGATGCGGGCCCAAGATGGGCGGCTCGGCAGGTTGGGCAACAAACGTCATCGGTGCCCTGGCCGTTCGGGGGCCATAGAGCTACTATGACTAGTACCATGATCCGTGTCAAGGTCGATCGCACCGAAGTCACCCCACTGCACGATCAGGTGGCGGCGGAAATCCGTCGGGCTATCGCCGATGGGGAGGCCGGTCCCGGTGAGCGCCTGCCCCTTGCCAAGGACATGGCCGCAGTCCTCGAAGTCAACAAGAACACCGTGCTCCGTGCCCTGCGTCTCCTCCGTGATGAGGGGCTGCTCGACTTTCAACGAGGCCGAGGAATCACCGTGGCCGGAACTCCCGAACGCAGTGTTGTCGTGAAACGGGTGCGAGAACTGGTCGAGTACTGCCGCACCCAGGGATACCGACCCGATGAGGTCGTGCAGATAATCGAAGGCCTGTCCTAACTGTCCGGACCCCGCCTCGTTGGGGCCCCGATAGAGATGACTGAGGAGGCGTGTCGACGGCATCCTCGCATCTGCCCCGCCGTTCTCCCAAACCGTGAGGCGTGGCGCGGCGACCAGGTTCGCCCTCACCAGCTCCGTGCGGGGTGGGTAGGACCGACGAGCGGGTGCTCCTGCCTCGTCAATCCTCTCAAGATGGGGGCACCGAGAGCCGATACTGCAATGGCAGATCTCGGCCAGCTCTCGATGCTGCTGGGCGACTTGGACAATTAGGGATGGCGAGCGAAGTCGATGGCCTGTAGACGATGAGGACGCCCTCCCTGTCCGATGGTGATCTTTTCATTGGCCGAAAGGGCGCTCTGACGCGCGGAATGGAGCGGATGAGGGGCTCGTCGCTCCGGTCGCACCCATCGGGTCGGCGGCTCAAACACGACGAGAGCGAAGCCGAACGGCTGCACGAACAGCGGGACCGGCTCATACGCGTCACCATCGCCAACCGATCCCTGGAGACGCACTTTCAGCCCATAGTCGATCTCAGAAGCGGAGAGGCGGTGGGGAGCGAGGCGCTGGCCCGTTTCGCCCAGCCACCGGTTCGACCCCCCGACGTATGGTTCGCCGAAGCCGCATCTGTCGGCCGCGGCATCGAGCTGGAACTCACCGCCTTGGACATGGCGCTGGAGCAACTCCATCGGCTCCCGGCCCACCTGTACCTCTCACTGAATGCGTCGGCCGAAACGATCGTGTCTGAGGAGTTCAGGGCGATTCTGGCAGGTGTTCCCGCCGAGCGGATCGTCCTCGAACTCACCGAACACACCCCGATCGACGACTATCTACGCTTCGGCCGGAGCATCCAGGACCTGCGATCGAGAGGCGTCCGACTGGCCGTGGACGACGCAGGCGCCGGCTTCTCCAGCTTCCGCCACATCCTCGATCTCCATCCCGACGTGATCAAGCTCGACATCGGCCTTACCCGGGGCATCGACAGGGATCCGGCGCGCCAGGCCCTCGGGCGGGCACTCCTCACCTTCGGTTTGGAGACCTACAACACCACGATCGTTGCCGAAGGCATCGAGACCGAGGGTGAGTTGGCCACATTGCGCTCCTTGGGCTGTCCCAGTGGCCAGGGCTTCTTTCTGGGTCGGCCCAGTCGACTTCCGACTCTGCGGCCGGTGCCCACTGTCCCTGTTCCCCTGTTGGTTCCCGAACTAGAAGCATCGTCGGCTGAAGCGATCGGGACTCGCCGAGCTGCAGACCTGAGTGGAAGCCCGCTCTAGGCGCGCTCCCGACGAGTCCGCTGTTCGTCAGTGGGACTTCAATGAGCTTCGTCGCATGCACTGGGCCCTCCGCCCTGACGCCTGAGGCGGCTCTGATGATGCGCCGGCAAGTGCCTGGTTCAGGGCCTGGTGCCCCGCATCGCGAGCCTCAGGTGAGAGCCCCGATGAGACGGCGGGCCTCCCCGGCGCATCGGACGAGGAAGGGAATCACCGGCGCCCACCAGGCGAACGCCTCTTCGATGGGGCGCCGGTTCAGCGCACTGCACCGATCGAGGGCGGCTCGGAGCATGGCCGGGGCGATCCAGGCGTACTTGGCGGCGATCGAGGCCCTCATGGCCAGGTCCAGGACCTCGGCGGAACCGGTCCAGCCACTATCCCGTAGTCCGGAGAGGTAGCCCTGGAAGACCACCTCGTAGAGGTCGTCGATGTGCTCCGGTCGGACATGGAAGTCGAGCACCGAGTCCGGGACGAGATTGCCGGCGTCCTCTCCGATCGCACCGATGCCGACGAACGACCAGTCGATCAGGATCGTCTCGTCGTCCCGGCCGAAGAGATTTGCCGGATGGAGGTCGAAGTGGCACACCGTCTGCGGAGTCCGCTCCAGGGCCGTGACGAAGGGCTCCTGTTGGCGGCGCATCTCGAGGAGCGGGAGGGCCAACGTATCGGGAAGCCAACGTCTCGCCAGAGGCGTCGCCCAGGCGGCGGCGTCCCTGAGGAGTGGGATGTCCGCATCCCGCTGGGTCAGATAGGCCCGAAGCCACCTCCTGCTCAGCCACGGCTCCTCCGGCAGGCTCCGCCCGACAGCGAACTCACCCTGGGCACGCCCCAGGTGGCGGGCTGACTGCCCGTAGCGCGCCGTCGGCCAGCCGGTCGCGGCAGAAGCGGATTGCAGGTCTTCGATCCAGAGCGCCACGTTTCCATCCGATCGCTCAGCGATCAGATGGCACGTCGGAGCCCGCAGTCCTCCGGCAAACGACGAGAGGAGCGGGGACTCGTAGACGAGGGCCTCTCGGCGCCAGTAGTACCAGTGGTCGGCCTGCTCCCCGGTCCGCCAGTTGGGGTGCCCTGCCTTGCCCTGACCGATGAGTTTGACCACGACGGACCACTGGTCGGCGTGGACCCGCCAGATCCCGACGGTGGCCGAGGCGACCGGATCATGGAGCTCGTCGCAGTTCCAGCTGCCGACCGCACGCGATCCGGTCAGCCTCTGGACAACCTCGCGCAACTCAGCGTGATCCACCGCCACCGCTTCGGACTCTACGGGATCGGACGTGGATCACGTCATGGCCATGACCATGACCATGGGCCGTCGGCACGACCTCGGGCCTGGCCGAGAGCGGCCGAGGTATCCTTCTCTGCCATGGAGAGCGACGGTATCGCCGTAGCGGATCGGATCCTGATGGACGACCTTCTCACCCGCTACGCCACCGCCATTGACAGTCTCGACTGGGATCTGCTCGACACCGTATTCACGAATGATGCCCGTCTCGACTACCGGTCGGCGGGTGGCATCGAGGGAACCTACCCCGAGGTCCGCCAGTGGCTCGCCAGCGTCCTTCCCACGTTCCACCTGACCCAACACCTGGTGGTGAATCGTGAGTTCGGCAGCGGCCCCGATGGGATCTGCGCCAGATCATGTTTCCTCAACACCAACCGCCTCGAGGTCGGCGGCAGGCCATGGCTGTTCACGGTCGGCGGTCGCTACCACGACCAACTTGTCAATACTCCATCCGGCTGGCGGATAGCAGAGCGGATCGAGCACACACTTTGGTGGGACAACCCGATGCCTGGGCTGCCGGAGGCCCCTTATCCGATGGCAGAGTCACCGGATGGATAACTCAGTGGAACAGCGTGGCATGTCGCTCCCAGGCCACTTCGGGCGGGATGTCCTCGTAACAGTCGACCCACCTCTGGCACTGGGCGCAGTACACGCTCACACAGTCGTCCGATCGGGCCACCGAGCCGTCCGCCGGAGTGAGAGCGTGGGTCTCGGATCCAGGCCGCGGCCGCGTGAAGTCAACCGCGGGTCCCCGGATGACGGTCATCTCTGGCTTGTCGATGTGGCGTGGCATCGCCGGCCTTCCGAACCACAATTCCGATCCCCCAACGGAGGAACGACCCAATCGGGCCTGAACTTGAGCTATTTGTCCGTCGAACCGGCCCCCGGGGCCTGCGCCTCGGGATCACTGGTCGATGGTCCCGGACACCTCCGCAGCCGGGACGCACACCGACCCGCTCGACGGCCCACCCTCCCGGTCCGGTGGGCGACATCCCGCCACCCGCGCTTCGTCGTAGGCTGTCCCGTGCACGGCTCGGCACAGGGGGGATCGTGGTGACCGATTGGCTGCAGGCATTGAAGAAGTGGACGAGCTGGCTGGAGGGCCAGGCGACGCTGCCCGACAAGCAGTCGCGGATGAAGCTCGTCGGAGCGCTTGGGGTGGCGGCTGTCATGCTCATCGGCCTGGTGGCCATGGGCAGTGTGTTCGCTCCGAAGTCCCCGGTCCGTCACCACCCGGCGAGCGCGGCTCAAGTACCGCTCTTCTCCCCACCGGCTCCCAGCACGACAGTCCCGAACGCCGCGGTGCCGAGCACCACCGCGGTTCCGAAGACCGCCGCGGTACCGAGCACAGGGAGATCGCCAGCGGCCACGCCCGCGGCGGCTCGGGGAGTCCTGACCGCCTCCAAGCGGGGCCACTCCCACCTCAAAGGGAGAAGGACCAGAGCGAAGAGGAAAGTCGCCAGGCTCAGTCGGGTGAGACGTTGACCGGCACCCTGTGGTCCACTTCGCTCCGCCGGCCCGCGACAGTTCCGCACCGGGGTCCGGCACCTGCGCCTTAGGCTGGGGCCATGTGCGGACGGATCGCTCTCTACGACGAACCCCGGAAGATCGCCGAGTGGCTCGACGCCGGTCTCGATCCGGATCTCGCCGACGGATGGACCCCCAGCTGGAACGTCGCCCCGACCGACCCGATCCTCGGTGTCGGGGTGGGCCGGGCCGGTGAGCGAATGCTCAGTACCTACCGGTGGGGCCTGGTGCCCCGGGGTGCCAAGGACACCGGCTCCATCAAGAACACGTTCAACGCCAGGGGCGAGACTGCGGCGATGAAGCCCGTCTTCCGTTCTGCCTTCAGGCGGGGCCGGATCCTGGTGCCTGTGGGTGCCTTCTACGAATGGGAGCGGGAAGGCAAAGAGAAGCAGCCCTTTGCCTTCACCCGGGCCGACGGGGGCCCACTGGTTCTAGCGGGGCTGCGCGAGAAGGGGCGGGCTGACGACGGCACTGAATTGCGGAGCGCCACGATCATCACCACCCAGGCCGGGCCCGACATGCCGATCCACGACCGCCAGCCCGTGGTCCTCGAGCCGGAAGCATGGGAACACTGGCTCGATCCCGCCGTGACCGATCGCGATGAACTGAAGTCGCTGCTCGGCGCCGGTGTCGAGGGGACCCTCGTCCGCCGCCCGGTGAACCGTGCCGTCGGGAACGTGCGGAACGACGGACCGGAGATGCTGGTGCCCGAGGGCGTGTGAACCGGACGTCGACTTCGCAGGAGCCACCGGGCGGTGCCACAGAGTGCCCGGTGTCGCCTGCTGGCCTAGAGTGACGCCCGTGTCAGGCGTCGGTTTTGCGCCGGACAGCCCGGATCGGATCCAGTCGGGGGAGGTGGAGCGGTGATCGAACTGCCCGAGGTGATGCCGGCGGCCGTCTACCGGCGCCCCGGCGAGGTCGTGGTGGAGGAGCGACCGGTACCGCGCCCCGGCCCCGGCGAGGTGCTCTTGGAGGTGGACCACTGCGGCATCTGCGGCTCGGACATCCACATGCTGCTCGAAGGCTGGGGTGACAAGCCGGGTCTGGTGGCCGGCCACGAATTCACCGGGACCGTCGTCGCCCTCGGCGAGGGGGTGGACGGCTGGGGCATCGGTGAGACGGTGGTGGAGGGCACCTCGCCGAGGTGTGGGCGGTGCCGCCGATGCCTGGAGGGGAAGCCCTCTCAGTGCGAGGACCGGGAGGGATCGGTGACCGACGGCCACGACGGCGCCTTCGCCCGCTACGTGCTGGTGCGGGCGGCCTCCCTCCTCCGGCTCCCGTCGGGGCTCACCGCGCGCCAGGCAGCCCTGGCCGAGCCGCTGGCGGTGGCCCTCCACGGGATCACCCGGTCGGGCGCCGGTCCGGGTGACACGGTGATGGTCATCGGAGCGGGGCCCATCGGGGCCCTCTCGGTCGCCGCCCTGGTGGCGGCCGGCATCGGGCCGGTCACTGTCGTGGAGCCCGGTGAGCGGCGCAGGCAGTTGGCCCGGGACCTGGGTGCCGCCGAGGTTCTGGACCCGGCCGACCTCGAGACCTTTGCACCCTGGGAGCCAGAGCGGATCTCCGAGCGTGCCGTGCACGTGGTGCTCGAGTGCTCGGGCAAGAAGGCGGCCATCGAGACGGCGTTCCACCAGCTGCGCCGCGGCGGCACCCTGGCCCTGGTGGGGGCGGGCATCGACCATCCGGCCTTCGACCCCAACCGCTTCATCCTCAACGAGCTGCACGTGGTGGGCAGCTTCGTCTACGACAAGGGCGGCTTCGAGCGCGCGCTCGAGCTGCTGGCCTCCGACGGCTTCCCCACCGAAGCGCTGATAGAGGCGGAGGACGTACCCCTCGACCGGCTGTCCGACGCCTTGGCCGGTCTGGCCGCGGGCCGCTACGCAGGCAAGGTGATGGTGGTCCCGCACCTGTCCGACGGGGCAGTGGCCGTGCCCCTCACCGACGGAGGTGAGTGATGGCCCATCCCTACTACCCCACCGGCAACCCGCGCTTCAACCATGTAGCCATGAGCCTGCCGGCAGACCTGCTCGACCAACACAATCGCAACGACATCTGCCGATTCTGGAGCGAGGTATTCGGGTTCGACGAAATCGAGGTCATGACCGAGGACCGCCACCGGCTCATCCTGTCGTGCGTCCACTGGGACCAGTTCATCTTCCTCATTGCCGAAGACGACCCGATGCGCTGCCCCCGCATGGACCACTTCGGCTTTTCGGTGGGGTCGATGGAGGAGCTGCAGGGGGTGCAGGACCGGGCCACCTCCTTCCACCAGGGCGACGACCGGGTCGATCTCATCGATCTGCACATGGACGACCAGGAGGTCGTCAAGATCCACTCGCTCTACGTCCGGTACCTGCTGCCCATGATGTGCGAGGTCCAGTGGTGGGAGTTCGCGGCGTGAGCTCCACCCCTGGCCCCGGGGGCGAGATCCCGCTCCGGGTCGGAGTCTTCATCCCACAGGGGTGGAAGCTCGAGTACGCGGGATGGAGCGGTCCCGACGCCTGGGGACGATCGGTGGAGCTGGCCCGACTGGCCGAATCGCTGGGATACGACGACCTGTGGGTGTACGACCACGTCGAGACGGTGCCCCGGCGCGAGGCCACCCACGTGTTCGAGGCCTTCACCATGCTGGCGGCGATCTCGCAGCAGACCTCGCGGGTGGGCCTGGGCCAACTGGTCACCTGCGCCTCCTACCGCAACGCCGGGCTGCTGGCCAAGGAGGCGGCCTGTATCGACGTCTATTCGGGCGGCCGGCTCATCCTCGGCCTGGGGGCGGGGTGGTTCCACGAGGAGTACCACTCCTACGGCTACGACTACCTGTCCAACCCGTTGCGCCTGGCGGTCCTCGACGAGACCCTCGAGGTGGTCCGGCGGCTGTGGACCGAAGAGACGGTCACCTTCGACGGCGACCACCTCCACTTCGACGGGGCCTACTGCGATCCCAAACCCGTGCAGCAGCTGCCGCCGGTGCTGGTGGGAGGGGGTGGTGAGAAGGTCAATCTGCGCATCGCCGCCCGGCGGGCCGACCTCACCAACTGGCAGGTGGGCCTGGCCGACTTCGAGCGCAAATCCGGATTGCTGGAGCGGTACTGCGAGGAGATCGGACGGCCCTTCGCCGATATCACCAGGACCCACGGCCCCGATTGTCGGCTGTTCGACACCGAGGCGGAGACCCTCGCCTGGTGCGAGTCCGAGGGCGGGGGCGATCTCTGGGGAGGTACGCCGACCGGGCGCTACCTGGCCGACAACCTGGTCGGCACCGTCGACCAGGTGATCGACAAGACCCAGGCCTTCGTGGACGCCGGGTGCCGCGGGCTCATCCTGTGGCTGCGCGACTACCCGGGCGACGACACCCTGCGGCGGTTCATGGCCGAGGTCGTGCCGGCCCTGAAGGTGCCCTAGGCACCGGGCGATGGCTCCATCAGCCGACGGGAGGCTCGGGCGGGCCGACGTGGTCGTGCTCCCCGACACTGCGGCCATGGCCCGGGCCGCGGCCGCCGAGGCGGTCGATGTGCTGGGCGCGGCGGTGGCCCGGTACGGGGTGGCCCACGCCATGTTCGCCACCGGCAACTCCCAGTTCGCCTTCGTCGACGCCCTCATGGCCCGGTCCACCGAGGTGCCATGGCCTGACATCGTCGTCTTCCACATGGACGAGTACATCGGCATCGGCCCCGATCATCCCGCCAGCTTCCAGCGTTGGATCCGCGAGCGGATCGAAGAGCCCGCCCGACCCCGGGCCGCTCACTACCTCCAGGGGCTGGCCCCTCCTGACGCCGAGTGCGAGCGCTACGCGCACCTCCTCGACACCCACCCGCTCGACCTCTGCTGTCTGGGCATCGGGGAGAACGGCCACCTGGCCTTCAATGATCCGCCGGTTGCGGACTTCGAGGACGAACACGTGGTGAAGGTGGTGGTGCTCGACCAGTCCTGTCGGCGCCAGCAGGTCGACGAAGGGCACTTCGCCAGCGACGCCGAAGTACCCGCACGGGCGCTCACCGTGACCGTCCCCGCCCTGCTCCGGGCAAAGCGGGTCCTGGCCGTCGTCCCCGAAATGCGTAAAGCCGTGCCGGTACGGGCCGCGGTGGAGGGGCCGGTGACCACGGCGTGTCCGGCCTCCATTCTGCAGAGGACCCCACACGCAACGATCTACCTCGACCCGGATTCGGCGCAGCTGCTGTCCCCCGGTCCAGAGCCGCGGCCGGCCGGCTCCTGACCGTCGGGGTGGTCCCGAACCCCGACCTACCCGCGGGAGGTGGGTACGATCGTCGTGATGAGCGACGTTCGTACCGGGGCGTTCCCCTCTTGGCCCGACGGCTATCAGGCCCTGCAGCGTCTCAGCCTGGCCGTCAAGGCCTCTGGGCTCGATCCCGGGCTCCTCGAGCTGGTGAAGATGCGCGCCTCCCAGATCAACGGGTGTGCCTACTGCATCGACATGCACTCGAAGGACGCCAGGTCACAGGGTGAGTCGGAACAGCGGCTCTACGCGCTGAGCGCCTGGCGGGAGGCCCCGTTCTTCACCGATCGCGAACGGGCGGCGCTGGCGCTGACCGAGGCCGTGACCCTGATCGCCCCGGGACACCTCCCGGCGTCGGTGGTCGATACGGCCGCCTCGGAGTTCACTCCCGAGGAGCTCACCAGGCTCCTCTATCTCATCGTCGAGATCAATGCCTGGAACCGGCTGGCCATCACCACGGGCTCTCCCGAGCCCGGCAGCTACCGTCCGATCGGGTCCTGAGCCGTTCACCGGCCTGCTCCCGGCGGGGAGTTGGTCCCGAGGTGCTGCTCGAGGAACGGGTAGGCGCGGACACCGTGCCATTGGTGCTCGCCGTCGAACACGTCGTGCACGAGGAGCCCTTCGGCTCCCAGGTGCCGGTAGACCCGGCGCAGCCGAGCCACCGCCTCCTCGGCGGCGGCCAGGGGGAAGATGAGGTCCTTCCTCCCGGTCTCGACGAGCAGCGGGCGGGGGGCGACCAGGGCGCCCAGATCCACGTGCTCCATACGGCCGAGCATCCCCGGCAGGACCTGGGAGCCGCACATGTTCCAGGGGACCTTGTGCGCTTCGGCCCACGAGGAGAAGTATCCGCTGACCACGGCGGCCGCCACCCGGGTGTCGATGGCGGCGAGGAACAGCGTGAGCGTGCCGCCGTAGGAGAGGCCTGCCGCCCCCATTCGCGACGGGTCCACCAGTGGATGCGCCTCGAGCACGTCGAGGGCACGGGAGAGGTCCCAGAGGTTCTGGGTGAGCGGACTCCAACCCCCCATCACCTGGTGGACCAGGTTGGTGTCGCAGGCGTAGTGGTCGGGCGGGTTCCAATCGGAGCGCTCGCCGAAACAGCGCATGTCCGGGGCCAGCACCACGTGGCCGCGCCGGGCCAACTCGGCCGCGTAGGCGTCGCCGGGAGCGGCCTCGGGGTCCAGACCGCACACCCGGGACTTGCCGGGTCCGTGCCCGTGCAGGGCCAGCACCGCTGATCCAGGCGACCGGCGGTCATCGGGCACCAGGAGATAGGCGGGCACCGACATGGTGTCCTCCGTGTCGAACACCAGCCGTTGTCGCCGGTAGCCGTCGCACTGCTCTTCTTCGGTGACCTCCAGTTCCAAGGGGACCCTCCGGGGCCACGGCGCCAGGGCCCGCTGAAGCCGGCGGCGCACCCGGTCGAGCCACGCCGTCAATGTCGACAGGTCGTCGACGGGCAGGGCGTCTTCCTGCTCGGTCGTCATGAGACGGCTGACCACCTGGAACCACGGTGAGAAGTTGCGCCGCACGGGGGGCAGCTGTGTCATCCTCGTCCGACCTCCGGTCCGCGGCACCCATCGCTCTGGTGGGCCCGGGGCTCAGGTTGCCACATCGGTCCGCTGTCCCGGTCGACCCGAAACAGGTCGGCGACCGGCGACGGGCCGGCGAACGGCCGGAGCGGCGGTGGCCGGGCCCGGTGGCGGTTGAGAAGCCACGGGCCTTGGGGCACTATGGGGCATGGTGAGGATCCCGTGACGGTGGCCACCGAATTCGCCATCAACCCCCTGTCCCCACTCATAGGGGCCGAGGTGCACGGCCTCGATCTCTCGGTCCCGCTGAGCGGGCAAGCGGTGGCTGACGTCCGTCTCGCCCTCAACACCCACCACGTGATCTTCTTCCGTGACCAGGAGCTCTCCCCCACCCAGCAGGCGGACTTCGCCCGCCAGTTCGGCGTGGTCACCGAAGGCCACCCGGTCCTCCCGGCCACCGAGGAGAACCCGGAGGTGCTGCTCATCGACAGCCGCGAGGACCGGGCCAGCTGGTGGCACACCGACGTCACCTTCCTGCAGGCTCCCGCCTTCGGCTCGATCCTGTACATGCTGGCCGCCCCCGAGGTGGGTGGCGACACGGTTTGGTCCAGTCTGCAGGACGCCTACGACCGGCTGGCCGAACCGGTCCGGGCCATGTGCGAGACGCTGATCGCCGTCCACTTCGATCCGTGGTTCGCGGCCGACGTCGATGCCCGGGGCGGTTACCAGTGGAACGGCGAGTTCCACGAGAAGCTGCTTCCCGCCGTCCATCCGGTGGTGCGCACCCACCCCGAGAGCGGCCGCAAGGGGCTCTTCGTGAACCCCCAATTCACCCAGTCGATCCTCGGGCTGTCGAAGAACGAGAGCAGCGCCATCTTGGAGATGCTCTACCGTCACTGCCAACAACCGGAGCTCACCTGCCGGTTCCGGTGGCGCCCCGGTTCGATCGCCTTCTGGGACAATCGGGCCACCCTGCACTACGCACTCGACGACTACGGCGATGCCACCCGCATCGCCCGCCGAGTGACCCTGCGGGGTGACGTCCCCTACGGCCCGGCCATGCCCCCGCGCTGAGAGGTCCGGCTACCCTCCGGGGATCGCGGGCCCCGGGGACGTCGCCGGTGCGGCGCCGGAGACGGCCAGCGCCTCGTCACTGGCCCCCAGATAGGCGGCCAGGGCCCGCGGGTCGTGGCGAACCTCGGCGGGTGTGCCCGACGACACCACCGTGCCCGTCTCCATCATGACCACCTTGGTCGACAGCTCGAACACCAGGGGCACGTCGTGCTCGACCAGGATGATGGTGGTGTCGGCCACCTCGTGCAACCGGCGCAACAGGGGGACGAAGGCCTCGGCCTCGCGCTGGGCGATCCCCGCAGTGGGCTCGTCGAGCAGCAGCAGGCGGGGCTGGGCGAGCACGATGGACGCCAGGTCCACCACCCGTCGGGTGCCGGTGGAGAGGTGGGCAATACGGTGGTGGCGGAACCGATCGATGCCGAACGCCCCCATCACCTGGTCCAACGCGGCGCGCTTGGACCGCTCCGACCGGCGGGCCCACGGCATCTGCAGCGTGGAGGAGAGGACGCCCACCGGGCTGAGGGCGTCCTGTGTGAGCAGCAACACGTCCTCCACCCGCAGCTCGGGAAACAGCCGGCAGTCCTGGAAGGACCGGACCACGCCGAGGGCGACCCGTTCCTCGGGCAGGTACTCGACCAGGCTCTCGCCGTCCAGCCGGACGGCACCGGAATCGGGAGTGACCAGTCCGGAGATGACGTCGAGCATGGTCGTCTTCCCCGAGCCGTTGGGACCGATGAGGCCGACGATGGATCCCGGCTCCGCGCAGAGGTCGGCCCCGGCGACGGCCTGCAGGCCCCCGAAGGCCACCACCACGCTGTCGACCTCCAGCCGTGCCGGTCCCGAGGCTTCGCGACCGGCCCCCGACCGGCTCATCCCGCCGCCTCGCCCAGGACCGGGCCGAGGTCGCTTTCCCGGTGCCCGGCGGCCGGTGGGGCGTCCCGTCCGCCACCCATCCACCCGAGTCCGAGGGTGACCAGGTCCCCGAACCGGTGGAGGAGCTCGGCCAGCCCGCCGGGCAGATAGAGGATGAAGGCCAGCAGTCCCAGCCCACTGGTGAGGAATTGGATGGTGGGTGTCGCCCCGAACATGGCGGGGAGGCCGACCAGGTAGAGCGCTCCCAGCACCGCGCCGGCGATGGAGTCGAGCCCGCCGATGACCACCATGGAGACGACCAGGATGGAGAAGGTCGGGTCGAAGGTGGCCGTCGAGAAGCGCTCGGTGGCGAAAGCCAGGCACACGCCCGCGTACCCGGCCATGAATCCCGAGAGGGCAAAGGCCAGCACCTTGCTGCGGGCCAGCGGAATGCCCATGGCGCCCGCCCCCGGCTCGTTGTCGCGCACCGAGATGAGCCGCCGGGCCACCCCGCGGTCGCGCCACACCCTCACCATCAGCACCGATACCACCAGGACCCCGAGTGAGAACCAGGCGAACGCCCGTTCCGACCCGAGGCTGATCCCGAGCAGGCTCGGCCGGGCGATGAGGGTCGACTGGGGATTGGGCAGACCGGTGCACAGCCTCCGGTTGAGCACGGGGAGGTTCCAGCAGGGGGTGGCCAGCACCGACCCCATGAACCAGACGCTGAAGGCGAGCGTGCTGACAGCCAGATAGAGGCCTCGCACCCGCAGGGCGGGCAGTCCCACCATCACGGCGATCACCGCGGTCACCGCACCGGCGAAGGGCATGAGGAGGACCAACGGCACACTGGTCCCGAGGTGGGCGGCCATCAGCGCCCCACAGGCGACCAGGCCGAACTGCCCGAGGGACACCTGGCCGGCCCAACCGGTGAGCACCGTCAAGGAGAGGGCCACCACGGCATAGATGCAGATCTGCGAGATCAGGAACGAACGTCCGGTGCTCACCACGAGCGGAAGGAGGGCGGCGGCGACCACCGCCAGCACCACCCCACTCCTGCCCACCCGGCGGCGGAGCGGTCCCTCGGCTGCGAACTGACGGCGCGAGCCCTCGAGCCAGCCGGAACGGTCCTCGACCCGCGGCCCGGTCCGCAGGGCCGCGATCCTCACCAGCAGCACCGCCAGGACGATGGCGAACAGGACGAGGTCGACCTGGCTGGTGCTGGTGAGGTTCCAGACCAGGATCGCCTGGACGACGCCGAGGACGACGGCCGCCACGAACGCCACCGTCAGGCTGGTCATCGCCCCCACCATGGCGGCGGTGAGCGCCAGCAGGAGCAGCTCCGGACTGAGCACCTGGGTGAGCGACGAGGTCTGGCCCGGCGAGGCGAGCACGGCGGTGAAGGCGGACAGGACGCCGGCCACCGTCCAGGCCACGGTGGAGGTGCGACGCACCCAGACTCCCGAGAGGCGGGCCGAGTCGGAGTTGTCGGCCATGGCCCGCATGGCCAGCCCCCACCGCGACCACTTGACGAAGGCCGCCAGCCCGATGGCGACGATCGGGGCCACCACGAGGGTGATCACCTGCCCGGAGGTGAACAGGTAGGTGCCGATGTGGAAGGAGACGCTGATCGGCACCGGAAACGGCCGGAACAGGCTCTTCGGGCGGATGAAGGGCAGGGCGGTGAAGACGAACAGGACCTGGCTCAGCCCGATGGTGGCCACCATGACCAGCATCCGCGGCCGGTCGAAGAGGCGCCGGAGCAGCAATTCGCTCAACCCCCCGACCGCCGCGGCCAGGGCCAGGGCCAGGGCCAGGGCGAACCAGTAGTTGAATCCGAAGTCGTAATAGCACTTGACCAGGAAGACCGCCGCCACCACCCCGAGTTGGCCCTGGGCGAAGTTGAGCACCCGGTTGGTCCGGTAGATGAGCACCAGGCCCAGCGCCAACAGCCCGTAATTCAGCCCGGTGACCACGCCGCTGACCAGGACGAAGCTGGGGACCGACACCGTCGCCCCGCTAGCCCAGCCCGGTGGCGGCCGCACCCAGGAAGACCGGGCGCAACAGGTCGCCGCGCTGGATCAGGTCGGCGGTCGGGCCGTCGAAGCGGACCTCGCCGCGCTCGAGGAAGAACGCCCGCTCGGCGAGGCTCATGGCCCGGTTCACGCTCTGCTCCACCAGCACCACCGTCGTTCCCTGCCGGTTCACCTCCCGCACGATGCCCATCAGCCGGTCGACGGCGAGCGGGGCCAGGCCGAGGGCCAGCTCGTCGATGAGCAGCAGCCTGGGTGCGGTCATCATGACCCGGGCCAGCGCCAGCATCTGCTGCTCGCCCCCGGACAGCGTCCCCGCCGACTGGTCGAGGCGCCCGCTGAGCTCGGGGAACCGGTCCATCGCCTCGTCGAGGGCCGACCGGGCCCGGGAGCCCTGGCGGTGCATGGAGTAGCCCCCCACCCGGAGGTTGTCCCGCACGGTGAGCCCGGGGAAGGTCATCTTCCCCCCCACCAACAGGCTGACGCCCTGGTCGATGATCTGCTCGGGCTCGAGGTAGGTGCAGTTGGTGCCGAAGATCCGGATCACCCCCCGGTGGGGGTGGTCCAGTCCCGACACCGCCCGCAACAGGGTGGACTTGCCGGCGCCGTTGGTGCCGAGGAGGGCCACGATCTCGCCCTGGGCGACCTCGAGGTTGACGTCGAACAGCACCTGGTTCGAGCCGTAGTAGAAGTCGAGGTTGTGGACCTGGAGGGCCGGCACGGCGCGACCGGCCTGGCGGCGCTTGCCCTCGGCGTGGCGCTCGAGGACGTCCTCGATGACCAGCGTGATATCGCGTTTCACGTGCCGGGACCCGATGTACAGGAGGATCCCGCCCACCGCGCAGACCGGCCCGATGAGGGTGAGGGCCACCGTCGGGCCGTGGAGGTACCCGGCGGCGTCACTGACCGCGCCGAGGAGGACCCCGCCGCCGAACGCGCCGAACACGAGCGAGTAGACGCCGAACATGGCGAAGCAGATGGTGCGCATCTCCGGCGGGGCGGTCGCCGCCAGGGTGAGGAAGATGCAGATGGCCAGCGGTGACACGGCCGCGTTGGCGAGGAACTGGAGCGTCACCACCATCCAAAGGCGCGGCATGTAGAGGGACGACACGTACAGGCCCCCGTAGGCGGTGATGCACACGGCGGCTATGACCAGCGGACGCTCCGGGGCCCGCCGGAAGTACCGGTCCCCCAGGACGTAGGCCACCGGGAGGCCGAGGAAAGCGGCGAGTCCGATGATCGAGTACACCTCACCGCGCTGGGCGGTGTCGAGGCCCCACCGCCGTACGAAGTAGAGGTTGCCGAACAGCGGGGCGCCGGTGCCGGCGAAGCCGAGGATGGCCACCGCCACCAGCTCGTAGTAGATGGAGCGGATCCGCAGCAGCCGGGTCACGGCCGAGCCCAGCAGCACCCGCGGCGCCTCGGCCTGCTGGGCGTGGAGGTCCATGCCCGAGGCCTTGAGGATGTGGCTCTGCTCGTTCTGCCCCTTGTCCGGCTCGCGCAGGGTGAACAGGGCCAGCCCGATGGGGATGCCGGCCAGGGCGACGAGCATGCCCCACCGCCAGCTGTGGGCCAGGGTGACGATGTAGGCGAAGACGAGGATGCCCACCGTCTGGGACAAGGGATCGGAGAGGTTGTGCCAGCTGAACACCCGGCCACGGGCCTCGGTGGGATAGGCGTCGGCGAGGTAGGAGTTGTGGACCGTGTTGTTCACCCCGTAGCCCACCGACGCCACCAGGTAGGTGAAGGTGAAGGCCCACACGTTGGGGGCGATGGCCATGAGGGGGGCGAAGACCGAGAAGGTGAGCAGGGCCACCCCGGCCACCACCTTGCGGCTGCCCCGGTCGGCCCACACCGCCAGGGGCACCGCCCACAGCAGTTGGGCCACCGAGGCCACGAAGGTCACCGCCCCGAGGGCGGCGTCGTGGATGTGGAACGAGTGCTCGAGGTTGGTGCCGATGATGGCGATGCCGTTCTGGAAACTACCGGGCACCAACGCCGCCGCGGTGAGGAGGACCAGGGGGGCGAAGCCGTGGCTGCGGAGGACCCCGAGGAGGGGCGGGGGCTTGCCCTCACCGGTCCCGGGCATCACCCCGATGTCGGCAACGACCTCGGGGTCGCGGCTCTTGGCGACGACTTCTTCCAGCAGTTCGTCGGGGACGGCGAAGTCGAACAGCACCTGGTCGGGCATGCGGACCTCACACTATCCCTGACGCTCCTGTCAGACACGGGACAGGGCCCCGGCGGGCTCAGCGGGCCCGGTGACTCCCGAGGTGGACGCCGGCGGACCCCATGAGGAAGAGGAAATTGTCGACATAGAATTTCTCCCGGACGTCAGCGCCTGCATCCCCGAGCGACGCCTCGAACCGCTCGATGGGCCTGCGGCCCCCTTCGACATGGGGATAGTCGGAGGAGAACATGGCGAGGTCCTCGCCGCCCTGTTCGATGATCCAACCCACGTCCTCGGTGGGATAGGGCGTGAACCGCACCTGGCGGTGCACATAGTCGGAAGGCCGCATCGAGAGGGCCCGCAACCGCTCCTCATGGCGGGCGAAGGCCTCGAAGGCCGACTCCATCTGGCGCAGCCAGGAGGGAACCCAGATGGCACCCTGCTCGATGACCCCGATCCGGAGCTGAGGGAACTCCTCCAGCACGCCGTCGAAGATGAGCGTGGCCAAGGTCTGGGCCGGCGGTGCGGGGATCCCCATGTAGTCCACGGAGCGGAAATTCTCGTCCCCGCCGTGGAAGTCGGGGGGGACGGGCAGGCCGTTGACGAAGTAGTTCGGGTCGATCAGCGGGCCGGTCCCCCCCACGTGGAACACGATGGGGATGCCGGCCTCTGCGGCCTGGGCCCATACCGGGAACAGATCGCGATGACTCGGCGAGAACGACGGCGGGCAGCCCGACGCCACCAACAGCGCCGCCGCGCCCTGCGAAATGGCCTCCTTGGTGGCGGCTGCCGCCCGGTGGGGTTCGACCAGTGGCACATAGCAGGATGGGAGCAGCCGGGGATCAACCGAGCAGAAGTCGAGCATGCCGCGGTTGTGGGCCCGCGCCGCGGCGTAGGCCAGACCGGGATCGGACGAGTGCTCGAGGTCGTGCAGGCGGCCGTTGTGGAACGTGTTGAAGACCAGTTGGCTGCTGAACCCGAGGAGGTCGAGCGCCCGGGACCGGTCGTCGGCGATGAATCCGCCGGTCGCCGCGAAGTTCTTGCGGGTCATGATCTCCTCGCCCTCCACGGCGCGGTACGCCTCAGAGGCGTGGACCTCCCTCAACCGGTCGAAGGATGCCAACAGGTCGCGCTGTTGCTCCTCGGGGCTGCCGGTCTGACGCAACTCGTTGCCGCTCGGGTACTCCAACACAGGCAGGGCGTCACGGAACTTCGACTCGGCATGGTCGCGCAGCCAGGTCGGCGTCTCCATGATGTGGGCATCGGCGTCATGGACGACCCGGCCCTCGACGTACGGCATCGGCCCTCCGTTCCCCGTGGTGGTGTGCGACACTTGGCACCGCAGATGCTAACGGCCGGCGAGTGGCATGGAACTCCAACCGGGGTGCCGGTGCCTTCCCCTCTCCTGTCTGGTGGCGAAGTGGTGGTCCACACCCGTGCCAGGAGCGTGCTCCACGACGGTTGCGGGCCACCTACATCCGGCGGCGAGGGAGGAGCACGGACATGCAGGTGATCATTCTGGGGAGTGGGAGCCCGCTCCCCCATCCCGAGCGGGCCGGTCCGTCGACACTCGTCCGTACGTCGGCGGGGGACCTGCTGTTCGACTGCGGACGCGGCGTCCTCATGCGCGCCGCCGCCGTCGGTGCGGCCGCAGGGTCGATCCGAGGGTTGTTCCTGACCCATCTGCACAGCGACCACATCACCGACCTCAACGACCTCTTCACCATGCGCTGGGCCATGTCGTTCACGCCCAATCCGCTTCCCGTGTTCGGCCCGGCGGGCACGGCCGCGCTGCTGCAGGCCACCGAGGCGATGCTGGAGCCGGACATCGGCTACCGGCTGGCCCACCACGACGATCTGCAGTGGCGGCCCTCCTCCACGGTCGCCGAAGTGGACGACGGCGTCATCTTCGAGGAGGGCGCCGTCCGGGTCACCGCCGCCCCCACCGATCACGCTCCCGTCCGGCCCACTGTGGGCTTCCGCGTCGACGAGGAGGACCGGTCGGTGGCCATCGCCGGGGACACCGTGCCCTGTGCGGGGCTCGACCGCTTGTGCGCGGGGGCCGACGTGCTGGTGCACACCGTCGTGCGGCGTGATCTGATCGAGCAGATCGGCCTGCCCCGCCTCGCCGACGTGCTCGACTACCACTCATCGGTGCAGGACGCCGCCCGGACCGCGGCGCGGAACAGCGTGCGCACGCTCGTCCTCACCCATCTGGTACCGGCGCCGGCGCCCGGGACCGAACAGGAATGGATCGACCAGGCCAAGGCCCACTTCGAGGGCGAGGTCGTCCTGGCCGACGACCTGGTGACGATCGACGTTCCCCACTGACCGCGTCCTCCGTGCCGGTCGTCGATGCCGACGCTCCACCGGCGAGGTGGTGGACCCACCACCGGCACACCCGGGAGTGCCCCGTCCCTGCCGGCTACCCCCGGCGAACGGGCGCCGCCCCGGGTATGGAGGGGACGATCAGCGGCCCCCGGGGCAGCACGCAGAGGCGGGCGTCCGGCCCCCGGCGGGCGAGCGCCTCGGCCACCGCTGCGGCCAGGTCGCGCACCGGCGTCATGAACCCCGAGGCAATGGCCTCGTCGGAGAGCCCGTCCGAGTACATCCAGACATCGGCGCGCCCGAGCACCCGACCCAGGATCTGCGCCTGCCACCCGTCCAGCTCCCCCGGTCCCCCGGCCCCGAGCAGCTGGTCGGCGCGCGAGGTGGACCGGAGGATGCGGGCGAAGGCACCCTGCGCCGGCAGCCCGTCCCCGCACGCGGCGGCCATGATGATGACGCCACCGTCGGCCACCACCCGTTCGGCGGCGGCCATGCCCTTCACCGACTGGTAGAGGTTGCGGTCGAGCGGATGGCCGCCATTGGTGGTGAGCACCACGTCGAAGGGACCGTCGACCACCTGGGTGACGCTCCGGGAGGCGAACGCGCAGGCCGCCCGGTGGCTGTCCGGGAGGACGCCGGTGAACACACCGGTCAGACGGCGCCGGCTGTCGATGGTCACATCGAGCGACAGGTCGGGCGGGCAAAGGGCGGTGGCAGCGCTGACGAACTCGTGGACGGGGTTGCCGTCAGTGACCAGCCACGTGGCATCGCCATGGGCGATCCGGGCCGGGCTGTGGGCCTCCAGGATCGTCGGCGTGGCCGCCAGCCCGGGGCAGGCCCCCTTCGGGCCGCCGCTCCATCCGGCGAAGAAGTGTGGCTCGACGAAGCCCGTCACGATGCGGAGGCCGGCCTCGACATAGCGGCGATCGAGCAGCACCGGCGTGCCCTCCACCTCTCCGACCGGGAGGTGGAGGCCGTCATCGGCGGCGTGGTCGTGGACCCGGTACCGGGAGACGACGTCGCGGCCGACCAGCGCCGCCATCTCCGCCGGTGTCGCCTGGCGGTGGGTGCCGGTGGCGCACAGCAGCTCCACCCGGTCGGGCCCGGCGCCGGCGGCTTCGAGCTCGGCCAGCAGTGGCGGCAGCACGGTGGTGTTGGGCATGGGGCGGGTGAGGTCCGGAAAGGCCACCACCACCGTGCCCGCGGGTCTACCCGCCTCCCCGACCAGGTCGCCCAGCGCCGGGCCCGACAGCGGGGCCCGGAGCGACCGGCGCACGGCACCCGTCTCATCGGCCAGTGCCGCCGGCTCGATCCCCTCGACCACCACCGAGTCATCGGGCACGAGAACGTCGAGCCCGCGGCTTCCGTAGGCCAGGGTCACCCGCACGGGGGCTCCCCCGGTCGGGTCAGGCCGACGATGGTCGCGGCCACCCGCTCCGCCCGCTCTCGCAATTCGGCATAGCCGTGGACGGCCGCCGGGTCGGGCTCGACCCGGACGGCGACGGGGTCGATGCCGTCGAGGTCGTACTCGAGACCGACCGCCGACGCCGCCAGCAGCGCCGCACCGGCCGAGGCAGCCTGGCCCGAGCGGCGACCCCGCGACCCGAGCCCGGTGATGCCGCCCAGCACGTCGAGCCATACGGGAATGGCGGCCCCGGACCCCCCGAGCGCCAACCCGGTGACCGCTGCGCCTTCCGGCCGCCGGGAGGCGATGGCCTCCAGGCACCGCCCCACCTCCCAGGCCACCGACTCGAAGGCGGCGCGGGCCAGGTCGCCCGGCCCGTGTGCCGGGGCCAACCCGACGAAGGCGGCGGCCGCCCCGGGCTGCCACCACGGGGCCCGGGCCCCCTCCAGCCAGGGGGTGGCCAGAACCCCGCGGGCACCGGGCGGGCTCTGACGGGCCAGTGTGGCCAGCTCGGGCGGCGGGCGCCCGGTCAGGGTGCCGAGCCATGCCAGCAGCGACCCGGCCGCCGACAGCCCCCCCTCGAGCAGCCATCCGTCCCCGGCCGCCCTCGAGACGACCACGCCCGGGGGCGGCGCCTCCGGCACGGTCCCCACCGGGACCGACACGTTGGCCGTCGTCCCCCAGCTGACCATGGGGACCGACTCGGCCGCCCCGGTGCCGAGCACCTCACAGGGCCGGTCTCCGGCGCCGATGACCACCGGCACACCGGCGGTCAACCCCAGCGCGGCGGCCGCCGGCGACTCGAGCCGCCCGGTGACCCGGTCCGAGGGGACGACCGCCGGCAGTCTCGATCGGACCACAGCCGCCAGGTCCTCGACCACCCGTCCGTCCGGCTCGTACAGGCCGGTGCGCGATGCCATGGTGACATCGGTGGCGACGGTCCCGGTGAGCCGCCAGGCGACGAGGTCCCGCGGGGCGAGGATCCAGGCGCTGGACTCGACCCGCCCGGGCTCGTGGGCCACCAACCATTCGAGCTTCGCCGCTACCGATCCGAGGTCGGCCAGGATCCCGGACCGGGCGGGAGGCCCGTTCCCGATTCCCGATGCAACCGTCGGCGCTTCGGATTCGGGAGTGGCCCGTCGGTCCGACCACAGGATCCCGGGCCCGAGCGCCTCCCCGTTGGCATCGACCAGTGCGAAGGTCTGGCGGGCACCCGTGCACCCGACCACGTCCACCGACCCGAGACCTCCCGGGGTCCGCCCCGCCAGCTGGGCACAGGCGTCGACGACCGACGACCACCACTCCGCCGGGTGCTGCTCCGACCGGCCCGCTGCGGGGTGCCGGGTGGCGACGGGCGTCCCGGCCAGGCCGACCAGTCCATCCCGGTCCCACAGGGCAGCCTTGGTGACGCTGGTGCCGGCGTCGACGGTGAGGATCACCTGCCGTGCACGATCTCGGCCAACTGGGCGGCCATGGCCGAAGGAGACGGCTCCTCGATGATGGCCCGGCCCATGGCCAGGCCGGCCCCACCGCCGGCCATGACGTCGCGGGCTTCGGCCAGCACCGGCTCCGTTCCTTGGCGGTGGGGCCCTCCGAGGAAGAGGACGGGAACGCCCACGCTGGCCACCACCCGGCCGACCGCCTCGATGCGGGCCGTTCCCCCCGGCTCGTCGGGAACCGGGACCTTGAGGAGGGGCGCGCCCAGGTCGTGGGCGATGGTGGCGGCCAGCACGATGTCGGCGGTGGCCCTCGACATCTGACCCTGGCGCCACATCACCGGCTCGATCAGGGCATCGAGGTGGGACGCCCTGGCATCCTCGAGTACCCGGCCCAGCAGCTCGAGTGCCGCGGCGCCGTGGTCGTCGTCCCGGTCGATGCGGGTCATGAGCTTGATCCCCGTCCAGCCGTCCGCCGCCGCCCGGTCCACGCTGGCCACCAGCCGGTCGTCCAGCTCGAAAGCGGACCCGGAGAGGCCAGTCCGGTTGATCGACAGATAGGTGCGCTGGTCAGCCCGGACGGCGCCGGCGTGGGCCAGGTCGGTCATGGGCTGCACCGTGGCCAGAATGCCGTCGCAGTGAGGCAGGGCCTCTCGCAGGGCGGTCACGTAGTCGGCGTACCGCTCGATGGTCGCCACCCCGCGGGCACGATGGTCGGCCGCCAGGACGAGGGCCGGAAAGCCGAGCCACCGGTCCGCGGCCACCGCCCCCCCCGTCACGCCAGCCCGGACAGCGCGAAGATGATTTTGGCCACTGCGGAGAAGTCCTCGCGGCCGTAGCCGGCGGCGGCGGCGGCGGTGAGCGCCTGGCGTGCGGTGGCCGCGGTGGTGAGGGGCACCCCCGCGCCGGCCCCGTAGCCGAGGGCGAGATCGAGGTCCTTGGCCATCAGGTCGGTCATGAACCCGGGGCGCCACCCGTTGGACGCCGGGCTGTCCGGCACCACCCCGGCCACCGGCAGGCGGGTCCGCACGGCCACGCAGTCACCGGTGGAATGGAGGAGCACGTCGTGGAACTTGGCCAGGTCGACCCCGGACTTGAGGGCCAGAGCGGTAGCTTCGGACGTGGCGAGCATCTGCGCCGCATAGATCAAATTGTTGCAGAGCTTGACCACCTGGCCCATTCCCGGGCCCCCGACATGGACGATCCGCCCGGCGAAGGGCTCGAGGGCGGGCCGGACCGCGTCCAGCGTCGCCTCCTCCCCGCCCACCATCAGGGTGAGCGTTCCCGCCTCGGCCCCGGCCGTTCCCCCCGACAGGGGTGCATCGAGGAAGGCGGCGCCTGCCGCACCCACCCGGTCGTGCTCGGCCCGGGCCACCTCCGGATCGATGGTCGAACAGTCCACCACCACCTGGTCGGCTCCGAGCTCCGGCAGCAAGGCACCCACCACCTCGGTGACCTGGGGCGAGCTCGGGAGGCACAGGATGACGATCCGACTGGCGGCGGCCACACCGGCAGGGGACCCACCGTCGGCGGCACCGAGGGCCACGGCGCGCTCCACCGGGCCGGGGCGGCGCGATGCCACCGTGACCTGATGACCGGCCTCGAGCAGATGGCGGGCCATGGGAAGGCCCATGGCCCCGAGACCGACGAAGCCGAGCTGCATGCGGTCCTCCTCGTTGGTAGTCGACCGTTCCCCGGCCGCGGTTGTGCTGGTCAGCGGGTGAATTCCGGCAGCCACGCCGCAGTGGCCGAGAGGAGCTCGTCCGTCATGGACTCGGTCTGGTGCAGGCCGCCCCGCCCGGCCAGGGGGTCGAGGAGGAACGCCGCACCGGCCAGCATCCGGTCGCCCTCGACGGCGGCGGCCACGGTTATCTCGGCCACGGCCACATGGCGGCGGACCAGCTCCGCGTAGGGAGCGGGCAGAGGAGCGACGTCGCGGCCGCGGACCCCGTCGCCGTCGACCACGCAGATCGACTCGACCACGGCCTCGGGTGGGACGTCGGGCACCTGGCCGACGTTGGGGATGTTGACCGGGAGGTGGCGGGGCGATCCGGTGAGCAGCGAGTCGATAACCAGTGCCGGGAGCTCCCCGGACGGCCACGTCTGCAGCGGCTTGGTTCCAGCCAGCCAGGCGTCGACATCGGCGATGTAGCCGTTCTGGTGGTCGAGGCGCTGGCTGATGGAGGTCAGCTCGATGTTGTACTCAGCACCCCAACCAGACTCTTCGGTGAGCACCCACGGCAGGAATTCCGCCACGTGACGGTCGCCGGCCGCGGGCAGTGCCCCCCACCGGTCGAGCAGGGTGAGCTTCAGTGCGTGGCGCTGCACGAAGTCGAGCGGGGTGAACTCCCCGGCCCTGGGTCGCCCGGGACCGGGCACCAGCGCCCCCAGTCCTCCGGCCCCGTCCACCATGCCCGCCAGGATGGCGAACCCATCCTCCCCGTCGACCTCGAGGCCGGTGACCACCGGGAAGTGGTTGACGCCGGCCACCGTCGGCTGCACTGCCTCGTGGGGCTTGCCCAGGGCGATGGCCAGGTCCATTGTCCAGTTCCCGACCTCGTGGCAGAGGCCGATCGCCTTGACGGCGGTCTGGCGGCGGACGGCCCGGGTGAGGCAGGTCATGGGATTGGTGATGTTGAGCAGCCACGCACCGGGACAGACCGCTTCCATGTCCTCGGCGATGCCGACCAGCACGGGCACGTTGCGGAGGGAGCGGTTGATGCCGCCGGGCCCGACGCTGTCACCCACGGACTGGCGGATGCCGTGGCGGCCCGGTACCTCCAGATCGACGGCCATCGAGTCGAACCCCCCGGTGGAGATGGTGACGATCACGAAGTCGGCGCCCTCGAGCGCCCGTCTCTGGTCGGTGGTGGTGGAGAGCGTGGCCTTGGCCCCGAGCGAGTCGTTGACCATCCGGCCCAGGGCCTCCATCTTTTCGAGCGGCACCGGGTCTATGTCCTCGAGCACGATGTGGGCACCGGCCACCGACGGCGTGCCGAGCAGGTCGGCGAGCAGCTCGGGGGTCCACTGGTAACTGCCCCCGCCGATGATGGTGACCTGCACGGCGCTCAGTCCCGCTGCCCGGCCACGGGGGGTCCACCTGACATGGGTGTCACTCTACCCAGGCCCCGGGCCCGGGCTCCGACACCGGGGGCGGGCGGGACATGTCCGAGCCGTTTGCCGGGCGGGGCGGGGCGGCAGGGGTGCTTCAACCCGGGGGCACGTACCAGTGGACCAGGTCGGTGCTCCGGGCCACACCGATCTTTGCGTGGCCCCACCCACCCAGCTGGTTGAGCTCGTCGCTGCCGGCGTAGAGCAGGTAGTAGAAGCCGCCCGGGAGCGAGCTGGCATCACAGAGAAAGGCCGAGTTGGCGTGCTCGTAGCCCACACTCGACAGCCCCGGACCGCTGTTGAACCGTTCGGAGGGGACGTCCAACCGGTACCCGGCGCTCCATTGCAGCCAGCCCTGAGCGGTTCGAGGGTCGCCCACGAGGGTGAACAACCAGGGCTGATCGAGGTTGTCCGAGGTGGCGACGAGCCGCCACCTTCCTGCCGCGGTCAGGAATTCGAAGTTCTCGACGGTGCCGCCGTTGACGGTGATGTCGGGACGGCCGAGCAGCTGCCAGGGCCCCTCGGGTCGGCCGGTCACCGACCTGGCCATCTCGAAGACATCGGGCTGGGTCGGTGACGAGAACTTGTAGCCCAACAGCAGCTGGTTCCCGGTCGACACCAGGGCGCCGTCGATCATCCGGTCCGGTGGCGACGGGGCCAGCGACCACGCCAGCGGGTGCGGCGTCGACCAGCTGGTGAGATCCGGCGACGTCCGGTAGTACAGCCGGGCCTGGGTGCCCGCCGGGTCGGATGCCCCCGGGTCGGACTGGTAGGTGACCACGAAGCGCCCGCTCGGGTCCCGCACGACGTCGGGCGAGGCCACACCGAGCACGCCGCTCTGGTCCGGCCACGGGGTGACTGGCGACCAGTGGAGCAGGTCCGGGCTGGTGGCGGTGGCGATCTGCCAGAGGACCCCGTCGGGTAGCGAGGCGTCGGCCGTCACGTAGCTGAAGAGCATGTGCCAGCGGCCCCCCGCCCACGTGAGAGCCTCGTCCTTCACCCCTCCCGACGCGTCGGAGAGGACCGGGTTGCGGAGGTGCGCCCAGGCCACACCGGGACTGCCCGGCCCGGCGATGCAGGCGTGGCCGGCGCCGCCGGCCAGCTGCCGGGCTGACAATGCCGACGGTGACGCCGCGCCCCCCGCCGGGCTCTGGGGGTTGGTGGCCCCGGAACCGCACCCGGCGAGCAGTGCCAAGCCCACCCCGAGACCGCACCACCGGCGACGCACTGTCATCGGGCCTCGCGGCGGTCGGAAGGTCCGCCCCGAGCAGGGCCGACCGTCCCCATCATGAGGTGCGAACGCTGACGATCCGGTACGTTCCGGCGCCCAGTTCGAGGCGCGCCACCCCGCCCGCGGTGTCGGCCAACTTGACCCCCGGAGCCCGGCCGACCGGGCGGCCGCCCTCGGTGATGGCGCGCCCGCCGCCCCCTGGCACGAACACATTGGCGGCGCTGTTCGGCGGCACCGACACCTCCAGGGAGAACTGGGGATCCGGGGTGGTCGGTCGGCTCCAGGCGACGGAGATCGCACCGCGGGGTGTGGGCAGCGAACCGCTGGCCCCGGCCAGACCGCCGGTGGGTGGCGACACCTCGAAGGTGGCGAACCCCGGTCCGGTGGGGCGCACGCCGAGGAGCGACCGCTGGATCTGGACCAGCACATTGGAGCCCCACCCGTGGGACATGCTGTCCCCGACGACGTCGGAGGGGTTCCACACCTCCCACGTGAAGGTGGCGCCCCGGGCCAGGATGTTGGCCCATCCGTCCGTGGTGGCGTCGGTCAGGCGGGTCACGAGGTCGTCGTACAGGCCGGCCATGGCCAGGGTGCCCAGCACCTCGGCGGCGGTCTGGGGCGGGGCCTGCATTCCGAGGCTGCTCACGTAACGGGCCACGGCACCGAGGCGGGCGGCCGGCACCACCTGGTAGAAGGCCGCACAGGCATTGGCGGTCTGCGACGACTCCGGCGTGGGAGCGCCGTCGCCCATCCGCCCGTCGAGATAGGTCCCGTCGGAGCGGGTCAGCCGCCGGTTGACCTCGGTCGTCAGGGCCGCCTGTCGGCGGCGTTGGAGCGACACCTCGCCGGCCGGCCGGTGCAGCGCCTCGGCCACGTCGGCGGTCCGGCGGAAGGCGTTGACGCCGAGGACGTTCAAGCGGGTGACGACGGGGTAGCTGTAGTAGACGTTGGTCGCCGGCAGGGACGTCACCAGTCCGGTCCGGGGCGAGACGGAGCGGTGGATGTAGTCGGAGATCCGCCGGAGCACCCCGTAGACCGCGTCCAGAATGGCCGCGTCCCCGGTGTGCATCCAGTACTGCCACACCCATTCGGGATAGATCTCGGTGGACTCGTTGATGTCCAGCGCACCCAATCCCGTCGGATAGATCTTGTTGACTGCGCCGTTTGGCCAGTACCGGCCCTGGGACTGGCCGAATTCCAGCAGCGACTTGCGGGTCAGGTTCTGCTCGCCCAGCGCGGCCATCGCCGTGCACGACTCGTTGAAGCCGTCGAACAGCCAGGGGCCCTTCTCCCTGGTGGGCGTGTCGATGAACTGCTCCTGGGCGGTGAACAGGGCTGAATGCAGGCCCAACTGGAACTCGGCGTCGATGACCGGCTCCGCCGACGAGAAGGTGGCCGCCGGCTGCGACGGCACGGCCGTGTGCCGGGTGAGGGCGACGACGTCCCCGGGGCCGAGCGCCTCACCCGGGTTGTCGATCTGGAAATAGCGGAACCCCAGGTAGTCGAACGGGTGGAATTCCTCTTCACCCCCGCGCTGGACGTAGCTGTAGCTCATGTCGGTGTGCTGGGTGCCGTGTTGCGTCGAGACCTGGCCCGGCACCCCGGTGAACGGCTGCCCGGCCGTCGGCTCGTCAAGCAGGTAGCCCGCCCGCATGGTGACCAGGCGGCCGGCCACCCCGTGATGGAAGGCCACGGTCGGGACGGCGGCGTACACCTTCCCGAAGTCGGCGACCACCGCACCGGAGGACAGCGTGGTCAGGGACACCGGGGTGACCGGTTCCTCCACGATGCGGGTGCGCACCGGCACAAGGCGGGTCCACGGTGCAGTGGGCGCCCTCCCGACGACGTCGGCGGGGAGCCAACTCCGGTCGTCGAATCCGGTGAGGAGCCATCCGATCGGTTCGCCGGGCCCGTTTATGTTCTCGGTGAAGTCGACCAGGTCCCCCTCGAGGTCGCGTTGGGTGCCCGGGAACCATGCTCCCTTCTGCACCCGCCACGACCCGTCGGTCAACACCCGTTCGATGTGCCCGTCGGTGTAGTGGACGGCGATCTGCGCGATCATCCCCGGTGTGCCCGCCGGGTGCCCCTTGGTCGGACCCTGCCAGCTCGACACCATTCCCACTGCGTTGGCGGCGCCGGGACGGACGAGCCCGGTCACGTCGAGCGTCTCGTAGTACATAGAGTCGGGATAGCTGTAGGCCGGGCCTTTGCCGGCGCGCACGCCGTTGACGTACAGCTCGTACTGCTGGTCTCCCGAGACGTAGGCCCGGGCCCGGGCGATCGGGCCGTGGCCGAGGGTGGCCTCGGTGCGGGCGTAGGTGTACTGGTCGGGCTCGGTGTTCGCGCCGCCGGTCGCATGCCGGATCCAGGACGCCCGCCAATCACCGTCCTCGAGCCCGGTGTCGAATGCCGATGGGGCCGAGCGGGGTCCGGCGACCCCCCGGTGGTCCCAGGTCTGCACCGTCCAGCGGTAGGCGGAGTCCGCGGCCAGCCGCGGTCCGGCGTAAGCCACGAACGCCTGCTCCGAGGAGGTGACCCGCCCGCTGTCCCACAGTTGCTGCGGTCGGTCCGGCCCGGCGAGCGGCCCGGACACCACGATGCGGTAAGCGGTCTGGCGGGCACCCCGTCGGCTGTCGTCCAGCTGCCAGGCAAAGTAGACGTCGCCCGGTCCGAGACCGATCGCCACGGCCAGGCCGTCGGCCGCGAGGGCGAGCGGCGCGCCCGCAGCGCCGGTGTCGGCGTGTCCCGCCGGTTTGGCCGCCCCGTTGGGATCGCTCGCCGCGGCCGCGGTCGGCGGCGTCACCGCAGCCACGGCCAGTCCGGCCGCCCCCATCACACCGCCGCCGAGCAGTTGGCGCCGGCTAAACGTCCACGGGCGAGGACGCTGTCCTTCGGCCCGCTCGCCCATCTCACAAACCCTAATTCGTGCAGGCCGAGGGCGGCGGCCGCGCCGCACCGGATTCGATGTGGGGCCCGGGCCCGGGCGGTAGCATCCGGCGGTGGCCGCGCCGTCCCTGCTGTACGTCACCCAGGTCTCCCCGTACCGGGACGGGCCGGCCGGTGTGCACGGTGTGCTCGACCAGTCCGCCGCGGCCATGGCCCAGCTGGCCGAGTCCGCCGGCCTGGCATTCCACCGGGTGCCCGACGTCCGCGATCTGGACCCGGCCGCGCTGGACTCGGCGCGGGTGGTCGCCCTGTTCACCATCGGGGAGACCCCTTGGTCGTCGGCCCAGCGGGCCGCCCTCCTCGGTGCCACCCGCGGCGGACGCACCTCCGTGCTGGCGGTTCACTCGGCAACCGACTCCTGCTACGGGTGGGACGACTACCGCCTGCTGGTCGGCGCGCGATTCGACGGTCACCCCTGGACCCAGGTGTGCACGCTGGATGTCGTCGACCCCGCGCATCCCGCTGTCGCCCACCTCGGCCCCACCTGGCGGTGGCACGACGAGGTCTACCGGTTTCGGGACCTCCGGTCCGACGCACAGGTGCTGCTGCGGGCCCGCGAGGACGAGCTGGATCCCGAGGCGGCAGCGGGCGACCCGCCGCCGCCCTTCGGCTACCCGCTGTCGTGGTGCTTCACCGAGGGATCCGGCCGGGTGTTCTCGACCTCGCTCGGCCACTTTCCCCACGCCTGGGAGACCCCCGACTACCTCCGGCACCTGGCCGGCGGCCTCGACTGGCTGGCCGCAGGGAGCTCGGGGACCGCGCCTCCCTGACCCACCGGCGGATCGCCCTGTGCCGCCGATTCCCGGCGTCCGCCGGGGTCATCGCCCATCCTGCTCCACGACGACGGCCTCCCATCCCCGCAGCCGCAGGGAGCCCTCGACCGGCTCTCCGTCTCGGCGGCGGTCCGAGCCCAACAGCACGGTGCCTGACACCCCGTCGACGACCGCCTCCCCATCGGCCATGTTGGCAGCGACGACGATCCGTTCGCCCCGAGCCCAGGCCCAGGTGCCCGGAGTGGTCGGCAGTGACCGGTACGGGCCGCCGCGCAGCTCGGGCGTCCCCCGCCGGAGGGCGATGAGGTCCCGGGTCAGCCGGAGCATCGAGTCGGGGTCGCCCCGCTGGTCTTCGACGTTGTACCTGGCCAGGTCGCCGAAGGGCAGCCACGGTCGGGCCCCCGGGTCGGTGAACCCGCCCCCGGGACAATCGCGCCATGGCATCGGGGTCCGCATGGGGTCTCGCCCGGCGTAGGCCGGCCAGTAGGCCACGCCCAGCGGGTCCCGGAGCTGGTCGTGGGGGACGTCGGTGTCCGTCAGCCCGATCTCGTCGCCCTGGTAGAGGACCGGGGTTCCCCGGAGGCACAGGAGCATGAACAGGGCGACCCGCGCCTTGTCCGCGCCGCCCTCGGCCCAACGGGTGGCGAACCGCGACATGTCGTGGTTCGACCCCGTCCACACCGGCCAGGCGCCGGGGGGCAGGGCCCGCTCGGTGGACTCGACCACGGCACGCAGGGCATCCGACTCCAACGGGGCGTTGATGAACGGGAAGTTGAAGGCCAGGTCGAGCTCATCCGACCCGGTCCCGTAGTACCCGGCCAGGGTCTCGATCTCCGGCACGGGTGTCTCGCCGATCAGTACCCGATCGCCGTAGCCGTCGACCAGGCTCCGCCACCTCCGGATGACCTCGTGCACTTCGGGCCGGTTGCCGTTGTAGACGGGTCGTTGCCCGAAGAGCTGGACATCCAGGGGGTCGGTCTCCCTCGCCGGCGGGTTGTCACGGAGCTGGGCGTCCTTGATGATGATGTTGCACACGTCGATCCGGAAGCCGGCCACACCCCGGTCGAGCCAGTGCACGATCGTCTCGTCGAACGCGCGTCGGACCTCCTCGTTCCACCAGTTGAGGTCGGGCTGCTGGCGCAGGTGGTTGTGGAGGTAGAACTGGCCGGTCGTCGGCTCGAGGGTCCACGCCGGGCCGCCGAAGCTCGAGACCCAATTGTTGGGCGGGGAGCCGTCGGGACGAGGATCGGCCCAGACGTACCAGTCCCGGTGGGAGGCGGCCCTCGACGACCGGGAGTCGAGGAACCAGGGATGCTGTTCGCTGGTGTGATTGGGGACCAGGTCGACGAGCACCCGGATGTCCCGGTGCCCGGCTTCGGCGATCAGCCGGTCGACATCCTCCGAGGTTCCCGCCGCCGGGTCGACGGCCAGGTAGTCGGCGACGTCGTAGCCCCAGTCCGCGTTGGGCGAGAGGGTGATCGGGCTCAGCCAGATGCCGTCGACCCCGAGCCACTGCAGATGGTCGAGGTGGTCGATGACCCCTTGCAGGTCGCCGACGCCGTCGCCGTTGGAGTCGCCGAAGGAACGCACATAGACCTGGTAGAGGACCCCGGTCCTCCACCACGGGTCCGCCGACCCCCGGGAGGGGCGTGATCCGTCCGTCATGGCGCTCGACTCCCCTTACCGGTCAACCGTTGGGGAGCGGGACGAACGGCTTGACGGTGACCCAGCAGGTGCCCTGGGGGATGTGGTTCTTCGGCATCTTGCATTGGGTCGACGGCGGCGTATTGATGTGCAGCCGGACGATCTGGTACTCGGTCGGACCGTAGTGCTTGGTGGGGCTGTAGCTGAGGATCGGGGACCACGTCCCCGGATAGTCGGTGATCTTGGACATGGCGGTGACGAAGCTGCGGCGGTTGAGATCGGGGCCGGCGGCCCGGGCCGCAGTGGCAAAGAGGCGGACGGCCTGGCACCACGAGGCCACCGGGCCCTGCTCCTCGATGTAGAAGGACAGGTCGCCCGGAGGTATCTGGGGATAGGCCTTGTGCCACGTGGTGAAGCAGCTGCGGAGGCCCGGGTCGTAGCCGCCCTGGCTCTGGGGGCGGTCGTCGTCGATGCCGCCGAGGGTCATCGTGGTCAGTCCCTCCTGGCCGTCGAGCGCTTTGGCGTAGGGAACGGGCAGAAGCCCGAGGGCCCCCTGGATGGTCGACTCGTAGTCGCTCAGGAGCAGCCGTGGGAAGTAGTTCTGGGCGGTCTCGGCCTGGAGCAATGGGAAGAAGACATTGAACTGGACCAGCGGGATGACCGTGGTCACACCGTCGCTGCGCAGCTGCTGGACGGCCAGGGGTGCCTCGGAATCGGTGGTGGCGGTCTCCGAGGGATCGGAGGCGATGGTCTCCACCACCGGAGTGATCCCCGCCCCCGCCAGGTCGGGCAGGAGGTAGTCGTTGAGGGCCAACTGGTCCGAGGCCCGGTCACCGACCACGACCCCGACCTTTCGGCCACCGCCGAGCAGCCCGTCGCTCAGCCCCCACTTCACCACCGCCTTGAGGATGACCGCCTGGTCGGCACCGGTCCACCAGAGGTACGGCGAGCCCAAGGTCGTCCAGTTGGTGACCGTCGACCACTGCCCGATGAACGGCGTGTGGCCCTCCTGGGTGATGCACAACTGGTTGTCGTCCCTCCAGTCACCGAGGCCGTCGATCACCGCAAAGGCGGCTGGGGACCCTTCGGTCCAGGTCTTGCACAGCGCCCGGATGCCCGACTGGTTCAGAGGGTCGAATGTGGTGATGATCGGGTTGATCATCCTCCCGTTGATCCCACCGGAGTCGTTGATCTCCTTGACATAGAGCAGGATGGCCTTGCTCTGCTCGCCGAATTCGAGGTCGGCAGCGAACCCTTCCTGGCCGGCAAGGGACGACAGGGAGACGATGGGGAAGGCGACGTTGATGCTGTTGGGGGTCACCCCGCGGGTCGAAGTGCTGGCCTGGCTGACCGGCACCGACTCCTGTGCCGACATGCCGCCGCCCGGTGCCGCCTGGGTCGTGGAGCCCGGCGGGGCGGTCACCACCCACGCCGTCGTCCCGACGATGACGGCTCCCACGACGGCCAGCGTGCGGATCTGGGTGGAACGGGGCCGTCTCACGAAGTGGCCCCACGATCGGACCAGGCCGCCGAGCGGGTTCCAGCGCCTCATCCCGCTCACCGGCAGCCCCGTCGGTGGCACCGGTGACGATGGGGGTGACCGAGGCGATCAAGAGGACCGCCGCCCATCTGCGTGCCGTGGCACTCGAAGGCGGTCATGGCGGTCTCCTTCCTCGCGGTGTCGGGCCGAGCCGGAATCGGTCCGGCGGCCGGACCGTGCGTGGTCAGTACCGTATCCCCGTCCGCGACTCCGGGCCCGTCGCCTCCCGGGTTGCCGCGCTCCGACGCCCAGCCCCGGCTACCCGGTGGCGGCCTCGGGCACCGACAGTGGGCCCGGGCCTGCCGGCCCCCGGGCATGGATGCAAAGGCAGCTGTTCGAGCGACGGATCGTGTCGCTGACCGGCGACCTCGACGACGAAGCGGCCAATACCTTGGGTGTGGCGCTGATGACCCTCGACGCCACCGGTGATGATCCGGTGCGGTTGCAGATCGACAGCGGCGACGGGACCGTCACCGCCGCGCTGGCCGTCATGGACATCGTCGACCTACCGGAATGCCGGAAACGGGACGTGCGTAGGTCGGTGGTGCTCCATCCATGTGCAGAACGACATCTCGAAGGAACACTGGTCGAGGCCCTGCTCCCAGGGCTCGCCGGCCCGCCACCCGTACCGGAGACGGGCGAGGTCCGCCGCATCGGCGAGGCCGGCGACCTGAACTCCCGGGTGGCCGCCAGATGGCAGGCCCTCGATTGTGCCGAACGGACATGCCGAGATCAGTTGTCCCACCGGGCACCCGTCGGCCATTCGGGTCAACTCTGCCGTCCCCACAGGAGAATCCGCTTGAACGGGTAGAAGTAGGGCGACCGGTCTCCGAGCTCGGCCAGGAGGCGGCGCCGGTACCGGTCGACGAATTCGCGCCAACCGTCGGTCCCGAGGGGCTCCTTGAAACGAGTCAGGGTGGATCCCTTGACCCACTCGACGACACTGGCGGTCGAAGGGAGACGGTGTCCATAGACCTGCAAGCGGACGTGCTGCGGGCCGAATCCGAGCTCGTCGAGCAGTGCGGCATATTCCTCCGGTGCGAGGACATTGTGGGCCACCGGGTCTGGTGGTGGGTCGTCGAGCATCTCGGCTCCGAGTTCGGCGGCCACCAGGTGGGCGCGGTGATCGGCGTTGGCGGGCACCTGCACCGCGAGCTGTCCGCCGGCCCGCAGCGATCCGGCCCACCCGGCCAGGACCCGACGATGGTCGGCCACCCATTGGAGGGAGGCGTTGGCGAAGACGATGTCGTACTCCCCGGGCCTCTCCCAAGGGCCGATGTCGCCGAGCTCGAACCGGACGGTGCAGGTCACATCCGCCTCCGCGGCCGAGATCATGGTCGGAGAGCTGTCCACCCCGAGCGTTTGGGAGGCCCCCTGGTCTCGGTGCAGCAAACGGCTCAGACGACCGTCGCCACAGCCGAGATCGACCACCCTCGGTGCCTCGACCGGCTGCAAGAGCCGGGCCAGATCCCAGAAGGGTTGCTCGCGCTCGGCGGCAAACCGGTTGTACTGCGCTGGATCCCAGCTGTCGAGGCCGGTCATCGAGCGCCCGGTGCCACCGGGCGGGCCGCATCCCGTAATGGCCACATGCGGTCGACGATAGCGTGAGGCATGTGGGGGTCTCTCCGTTCATCGCCCAGCTCCGAGACCTGATCGGTCATCAGCTGCTCCTTCTTCCGTCGGTGGCCGTCCTCCCTCAGAGAGCGGACGGCCGTCTCCTGCTGGTCCGGCTGGCGGACACGGGACTGTGGGCGACGATCGGCGGAGCGGTTGAACCGGACGAGTCACCCGAGGAGGCGGCCCTCCGGGAGGCCGAGGAAGAGGCCGGTGTCAGGGTCGGGCTGTGTGGCATCAGAGCCGTGCTCGGTGGTCCCCGATTCCGGATCCGTTATCCGAACGGGGATGAGACCGCATACGTGTCCACGGTCTTCGATGCCTTCGTCAAGTCGGGAACACCGGCTCCGGATCACGACGAGACCATCGAGGTCGGCTGGTTCCGACCCAGCGAGCTGGCAGAAGGCGACATCAGCAGCTTCACGCGGGCCCTGTTGGTTGGCGCACGCTTGCTCGCCGGCCGACCCTGAAGACGCCCCGGGCCGGCCCGGGGCGTGAGCTTGGACCCGTCCACGCAACGCCTTGAGCCCACGCCCATCCTCGGCGACCGGCGATTAGTCTCTCGGGGGGCCGTAACCGGCGTTGCGGTGGAGTACCACCGGAAAGCGGCCCGGAGGCAACCGCCCTCTGTGAGCCGAGCGCCTGGGCGATCCATCCACCCGAGGAGTGCCATGCCCGATGCCGCCAGTGCCCGCCTCATGGACGGCGCCTCCCTCGCTCGGAGGCTGTTGGCCGGTGCGGCCGTCCGGGCGGCGGAATTCACCGCATTGGCGCGTCGCGCCCCCTGCCTGGCCGCGGTCCTGGTCGGTGGGGATCCCGCCTCGGTGACCTACGTCCGCATGAAGCAGGCCCGAGCCCGGGCTGCGGGGGTCGAGTCCCGGGTCTCCGAGCTCCCCTCGAGCGCCACCACATCCGAGGTGGTCGCCGTCGTCGAGGATCTATCGGGGGACCCGTCCGTCGACGGGATCCTCGTCCAGCACCCGGTCCCAGCCCAGGTGGACGAGCGCGCCGTATTCGAGGCGATCGCACCAGCGAAGGACATCGACGGTGTCACCATGCACTCGTTCGCGGCCATGGCATTTGATCTCCCTGGCTTTCCTTCATGCACTCCAGCCGGAATCATCCGGCTGCTCGATGAATACGGTGTCGACCCGGCGGGCAGGCAAGCGGTCGTCATCGGGCGGAGCCCGATCCTCGGCAAGCCAGTCGGAATGCTCCTCTTGAGTCGGGACGCGACGGTCACCTACTGCCACTCGCACACCCGCGACCTCGCAGGAATCGTCGGGACGGCCGACATCGTCGTGGCCGCGGTCGGAAGGCCCAACCTCGTGCGGGGCCATTGGATCAAGGCCGGCGCCGTCGTCATCGACGCGGGGTACAACGAGGCCAACGTCGGTGATGTGGCGTTCGACGAGGCGGTCGCCACGGCCGGCCTGATCACCCCCGTGCCTGGAGGAGTCGGGCCAATGACCATCGCCATGCTCATCGAGCACACGGTCATCGCCGCGGAGCGGGGGGTCGACCCTACCGCCGGTGACCATTGACCTGCTCGGCCCCTCCTCCGGCACCGTCCGACCGTCCCGCCGGTGGGCCGGGCCGTCGGGCCTACCCCTCCGGCCTACCCCTCCGGCCTACACTGCCCAGGATGGCGATCGGCGCTGTCGACATCGTGCTCTTCGACCTGGGCGGGGTGCTCATCGAGCTCGGCGGAGTACCCGTCATGCGGGAGCTTGCCGGTATCAGCAGTGACGAAGAGGTCTGGCAGCGGTGGCTCACCTGTCCGTGGGTACGGTCCTTCGAGCGTGGACACTGTTCGGCGGACGAGTTCGCCAGTGGCGTGGTCTCCGACTGGGAGCTGCCCGTCTCCCCCGACAGTTTTCTCGAGATCTTCCGGGACTGGCCACGCGGTCCCATCCCGGGAGCCTGGGAGCTGCTTGCAGAGGTTCGGAGCATCATCCCGATCGGCTGTTTGAGCAATACCAATGTCCTGCACTGGGAGCACCAGGTGGCACGTTGGCCCATCCTCGACGCCTTCGACTTCCGCTTCCTCTCCTTCGAGCTCGGGCTAGTGAAACCTGACGCGGAGCTGTTCGAGGAAGTGTCCGGTCGCCTGCCAGCCGGCCCGGAGCAGGTGCTGTTCCTCGACGACAACCTGGTGAACACGGAAGCGGCACGGTCGTCCGGCTTCCCTTCCGAGCACGTCCGCGGCGTGAGCGAAGCTCGGCGGGCACTCATCGACACCGGCATCTTGAGCCCGTAGACACCGGTCGGCAAGGCCGAGGAGCCTGCCCACGTGGAATTGGAAGTTCAGCTGACAATCGTGCCGTACATGTCATTGAGGGGATACGAGAGCAGCTCCAGCCGTTCTCCGTCAGGTCCCGGAAAGTAGGCCGAGGTGCCGTTCACTATGAAGGTCTCGATCCCGTTCGCGTTGAGCTTGGCCACCAGCCTCTCCCATTGATCAGGGGTCACTGAGATGGCGATGTGGTGGAGTCCCCCGAGCACTTCCCGGTAGTCGCCGAGCTCGAGTCCGGGGAAGTCGAAATAGGCAAGGTAGTTGTCGTGGCCGACATCGAAGAAGAAGTGGGTGGACCCCCGATAGTCCCGGTTCTCGAACAGTTCCACGAGCGGAAACTCGAGGAGGTCCTGATAGAAGGTGATGGTTCGCTCGACGTCGCTCGAGAGCAGGGCGAAGTGATGGAGTCCCCTCGCCGATGACGCGGGCCGATCACCCAGAGGCCGGAGGTATCGGGCCTTCAAACCCTCCCATTCCGCGCTCCGGTCGATATCGCTTCCATGCCCGGTCATCGCTTGCCTCCTCTGGCGGCCGCACCTCCACGGGCGGGGCCTCCCTCAGTGAACCACCGATGGGCCGGAGTGATCCACACCCTTTGCGGGCCCGGCGACGGGGGAGCAGACACAGGGGCGACCGGCCATCCACCGGCGGCGTCCGAAGCGGGTATCCCGGGGCACCGGCTCCCGTCCCATCGGAGCGTTACGATGAGTCGACACTACGAGGAGACCCGATGAGCCACCTTCGACAACTCAAGAGGCAGTCCACAGACCTCCTCGCCGGGCTGGGTAAGAGCCCCGACCAAGTAGCCGCATCGCTGCAAGAAGCCGGCGTTCGCGGAGTGCCGCAGAGCAATCGCTCCTGTCCCGTTGCCCTCTACCTGACTGCGCTGCTGGGATCGGAAGCCCGGATCCACTCGGTGACCGTGGGGCACTGCTCCCTGCTCATCCACCTGGTCCAACCATCGGATCTCCGCCCGGCCGGTCGGCTGTTGGTCCAGCTACCCAAACCGGTGCGGCAATTCGTCGCCGCGTTCGATGCTCGGCGGTACCCCACCATGGTTCGGGAACGGCCCACTGGGTCGCCGGTCGTCGGCGCCCGCTAGGACCGGGTTCGTCGCAGACGCCAAGAGGGCTCCGTTGCCGGCGAGGTCCGCGAGTTCGTGTCGCCGGGCTAGAGCCGTCCACCCGGCTGGTGCAGAAGACACCACACCGTCGGAGCACCCGGCAACCGGATCTCCCGAGTCGCACCGAAGCCGGCTCTGGCGGACCAGGAGACGTTCGCCTCCTTCTGGGTTTCCGTGCAGGCGACGGTTCGATCCCGGTCACAGCGGTCGAGGACAGGAGCGAGCAAGGCGGAGCCGATCCCTCGTCCCTGCGCTGCCGGGTCGGTGGCCAGCAAGGCCAGGTACCAGTTCGGTTGGTGCGGGTGATGGCGGTCGACCTCCATGAACAGTCGAAAGGCCTTGCCGCGATGTCGACCTCGAGCCAGCACCACAGCCGAACGGGCAGCCCGGATGGCTTCTCGAACCACGGGCCGCGGATACCCGCCCGGGGAGAGCCAACCGGCGACACCCCGGGGCCACCCTCCGTGCTCGCCGATCCACAGTTCGGCGTCGGGCCCGACGGGGTCCCCGAGTTAGACCTCGAAGACCGCCGGAAGCAGCCGGTACTCATGGAGCAAGTCCCGACTGAAGAAGTCCACCAACGGGACGCACCAGAAAGCTCGGACGGCCACGGCGACGACTTCGGCATAGTCGCCCCGGTCCATGGTGCGCGGACCAGCGGGCATGGGCACCGGCATCCCGGACTCCCCTCCGACCATGATGTCCTCCTCGCCTCCGGTGATCACGGACCGCCTGGTGTCCCGACAGCGGTCAAGCGGGACAGCAGTGCACACATCGTCGAGCTCCTCGAACAGCTGCAGCGGGAGACAGCCGAGCTCCGCCCACTCCTGAAGGCCCAACGATAGGACCGTCACGCCTGGACCGTCACGCCTGGACCGTCACGGCTGCACGATGGCGCCGACCACGACGGCCAAGGTGTAGTCGAACAGCTCCTCCTCGTCGATCGGGTGTGAGAGGTGTTCGAGGAGCGCGGGTGCGTCGACGACGTCAGCGCTCGACCAGAGCTCCTCGGGAGTCTGGCGCTGGACGGGTTGGCGCTCGACCTGACGATCCAGCAGCACCGAGCCGACGACCAGATTGAGCACGGCCTGCACTCCCAACGCCGCGTCGGCCCCGGCGACGCCGGCAGCCGTCAGTTCGTTGACCAGCACCCGACGGGCCGGTTGGAACAGGGCGGCGGTGCGGCCTTGGCGATGGACCAGCGCCACCAGTTCGGTGCGCTGGAGAAGGGTCACGCGGAGGGAGCGGGCCACCGAGCTGATCCGGGCCACCGGGTCCCGACCGCGGGCCGTCACGTCACCCAACTGGGCTATGACCCGTTCGGCGAGGCCGTCGAGCAGTGCCTGCTTGTCTCCCACGTGCCAGTAGATGGCGGTGGCCGCCACCCCCAGCTTCCCCGACAACCCCCGGATCGTGAGCCGGTCGATCCCGTCGGTCTCGAGGATCTGCATGGCGGCATCGAGGACCTGCTCCCGGGAGAGCCCGCCACCCGACTGGCGCCCCCCTGCTGCTTGACCTGCCCGGGTCGTCATGTAACGATGTTACAGGAGCGATCACCACGAGCCGTGCACGCCGCTCCGGATCCGGGGGTACGGGACACGGGCGACGGGCCCGGGACACGGCAAGGGAGGCAAGACCCATTTCAGCGAGGGCCGTCCCGAGCGGCGGGCACTACACGATCATCTCCGCCGACTGCCACGCGGGAGGCGATCTCGTTGACTACCGCGACTATCTCCCGAGCAAGCTGTATCCCCAGTTCGACGACTGGGCGGCGACTTACCGGATCCCGTTCGACGATCTCATGGGTGAGGATGCCAACCAGAACTGGGACTCCGGTCGGCGTCTGGCCGACCTCGAGGCGGACGGGATCGCCGCCGAGGTGATCTTCCCCAACACGATCCCCCCCTTCTATCCCGAACCCTCGCTGAAGGTGCAGACCCCGGGGGCGAGCGAGGGGGACCTCCGACTTCGCTGGGCCGGGCTGCGCGCCCACAACCGGTGGCTGGCCGACTTCTGCGCACTGGTGCCGGGGCGACGGCTGGGCATCGTCCAGATCATGCTGCACGACGTGGCCGAAGCGGTTGCCGAAGTCGAATGGGCGGCCGAGGCCGGCATGACCGCCGGGGTGCTGTTGCCCGGCGCCCCGCCCGGGTCGGGACTCGAACCGCTCTACTCGAGGGTCTACGACCCGTTGTGGCGTGCCTGCGAGGTCGCCGGCCTCCCCATAAACCATCACAGTGGCAGTGCCGTGCCACCGCTCGGCGACCAGGACATCGAGAAGGTCATGTTCATGCTCGAGGTCACCTGGTGGGCCCACCGTTCCCTCTGGCACCTGATCTTCGCCGGGGTGCTCGAGCGGCATCCCGATCTCCAATTCGTCTTCACCGAACAGGGCACGGCCTGGATCCCCGAGACCCTCCGCACGCTCGACTTCTTCTTCACCCGGATGGGGACGGCGACCGGTTCCCAAGAGCGCGAGTGGGGGGAGGCGGTCGTGTCCGGGCTCTCGATGCCACCGAGCGAGTACTGGGCCAGGCAGTGCCATGTCGGCTCGAGCTTCATGCGTCCGGCCGAGGCGGCCATGCGGGATTCGGTCGGCGTGGACAAGATCATGTGGGGCAGCGACTACCCACACCGGGAGTCGAGCTACCCGTTCAGCACCGAGGCACTGCGGCTCTCCTTTGCCGGCATCGATCCGGGCGAGGTCCAACAGATGCTGGGGGGGAACGCGGCCCGACTCTTCGGCTTCGACATCGACGGCCTGGCCGATGTCGCCACCCGGGTGGGTCCGACCCACGAGGAGATCGCCCAACCGCTGAAGGCAGAGGAGATTCCTCCCGGGGCCGGGCGCTGCCCGGCTTTCGCCGGAATCGCCACCTGACCGCGTTCATCCATCACCCCGAACATTCACAAGGAGCGCCATGAGCAACGTCGGCTACGGAGCACGATCCGAAGCGCAACTGCGCAACCGGGAGGTCGAGGCGACCTCGGTCGACGTGTGGGCCACCACCCTGGTCGCCACCTATCTCACCGACCCCGAGGTCATCGCCGCCGTCCTGCCCCCTCCCATCGAACCGGGGGCCGAGCCGATGGTCAAGGTCACGGTGGCCACCGTCGACATCGCCGGCTATCCGACGTTCGGCGCCGGGAGTTTTTCCGTGCGTGCCCGTCACGAGGGAACCGAAGGCTTCTATGCCCTCCTCATGCCGATGACCACCGAGCAGTCGGTCATCGGTGGCCGGGAGACCTTCGGCGAGCCGAAGAAACTCGGGGCCGTCGAGCTCCACCGAGACGGAGACCGTGTGGAAGGCACCTTCGCCCGGATGGGAACCGAGATCGTCGCCATCAACGGCCGGGTCGTTCGTGAGCTCGATCCTCCGGACACCGAGACACGAACCGACTTCTATTTCAAGTTCCTCCCCTCTCCAGACGGCAAGGGATTCGACAGCGACCCGGCCCTGGTCTATTGCCACCGCACCGAGCAGACCCGGAGGATCGAGGAGGTCACCGGGGAGGTGATCCTGCGCGAGTCCCGGTTCGACCCGGTGTCCGATCTTCCCGTGCGCGAGCTCCTCGGCATCACACTGGCCGAGCGCAGCAGCATTCAACGGGGCGAGATCCACGGCACCGTGCCGGGCGAGTGGATCCGCCCTTACGTCCATCAGCGCTACGACGACCTCTCGCCGGTCGGAAAGGAGTGATGAGAGAGCTCGCCGGCCGGGTCGCGGTGGTCACCGGCGGGGCCGGCGGCATCGGCCGGGCCATGGGAGAGCGCTTCGCCCGCGAGGGTATGAAGGTCGTCCTGGCTGACGTCGAGTCGGAGGCGCTGAACGCCGCTGCCGACGAAATGCGGACATCGGGCATGGACGTGACCGGGGTGGTCTGCGATGTCGCCGACTATGGCTCGGTGGAAGCACTGCGCGACGCCGCGCTGGGCCGGCACGGTGCCGTCCACCTCCTGTGTAACAACGCCGGCATCGGCGCCGGGGCGGAGGGGGCGCTCTGGGAGCACGAGCTCAACGACTGGCGGTGGGCCTTCAACGTGAACGTCTACGGCATCATCCACGGCATCAACGCCTTCGTCCCGGCGATGGTCGCCGGCGGTGACGAGGGCCACATCGTCAACACCTCCTCGGGCAACGGCGGCGTCTCGCCCCTGCGGAGCACGCCCCAGTACGCGGTGACCAAAGCGGCGGTCGTGACCCTGACCGAGTGCCTCTACGCCCAGCTCCAGGATGTGGGTTCGCGGATCGGCGCATCGGTCCTCTTCCCGGGCCCCCACATGCTGCGCACCGGGATCTTCAGCTCCTGGCGGGTGCGGCCACCGGCATTGGCCAAGAAGCGACCGAGGAGAACCCCGTACCCGACCATCGAGGACATCGAGGCCCAGATGTCGGCGGCCGGCATCGCCGTCAACTACACCGAGCCCGCAGAGGTGGCCGACCAGGTCGTGACCGCGGTACGGGCCGGCGACTTCTGGATCCTGGCGCCAAGCCCTGCGACCGACCTCCAGATCCAGGCGCGGGCGGCCTCGATGCTCGAGCGATCCAATCCAACGTACCTGCGGGAGGTCCCAGGGTGACCACCCGACCGAGAGAGGACGGCCCCCCCATGGACAACTACCTGGTGATCTCCGCCGACTGCCATGCCGGACTACCCAATCAGCAATACCGCGAGTGGTTGGACCCGGACTACCGGGAGACCTTCGACGAGTACCTGGCCGGGCGCGCAGCAATGGAGTCCGAACTGGTCGAGCAGGGCCTGCGGAACGAGGAGTTCGCCGAGGAGTGGGAGCACGACAACGCCGAGGGCCTTCTCGGGGGCTGGGACGCCCGTCGCCGCGATCAGGAGCTCGACGCCGACGGCGTGGCCGGCGAGGTCATCTTCCCCGATGCCGACGCGGTCACCGGCGGAGCCTCGGCACCGTTCGGAGCCGGTCTGGCGGCCACGGCCGAGGTGCCCATCGATCTCCTGATGGCCGGGGCCCGGGCGCACAACCGTTGGCTGGCCGAGCTGTGCAGTGCGAGCCCACATCGTCGCGCCGGTGTGGCCATCGTGCCCATCTTCGATGTCGCCGCGGCGGTGGATGAGATCACCCGGGCCCGGGAGTCGGGCCTCCGGGGCGGAATCCTCATTCCCTCCATGTGGCAGCCGTACGAGCCGTACCACGATGCCAGGTACGACCCGGTCTGGGCCGCGTGCGCCGACCTCCAGATGCCGGTCCATGTCCACTCGGGCGCCGCCGACCGGGCGTCGTACGGCAACAACGTGGGCATCTACGTTGCCGAGGTCCGGTGGTGGTCGACCAGGCCGTTGTGGTTCCTCCTGTGGTCCGGGACCTTCGAGCGGTTCCCGGATCTCATCTTCGTGACCACCGAGTGCGGCGCCTTCTGGGCGCCGGACCTCCTGTGGACCTCGGACATCGTCTACGACCGGGAGCACGCGGCGAAGAAGCTCGGGAAGAAGCTGACCGAGCCGCTCTCCATGCGACCGAGCGAGTACTTCGACCGGAATTGCTTCATCGGCGCATCGAACACCCGGCGCCGCGAGCTGGCCCGGCGCTACGAGATCGGCATCGGAAACATCATGTGGGGCAATGACTTCCCGCACCCCGAGGGGACCTGGCCCCACACCAGGGAGTGGCTCAACAACGCCTTCTCCGACATCCCGGTGGACGAGACCCAGCAGATTCTCGGCTCGAACGCCGCCGAGTGCTATCACTTCGACATGGAGGCCCTGCTGCCGCTCGCCGCGCAATTCGGGCCCACCCCGGCGGAACTGGGCCAGACCGGGAACGGTCACGACAAGTGGGCCGACCTGGCCGCCGCCGGCCGTCCCTGGCTGACCGGGAAGGAAGCCCTCGAGGTGCCGGTGGGCGACTGACCAGTTCAGGCCGCGCTGACCACCCAGGGCGGCCCGGTGACCCTGCCGGCGCCCGGTACCGGCCACAGGGGTCCGATCACCAGGGCACCCCGTTCGGATGCCCACGCCAACTCCCCCTCCAGGGCCGAATGGGCCGCATCGTCGTCCCGGTGCTGGCCACGGATGACCCCGGCACCGGCCTGGAGCGGATTGATGGCCAGGTGGCCGACGAGCACCGCGCCCTCCCCGACCCGAACGACACAGTGGCCCGGTGAGTGCCCACCGGTGAGCTCGAGGGTCACCCCCGGGGCCACGTCACGCGGCGGATCCACCCCCTCGACCACCCCCTGGTCGATGAGGCAGCGAAGAGGGGCGGAGCCGCCGGTCGCCGGCTCCGCGGCGACATGGGTCAGCTCGTCGTGGCTCATCACCACCCTGGCATTGGGGAAGAATGGCCTCCACGCCCCATCGCCGTCGACCGCGGCGGCCATTCCGATGCCGTCGAGGTGGCTCAGTACGACCGAGTCGACCGTTCCGACCGGGAAGCCGGCGGTCGACAGCGCATCGGCCACGGCCGTCTGATGCCCGATCGCCTCGGGTCCCGACCGGAGGAAGGCATCGGCCGCGCCGCATGGATCGACCACCACGGTCTGGGCGTCGGACTCGATGACCCAGACGGCCTGGCCCACCAATACCCGTCCCTCAGGAGTGGCCCAGTCAGGCACTCCCCAGGGCACCCCGGCTGCCCGGGCCGCGGTGAAGCCGATGATGTCGGGGTCGAGGGTGACGTCGAAGTACGGCACCCGGGTCAGCCGGATGCCTTCGACCGAGAAGGTCGCCATCGGTCCAGTATGCCCAACGACCGTCGGATCCGCCCGGAGGTCGGCCCAGGCACGGATGGGTCGCCGGTGGGTCTTCGGAGAGCGGCATGCGAACGGCGGACACGGCGGTAAAGGAGTGGGCCGGCGGAGCCGATGACTCCAAGGTGACGCCCCACTTCCCCCAACCCACTGAGCGTGGCGTCCGACAGGGACTCGTCGTCGGGCTCATTGCCGAGTCGGTGGCCATCCCGCTCATCGTTGCCGTCATCGTGTTCGACCCGCACACCTCTTGGTGGTATCCGGCCGGGGCGCTCGCCTGCGTGCTGGTGTCCGTCGCCTATCTCACCCGGGCGGTCGTCGCCCTGAGCGAGCGCATCGACTTCCACCGGTCGGTGGGGGCCCTGAACGACGCCCTGGACGAGGTCGGGCCCGATGATGCCGGCGGAGACCTGATCGAGGGCGCGCTCAGCCACGGACTTCCCTTGGTACCGGACGTCATGGCCGCCGACCACGTGGTGGTCCTCGCCCGCAACGGGAACCCGGGGGGGTTCGTCAGCGTGGCGGCGTGGCCCGGCGTGCGGGACGGTGCTCCGGATCTGGCCGGACGCCCAGAGCTGACCCGAGCCCTCGATTCCGACTCGACCGTCCTGACCCCGGAGTTGTGCGCCATTCCGATCGGGCGCTGCCCCGAAGGGGAATTGCTGATGGTGGTCCGGCGCACCCCCGGACGCCAGGCCGACCAGCAGGCCATCGAAGCGGCCGAGGCACTGGCGGCGGCATTCCTGCGGGTGAGCAACCGGGCCAACTGCCTCGCCGCCCTCGAGGTCGAAGACCGAACAGACCTCCTGACCGGGCTGGGCGGTCGGAGAATACTCTTCGAGCGCATACAGATCGAGATGGACCACGCCATCCGCTCCGAGTCGCCGTTGAGCGTGGCCATGATCGACCTCGATCACTTCAAGCAGTACAACGAGCGGCACGGATCGGTAGCCGGCGACACGGTGCTCCGGGCCATCGCCGCGCTCATGGTCTCCAACGTCCGGCGCCAGGACCTGGTCGTGCGGTACGGGGGTGAGGAGTTCTTTCTGGTCATGCCCGATACCGACATACTCGGTGGCCACCATCTGCTGGACAAGCTCAGGGAGGGGGGCAGGGATGCCACGTCCGAGTTCGGCGTCACCCTCTCGGCCGGTCTCACCAGCTGGGACGGGGTCGAGGACATCACCTCGCTGATCGAGCGGGCTGACCAGGCGCTCTACCGGGCCAAGGAATCCGGTCGCGACCGGGTGGTGTCCATCCAGTCCTTCACCGAATTCTGAAGCCGCCCGGGGCGGGCCTCCCGACGTTCAGCCGGTGCGCCTGAGCACCAGGTACACGTTGTCATCGACCGTGAAGGAGCTCACCAGTTGGTATCCCTGGGCGGCGGCCGCATCGAGCTCGGTCTCGAGGTCGAGGCGCCGCTCGGCCACCACCAACCGCCCGCCGTGCACCCGCAGCACCCGGTGGTCGACGGTCACCTCCGCGCCCCCCGGGCCGCCACGGGCGCCTCCCCGGCGCCGTGTCCGACACCGACCTTGAGCCCACCCTCGAGCGGCGGTCCCGGAGAAGGCTCGGGTCGGACCCGGATGTACCACTCGTGCCCCCAGACCGTCGAGAACACATCGTCGGGCATGGCCAGGAAGAAGCTGGTCTCGCTGATCTGGCTGGCGTGGGCCCGCATGGCCCCCCGTTTGGCTTCGATCCAGGAGGTGACGTCCACCTCCGTGGTGAGCCGGCTGGCCGGCTCCCCCATCGTTTCCAGCCCGTCGGTCGTCCCTTCCGGGGCCTGCCAGTCCGAGCCCTCGAGAAGGGCGCCCAGGGTGCGGAAGAAGTCGCGGTTCATGGTCGTCATGTACACCACCGGGGTGGCCGCCCGGTCGGCCGCCTCCATGCCCACCCGGTGCACCTGGACGTGGTCGGGATGGCCATAGCCGCCGTGCTCGTCATAGACGACGAGCACGTCCGAGCCCTCCTCGACCAGGATGGTCGCCAATGCCGCGGCCGCCTCGCCCACGTCGGCGCCGGCAAAGCTGCCGGTCCGGTCGTTGGCGGCGTCGCCGGCCATTCCGGAATCGAGGTAGCCGAGGAATGCCTGCCTGGCCACCCCCAGGATCCGACAGGCCTCGGTCAGCTCGCCCGTCCGGCGATCGGTCAGGGTCTCTCCCGGTTCGAGAAGGCCCTCTGGGATCTCTCCGAGCTCTCCCCGGGTGGCCGTGACCAGGACCACCCGATGGCCCTGATCGGCCAGGCCGGCCATGGTGCCGCCGGTGGCGATGGACTCGTCGTCGGGGTGGGCATGGAAGAACGTGACGGTCGCCATCGCCGTGACCCTACCGGCGGGCGGAGCCGGATGATTCGATCATGTCGTGCCCGACCGTTGCCGTGCCCGACCGTTCATCCGAGTGGCAGCTGCGGCGCTTCAGCCAGGGACAGCTGGCCGGCGATGGCCCGGCCCGGGCTCACCCGGGAGCCCTTGGGCCCGCTCACCGCGAAGATCCGTTCCGGGTCGAACGACCGGATCTTCCGGTCGCCCGGTCGCCCGCCGACCACCTCGACCGACTCCGTGCCGTTGTGCCTGTTGACGATGTGCGCCCTGAACTCCCACACCGCGCCCCTCAGGTGCAGGCCCTCCACGATCACGGGGTCGCCGGCACACAAACCGTTCCATCTGGCCGATCGCTCCAGATGCTCGGCTGCCTCCAGCGCGGCACGCTCGGCCGCCGGGCGGCGCGACCGGCTCACGGCATCAGGTCCAACCGCCTCGACCGGGACAAGCCGCTCCGATTGTGGGAGCCATGGCTCAGCGCCGCTCCTCGCGGACCTGGCGGAACCGGTGGAAGAAGAGCACGACCACTGCGATGACCACCAGGACGGCGGCCACGTAGCCGGCGTAGCTGAACGCCTTGAGGACATGGTTGTAGGTGCTGCCCAGGCTGTATCCCAGACTGACCAGTGCAGTGCACCAGATGGCACACCCGATCACCGTGAAGGCGATGAACTTGGCGATCGCCATCTCGCCCAGCCCGGCGGCGAACGACACGAAGGACCGCAGCAGCGGGATGAACCGGCCGAACAGGACCACGGGCTCGCCCCGGCGGGCGAACCACGCCTCGGCCCGGTCGAGGTCCCGATGGGTGAGCAGCACGTACTTGCCGACCTTGTCCACCAGGGGCCGTCCCCCGAAGTAGCCGATGAGATAGCCGGCCAGCGATCCCAACACCTCGGCCAGGGTGGCCACCACGATGACCAGGGCCAGGTTCAGGGGATGGACGCCGGCGACCTGGCCACTGGCCAGCACCCCCCCGTAGATGAGGGCGACCTCGGCTCCCACCGGGAGGCCCATCGCTGAGACGAAACTGAGGACGAAGACGGCGAGGTAGCCCCACGTGGCCAGAAAATGCTCCATAAGCCACCAATGTCTAGTCGCTCGCCTCCCTCGATGAGTGCCACCCGCCGGAACCCGGCCCGCCGATCCCTCGGCTACCGTCACCATCGTGAGCCTGGTCGAAGACCAGCACCGCCCCGAACAGGACCGGTGCACCACCCCGGACGGGCTCGGCATCGCCGTCTACGACTTCGGCGGCTGTGGACCCGACCTGCTCCTGGCCCACGCCACCGGGTTCTGCGCCGAGGTGTTCAGCCCGCTCGCCCGGGTCCTCGGTGACCGCCATCACTGCTGGGGCCTGGACCTCAGGGGACACGGCCGGTCCGACCGGCCCGGCGACGGGAACTTCGCGTGGTCCGGGTTCGCCACCGACGTGCTGGCCGTCATCGGCCATCTCGGGCTCCATCGACCAAGGGCCTTCGGTCACTCGTGCGGGGGGGCCTCCGCGCTGTTGGCGGAAGAGGCCGCGCCCGGCTCGTTCTCCTCCCTCTACTGCTTCGAGCCCGTCGTGTTCCCCGAGACGGCCGGCGGGATCGGTGCGATCCTGGCCGAGGACAATCCCCTCTCGAACGGCGCCCGGCGGCGGCGGGACACCTTCCCGTCGGCAGAGGACGCCTTCGTCAACTTCGCCTCCAAACCGCCGTTTTCCGACCTCGACCCCGAGGTGCTCCGGTGCTACGTCGAGGCCGGGTTCGAGCCCGTCCCGGCCGCCGAAGGCGGGGACGGCCGGTCCATCCGGTTGCTCTGCCGGAGGGAGGACGAGGCGGAGATCTACGCCCGGGGGGCGTCGCACGGTGCCTTCGGCCATCTCCACGAGATCGGCTGCCATGTGACCCTGGGCTGCGGGGAGGTCACCGACGCGTTCGGTCGGCCGTTCCTCGACGCGGATGCGGCGCAGCTCCGGCATGCGACGGTCGAGGTCATCCCCGGCATCGGTCATTTCGGCCCGCTGCAGCGACCGGACCTGGTCGGCGCGGCCGTGGCCGCCGCCTTCGACGCGGTGGGCGACACACCCCCTGCGTAGTCTGGAGGCGTGCCCCTCGAACCACCACGGTCGCTGTCCCCCTCCAAGGTCAGCTCGTTCCGCGACTGTGCCCTGGCCTTCCGGTTCAACTCCATCGACCACCTGCCCGAGGAGCCGACCGTGTGGACCGTCAAGGGAACCCTGGTCCACAGGGCTCTCGAGGAGCTGTTCTGGCGCTGCCCCCGGGGGATGCGCTCCCCGGCGGCCGCCGCCGCCGAGCTGGACCGGGCCTGGTCGGAACTGAAGGACGACCCGGAGTATCTGGCCCTCCACCTCACGAGAGACGATGCGGACCGCTTCCGGTCGGAAGCGGCCGCCTTGGTGCAGAACTACTTCGCCTTGGAGGACCCGAACGAGATCACCCCGGTCGGGATCGAGCTGATGCTCGAGGCGCGGGTCGGCTCGATGCGACTCCGGGGCATCATCGACCGGCTCGATCGGACCCCGGACGGAGAGCTGGTGGTCATCGACTACAAGACCGGTCGCGCACCGTCACAGGCCTACGAGCAGTCGAAGCTCATCGGCGTCCACATCTACGCGCTCTTGTGCCAGGAGGTCCTCGGCCAGAGGCCAGCGCAGGTCAAGCTGCTCCATCTGAAGGAGCCGGTGGCCATCACGGCCGAGCCCTCCGACCAGGCGGTGCGCGGGCAGCGGGTGAAGGCCACGGCCATCTGGTCGGCCATCGAGCAGGCATGTCGAAACGATGACTTCCGGCCACGGCCGTCACCCCTGTGCAACTACTGCCGGTTCCGGGAGTTCTGCCCGGCCTTCGGGGGTGACCCCGACCAGGCCTCGGTGGTGCTGGGTGCAACGGTCGGCGGTGCTGCGTGACGCGCCCCGGAGCTGAAACCGCCGCCACCCCGGTCCAGCTCGATCCCGATCGTGGGAACGGCGACGATCCGGGTTTGGACCGCGAGCGGGCTGAGCGCCACGCCCCGGGCCTCGGAGGGACGGCCCACGAGGCGCCGGACCACGGCGGGGCGGCCCCCGGCGGGGCGGGCCCAGGTCAGCCACCGGGCGATGGGCCCACGGGCACCGCTTCCCCCGCGGGCCCATCGGGCGGGCTCGCAAGTGTGGTCCAGGCCCTCGACGGGCGGATCGACCGTTGGTTCGAGCCGGCCCGGGGAGTTCCGGCCCTCGACGGCCTGGCCAAGGCGATCACCGGGCTCGGCGACCACGGGCTGATGTGGGCGGCGACCACGGCGTGGCGGGCCCGGCACACCGGGCCGGAGCGGGCGCGGGCCGTTCGGGCCCTGGCCATCGCCGGTGTCGAGTCGGGCATCGTCAACCGGGCCCTGAAGGCCGCCGTGGGCCGTTCACGGCCCGACCGTGCCGGGCTCCAGTTGACCGAGGGGGGGATCCCGGTGAGGGAACCGACGACGAGCAGCTTCCCCAGCGGGCACACACTGGCGGCTTTCTGCGCGGCGACGGTCATGAGCCAGCGAAACGACCGGGCCGGCAACGTGCTGTTGTTCACCTCAGCGTCTCTGGTCGGTCTCAGCCGACTCCACCTCCGAGCCCACCACGCCTCCGACGTGGTGGGCGGCGCAGCCCTCGGCGCGGCCCTGGGGCTGATAGGCCGCCGCCTACTCTGACGGCCGTCGGTCGTGGATCACCGGATGGTTGCGCCGCGTCCGGACTGTCCGCCGTCATCGCCACGGCACGGCATCGTGGTCGGCACGGCATCGTGGGCGGAAGCGGGAGGAATGGATCGACGCCCATCGGGGTTTCATGGCCATGCCTCCTCCACTTACTTTTGCTGTGACCTGGGACTATCGTTGTCCGTTCGCCCGGAACGGCCTCGAGCACATCATCGACGCCCTGGAAGCCGGTGCCCCGTGGGACGTCAGCTTCGTCCCCTTTTTCCTCAATCAGTCCCATGTCCCCGAGGGGGGCACCCCTTCGTGGGAGGATCCGCTCCAGCAACCGGATCTGGGGGCCCTCGCGGCCGGCGTCGTGGTCCGGGACCGCTACCCCGAGCACCTGTTGGCCGTCCACCGTTCGCTGTTCACCGCCAGGCACGACGAGGGCGGTGACCTCCGGGACCGCTCGGTGGTGGCCGGCGCCCTGTCGCGGGCGGGCACCGATGCGGACGCCGTGCTGAAGGAGGTCGAGGCCGGCTGGCCCGCCAAAGTAGTCCGAGACGAACACGAGCGGGCGGTGGACCAGATGCAGGTCTTCGGTGTGCCCACCTTCATCGCCGGCGACAGCGCCGTCTTCGTGAGACTGATGAGCCGTCCGCAGGGAGACGCCCAGCTGGCCCGTGCCACCATCGAGCACGTCCTCACGCTGATGGACGGGCATCCGGATCTCAACGAGTTCAAGCACACCCGCATCGCCCGCTGACACCCCCCGGGCAGACCGGGGTTGGCGACCGGACCTCCCCGCCCAAAGAATCCGATCGCGTGGGTCATCGCCCGTCAAACAGGCGCTCGCCCCTCAGGGCAGGACAAGCTAGACCAGGGCGGCCAGCGCGCCGACCGAGGCCTTGATCTGCTCTCGTGAGCCGAAGGGTGCCCCGCAGAAATCGGTGGCTCCGAGGTCAGCCAAGCGGCGGACCTGGTCCTTCACCTCCGCCTCGTCACCGACAATGGCCACATCGGCCGGGCCCCCGGCACCCTCGCGGTCCAGCATGGCCCGATAGGACGGTAGCTGACCGTAGATGGCGAAGACCTCAGACGCCTTCGCCCTGGCCGCGTCGGTGTCGTCGGTCACGCAGACCGGGAGCCCGACTCCGATCCGGGGCTCGGGCCGGCTGGCGGCCGCGGCCGCGGCCCGGATGGTCGGGACGATATGCGAGCCGATGGTCGCCGGGCCGGTCATCCAGGTGACGGTCCCCGACGCCAGTCGGCCGGCAAGCTTGAGCATGGTGTCGCCCAGGGCGGCGACCAGCACCGGGGGCGCGGGCGCAGCGATCTGCAGGGGCCCGAAGGTGGACGCGCTGAGGGTCTCGCCGGCAAAGGTCACCTGCTCGCCGTCGAGCAGCGGCACGAGAATCGACAGATACTCCCGCATGTGCCGGGCGGGCCTCTCGAACGACTGCCCGAAGACGTTCTCGATGACGATCTGGTGTGACAGACCGATCCCCAGGGTCAACCGGCCATCGGTCGCAGCCTGGACGGTGAGGGCCTGGCCGGCCAGCATCACCGGATGCCGAGGATAGGTCGGTACCACCGCGGTACCGAAGTCGATGCCCGGCACCTCGCGCCCGATGGCGCCGATGGCCGTCAGGGCGTCGTAACCGAAGATCTGCGAGGACCAGGCCGTCTGGATGCCGGCATCGCGGAGCGAGGCGACCTGGGCGGCCATCTCGTCAAATGGGACCTCAGTGTCGAACATCACGCCGATGCGCACGCTGCCTCCCTTTCCGGGCCGTCGGCCCCGGCCCGATATGGATCGTCTCGACCGGTCGTGCGTCGGCCGTCGCACGGTGGAACCCGACCGGCCCACCGTACAGGCCCTTTGCACCGGCCGCGATGAGCGGCCCACCGGATGTGACCCGGTGGCAACGGGTCGGGCAGAATGCGGTCATGTCCGTTGCCATAATGATGGGAAGCTCATCCGACGCGTCGATCATGGACGACGCCGTCCAGACCCTGCGCTCGTTCGGGATTCCGGTGGAGGTGCGGGTACTGTCCGCCCACCGGACCCCGGACGACACCATCGCCTTCGCCCGGCGGGCAGCTGAAACAGGCGTCCAGGTCATCATCGCCGCTGCCGGAGGGGCGGCCCATCTGGCCGGCGTGGTGGCCGCGGCCACTCCCCTACCGGTGATCGGCGTGCCCATCGCCCTCGCCAACCTGGGCGGGCTCGACTCCCTGCTGGCCATGGTCCAGATGCCCAAGGGCATCCCGGTGGCCACCGTGGCCGTCAACGGGGCGCGCAATGCCGCCCTCTTGGCCGTGAGGATCATGGCGCTGTCCGACCCCCGACTGGCCGCCGAACTCAAGCGGTTCGTCGAGGACCTGGCCGACCAGGTCCGCGACATGGACGCCGAGATCGTGGCCCGTTACCGGCCGGACTGATCAGAACCCGAACGTCGGCCGTGTGCAGATCGCGGTCACACCGAGGCCGGGCACCGTCCGGCCTCGGTCAGGCGTTCCACGGCGGGGCCAGACCGGCGACGGCCTCGTCGAGCGAAACGCCGAGCGGGATCACCGCCATGACCGGAATTGTGACCCCGTTGGCCACGTAACGACCCACGTGGGCCCGGCATTCGTCATAGGAGCCGTGCACGACCAAGGCGTCGACCACGTCATCGGGGATGGCTCCCAGCGCCCCCTTGCGATCACCCGCCTGCCAGGCCTTCCACATGGGCTCGAGCACCGGGCCCCGGCCCAACCAGCGGTGGAACGCGGCGTAGACGCCCACATTCAGGTAGGCGGCGATCATCCGCCGGCCTATCGCCCGGGCCGCGTCGGCATCCTCAGACGGGCAGACGAAGATGCGGGCGGCTACCGGTATGTCCACCCCGAGCTCGGGTGTCACCGTCGCCACGTCCTCGGCCGACAGCCAGTTGAGAATGACACCGTCTGCCTCACGGCCGGCCAGCTTCAGCATCCCCGGACGCAGGGCGGCGAGGAAGATCGGCGGCGCGTGCTCGACGGGCCTCGAGAGACGGAATCCCCGGACGGTGAAAGTCTCGTATTCGTGGTCGACCTTGTCGCCGGCGAGCGCCGACCGCAGGAACCGGATGGTGTCGCGCACCCGCTTGTAGGGCTCGGTGAACCCGAAGCCGTTCCAGCGGCTGACGATCACGTCCGACGAGGTTCCGATCCCGAGGCTGAACCGGCCAGGGGCGGCCTCGGCCAGTGCGGCCACACTCTGGGCCAGCAGGGCGGGTCCCCTCGTGTAGGCGGGGATGATCGCCACCCCCAGCCGGAGGGAGGGCGCCCACGCCGCGGCGAGGGCCAAGGGGGTGAACCCATCCGATCCATCGGTCTCTGCCGACCACGCATCCGTGTAGCCGAGGCGGACCAATTCCGCGTACCACCTGCGGTGATCCGCCAGGGTGACCCCATCGAAGGGGACCGTGATCCCGAAGCGCGGGCCCGCCGGCACAATGGCAGTTCCATCGGTCATGGGTTAGGTAATACACCCTCCGGGCACAATGGACCCATGGCAACCGACCGCCGACCCAGATCCCCAGGGATCCAGCCCGAGCTCCCACTGGTGCCGGCGGTCGCCGAGATGGCGACCGTGTCGAAGGCGCCGGAGGGGTCACGTGGCCCGCGGACATCACGTGGGTCGGGGACGTCACCGGCATCGAGGGCGCCAGGGATGGACCGCCGGGGCCGCCCATCCGGGGCGGCAGGCGGCTGGCGCCTCGACGAGCGCACGCGCCGTATCGGCCGGCAGGGGGTCGCCGCCGCCCGTGCCCGACTCGAGGCGGCCATGGCGGCCGACGGCCAGAGCCGATCTGGTGATGGCGGCGGTGGGCAGGGTCCGACCGGCCGCGCCGCCTGAGATCGCAGGGCGCTACGGTCAGGTGGATGCCGACCGTTGCCGAGCGCATCGGGTACCCGCCCGATGCCAAACTGCTCATCCTCAACTGCGCCGACCTCGGCTTCTGCCACGCCGCCACCGTGGGGGTCTACGACGCCCTGCGCCAAGGGATCGGCACCAGCGCGTCGTTGATCGTCCCGGCGCCGTGGGCGCGGGAGTCGGCATCGCGCTTCCGGGGCGACGACGTCGGGGTCCGGCTGACCCTCAACGCCGAGCATGATCTCTACCGCTGGGCGCCCCTGACCCTGGCCCCGTCGCTGCTGGACGGGGACGGAGGGTTCCCCCGCACCGTCACCGACCTCTGGGACCATGCCGACCTCGACGAGGTCCGCCGGGAGTGCCGCGCCCAAGTCGAGCGGGCGGTGCTGTGGGGATTCGACATAAGCCATCTCGACGCACACCTCGACACCCTCGTGCTGCGACCGGAATTCTTCGACATCTACCTCGAGCTGGCGGTGGAGTTCTCCCTGCCCCTCCGGCTCCTCGGCGCCGAAGCCGAGCCCAACGTGGGATTTCCGGTGCGTCAGCTCGCCGCCGACGAAGGAGTGGTGTTCGCCGACCGCTTTCCCACGCTGCCGGCCACGGGAACCCGGCAGGCCTTCCTCGACCTGGTCGCCGGCCTCGAGCCGGGGATCACCGAGCTCACCATGCACCCTGCCATCGACACGCCGGAGCTCCGGGCCATCACCTCGGACTGGAGGCAGCGGGTGGCAGACCACGTGCTGTTGGTGGCCGACCGGGGGCTCGACCAGGTGATCGCCGATGCCGGCGTGACCCTGATCAGCTACCGGCCGCTCCACGACGCCATGCGCGGCAACTGATTCAGCGCCGTCGCCAGCGGCACCGACCCGTCCTGCCCGTCCCTCGGATGGGGCGGTCCCGCACGGCCGGGCCCACGGCGTCGATCGTCTCGGACCACCTGGGCGCCGGGCGCGACGGTATCCTGACAACCACCGATGGGAGTGGCCGTGGCCGAGGGAGAGCAGCCGAAGGGGCGGGATCCCGGCCGGTCCGCGGCACCCCGCACCGGCGTCGCCACCCCGCTGCCAGCGTTGCGTGTCGATGGGCCCTTGCTCCTCGACTCGGCCGGCAGCGACCCGGTGGGCATCGAAGCCGTCGTCTTCACCGACGAGGGGATCGGGGTCATCAGGTCGACCGGCGACCAACCCCGGATCCTGCCCTGGTCGGCGGTCTCGGCCCACATGGTCGAACGGTGGGTCGGAGGGGTCATTCCCGACCACTGGGTCGAACCGCAGCTCAACGGGGTCCCCGGATCGCAGGAGGGGCCGGCGCGCCAGGCCCCGGTCGAGGAACCCGGCGCCACGGGTCGGGTGCTTCCCCACGCCGACCGCGGGGCGGTGATCGCCGTCCGGACCCCGTTCGGGACCTACCGCTTCCTCGTGCCCGGGGGGGATCCGAACGCCCTGTCCAACCGGATCACCGATTTCGCCGTGCGGCATCAGGGCCTCGACGGGGTGCCTCCGGTCACGGCCGTGGCCAGGCCCCGGCGCGGCAACGACCGGCGCCGGGGGATCCGTTCGGCGCAGGCACCCGCTCCCTGGGACAGGGTGCAGCCGTACCTGGTGGTGGCCCTGGTCCTGTTCATCGCCACCGCGGTGACCCTGATCCTGCTGCAGAGCGCGGGCACCATCCACCTGCCCTACCTCGGAGGGGCCGGCCCCGGGTCGGTCCCCCCACTCGTCAGAACTCGGTGATCCCGGCGATCCGGCGACGGAGCTCCTGGTACTCGGGTGTGTTGGTGACGGGCAGTAGGGACATCATCACCCCCATCGAACCGGCGACCTTCATCCGGCCCTGCATGAAGGCCACGTTCGGATCGAGCTCGCCCTTCTGCATGGCCACCGCATCGGCCCACGGCATGGTCAGGGTCACCTCGGGGGCGTCGACGGTGCCGCCGGCACTCGACCGGAGCCGGCCGTCCTCGAGGACCCGGTAGTAGCGGACATCACCGTCCGGGCCTCCGGTGAGCTCGTACTGGATCCGGGCGGAGAGCCCGGGGCGGGCGGGCTGGTCGGCCGCCATCTCGCGGGTCTGGTCGAACCACTCCGCAGAGAGCCACTTGGTCACGGCACATCCCAACTGGTCGTCGCCAACGTCGTCGCCCCCTCTGATGCTACCGGCGTCCCGGGACCGGGAGTCTCGGCTCCCTCCCGACGCTCAGCGTGCCCCGCCCCGGCGCCCGGTCGCTCAGGACACCGGACGGATACCGGCAAAGAGGTCCGTCTCGACCGGCCCCCCTGATGCGCTGGCCGACCGTTCGATCGGGGGTCCGGCCGGGGGTCCGTCGGGCCCGGCCACCTGGGCCAGCCGGTAGTCGTCGAAGGGGTGGATCGAGCGCATCACCTCGGGTGGCAATCCGAACCAGAACCGCGAGTTCGGGTCCACCTGGGTGGCGTGGGCCAGCAGCGCATCCCGGCGGACGTCGGAGAAGGCCGAGATGTCGATCGACGTGCTGATCGGCTCGGCCGGGACGTCCTTCCACCTGGCCCGCCATTCGTCGTCGAAGGGCGACTCGAGGCCCAGCTCCACGAACTTCTCGTGGATCTGCTCGAACCTCTTCGCCGAGAACACCGTGTAGTAGAGCTTCTTCGCCTGCCAGGGCGCGCCGGCCGACGGAAAACGGGCCGGGTCCCCCGCGGCGGCAAATGCCGCAACGCCGATCTCGTGCACCCGGAGGTGGTCTGGATGGGGATACCCCGACTGATCGTCGCCGTAGACCACCATGACCTGGGGCCGGGTGCGGCGGACGATGGCCACCAGGCGTTCCACCGCCTCTTCGTGGGGAGCCTGGGCGAAACTCTCCGGATTGGCGTTGGTCTCCGAGCCGGCCATTCCCGAATCCCGGTAGCCGAGCATGACCACCTCGTCGTACCCAATGATCCCGGCGGCGTTGACCAGCTCCTCGCGGCGCAGGTCCACGAGCCGCGAGCGCACCTCGGGGGTGTCCAACGCCGGGTTGAGGATATCCCCCTCCTCCCCGCCTGTGCAGCAGACCAGCACGGTGCGGATTCCCTCGGCGTGGTACATGGCTACGGTGCCGGCACCCTTCGACGACTCGTCGTCGGGATGGGCGTGGACGGTCAACAGGCACAGCGGATCGGGCACGCCGATCACGCTATCGGGCAGCGAGGCCCTAAGCTTCATTGGCGACGAACGAGGAAGGATCTATCAGAATGAGCGTGATGAAGCGTCTGTCCGGGATTGTCCAGGCCAAGACCAACAAACTCCTCGACAAGGCCGAAGATCCGAGAGAGTCCCTGGACCTCTCCTACCAGAAGCAGCTCGAGAGCCTCCAGAAGGTCCGCCGGAGCGTGGCCGACGTCACCACGGCGAAGAAGCGGATCGAGCTGCAGGCCTCCCAGCTCCAGCAGCAGGCGGACAAGCTCCAACAGCAGGCCAAGGCCGCCCTGACCCAGGGCAACGAGGACCTTGCCCGTGAGGCGCTGAGCCGGCGCACCGCGCTGGCCGACCAGCTCGGCGAGCTCCAGACCCAGCACGAGCAGGTGGCCGGGCAGGAGGAGAAGCTGATCCTCACCGCCCAGAAGCTCCAGGCCCAGGTCGACTCCTTCCGGACCAAGAAGGAGACGATGAAGGCCAGCTACACGGCGGCCGAAGCCCAGACCAAGATCGGTGAGGCAGTGTCGGGCATCTCCGAGTCGATGAGCGACGCCGGCATGTCCATGCAGCGGGCCCAGGACAAGATCGACGGCATGCAGGCCCGCGCCGGGGCCATGGACGAACTGCTGGCCTCGGGTGCCCTGACCGACCTGGCCAACCCGGTCGACGACATCCAGGCCCAGCTCAACAAGGCATCGACGACCTCGACCGTCGACGCCGAGCTGGCGGCCCTGAAGGCGGAGGTCGGCGCGGGCGCCCCGCCGGCGGCCGAGCTGGGGGCAGCGGACCACGCCGCCGACCACGGTTCGTCAGGGCCCGGGGGGCCGGCATCATGATCGTCCGCATCCTGGGTGAAGGGCAGTACTCGGTCCCCGATGGGCAGCGAGGTGCGCTCGAGAAACTGGACTCGGTGATCGTCGAGGCCGTCGACGCCAATGACGGGAAGGCGTTCGTCTCGGCCCTGGCCGCTCTCACCGCTGCGGTCCGCGAGGCGGGCGAGCCCCTGGCCGACGACGCTTTCGCCCCGTCTGACCTGGTGGTGCCCTTCCCCGACTCCACCCTCGAGGAGACGAAGGACCTGCTCGCCGAGGCGGACGAAGTTTCCGGAACGGACAACCGCTGAGGTCGAACCCATGAGTACCGCACGCAACATCCCACAGGACCGGGGCCTCACGCTCCGCATGTTCACCACCGGTCTGATGCTGGTGGTCCTCTATGCAGCCGTGATCGGACTGCTGATCGCCGTCGGCATCTCCTACGCCGTGGTGCTGATCATCGCGGGAGGGCTCATCTTCGTCCAGTACTGGTTCTCCGACAAGATCGCCCTTTTCGGCATGGGCGGCCACGTCGTCACACCGGAGCAGGCGCCGCAGCTCCACGGGGCCATCGACCGGCTCTGTGCACTGGCTGACATGAAGAAGCCGCGGGTGGCTGTCGCCGACACCGACGTGCCCAACGCGTTCGCCACCGGCCGCAGCCCCAAGAGCGCGGTGGTCTGCGCCACCACCGGACTGATGCGGCGGCTGGACGAGCCCGAGCTCGAGGCCGTGCTCGCCCACGAGCTCTCCCACGTGGCCCACCGTGACGTGGCCGTGATGACCATCGCCAGCTTCCTGGGCGTTGTGGCGGGCCTGGTGACCCGTGTCATGTTCTGGACCGGGATGATGGGCGGCTTCGGCGGCAACCAGGGTGGCGGAAACGACAACAGCGGGGAAAACGCGGCGTTGGTGGAGATGGCGGTGCTGGTCGTCTCCGTGGTCGTCTACGCCATCAGCTTCCTGCTGACCAGAGCCCTGTCGCGCTACCGCGAGCTGGCGGCCGACCGCTCCGGCGCGCTGCTCACCGGACAGCCGTCGGTGTTGGCGTCGGCACTGGTCAAGGTGACCGGCGAGATGTCCCGGATCCCGACCCGCGACCTCCGGGCCGCCGAGAGCTTCAACGCCTTCTACTTCACCCCGGCGATCGCCTCCAAGGGTGTGAGCCTCTCGACACTGTTCTCCACCCATCCCTCGCTCGATCAGCGACTGGCCCAGCTGGCCACCATCGAAGCTGAGCTCGGCCGTCCCTCGTGACCGAAGCCGAGGCGGCCGCCCGGCTGATGGGACTGGCCGGCTGATGGGACGGGCCGACTGATGGGACGGGCCGGCTGATGGGACTGCTCGACACCATCCTCGGGCGGACCAAGCCGGTGCAGGCCAACCTGGACGCCCTGTTCGCCCTCCCGTCGGCGTCGATCACCCTCCAGAGTGCCGCTGCCATGTCGTGCTCGGGACATGCCGGCGTGTGCTTCAAGCCGCCCACCGGCCAGGGATTCGAGGACATGCAGGCCGAAGTGGTCAAGCTCCTGTCCATGGACGGCACGGGAGGGCTGCGCAAGGCCGAGGATGCCTACGGCTACCACTGGCTGGTACTCGAGGACGCCGACATCGAAGAGCTGGTGACCCGGGTCCACCTGGTCAACTCGTCCCTCTCCGATGCGGGCTGGGGCCCCCAACTGCTGTGTTCCGTGTTCGGCCTGGCAAAGCTGACGACATCGGACTCCCCGGATGCCGGCGCCTTCGACACCGTCGAGGCCGCAGTCACCGACCCGATGCCCGAGCCCACGGCGGGCCCCGGACGCGTGATCCCGTCGTCCGCCTACGTGGTGTACCTGTTCAAACGGGGGACCTTCTACCCGTTCGTCCCCGACGGGCACGAGCACCGGGACATCGAACAGGAGCTGAAGCTCAAGAGCCTGGTGGCCGGGGACCTCTCCGTCGAGTCCGACCTCGATCGGTGGTTTCCCCTCTGGGACCTCCCGGTCGGCTGAGCCAGCCCTCGCCCGCTCGGCGCCGGTGGGGATGACCGGATGGAGCTGTCCGTGCGACCGGAGCACCTGGCCGTGTGCCGGCTTCCCATCGACGCACCGTGGCCGTCACCGCCGGCCGACGGGTCGTTCTTCTCGGTCACCGGCACCGGGTTCGAACTGTCGGTGGTGTGCCGGGTCGATGCCGCGCCGCCCGATGCCCGCATCGAGGCCGGGTGGCGGGCGCTCACGGTGGCGGGACCCCTCGACTTCTCCGCGGTCGGGGTGATCGCCTCGCTGACCGCCAGGATGGCCGAGGCCGGAGTGGGGGTGTTCGTGCTCTCCACGTACGACACGGACCACATCCTGGTCAAGGACGGGGACCTCGGGCGGGCGGTGGACGCACTCGACGCTGCCGGCTATTCGGTCGTGCCGCACCCGCCGGCCTAGAGGGCGGGCGTCCGGGTCGAGGTCGGCGCGTGAGTCAGAATCCGGCGGGGTCGGGCCGCACGCCGACGTTGACCCGGTCGATGGCCCGGGCCAGATCGAGGTCGAACCGGGTGATCCCGCCGGCATCATGGGTGACCAACGCCAAGGTCACCCGGTCGTACCGGATGTCGATGTCCGGGTGGTGGTCCGCCTCCTCGGCGAGGCGTCCGACCTCTCCCACGAACTCGAGCGACCCCCCAAAGCCGGCGCAGGTCACCGTCTTGACCAGCTGGCCCCCGATCAGGTGCCACCGCGGGGCGTCGTCTTGGGCCAGGGCCGCCTCCACCTCCGAGTCCCCCAACACCGAAAGCTTCTCCCTGTCGGCCACCCGGCCGACAGTAGTCGTGCTGACCAAGGGCCGCGTGCCGGTCCGGCGGACCGCGGGAGGACCCGGCGCGATCGCTAGGCCGACGCCTCCACCGGGGAGGTCGGGGTGAACACGACCGGCATCGTCTCGTAGCCGGAGACGAAGTTGGCGGCGCGCTTGGGCGGCTCGGTGTCATCGGCCAGGGCCAGGTCGGGCAGCCGGTCGAGCAGCCGGTCGAACATCACGGCCAGCTCCATCCGGGCCAGCCGGTTGCCCAGGCAGAAGTGGGAACCGAAGCCGAAGGCCATGTGGTCGTTGGGGGTGCGGGTGATGTCGAACTGCCCGGGCTCATCGAACGCCCGCTCGTCCCGGTTGCCCGAGGGATAGAGCAGCAGGAGCTTCTGGCCCCGGTGGAGGGTCTCCCCCTGGAACTCGACGTCCCTGGTCATCCGGCGGGCCATGTTCTTGATCGGCGACACCCACCGCAGCATCTCCTCGACCGCCGCCGGCAACAGTGACCGGTCGGCCGCCAATCTCCTGAGCTGATCGGGGTGCCGGAACAGTTCGTACATCCCGCCGCTGATCACGTGACGGGTGGTCTCGTCCCCGCCGATCAGGATCAGGAGCGACTCGTAGATGATCGACGCCTCGTCGAGGCGGTCTCCCTCGATCTCCGCATGGACGAGGGTTCCGATCAGATCGTCCGACTGGCTGTCCCGCCGGCGCTGTTCCGCCACCGCGGTGATGTAGACGGCGTACTCGGCGGCGGCCTGGGCCGCCTTGTCCATCGCCCCCGGGTCCGGCGAGCCCAGTGCTTTGAGCATGTCGTCGGACCACCGCAACAGATCGTCACGGTCACCGGGAGCCACTCCCAGCATGTTCCCGATGACGATCATCGGCAGCGGGGCGGCGATGTCCCGGACGAAGTCGGCCGAGCCGGCCTCGCACACCCGGTCGATGATCGCATCGCAGATGGTACGAATCCCCTCTTCGCTCTCGCGGATCCGGCCCGGGGTGAAGCCCTCACTGACCAGGCGGCGACGCCGGACGTGCTCGGGCGCGTCGGTGTCGATCATCATGGGTAGGGCGTCGCTGTCCGGGCGGATGCCACCGGCATTGGAGAAGGTGTCCGGGTCCTTGGAGATCTCCTTGATGTCGGCGTACCGGGTGATCCCCCAGACCCCCGCCGACTCGTCGAAGTACGCCGGCGCGTGATCCCGCATCCAGGCGAACGCCGGGAAGGGATCGCCGCCGTAGAACATCCCGTCGGTCAGTCCGATGCTCAGATCGGTGGGCACAGTGGTCATGTCGCTCCCTCGGAGTGTCTCCCTCGGCTGTGTCTACGGCTGCTTGCCACGGGACGGCGGGCCCGGGGTGGACGGTCCGAGGCTGTGGTCGAACCCCGGTCCGGTGGCGAACGCCCCGGAGTATACGGCCGGCCTCCGGCGCGGAGCGCAGACGGTGCCCGGGCCCACCGAGAGGATCTCCGGGGATCCGACGCCCGGCTCATCCGCCCAGCCGTCGTCCGAAGCGCATCGGCACCCGGGTAACACCCGCATGCTTGTTGGTCCGCACCCGCTCCACCGGCCCGCTCAACTCGAAGCCCTCCAATCGATCGAGGACCTCGTCCAGGATCACCCGGATCTCCATGCGGGCCAGATTGGCCCCCAGGCAGAAATGGGTCCGGTGCCCGAAGGTGAGGTGGGGGTTCGGAGCCCGTCGGATGTCGAACCGGAACGGCTCGTCGAACACCGATTCGTCCCGATTGGCCGACGCCCACCACAGCGTGACCTTGGCACCCTCGGCGATGACCTGGCCGCCGAGCTCGGTGGGCCGGGTGGCCGTGCGCCGGTTGTAGAGGGTGGCGCTGGTCCACCGGAGGATCTCCTCGACCGCGGATGCCATCAGAGAACGGTCGTCGCGGAGCGACTCGAGCTGGTCGGGGTGCTCGATCAGCGCCACCATGCCCAGGGCGATGGAGTTGCGGGTCGTCTCGCTCCCGGCCACCACCAGGAGATTGAAGAACATCAGCAGCTCGACTTCGGTAAGGGCGCGGAGTGGGCCCTCACCATCCTCGATCTGGGCGTTGACCACCGCCGAGATGATGTCGTCGCCCGGGGTCCTCCGCTTCTGGGCGATGAGGTCGGTTCCGTAGGCGGTCATCGAGGCGGCCGCCTCCGCCACCCGCTGGTTCGTCTCCCCCAGTTCGCGCCCCTCGAAGTCGAGGGTGGCATTGGACCACGCCATCAGGTCGTAGCGATCGGCGTCGGGCACCCCCATGAGCGATGCCACCGCCTGGAGTGGGAGCTCGACGGCCACGTCACCCAGGAAGTCGCACTCGCCCCGGTCGGCGACGGCATCGATGATGCGCCGGGCCCGCTGCCTCAACCCGTCCTCCATCCGGGCCAGCGCCCTCGGGGCCACGGCGGGGGTGACCAGTCGGCGGATCAGGTGGTGCCGGGGGTCGTCCATCATGTTGAGGAGCACGCCCGCGGCGAAGCCGAATGGGAGGTCCTGGATGATGGTCCCGCCCCCCTCGGCACCCGGGCTCCCCTCCGAGGAGAAGAGCTCGGCGTCGGCGGCGGCCGTCACGATGTCGCGGTGGGAGCTCACCACCCAGAACCCCTCACCATCGGGCGTGTGCTCGGTCGGGGCATGCCACCAGACCGGGGCCTGTCGACGGAGTCGGGTGAACACCTCGTCGGGGAAGCCGCCGACGAACAGGCTCAGATCGGTGAGGTCCGCGCCCGCCGGGCCCACGGGTCCACCTCCTCCCACTGGCGGTCGCCTCAGGGGTGGGTCATCGACTCGGGCCGGACCGCCTCGTCGAACTGCTCGCCGGTCAGGTATCCCAACGCCACGGCCGACTCCCGCAGGGTGCTCCCCTCCTTGTGCGCCTTCTTCGCCACCTCGGCGGCCCGGTCGTAGCCGATCAGCGGGTTGAGCGCCGTCACCAGCATCAGCGAGTTCTCGAGGTGTTGGCGGATGCGCGCCTCATTGGGCTCCAGGCCTTCCACGCAGAACCGGGTGAAGGACGCCGACGCCTCGGTCAACAGCCTCACCGAGTGCAGGACGTTGTGGATGATCACCGGCTTGCACACGTTCAGCTCGAGGTTCCCCCTGGCTCCGGCCATGGCCACGGCGGCATCGTTCCCGTAGACCTGGATGCACACCATGATCATCGCCTCGCTCTGGGTCGGGTTCACCTTGCCCGGCATGATCGAGGAACCGGGCTCGTTCTCCGGCAGGTCGAGCTCGCCCAATCCGCTGCGAGGGCCCGAGCCCAGCCACCGCAAGTCGTCCGCGATCTTGACGAGCGACGCCGCCAGCGTCCGCAGGGCTCCGCTGGCCATCACCAGCCCGTCATGGGCGGCCAGGGCGGCGAACTTGTTCGGGGCGGTCACGAACGGCAGCCCGGTGCGCTCGGCGATGGCCGACGCCACCCGGGTCCCGAACTCCGGATGGGTGTTCAAGCCGGTACCGACGGCGGTCCCGCCGGCGGCCAGCTCGTAGAGGTCATCCAGCGTGAATTCGATTCGGCGGAGGTCGGCGTCGAGTTGGGCGACGTAGCCCGAGAATTCCTGCCCGAAGGTCATCGGGACCGCATCCATCAGATGGGTCCGGCCGATCTTGGTGATGCCGGCCAGGGACACCTCCTTGGCGTGCAGGGCGTCCCGCAGGTGCCTGATGGCAGGCAGCAGGCGGTGGGTGATCTCCTCGACGGCGGCGATGTGCATGGCGGTCGGAAAGGTGTCGTTCGACGACTGCGACATGTTGACGTCATCGTTGGGGTGGATCGGGTCCTTCGAGCCCAGTTCACCGCCGGCCAGCTCGATGGCCCGGTTGGAGATCACCTCGTTGGCGTTCATGTTGCTCTGGGTACCGCTACCGGTCTGCCAGACGCTCAGGGGGAAGTGGTCGTCGAGCTTTCCCTCGGCCACCTCCCGGGCGGCGGCGATGATCAGCGCAGACTTGTCCGGCGACATCTTGCCGAGGTCGGCGTTCACCTGGGCCGACGCCTCCTTCAACACGCCGATCGCCCGGATCAGGGGTTCGGGCATCCTGTCGTCGCCGATCGGAAAGTGGCGAAGCGAGCGGGCCGTCTGCGCTCCCCAGTACCGGTCGTTGGGCACCTCGATCACCCCCATGCTGTCGGTCTCCAGGCGGGTCTCGATGGTCATGGTCGGTTCCTTTCGGTCAGTCCCGATCGGGATCCCCCAAGGGTGCGCGGCGACCCTAGCTTGACGGCGCGGGCAGGACACGTCGACGCCGGCCCCCGCACTCCCCCGGGCCGTCGGTGGACCGGGGGCTCCTGCGGAGCGATGCGACGTGTGGAACCGGCGATCCTGCGATCAACCGACCGCCAGCCGACAGGCCGGACACCTTCCCACCAGGTCGAACTGGTGTCCGGTGACCTCATAGCCCTGCTCTTCAGCCACCACTCGGGCCGCTTCGGCCATGGCCCGCTCGAGGCGGGGCGACGGTGCCACGTCCTCCACCTTCCCGCACCGGCCGCAGGCCAGGTGATGGTGGTGGCCGGCCAGTTCCTCGGCCAGCTCGAACCGTCCGTGGTCATCGACGCCGGTGACCCGACGGACCACTCCGGCCTCGATGAGCGCAGTGACATTGCGATAGGCGCTGCTCTGGGGAAGCTCGGGGCTGGAGGCGAGGATCTCCGGCACCGACAACGGTCTGCCCGCCCCCGCCAGCGTGGTCACCAGCGCCTTGCGCATCGGGGTGTACCGCTGCTCGAGGCCGGCTAGGCGCAGGGCGACCTGCTCGTGGACGGAAGGGGCCATACTCATCTCCGAGACACTACGGCGAGGACCCTGGGGACCGCGACCACCGCCAGGTACACCCCGGTGGCCACGGCCAGGATCCCGAAGCTGGGGGGCATCCTCGGGGCCAGATAGGCCAGGGTCAGTCCGCCCCACATGGAGAACACGGCCACGCCGGCCGAGAGCCACAGGGCCACGAATGGTCTCGAGCTGATCCGTTGGCTGGCGCCGGCGGGCGCCGCCAGCAGGCCCAGCAGCAGCAGCGCTCCCACCGCCTGGGTGGCCACCCCGACGGTGACCCCGAGCAGGATGAAGAAGGCGTAGCCGACCAGGCGGACCGGCACCCCCCGGGCGGTGGCCACCGCCTCGTCCAGACTGGCGAATACGAGTGGCCGTCCGATGGCGGTGAACACCGCCACCACCGCCAGGGCCACCGCCCCGTCAGTCAGGGCCTGGCCGGTCGACAGGCCGAGTATCGAGCCGAAGAGCACGTTCACCCCGGCATTGCCTCCGGCCCCGCCGGTCCCGCTCTGGGCGGTGGTGAAGATGGAGAGGAAGAGCGCCCCGAGTCCCAGGATCCAGGCGAACACGCTGCCCACCACCGTGTCGTCGGCGCTCGCCCGCCGCCCCAGCGCGGCCATGAGGAGGGCGAAGGCCACGCACCCCCCGTAGAGCCCCAGGCGGAGATCGACACCGAAGGCCAGGGCGGCGAGCGCCCCGGTGAAGGCGACGTGGGACAGGGCGTCCCCGCTGAACACCTGGCCCCGCAGCACCACCACGTACCCGACCAGGCCCGCGGCCAGGGCGATGCAGGTGCCGGCGATGAAGGCCGCCCGCAGGAACGGGTGGTCGAACATGTGGGAGAGCTCGGTGAGCAGGCCGGAGGCCGGCAGGAGGGAGACCGGCAGGCCGGAGGCCGTCAGGAGGGAGGGTGTCAGGGGGGAGGCCGTCATCACGCGCCCGCCGCCGATCCCGACGGTGCAGCCGCCGTCGATCCGGATGATGACGGGGACGGCGTACGGGACCGGTGCGGTGGTCGCGCCTGGATCCGCTCCGCCAGGGCCCGCCAGCCCGCGGCCACCACATAGACCGTGAAGCCGAAGGTCGAGACGTAGAAGCCGACCGGATAGACCGAGAAGAATGCCGCACCCAGCGACAGCCAGGTGATCGCCACCGCCAACACGATGGTGACCACGAAGCTCACCGCCGGCCGGGCCGTCAGCTGCTGGGCCGCCGCCGCCGGCATCACCAGCAGGGCGAACACCAGCAGGGCACCGGTGATCTGGCTGACCTCCGCGGCGGTACACCCCAACAGCAGCAGGAAGACGACGGACAACCCCCGGACCGGGACCCGGCGGGCGGCCGCCACGTCTGCGTCGACGGTGGCGAAGAAGAGCGGTCTGCCCAGCGCGGCGAGGACGCCGAGCACCACCACGGCGGCCACCCCGAGCGTCGCCACCTGGCTGTCCGAGATCCCGAGGAACGTCCCGAACAGCAGTCCGGTGACGCTGTCGAGGAAGCCGCCGTACAGGCTCACGAACAGGACTCCGCACGCCAGAGCGAATGCCTGCACGGTACCGATGACCGCGGATTCCTGGCTGTGGGCCCGACCCGAGGAGGAGCGGGGCACGAGCGCGATGACCACGGCCGCGGCGATGCTCCCGGCGAAGTACCCAACCGTCGCGCTGAGTCCCAGCCAGACGGCGCCGGCCGCGCCGGGGAAGGACACGATGGCGAGCGTGTGGCCGGCGAAGCTCTGCCGCCTGAGCACCATGAACCACCCGACCGCGCCGGCGACGACCGCCACGATCGTCCCGGCCCGATAGGCGTTGACCATGAAGTGCAGGCCGAACATCTGCTGCAGGACGATACCCATGGCCATCGTCACGCCCGGACCATCAGCGGGGGTGCCCGGTGTGGCGATCGGCATGGTGAGCCGGCGCCTCCGGTTGGCCGACGACTACCATCCGCCCGTCCGAGGTGCGCAGGACCTCGATCGGGGTGTCGTACAGCGCGCTCAGTGTCTCGGAGGTGATGACCTGCTCGGGCGGCCCGCTGACCGTCCCGCCCCGGGCCACGTAGACGACCCGGTCGAGATAGGAAAGGATCGGGTTGACGTCGTGAGCCACGATGAGGACGGTGATGCCGTACTCATCGCTGATCTCGGAGACCAGCCCGGCGATGGCGGCCTGATTCGGAAGGTCGAGGCTGTCGAGGGGCTCGTCAAGCAACAGCATCCGGGGCCGGCGGACCAGCGCCTGGGCGATCAGCAGGCGCTGCTGCTCACCGCCGGACACCTGGCCGATCGGGCGGCGGGCGTAAGAAGTGGCCCCCACCATTTCGACCACCTCGTCGACCCGCTGCCGCGCCGCCCGGCTGCCGGCGAACAGTGAGGCGCTCCCGGGGAACGGCAGCCCCCATCGGTCGCCATCGCTTCCCAGTCGGACGATGTCGATTCCGCGGACACGGAGGTTGGGGTCGAAATTCCTCCGCTGGGGCAGGTAGCCGATGTCCTTCCCCGAGAGGCCGGGCGGCCGCCCGAGCACGGTCGCCCGGCCCTCGGACAACGGCTGGATCCCCAGCATCGCCTTGATCAGCGTCGACTTCCCCACCCCGTTGGGGCCCAGCACGGCGACGAACTCGCCCGTACCGATCTCCAGACCCACGTTCGACCAGATGGTGCGGCCACCGAGTTTCACGGCGGCACCCTCGAACCGCACCGCAAGCAGAGCAGGGCCCACCTCGGCCGCGACGGAGCTACCCATTGGTCACGTTGGACGGGTTGGACGGGTTGGACGGGTTGGACGGGTTGGCCCGGGCCAGCGCCGCCTGGATGTCGAGGAGCTGCTTGGTCTGCCACGCCTGGTAGGTGGCACTCGCCGGCCGCAGTGTCTCGGTGATGGCGACGAAGGGTATGTGGACCGCCTTCACCTCGGCGAGTTGGGACTGCACGTCGGTCGTCACGTTCTGGCTGTTGTACACGTACACCCTTATCTGGTGGTTCCGTATCTGGTTGTCTATGGTCTCCTTGTCACGGACCGATAGGTCGGACCCCTCGCTTATCGCCGTGAGCGCGGTCGGCGGTGTGATCAGGTCGAGCCCGAGCGCCGGCGCCAGCATGGCGAAGATCGACTCCGACGCTCCCACCGGCGTCCCCGCATAGCGCGCCCTGATCGACGAAAGGGTCTCGGAGTACTTCTCGAGGGAGACGGTGTCGAACGCGATCTCCTGTCTGGCGAAGTACGAACGGTCGGCCGGGTCGATCCGCTGATAGTCGGCCACCATCTGCCTGATCACCGTCTGGACGTCGGCCGGGTTGTACCAGCGGTGTGGGTTGCCGCCCACGGCCACGCCGAGGAGGGTTCCGACGTCGAGCGTGGCGGCCTTCCCCGGGTCGGCGGCGAGCAGCCGCTGGACCCACGGGTCGTAGCCGATCCCGTTCTCCACGACGAACTGCGCCTGGGCCAGCGTGCGGGCATCGGCCGCTGTCGGCTCATAGGCGTGGGGATCAGTATTTGGATTGGTAATGATACTCATAACATGAGCGTGAGCCCCGCCGAGCTGGGCGGCGATGCTCCCCCAGAAGTTCTCGGCCGCCGCCACCTGGACCACCCGTTCCGAGGCGAATCCCGACGGGCCTGTGGACATGGGATGAGTGGCCCCGCAGGCGCTCAGCATGGTCACGGTGGCCATCGCCATCGCCACCACCCCGAAGGAGCCAGTTCGGCGCCCTGCTGCCGGCCCTGCCACACCGCCCGCCGCCGGCCCTGCCACGGGCCCCCTCCCACCGGATTTCTGGCCTTCGCCAGAATCCGGTGATGGAACTGCCACTGCTCTCACTCTCGACGGGCCTCGATCGATGTTCATCAGCCTAGTCGAGAATCATTCTTATTACAAGGCCGCACGACGCGGCCCACCACACAGGCCCCCCGTCAGTCTCAGGAGCGGATGGCCAGGCCCGTCGCCCACAAGTCGCGAGCGGTCTCGAGGTCCTCGGCCCTCGGGCCCGCACCCCGGCCCGGAACCTCCAGGATCGCCGGAACACCCTGGAGGGCGGGCTGGCCGAGGAGCGCAGCCAGGCGTTGTCGGCCGATGGTGCCCTCCCCGAGGTTCTCATGTCGGTCCCGATTGGCCCCGAAGGCGACCTTCGAGTCGTTGAGGTGCAGACAGCGCAGCCGGTCGAGTCCCAGGGTGTCCGACACCCGGTCGACCACCGCATCGGCCTCGTCGACGGTGCCGAACGATACGCCAGACGCCCACAGGTGCTGGGTGTCGAGGCACAGGCCGAGCCGCTCGTCGGAGCCCGTGGCGTCGATGACGGCGGCCAGCTCCTCGAGGGAGCGGCCCACCGTGTTGCCGGCCCCGGCCGTGTTCTCCAGCAGGATCGGGCACGGGGCCGAGTCCGGATCCAGCGGGGTCGGATCCAGCGGGGTCGGATCCAGCGAGTCCAGTGCCCGGACCAGCGCCTCGGCGATCCCCGGGAGTGCCGCCTCGAACCCTCTCCCCCGGTGACTCCCGAGGTGCAGGATCAGCCCTTCGGCGCCCATGGCCCGGGCCGCCGCCAGATTGGCGTCGAGGCATGCCCGGGACTTCGCCGCCAGCTCGGCGTCGGGGGTCGCAAGGTTGATGAGGTAGGTGGCATGGCAGAAGGTGGAGGTGATCGAGGGGTGCTCGGACTGCGCCTCCCGGTAGCGGTCCAGCACCTCCGGGCCGTACTGGGACGGCTTCCACATCCGCGGGCTCTGGGTGAAGAACTGGACGGCCTCGGCTCCGATGTCGGCACCGTGCTGCAGGGCGGGGAGCAGGCCCCTCCCACCCCGGACATGGGCTCCGAAACGCATGCGGAACGGTAGCAGCGGCCCGTGTATCACCCCCCTGGGAGGATTCATCCATGGCTTCAGCCGTCGGCACCGCAGAGCGTCGTTCGGGACCCGTCCGTCCGGGCGGTGCCGTTCCTGGCGCGGCCACAATGTCACCCGATGCCGGCCTTCGTGCCCGTCTGGAGGCCGCCCTCGACGTCCTGGCCGCCGTGGTGTCCGAACTGGACCCGGGGTGCCTGACGGGCGTGGATGCGACAGTGCTCTACGAGTCCTTCGCCGGATTCGAACGCCTGTCCGTGGCGGGCAAGACACTCTTGGCGCCGCGGATCGAGGGTTCCGGGATCTGGAGGGAGGGTGGCCATCGGAGTGCCGCGGCCATGCTGGCCTCTCTCGAGGGGGTCTCGCCCGGCCAGGCGAAGAACACCCTGACCAACGGCCGCCGCCTCGATCAGCTGCCGAGCACCGAGGACGCGGTCCGCAAAGGGTCTCTCTCTGCCCCCAAACTGAATGAGCTGACGGGGGCGGGGGTACTCGATCCGGCGCGGGAGGCAGAGCTGCTCGAAGGCGCCGACCAGGCACCCCTCCAACATGTGAGGGAGCGCTGCCACCGCTCGCGGGCGACGTCTCGATCGGTCGATCCTGTGGCCAGGGTAAAGGAGATCCGGGCCTCCCGGCACTTCTCGTCCTGGACCGATCCCGACGGGGCCTTCTGCTACCAGGGCCGGGACACCGCCGACCGCGGGGCTCAGATCCTCACCCATGTGAACCACGCGGCCACCCGCATCCGTCGGGCACGCCGGGCGATGGAGGAGGGGGTCACCGAGCCCGAGGGCGCGGTGAGGGCCGACGCCTTCTTTCTGCTCCTGACCCGACGACCCATCGACTCCGGCACAGAACCGGAGCCGAAGCCTCCGGCCACCGACTCTCCGGCCACCGACTCTCCGGCGTTGTTCGATCCTCGCCTCCGGCCACGAACTGATCCCGGCCCGGGGCCCGTCGTCGATCCTGACCTCGATCCCGACACCTGCTCAGGAGACGCCGGCGACCTTGACGACGCCGACGACGGGCCTTCGTCCGACTCCCTCGACATCATCGATCGGCCCCCTACCTGTTCGGTCATGGTGCGGGTGGACCTCTCGGCTTTGCTCCGGGGTCATGCGGTCGACGGCGAGCTTTGCGAAATCGACGGTCAGGGTCCGATCCCGGTGCCCATGGCGAGGGACATGGCCAACGACTCGTTCCTGAGGCTGGTCTTTCACCGGGCCGGTGACATCCGAGCCGTCTCCCATCTGGGACGGACCATCAACCGGACCCTCCGGACGGCTCTGGTCCATCGGGACCGGACGTGTGTGGTGCCGGGCTGCGGCGTCAGGTTCGGGCTCGAGATCGATCATGTGATCCCGGTTGCTGAAAACGGGCCCACCGAGCTCGACAACCTCGCGCTCCTCTGCGGTCACCATCATTTCTTGAAGACCTACGAGGGATGGACCCTTGCCCGCTCCGGCACGATGCCCGACGGCAGCCCCGAGTGGAGCTTCGAGGCCCAACCCCGCTTCGGGCAGGAGCCCGGCCTCGGCATCGACACCCCGGATGGCCGGGCAGAATGGAAGCATCGGCATGACAGGGACCGCCTGGAATAGCGAGGGCGAAAAGCCCGACCATTGGACCGATCCGATAGCTTGGACCCAATGCGGATCCTGGTGTTGGGGGCGGGGTTTGGTGGCCTCGAGTTGTCGACGAGCCTCTCGGAGGACTTGGGTGGGGATGCTGAGGTCGTCCTTATCGACCGGAGTGAGGGGTTCGTGTTCGGGTTCTCGAAACTCGACGTCATGTTCGGGAGGACACTGCCCGACGCGGTTTTCCATCCCTATAGCGACATAGAGAAGCCCGGCCTCCGGTTCGTCCAGACGACGATCCGATCGATCGACCCCGCGGCGGTGCGAGTCGAGACCGACTCCGGGGTCTTCGATGCCGACATCATGGTCATCGCGTTGGGGGCCGACTTGGAACCCTCTGCCACCCCGGGCCTGGTCGAATCCGGCCACGAGTTCTATACGATCCGCGGAGCGTTCGCTCTGCGCGAGGTGCTGTCGGACTTCGCCGGCGGTCACGTCGTCGTCGGGGTGACGTCGACTCCGTTCAAGTGCCCTCCGGCACCCAGCGAGACCGCGCTCCTGATGCACGACTACCTCACGAAACGGGGGATCCGTGACAACTCCTCCATCTCGTTGGTGATGCCCTTCGGGTCTCCCATCCCGCCATCGCCGGCGGCGTCAGAAGCCCTGCTGGTTGCCTTCGCCGGCCGGGAGATCAGCTGGCACCCCGACCGACTGGTGAGAGGCCTCGACCCCCAACGGAAGGTGGTCCTGTTCGGCGACGGGAGCGAAATGCCCTACGACCTCTTCCTCGGCGTCCCACAGCACTCGGTGCCTTCTGTAGTAGCGGAGTCGGGTCTGACGGTCGACGGGTGGGTGCCGGTGGACCCGCTCACCCTGCAGACAGACTTTCCGAACGTCTACGCCGTTGGCGATGTGACCAGCGTGGGCACCCCGAAGGCGGGGGTCTTCGCCGAGGGGCAGGCATCGATCGTGGCCGAGCAGATCGTCTGGCGGGTGCGGGGTGGTACGGCACCCGCCACCTATGACGGGCACGGGATCTGCTATCTCGAATTCGGCCACGACCTGGTCGCACGCGTCGATGTGACCTTCTTGAGCGGCCAGGCCCCCTTCGGGGACCTCGACGGTCCGTCGCAGGCAATCGCCGCCGACAAGATCGACTTCGGCACGAGCCGGATCCAGCGCTGGTTCGATCGCACCTGGGTCGGCGGCAGACCGTCGTCCGCCTGACCCCACCGTCCTCTTGCGGCCGGCGGGGAGCTACTTCTTCGACCACCAACCGGCACCCGACACCAGCACGCCGGCCTCGACCAACTTCTGGCATGCCTCGGCGGCGGCGGGGATGGAGAGGTCGGTGCGGATCAGGATCGTCTCGAAGGCGGTCGGCGTGTCGTCCACCGCCGCCCAGACAACGCGTTGGGGGTCGGTCATCGCCAGGTGCTCCAAATGCGCCCCGTGCGCCTGGTGGGCCACCCCCGACCTGCCCGCCGCGTGGCGTTCCCCGCCCGTCACAGGAGCCGACCCAGGCGTCGACCTAGGCGTCGACCCAGGCGTCGACCGAGGAGCCGACCCTGACCGGAGGGTAGACACCGAGTGCTGGGACGCGGCTCCGAGGTCGGAGGGAGCAGGATCGGCTTCCTCCATGTCCCGTCCGGTCCTGGCCAACGAGATCGCCACCAGCACGTCGGTTGCATCCCGCACCGGAGTGCACCCATCCACCAGCAGCGCATTGGAGCCCTCCGACGCCCGGCTGTGGACCGAGCCGGGTACCGCACATACCGGAATCGATCTGCGGGCGGCGGCCTCTGCCGTGTAGAGCGACCCTCCGGCGTAGTGGCTCTCGACCACCACGACCACGTCGGAGAGAGCGGCGATGATCCGATTGCGGGCGGGGAAGACGCCCGGATGGGGGCGTGTTCCCAGTGGAGACTCTGAGAAAACCACCCCGCGGGCGGCGACCTCCGACCACAACTCCGAGTTCGAGGACGGGTAGACGACGTCGAGCCCCGTGCCCACCACGGCCACCGGCGGTGCCGCACCCTCGGTGGCCCCCCTGACCACACCGGCATGTGCGGCTCCGTCGATCCCGCGGGCCAGCCCCGACACCACGACCACCCCAGCGGAGGCAAGCTCACTGGCGAGGTCGGAAGCCACCTGCCGGCCGTAGTGGGTGGCCGAGCGGGTGCCGACGATGGCCACCCGGGGCCGCCCTTCGGGCACAGCCGGCTCACCCTTGGCGAACAGTACGGCCGGAGCTCCGGGATCGCCCAACAGCATCGACGGGTACCCGGCCCGGCCGGGCAGGAGAACCTGAACCCTGGCCCTGGAGTATCGTTCCTCCACTTCCCTCACGTCGGTCTTCCGCGCCGCAGCACCGAATTTCCGGGCGGGGTCGCCGGGGTGTATCCCCGCCCTCAGCGCCTTCAGGGCGGTTACCGGCCGGAACCCGTCCAGCACCTTGGAAAGACGCACCGGAGTCATCCCCGGCAGACTGGCGAGGGTGGCTGCGTGGGTCTGGTCATCGCTCAGGGCCGCAATCGGAACGGTCATCGGGGCGGTCTTCGGGGCCATCATCGGACCTCGGACCCGAGCAGCAGCTCCCGCCGGCACCGGAGGAGGAGGGCCTCGCGGACATGCGACTCCCCAACCGCTCCGTTGACGCCCTCGAGGTCGGCCACGGTGCGGGCCAGTCGGTGCACCCGGTGCAATCCGCGGGCGCTGAGCGCGCCGGAACGGACCTCGTGCTCGACCAAGCGGGCCGCGTCCCTGCACAGGGGGGCCCTCTCATCGAGCATCGACCCCTCCAGTTCCGCGTTGACCGTCACGCCGCGCCCGACGGCCCGGAGGCGGGCCCGGGCGACCCGTTCGGCCACCGCCGAGGTCGTCTCGGCATGACCGCGGCCCATCAACTCGTCGACCTGCGGTCGGTCGACCCGGATGGCGATGTCGAACCGATCGAGGAGGGGACCCGACAACCTGCGTGCATAGCGTTCCCGGGCCGAGCTGCCGCACCGGCAGGCCCCCGGTGCGCCCCCCTCGCCGCACGGACAGGGATTCATGGCCCCGACCAGGATGAACCGGGCCGGATAGGTGGTGGAGCCCCGGGCCCGGCTCACGTGCACCTGGCCCGCTTCGAGCGGCTGACGCAGCGCGTCGAGGACTGTTGCCGAGAACTCCCCCATCTCGTCGAGGAACAGGATGCCGCCGTGGGCCAGGCTGATCTCCCCCGGCCGCATCCAGCTGCTGCCGCCGCCGATCATCGCCACCGGGGACGTGCCGTGGTGCGGGGCGCGGAACGGCGGCCGCTCGATGAGCCCGGAGGGTGCCGGTGGGAGCCCCGCCACGGAATGAACCCTCGTCACCTCCAGTGCTGTCGACCGCGGGAGGTCCGGAAGTAGGTCCGGGAACCGGTTGGCCAGCATGGTCTTCCCCGACCCGGGCGGTCCCACCAGCAACAGGTGATGGCCACCGGCGGCCGCCACCTCCAGTGCCCGGCGGGCCAGTCGCTGCCCTCGGATATCAGCGAGGTCCTGCCCCGAGTGGCTCGAAACCGACGATCGCGGCGAGCTGTCCGGAGTCCAGGTCGAAGGATCGGACACGGGGTCATCGGATTCAGGATCACCGGGCTCGGGCCAAGGTCGATTCCCCGACAATCGATCGACCAGGGCGCCGAGAGTGGACGACGTGCGGATGACGCCCCCGCCCAGGCGCGCCTCACGACCGCTCGCCGCTGCCACTATCAGCCGATAGCGGCCGAGTGCCTCGGCCAACACCACCGTCCCCGGGACTCCTCGCAGCGATCCGTCGAGACCCAGTTCACCGACGAAGGCGGTGTTGTCGACTGCGCCCGGGTCCAGCTCACCGGCGGCCACCAGCACGCCGATGGCGATGGGCAGGTCCAGGCCGGCACCGCCCTTGCGCATGCCCGAAGGGGCGAGGTTGACGGTGACCCGGCGCAGTGGCCACGAAAGTCCGCTCGACAGGAAGGCGGCCCGGACCCGGTCGCGGGACTCCCGCACCGCGGTGTCGGGGAGGCCGACGACCGTGAACCCCGGAAGGCCATTGGACACGTGGACTTCGACGAAGACCTGCTTCCCGTCGACCCCGATGAGGACGGCGGAGGGAATGGCGGCGATCATGGCGCCTCCGATGAGATCGGTCCGGTGCCGCTGCCCATGCCAGTTGCCATGGTCAGATCGAGGGCGCCCGGGAGGATGGAGGATGGAGGACCGCCGGAAAGGGGTGCGTGCGGCCACTCGATGGCACCTCGGTCACCCTACGGCTGCGCTGTCACACTCCGACGGTCGCACTCCGGTCCCAGCCCTGACGCCCGGAGCCGTCTGAACCCGGCGCCGTCTGGACCGAGCGCCGTCTGGACCTAGCGCCGTCTGGACCTAGCGCCGTCTGCACGCGGCGCCGTCTGCACGCGGCGCCGTCTGGACCGAGCGCCGTCCGGACCGAGCGCCGTCCGGACTCAGCGTCCCTTGAATTGCGGATCACGCTTCTGGGTGAAGGCCGCGATGGCCTCCATGGTGTCTGCCGTGCCGAAGTTGACCGCCTGCGAGCGGGACTCCTCCTCGATGGCCTGGTCCATGGACAGCCCGAGGGAGTTGTTGAGCATCGTCTTGGTCATGGACAGGGCCAGCGGGGGCCCGGCGGCGAGGCGCCTGGCCCACTCGCCGACGACCTCGTCGAGCTGATCGTCCGGAACGACCCGGTTCACCACCCCGAACTCGGCAGCCTGCCGGGCGGTGATGATGTCAGCGAAAAAGGCGAGCTCCTTGGCCCTGTGGAGGCCGATCAGCCGGGGGAGCAGCCACGACGCACCGAAGTCCAGTGAGAGGCCGCGCTTGGCGAAGATCTGGGAGAACCGGGCCGACTCCGAGGCGACCACCAGGTCACAGCCCAGCGCCATGCTCATGCCGGCCCCGGCCGCGATGCCGCTCACCTTGGCAATTGTCGGCTTGGGCAGGCGGTGCAGTCGGAGCGCGACGTCTCCCAACGCCCGCATCTGCACAAGGTAGGGGTCCCCCGGACGGCCGGCCACATCTGACGGGTCACCGAGGTCGGCCCCGGAACAGAATGCGTCGCCGGCGCCGGTCAGGACCAAGACCAGGTCGTCCCGGTCGCCGGCCACCTGATCGAAGGTGGCGAGGAGCTCGCGCCACATCCGGCCGTTGGCTGCGTTCTTGCGGGTCGGGCGGTTCATCGTGACGGTGACAACGCCCTCGTGGCGTTCCACCAACAGGGTCTCGAGCTCGTCGGGCATCCTCGCAGCCTAGGAGATCGCCGAGCCGCAGCACCCGGAGGCGATCACCGCGGGATGGGCGTTCGCCGAGCTGCCTCAGAACGCATCTTCGATGACCTCGACCTGGCCGGCGGTGATCGAGACGACGTCGAAGCGAACCTCCACCCGGGCCCGTCCCGAGGCAGGGGTCAGTTCCGACAGCCAACGTGCGGCCAATCGTCTGATCCGGCGTTGCTTGGCCTCGATCACCGACTCCGCACCGGTACCGAAGCGATCACTCGAACGGGTCTTCACCTCGCAGAAGACCACGGTCTTGCCGCGGCGGACGATCAGGTCCACTTCACCTTCCCGGCGACGCCAATTGCGATCGAGCACCTCGTAGCCGTTGTCCTCGTACCACCGGGCGGCCACGGCCTCCCCTTCCGCCCCGAGCACCTGGCGCCGATCGGACCCGGGGCCTGCGCTCCGACGCGGGCGGCCCGGAGCCGGCGAGCTCAAAGATCCTTCTCGGGCAGCCGTTCGATATTCACATCCCGGAAGGTGAGGATCCGCACCGAGGGTACGAAGCGGGCCGGGCGGTACATGTCCCAGACCCAGGCATCGTTGAGATTTACTTCGACACAGGCCGGCGAGGAGTCGGAGCGCACCTGCACCTCCACACTGTTGGCCAGGTAGAAGCGCCGCTCGGTCTCCACCACGTAGGCGAAGAGCGGGAGAACGGCGCGGTACTCCTGCACCAGGGCAAGTTCGATCTCCGACTCGTAGCGCTCGAGATCCTCCTCGCTCATGACACTGCCCCGCTCATCTCACGGCGCGGGGCGCCAGACGCCGAGAGCAGGGGCCGGACGGCGGAACCGGCGCCGGCAGAGGACCGGCAGACCACCGGTCAGGGCCGGGCAGACCGCCGCTCCTTGATCTTCGCCGCTTTCCCATGGCGGTCGCGCAGGTAGTAGAGCTTGGCCCGACGGACGTCACCCAGGGACACGACCTCGGTCTTGGCGATCACCGGGGAGTGGACGGGGAAGGTGCGCTCGACCCCGACGCCAAAGCTCACCTTGCGGACGGTGAAGGTCTCACGGACGCCGGTCCCCTGACGCTTGACCACCGCGCCCTGGAACACCTGGACGCGTTCGCGGGTGCCCTCGACGACCCGCACGTGCACCTTGACGGTGTCGCCCGGGCGGAAGTCGGGGATGTCCTCCCGGAGGCTGTCGCGGTCGATGATGTCGGTCGGGTTCATGGGGCGCGTCTTTCCACGTATCGTTCGAACTCACCCGCCGGGTTCCCGGCCGCAGCCCTCACCAGGTGATCTCTTCCAAGGGAGCTCTGGGCGGTCCGGGCCTTCGATCCGAACGCCGGTCGAACCGGCGCCGGCGAGGCTCACCAATCGTAGCCGTGATCGCGCAGCAGTCGCGCCTCACCGTGCTCGACCAGGAGCCGGACCTCGTCCGCCGACAGGGGGCCCCGGGCGGTCATGAGGTCAGGGCGCTGCCGCAGGGTACGGGCCAGGGCCTGGGCCCTGCGCCAGCGCTCCACCCGTCCGTGGTCGCCGGACAGGAGGACCCCGGGGACGTCCCAGCCCCGGAAGGCGGCAGGGCGGGTGAACTGGGGGTATTCAAGGAGGCCGGCCGAGAAGCTCTCGTCGGCGGCGGAGCGGTCGTTGCCCAGCACTCCGGGGAGCAGTCGGGCCACCGCCTCGACCACCACCAGGGCCGCCAGTTCGCCTCCGGCCAGCACGTAGTCGCCCACCGAGAGGTCGCCATCGACCAGGTGGTCCGCCACCCGCTGATCCACCCCCTCGTAGCGACCGCACAACAGCGAGAAGCCTCCCTCATTCGTCGCCAGCTCTTGGGCGACCGCCTGGTCGAAGCGCCGACCCGACGGGGAGAGCAGCAGCAGGGGTCTGGGCAGGCCGTCCGGTTGTGCCTCCACCGCCTCCACCGCCCCGAACACCGGCTCTGGGGCCAGCACCATCCCCGCTCCGCCACCGAACGGGGCATCGTCCACCGAACGATGAGGGCCAGTCGCCGCGCTCCGTACATCATGGCTCCGAAGGTCCAGCCTCCCCCCGGCCCGCGCCCGACCGAGGATCGAAGCGTCGGCGTAGTGCTCGATGACCTCGGGGAACAGAGTGAAGACGTCGATCCGGATGGGGAGCATGGACGGACGGAGTCAGCCCAGGTCGAGGAGGCCGTCGGGCACGTCCACCGTGACCAGTAGGCCGGGCCGACTCCCCACTACGAACCGGAGGGGGATCAGACCTCCTCCCTCGAGGACCAACAGGTCGCTGGCCGGATTGGCCTCGACTCCCTCCACCGTGCCGAGAAGCCGCCCTTCGGTGTCCTCCACCGTTGCCCCGATCAACTCGTGGACCCACAGGGCATCGGGGTCATCCAGGGGCGGCGCGAACAGCTCGGTCCCCCGAAGGGCGTCGGCCTGGTCGATACCGGAGACCCCGTCGAAAGCGACGATATGCCGGTGTCCGTGGGGCGACGAGCGGAGGACCCGGAATTCACGCCCGTCCGCATCGCAGAGCACGGACCCGGGCGCCACCCGCTCCAGCCGGTTGGTGCTCAACGACACGATCAGGTCCCCCTTGAGCCCGTGGGGCTTCACGATGGAGCCCACCTGGAGCATGGCCGTCCTGCTCATCGGGTGGGACGGGTGGCGAGGATAGGAAGGACAGGAATGGCGGGGATGGCAGGAATGGCGGGGATGGCGGGAAGGCGGGTTCGGACGTGTCGGATGTCTCCAACGCCAGGGCCGGCGGGTGCGGGGTCGGCGGCGCGGGGCACCGAATCGGCGGACTCAGCCGTCGTCGATGTCGACGCTGGTCCGGATGCCGTCACGGGCACCGGCGGCCGCCACCACGGTGCGGATCGCCTGGGCCACCCTTCCCCGGCGCCCGATCACCCGTCCCATGTCGTCGGGGGCGACATGGATGCGGAAGCGGACGGAATCGCCCCGCTCCTCGGTGTTGATGACCACGGAATCGGGATCCGAGGTGATGGAGCTGACCAGGTAGGTCACCACCGCCAGGGGAGTGCCGCCCGAGACCCGGTTTCCGGCATCGTCGTCCTCATGGCCGTCGTCATCCTCGATGGTGTTGACATCGTCGTCTGAATCGAGGGCCAGATCGTCACTCATGTGGCCGCCTTGGCCGTCGCAAACTCGTCGAGTGCCCCGGACTGCTTGAGCAACTTCTCGACCCGCTCGGTCGGCGTCGCCCCCTGCGAGAGCCATTTCACAGCCTTGGCGTTGTCGATCTCGATGACGGCGTCGGGCTCGGCCAGCGACTTGCCACGGGGAGCGTAGGTGCCCACGATCTCGATGAATCGACCGTTTCGCGGCGAACGGCTGTCCGCCGCCACCAGCCGGTACGTCGGCTGCTTCTTCTTCCCGATCCGCACGAGGCGGAGCTTTACTCCCACGTTGAACTCCTCTGCATTGTGTCGATAGCGCCCAGTAGTCTCCCACCAATGACGGGTTGACGGGCAATCGGCCCCATTCGGACGGGCCCGCCCCGCTGGGCGTTGCCGGAACGGCCCTCGGTCAGCGAGCCTTGGGGGTGACCCGGCCGCCGCCCTTGCCCTTCTTCCCGCCCCTGCCCTTCGCTTTCATCTGGGCCGCCCCTGCGCCTTGGGCCCCGGCCAAGCCGGCCAACGCGGAAGGGTCTCCTCCGCCCGCGCCCCCGCCCATGGCCCCTCCGGCGCCGGCGACCTCGGCCATCTCGGCCATCTCGGCCATGGCCTTCGGCGACATCCTCCCACCTCGCCCGAACATCCCGCCCAAGCCGCCGAGGCCGCCCGGCCCGCCGGACTTGCCCATACCCTTCATCATCTTCTGCATCTCCCGGAACTGCTTCAGGAGTGCGTTCACGTCGGAGGTGGCGGTCCCGCTCCCGTTGGCGATCCGGACCCGCCGGGCGCCGTCGATGATCGACGGGTTCCCCCGCTCGGTGGGCGTCATCGAGCGGATAATGGCCTCGACCTGGCCGATCTGACGATCGTCAATGGCGGCGGAGGCCTGCTTCAGATCCTTCGGCACCCCTGGGAGCAGGGACAGCATCCCCGAGACCGAGCCCATCTTCTTCACCTGTTGCAACTGCTCCAAGAAGTCCTCGAGCGAGAACCGCCCCTCGATCATTGCGGCCGCACCCTTGGTGGTGACGTCCTTGTCCATGGTCCGGTCGGCCTGCTCGATCAGGCTGAGCACGTCGCCCATCCCGAGGATCCGGTCGGCCATCCGGTCGGGATGGAACAGGTCGAAGTCGTCGAGCTTCTCGCCG
>DATKRZ010000038.1:0-15992 GCA_035531955.1 Acidimicrobiales bacterium | reverse complement strand
TCCCAGTGTGGCTGATCGTCCTCTCAGACCAGCTACCCGTCGAAGCCTTGGTGAGCCGTTACCTCACCAACAAGCTGATAGGCCGCGAGCCCCTCCCGAAGCGGAATCCATTTCCTCACCAAGCCATGCGACTCGGTGGGGATATCCGGTATTAGCACCGGTTTCCCGGTGTTGTCCCGGTCTTCGGGGCAGGTTGCTCACGTGCTACTCACCCGTTCGCCACTTGATCTTCACCAGTATTGCTACCGGTTGGACCTCGTTCGACTTGCATGTGTTAGGCACGCCGCCAGCGTTCGTCCTGAGCCAGGATCAAACTCTCCATTGAGACCTCGTCCGGACCCGAAGGCCCGACCGAAATCGAAGAGCTGACTTCGAGGACACTGATCCTCTCGGTCAACTGGATACTGGCAAAGAACAGACATTGTCCGTTCAATGCTTTGAATTGACTGGCGATCGAGGGTCTCCCCGCGATCGCCTGCACTGACTTTTGGCTATCACTATTCCGTTTTCAAGGAGCGACCAGGCACTCGCAGGAACGCGTTGGTGCCGGATTCTCCACAGGCAGGGGCAAGGGCCCCGATCTGTAGGTGCCCGGTGACGCCCGCGAAGGCCGTTCACCAGGACTTGTCACTGTAGTCCCAGTGGTCCCGGGTGTCAATCGCGCCCCCACCGATCCCCGATGGGGGTCCCGGACCCCGGGGCCGGGGGGCGCGGGCAGGCCCCCGGGCGGGGCCGGGCACAAGAGCTCAGCCCACGTACCCGTTGAGGACGGTATGGCCCCCCTGGTCACTGACCCAGACGTCGGTGATCTGATCCGCTGGCACGGCACAGGAGAGCTGGACCACCAGGGAGCCCGCCCGGGACACGGTTCTATAGCTGCCGGCTACCCACCAGCGGCCCGACGAGGTCCGCATCGACACGGTCAGCACCTGCCCCGGAGCCTGGCCCGACTCCCTCAAGGTCGCCCCGGTGCCCCACGATTGGGACGTGAGCGACACCGTGGCCCGTACCCCCTCCTGTCCGGTGAGGGCCACGACCCTGACCGGGCGCGAGCCGTGGGGGCCGCCCAGGGTCACGACGGCCACCAGGGCGGCAGCGGCGACCAGGAGCACGGCGCCGGCACCCACCGCACCCGCCGCCCTCCGTCGCCTGCCCACCGCCCTCCGGAGCCCGGTGCCCGGCGCCACGTGAGGCGCGGCGCGGCTCGGGGCGACCGGCGGCGTCGCTCCCGGACCCGGGTCGAGCCTCTCCCTCCGACCGAGAACCGGCCTCGGACGCGCAGGTCCCGCGGTCCGCCGCTCGATGCGAGCGACCTGGGCGGGTCCGAGCGACATCAGGGCGACGGCTGCGGTCTGCACGTCGACGGCGTCCTGGCGACACTCGGGGCAACGGTCGAGGTGTTCCTGCAGTTCAGCGGAGTCCTGGTCGGAGACCGACCCGACGGCGTGCATAGCCAGGACGCCCTGCCATTCGCCACATTCCGGTCCGGTCACTCCCGCCACCCCGCCGTCTCGAGGTTGACCTTCAACGCCTTCAACGCGTAGAACAGCCGGCTCCGCACCGTCCCCTCGGGAATGGCGAGCTGAGACGCCGTCTCCTTGCTGGTCCGTCCACGGAAGTACATCTCGACGATGACCGCCCGGTGCTCCGAAGTCAGGCGGAGGACCGCCTCTTCCACCTGCCAGGAGACGAGGGCGGTCTCGATGTCGTCGTCGTCCGTCTCGGTCATCCTCCCCGACGCCGCATGGTGGATCTCCTCGCGGGCACGAGTGCGGGCGATGTCGATGAGCAGGTTCCGCTCGATGGAGAACAACCAGGTCCTCAGGGAACCACGTGACGCATCGAAGCGCTCCCGAGCCCTCCAGGCTCGGACGAACGTCTCCTGCACCGCCTCCTCCGCCAGGTGGTCGCTTCCGAGGGCCCGGCGGGCCAGGCCGCGCAACTCGGCCCGGTGGGCGATGAAGGCGTCGTGGATCACCTCCTCGCCGGTCGCCTCCAGCGAGGGCTCCGGCCCGGTGGGCGCCGGCGGCCTGGAACCGCCGAGATCGGTCACTGGGGGAACCCTACCGCCTGACTGACGATGGCAATCGGGCGGAAGGTCCGCCAGCTCAATAGCCGTAGCCACCGGAGGATTTGGCCGTCGTCGGCGGAGTGGTCGCTGCAGGGGCGGCCGCCGGCCCGGCGGTGCTTCCCGACGCGGGGATGACGAACCAGACCCCGCCGATCCCCTGGCCGTTGGCATCGCCGGCCTTGCTGTCGCCGGTGTAGCGATAGAGCGGCATCCCCTTGTAGGTGACCTGGAGCGTCCCGTCCGTACGCCTCACGGTCCCCAGGTTCCCGGCGCTGATCCCGGTGCCACCGGCGACATGGGCCGTGCCCGACGGGACGGTCACCGGCGGCCACAGCGAGGCGCAACCTCCGCTGCAGGTCGGGCTCCCGGTTCCGTCCGGGGTGTAGCGGTAGAGGGTCATGCCGGCGTCGTTGGTGAGGACGGTCCCCTGAGAGGTGCTTCCGCTCAGGACCACCGCGGCGGGTGAGCCGGACGTGGGGGCGGCGGTCCCACTCCCGGTGGTGGTGGTGGCAGTTGACGCTCCCGAGCTGCAGGCCGCCGCCGCCACGCCGACGGCCCCCAGAGCGGCGAGCGCCAGCCACCGCGTGCCCCTCGCCAACCGTCGACTCGTCGGTATCTCGTCTGCAGCCATGATCGCAACCTCTTTCGGGCTGTCGCCCAGTCTCCCCCGGATCGGCTCCGGGTCCCAGATCGAGGGTCTCCCCCAGATCAATACCCGGGTATACGGCCGGGGGGGCGGATCTGTTCAATCCCCGGCCGACTTCTCCACGCCGCGGCCGGCGTCTCGAAACCGTTCCCCGCATCCCCCATCAGGACCGACGGGTGCGGCGGACCGGTCAGCCGAACGTGAAGTCATAGGCCTGCACGCCGGGGGAGACCTCGAGCGACAGGCGGGCCTGTAGGGCCGAGGACGCTCCCACCAGCTGGTAGAGCTTGGGCTCGCCGCCGATCGTGACCGCCCGGGTGGGCCTGCCGTCGACCGAGACCCCGATCGTCCCGGTCCCGCCGGCCACCAGATAGACGTTCCGGGCCTGGAATTCGAGGGTCAGCGCCGCACCCTGGCCGGCAGTCGAGCTCTCACTGCCGATCTGCCACTGCCCGTCGTAGGCGTAGCCGTCCAGCGGGATCGCCGACGGGGACCGGTAGGCGGACATCCGGTCCTCCTGGACCGTCTCGCCCACGAGGTTCTGCACATGCTGGTAGCCCAGGTAGGACTCGGGCGTCGTCTGTTCGGTCGGGGTGGTGTCTGCCACGTCGGTGGGCCGGGGAAGCCCCTCACCGGGATGGGACGCCACCAGGAGTTGCCGGATGAACGTCTCGGTCTGCCCGTAGCTGCCCTCGCCGAAGTCGGCATGGCGGACCTGACCGGAGGCGTCGATCAGGTACTCGGCCGGCCAGTACGAGTTCTGATAGGCGTTCCACGTCGTGTACTGGTTGTCGATGGCGATCGGATAGAGGACGCCGAGCTGCCTTGCCGCCTCCGACACGTTGGAGACGACGTGCTCGAAGGCGAACTCGGGCGTGTGGACGCCGATGATGGTGAGGCCGTCCCCGGCGTAGGAGCGGTTCCACGACTCGAGATGGGGAAGCGTGCGCTGGCAGTTGATGCACGAGTAGGTCCAGAAGTCGACCAGGACGACCCTGCCCCGGAGCCCGGTCAGTGTCAGGGGCCTGCCTCCGGGGGTGTTCAGCCAACGGCTGATCCCGGCGATCCCCGGGGCTGTTCCGCATCGCTGCAGGGTGGGGCTGGCGTCGGTGCACGATGCCAGGGCTCCCCCCGTGCGGTTGCCGGTCACACCGCCCAGCGCCTCCTTGGCGCCCGCGTTGGCCTCGAGCTGGGATTGGAGGGTGTTGGTGTAACCGGGAAGGGCGCGCTGGAGACCGTCGGTCAGGTTCAAGCCGATGGCCAGGGCGGTGATGATGAGCACGGCCCCGACCGCTTTGCGGACGGCCGCGGCGCGGGACCGCACCAGGTGCATGCGCCCGGCCAGGCGCTGTCCGAGGAGCGCGAACGCCAACAACGGGACGGCGATCCCCACCGCGAATGCAGCCGTGAGCAACAGGGCTCCGAAGCCATACCGGTGGTTGGCGCTGACCACCGTGATCGCAGCCAGCACCGGGCCGGCGCAGGGAACGAACACGAGCCCGAGGCTGAGGCCGAGCACCAACCCACCGCCCTCGCTGGGCCGCCGACCGGAGGCCAGCCGGGCGAAGGGACGCTCGAGTGTGTCCCCGACGGTCGGCACGACCAGCCCGAGTCCCACGACTCCGAGGACCACCAGTCCGATCCACCGCAGTGCATCCTGAGGCAGACCGAGGAGGCTCAGCAGCCACGACCCGATCAGGGTGAACACCGAGAAGCTCAGGACCAGTCCCCCGATGACCGCCAACAGCCGGCGTCGCCGGCGCCACTCCTCGGCGGATCGAGCGTCCCCCGCCTCCCCCGGTTGCAGCTCGACCGTGTCGCCGCCGGCGCCCCCGGCCGCGGGCGGCAGGCCACTGGCGGCACCGGTGGCGAAGATCACCGGGAGGACCGGGAGGATGCAGGGGGAAATGCCGGTGACCAGGCCCCCGACGAACCCGATGAAGACCAGGGTGATCACCCCCTCAGCCTTCCACGGCGCCGGGCCGGGGAGCGGTCGGTGGCAGACCGCCGGCGGTCGGGTTCAGATCCCCTTCGTGGCCGGTGCCCCCGCCGGGCTCCCCGGCACTGCCGCCGTCACCCCTCCCCCTCGATACGGTTCCGATCGGACTCCACGCGGTGCACGAACCGCTCGAGCTGGACCGCCACCGCCCGGGGGCCCGCACCGCCCGGGGTCGTCCGGCGACTGACCGCCACGCCGGGCTCCAGCAGCCCGACCGCCTCTGCGCCGAGGGCGGGATGGGCCGCCACCAACTCCTCCAGCGGCACGCGGCGCTCGATCGAGTCGTGCACCAGTCCGCCCACCACACCATGGGCCTGCCGGAACGGCATTCCCTGCTCCACCAGCCATTCGGCGAGGTCCACCGCGGCGGCGGCCGGGACGTCGGCGGCCTCCTGCATACGATCGGTGCTGAAGGCCACCGTGGATAGGACGCCGGCCAGGGCGGCCAGCGCCAGATGGGTCTGCCCCACCGAATCGAAGAGGGGCTCCTTGTCCTCTTGGAGGTCCCGGTTGTACGAGAGGGGAAGGCCCTTCAGCGTCACCAGCAGACCGGTCAGGTTGCCGATGAGCCGGCCGGTCTTGCCGCGGGCCAGCTCCGCCACATCCGGGTTCTTCTTCTGCGGAAGCATCGAGCTGCCGGTGGCGAAGGCATCATCGAGCACGGCGAAGCCGAATTCCTCGGACGACCAGATCACCAGCTCCTCGCCGATGCGCGACAGGTGGACGCCCAGCAGCGCCAGGTCGAAGAGCGCCTCGGCCACGAAGTCCCGGTCGGACACGGCATCGAGCGAGTTCTCGAACCGGGCCGCGAAGCCGAGTTCGGCGGCCACACCGTCAGGATCGAGCGGGAGGGAGGACCCGGCCAGGGCCCCAGCGCCCAGCGGGGAGACGTCGAGCCGCGTCACCGTGGCCATCATCCGGTCGACATCCCGGCTCAGCGCCCACCCGTGGGCGAGCAGGTGGTGGGCCAGCAACACCGGTTGGGCGCGTTGCAGGTGGGTGTAGCCCGGGAGATAGGCCTCGTCGGCCTCCTTGGCCCGGGTCAGCAGCACCTCCTGCAGCGCGACGACCTCTGCCGCCACCACCCGCAACTCGCGCTTGGCGTACAGCCGCAGGTCGGTAACGATTTGGTCATTGCGGCTCCGACCGGTGTGCAGTTTGGCACCGACATCGCCGGCGATCTCGGTGACCCGCCGCTCGACCGACGTATGGATGTCCTCGTCGTCAGGGAGGAAGGTGAACGACCCCGAGACAAGCTCGTTCTCCACCTGGTCGAGCGCGGCCAGCAGCTCGACCACCTCGGCGTCGCCGAGCAGGCCCCCGCGACCCAGTCCCCGTACGTGCGCCCGCGACCCGTTCAGGTCGTCGAGCGCGAGGCGCTGGTCGTAGTGCAGGCTCTTCGAGTACTCCATGACCACATCGGCCGTGCTCCCGCCCAGGCGTTCGTGCCAGAGGGTCATCGGGCCGGATCCCCCGTCGGGCCGGCCTCCGAGGCCCCGGTCCCCTCGGTCCCCCCGGGCCCGGACTCCCGGGGCCCGGACTCCTGGACGGCCGACCAGGTGGCGACGCCCAGGCCCCACAACCGCACGAATCCCTCCGCGTCCTGGTGGCGGAAGGTGTCCGCGGCGTCGTAGGTGGCCAGGCCGTGGTCGTAGAGGCTCACCGGGCTCCGGCGCCCCACCACCCAGCACCGGCCGCGGTCGAGCCGGAGCCGCACCTCGCCGGTGACGTGGCGCTGGGACTCGACGAAGAAGGCGTCGAGGGCCCGTTTGAGCGGCGAGAACCACAGGCCGTCGTACACCAGCTCCGACCAACGGGGCTCCAGGCGGGCCTTCTCGTGGTGGACATCACGCTCGAGGGTCAGATCCTCGAGGTCCGAGTGGGCCATGAGCAGGGCCAGGGCACCGGGGCACTCGTAGATCTCCCGGCTCTTGATCCCGACCCGGCGGTTCTCCACCATGTCGAGCCGCCCGAACCCGTGCGAGCCCACCACCCGGTTCATCTCGGCGATCAGGGGCCCGGGGTCGAGGGACCGGCCGTCGATGCGCACCGGGACGCCGGACTCGAATCCGATGATCACCTCGGCGGGTTCGGCCGCCGTCGGCCGGGTCATCGTGTAGACGTCCTCCGGGGGCCGGTTCCACGGATCTTCGATGACCCCGCACTCGATGGCCTTGCCCCACAGGTTCTCGTCGATCGAGTACAGCTTCTCCTTGCTCACCGACAGGGGGATCTCCCACTTGGCCGCATACTCGATGCAGTCCTCCCGGGTAAGCCCCCAGACCCGGGCGGGGGCGATGACCTCGAGATCGGGGGCAAGGGCGCGGGTGCCCACCTCGAACCGGACCTGGTCGTTCCCCTTGCCGGTGCACCCGTGGGCCACGGCGTGTGCATTGTGTCGGCGGGCCTCGGCGACCAGATGCCTGACGATCACCGGACGTGAGAGCGCCGAGATCAGCGGGTACTTCCCTTCGTACTTGGCGTTGGCCAACAGGGCGGGCATGCAGAAGTCCTCGGCCATCTCCGCCCGGGCGTCGACCACCGTCGCCTCGACCGCCCCCGCCGCCAGGGCCCGGTGACGGATCACATCCCAGTCCTCGCCGCCGGACTCCGATGCCTGACCCACGTCTACGGCCACGGCGACGACCTCGACCCCCCGGTTCTCCATCAACCAGCGGACGGCCACCGAGGTGTCCAGTCCGCCGCTATAGGCCAGAACTACCCGCTGCGTCATCTTCAACTCCTTGCCCTCGCGGCATCTTTGGCCCCGCGTCCTCCGGCGGACCCGGGATCGAGGCCGGCGACTGCGGCCAGTCGATCGGCCACCGCCGCACCTCCGGAGGCCTCCGAGGCCACGACCAGGACGGTGTCGTCACCGGCCACGGTTCCGATCACCCCCGGGAACCCGCTTCGATCGAGGGCCGAGCCTACGACGTGGGCCGAGCCCGGAGGCGTCCGGAGGACGATCAGATTGCCGGAGACGTCGGCCTCCACCACCCACTCGCCGAGGACCCTCCGGAGGTGGTCCTCGGGTGCGACTTGTTGCGACGGCAGTTCAGGGAGGGCGTAGGCGGTCTCGCCGCCCGGCAGACGCACTTTGAGGGCGCCCAATTCCTCGAGGTCGCGCGACACCGTGGTCTGGGTGGCGTCGATGCCCTCGGCCGCCAACAACTCGACCAGATGCGACTGGCTGCCGACCGCCCTGGTCTCCAACAGCTTGGTGATGCGGTGTTGGCGCTGGTTCTTGGTCACCGTGGTCCCTCACCCCCTCGCCCTCCCGGCTCGACTCCGGTGACCCAGGCCAGGAGCCCGCGCATGGCGTGCATGCGATTGGCCGCCTGCATCCACACCACACTGCGCGACCCGTCGACCACGGCGGCACTGATCTCCTCCCCGCGGTGGGCTGGGAGGCAGTGGAGGACGACGGCGTGCTCGGAGGCGTCGGCCAGCAGGGCTTCGTCCACCGCGTAGCCGGAGAAGGCGGCCCGCCTGGTGCCGGCCTCGGCCTCCTGGCCCATCGAGGTCCACACGTCGGTGTAGACGGCATCCGCGCCGGCCACCGCCTGGTGCGGATCGACCGTCACGCTCAGTTCGCCCCCGAAGGAGCGCACCGACTCCACGTCGGCGGCGGACGGCCCATAGCCCTCCGGCGATGCCACCCGGGTGGCGATCCCGGCCATCGAGGCGGCGATGGCCAACGACCGCCAGACGTTGTTGGCATCTCCGACATAGGCCAGCGTCCGTTCGGACAGCCCGGCGGCACCGAAGGCCTGGCGCAGAGTCAGGAGGTCGGCGAGAGCCTGGCACGGGTGGGCCCGGTCCGACAACAGGTTGATGACCGGGACCGCCACCGCTCCCGAATCGAGGGCGGCGGCCATGCGCTGGAGTGAGCGGTGATCGACGACGCGGGCGCACAGGACCGAGTGATAGCAGGCCAGGGTCCGGGCCACGTCCTCGGCCGGCTCCCGGACGTCGAGTCCCACTTCGCCGCCCTGGATGTACACGGGATGCCCGCCCAGCGCCACCGTGGCCATCTCCGTGCTGTTGCGGGTGCGGTTGGAGGGCTTCTCGAACAACAGGGCCACCCCTCGGCCGTCGAGCACCCTGGGGATCCCGGCCGGATCCGCCTCGGCCAGGGTGAGTACCGCCTCCAATCCCCCACCGGCCAGATCGTCGACGTCCAGCACGTGCCGGGTGCGATTCATCCCGACCCCTTCTCGGCGGTGGCCGCACCGCTCGTCCCGGAGCTGAGCCCGGAGAGGATCCGCCCCAACACGACGACGGCCCGGTCGATGTCGGAATCGGCAACCAAAAGAGAGGGCGCGAACCGCAGCACGTCGGGCCGCGGTGCGTTGATCACCAGTCCGGACCAGAGCGCCTCACGGCAGGCCGCCGCGGCGACCTCATCGGTGAGCACGGCCGCCAGCAGGAGGCCTTCGCCCCGGACCGAGGCCACACCGGCGAGCTCCTCCAGTCCGGCTCGCAACCTGGCGCCGGAGGCACGGGCGCGTGCCGGGGCATCCTCTGTCTCCATCACCGCCAATGTCGCTCGGGCCGCCGACATGGCCAGCGGCTGCCCTCCGAACGTGCTCCCGTGGTCCCCGGGTTCGAATGCCGCGGCCACTTCGGCCCGGGCCCAGCAGGCCCCCACCGGCATCCCGTTGCCCAATGCCTTGGCCATCGTCACCACATCCGGCTCCACCCCGAGATGCTGAAAGCCGAACCAGCGCCCGGTGCGGCCCAGTCCGGTCTGTACCTCGTCAACCATCAGCAGGATGCCCCGGTCGGTGCACAACTGGCGGAGGCCCACCAGGTAGTCCGACGAGGGCACCACCACTCCCGCCTCCCCCATGATCGGCTCGACGAGCACGGCACCGACCCGGGCGGGGTCGCAGGCGGCATCCATTGCCTCGAGGTCGTCGAAGGGCACGTGGTCGAACCCGACGGGAAGGGGGAGGAAGGCCCGCTGCTTCTCGACCTGGCCCGTGGCGGCAAGGGTGGCCAGGGTCCGCCCGTGGAAGGCGTCCCACGTGCTGACGACGCCGAACCGGCCCGGTCCGGCCCACCGGCGGTCCAGTTTGATGGCGCACTCGTTGGCCTCGGCCCCGGAGTTGGCGAAGAAGACCTGTCCACCGGCCCGCTCGACACCGCCCCCGATGAGCCGGTCGAGGGTTGCGGCCACCTCCGGCCCCAAGGTGGTGCCGAAGAGATTCGACACGTGCACGAGAGTGCGGGCTTGGTGGGCGACGGCGTCCGCCACCGCCGGATGGGCGTGGCCCAGCGAGGTCACCGCCAGGCCCGACAGGAAGTCCAGGTACTCCCGTCCGGTTTCGTCGTACAGCCTGCTTCCCTCGCCACGCACGAAGGTGACCGCCGGTTCGCCATAGTTGTTCATCAGGGCGGAGCGGTCGACAGGCTCGTACCCGGCGCCGGTGCCGGTGAGCAGACCCGGGACTCCCCCGGTGGTGTCCGGGCCGGCCGTCACCGTGCTCCCACCATGGTTCCGACCCCTTCGTCGGTGAAGAGCTCGAGCAACAGGGCATGGGGAGTGCGGCCGTCGAGGATGTGGGCCCTTCCGACCCCCGATCTGACGGCCCGGGCACAGGCCTCGACCTTGGGGATCATTCCCCCGTTGGCCGCCCCCGATGCCAGAAGCCGGTCGAGGTCCTCGGGCGTGGCCTGGTGGATGAGGGTCGAGGGGTCGTCGGGCGCCGACCGGAGACCGGAGACGTCGGTGAGGAAGACCAGCTTCTCGGCCTCGAGAGCGGCAGCGAGCGCACCCGCGGCGCTGTCGGCGTTGATGTTGAAGGCCTGGCCCGACTGGTCGGCCCCGATGGTCGCCACCACCGGGATCAGGCCCTGGGCCAGCAACTGGTGGACGATGACCGGATCGACGTGGTCCACATCCCCGACGAAGCCCAGGGCCTCGGACCGGGCCGAGGCGGTGATCAGGTTGGCGTCCTCCCCCGACAGCCCTACTGCCAGGGCCCCGTGCACATTGATCGAACCGACGATATCCCGGTTGACCTTTCCCACCAGGACCATGCGGACCAGGTCGATGGTGTCGGCATCGGTGACCCGCAGGCCGTCCTGGAACTCGACCTCCTTGCCCACCCGCGCCATCAGCGCGCCGATCTGCGGCCCGCCGCCGTGCACCACCACCGGCAACATCCCAACCGTTCGCATCAGCACGATGTCGGCAGCGAAGGACGCCAGGGCACCGGCATCGTCGATCTCGTGCTCGCCCGGCCTCGGGCTCAGCACGTTCCCACCGTATTTCACCACGACGACCTTGCCCCAGAATCTGCGGATGTAGGGAAGGGCCTCCACCAAGACCGACGCCTTGTCGCCCGGCGGCAGAGTCGACCGGGTCCTCGGGGTGCCGATGGTCGGTGGCGCCGGTGCCGCCGGGGGGGCCGGGGGGGCGGGGGGAGCCGCGACGGCGGGGTTGGTCGCCCCGTCAGGGAGAAACGGCGGCTCGGTCATGAGGTCGTCCTGTTCTCGTCGATGTACCCGTGGCCCAGATCGACCCCCGTCACCACCGCGACTCCATCGGCCAACCCGAGCTGGCAGTGGATGTCGATCAGGGAGCCGGCCAGGTGCTCGGCGACTGCCCCGACGTCGTGCGCGGCCGCCACCCCGTCGCGGCACACAACGACCCCGCCGTAGGCGATGGCCAACCGGTCCATGTCGAATCCGACCCCGGCGGACCCGAGATCGCTGGCCACCCGGCCCCAGTAGGGGTCTTCACCGTTGAGGGAGCACTTGACCAGTAGGGAGTCGGCCACCTTGCGGGCGGCGCGGTGGGCTTCGCCGTCCGACCGGGCGCCGCTCACCCGCACCTGGACGATCTTCGAGGCACCCTCTGCGTCCGCGGCCATCTGGCCGGCCAGGCCCGCGCACGCCTCGGTGACCGCATCGACCAGGACGCCGGGATCCGGGGCACCGGCCCGGCCCGATGCCATCAGCACAACGGTGTCGTTGGTCGAGGTGCAGCCGTCGACGGTCATCGAGTTGAACGAGTCACGGACGGCAATCTGTAGGAGATCAGCCAACGGAGCCGGTTCGATGTTCGCATCCGTCGTCAGGAAGGCCAGCATGGTGGCCATGTCCGGGGCCACCATCCCCGCGCCCTTGGCCATGCCGGCGACCGAGAAAGAGGGGCTCTCGATGAGCACCTCCTTGCGCCCCGAGTCGGTAGTGAGTATCCCGGTGGCCGCGTCACGGGCGGCCTCGACCGAGCCCGACCGGGCTGCGACCAGCGCCGGGATGCCCGCTTCGATCGGCGCCATGGGCAGCGGGATGCCGATCAGGCCGGTGGAGCAGACCAGGATCTGGTGGTGCGGGACATCCAGGAGATCGGCCACCGTGGCGCACATGGCCCTGGCATCGGCTCGGCCCCGGGCCCCGGTGGCGGCGTTGGCATTGCCACTGCTGACCAGCACACCCGATGCCCGTCCTCCACTCGTCCGGAGATGCTCCCGACTTACCTGGACGGGGGCGGCCGCCGCCCGGTTTGTGGTGAAGGCGGCAGCCGTGGGGACTGCGGCGCCGTCGTCGGTGGCCAGCAGGGAGAGATCCAGCGCTCCCGACGCCTTGATCCCCGATGCCAGGCCCGACGCCACGAATCCCTGGGGGGTGGTGATGCTCACGGGTAGGCCCCGGCCATTGGAAGGCCGGCTCGCTCGGGAAGGCCCAGGGCGAGGTTCGCGCACTGGACGGCCTGGCCGGATGCGCCCTTGCCCAGGTTGTCCAGGGCGGCCAGGGACAGCACCCATCCGGTCCGGGGATCGACCCGCACCGTCAGATGTGCGCAGTTGGATCCGCTGGTGGCCTTCGTCGACGGGGGCTCGTCGGTGACGACCACGAACGCCTCGTCGTCGTAGTGGCGGTGGAGGATCTCCATGGCCCGGGCGGTGGTCAAGGCTCCGTCCCCACCGGTGGTGGCGGTCGGCCGCGCGTAGCAGGTGGCCAGAATCCCCCGAACCATCGGGGCGAGATGTGGTGTGAAGAGCACGGCCGTCCCCAGGCTCTGTTCCATCTCGGCCGTGTGCCGGTGATCAAGCAGTCCGTAGGCGGTGAAGTCCCCGTCCACCGTGCCGAAGTGGAGGCTCTCCTTAGGCGCTCGTCCGGCTCCCGAGACCCCGCTGGCTGCGTCCACGATCAGCGCTGGCCCGGGGGGGGTGGGGTGGATGGTCGGGCCGGCTTCGGTGGACTGGCGGCCGCCCATGATCGCCCCGGCCCGGAGCAGTGGGGCGAGGGCGAGGATCGCCGCCGTCGGATAGCACCCAGGGACCGCGATCAACCGCGCCCCGCGGAGCTCGTCCCGGTGCAGCTCGGGCAGCCCGTAGACGAACTGGCCCAGGAGCTCCGGGGCGGTGTGGGCCTCGCCGTACCAGGCCGGGTACAGGTCGGCATCGTGCAGTCGAAAGTCGGCGGCGAGGTCCACCACCGCTCCCACCCTGGAGATCAGCTCGGGAACCAGGCGTTGTGACTGGCCGTGGGGAAGGGCCAGGAAGACCAGATCCAGCCCGTCCAGCTCGGAAGGATCGGTCGGGGCGTACGAAAGCTGGGGGTAGGCGGCGGCCAGCGAAGGGGTGTGCCGGGCCACGGCATCACCGGCCCGGCCTCCTGCCGTGGCCACCGCTACCTGCAGGTCCGGGTGCTCGCCGCACAGGCGCAGGAGCTCGATGCCCGCGTAGCCGGACGCACCGACGATCCCGACCTTCATGGATGCTCGCCCATGCCGCGTCCCGTTCCTCTCCCCGGCTCGCCCGGTCCTGCAAGTATATTCATATGACCGCATTATTATGCAAATGGCTCCGGCTCAAGAGCTTCCCGAAGTGCTTCGGTCCATTGACCGGAACCGGACCGGTGGGTACGGTGGCCGACAACACCATTCGATTCGTCCCCGTTCGCCGATCGCGGGGAGGATGGCAACCCGAGCGGCCTCCACCGGCATCGAACGTGGGAGTTCCGCGTGCCTCCCCATCACCACCAACCCGATCCCACTGCCGCGCCGTCGGCCCCACCAGGGCCACTGCTTCCACCAGGGCCACTGCTTCCGACAGGGCCATTGGGCACTGCATGGGAGGACTCCCGGGACACTGAGCTTGGGCCTCTGGCCGAGGCCCTCCTCGAGCACCTTCCCGAGTTCGTACCGACCTATCGGAGGCTGGTCGAGGCCTGCGACGATGACCCGGGTGATCCGGTCCTGCTGATGGAGTTGGCCGATTTCGTCGCCGTCCGTTTGGCGGTCCAGGCTGCCGATCGTTCCATGCTCGAGCGCGCCCTGGGCGTGATCGAGGGCATCATCGACTCGTTGGGCGATGACGAGATCGGGCGCGAACTGGTCGGCGCAGCGTTCTTCGACAGCCTCTCGCCCGAGAGCCGCCGGCTGCTCACCCCTTGGCTGGGGCCGCAATCGGTCGAAGTCCTCGAGACACTCGAGGTATCCCCGCTGTAACCTTCCCGCCTGCGTGGACTCGGCCCCGTCCCCCGGGCCCCGTTCCCCGGCCCCGTCCCCCGGCCCCGTCCGCAACGGCAGGGGTTATGGTCGTTCAGGTGGACCATTCAGCCGTCCTTTGCGATGCTGCCCCCGTGTCGTACTGGCTGGACGACCCGACCGCTCCCCCGTCGGCGCCTCCTCTGGTGGGAAGGACGACAGCGGATCTCACCGTTGTCGGCGGAGGGTACACCGGACTCTGGACCGCGCTGTTGTCCAAGGAGGCCGAGCCCGATCGTGACGTGCTGGTCCTCGAGTCCGATCGATGCGGATGGGCCGCTTCGGGACGCAACGGGGGTTTCTGTTCGGCCAGCCTGACTCATGGGCTCTCCAACGGTGCAACGCGGTTCCCGGACGAGATCACCACACTGGAGAGGTTGGGCAAGGAGAATCTGAACGAGATCGAGGCCAAGGCCGAGCATCTGCCCGTCGACTGTGACTTCGAGCGAACCGGGGAGATGACGGTCGCCACCGAGCCATACCAGGTCGAGTCCCTCCTCGACGCCGCGGATCTGGCTCAGCGCTACGGCGACAACCGCATCTACCTCGACCAGGACCGGGTGCGGGCCGAGGTGGACTCGCCCACCTTTGTGGCGGGGATCTGGGATCGGGATGGCTGCGCCCTCGTCAACCCTGCGCGCTTGGCATGGGGATTGCGGAGGGCCTGCGAAGACCTGGGCGTGCGCCTCTACGAGCACAGCCGCGTGGACAGGCTCGATTCGCGGGGCGACGGGGAGGAGGACCCCCTGGTACTCCGCACGGAGCATGGCCAGGTGAGCAGTCGTCGGGTGGCACTGGCCACCAATGCGTATCCGCCATTGATTCGCCGGCTACGACGCTATGTCGTGCCTGTCTATGACTATGCGCTGATGACGGAGCCGTTGAGGCCGGAGCAGCTCGGCGAAATCGGCTGGGGTCACCGGCAAGGCACCGCTGGGTGCGGGAACCAATTTCTCTACTATCGACTGAGCCGCGACAATCGGATCCTCTTTGGCGGGTACGACGCCATCTACCACTTCGGCAATGGGCTCCGTCCGTCGCTCGAACAGCGTGAGTCCACCTTCATGAAGCTGGCCTCCCTCTTCGTAAAGACCTTCCCACAGCTCGATGGGCTCCGGTTCACGCACGCGTGGGCCGGCGCGGTCGACACGTGCTCGCGGTTCTGCTCATTCTTCGACCGGTCTCATGGGGGGCGGGTGGTCTCGGTAGCCGGCTACACGGGACTGGGCGTGGCGGCGTCACGATTCGGCGCCAGGGTGATGCTCGACCTGGTCTCGGGCCAGGAGACCGGGCTCACCAGGCTCCAGTTCGTGAGGAAGAAGCCAATGCCATTTCCGCCGGAGCCGATCAGGTACGCAGGTGTCCAGCTGACCCGTTGGTCGATGGCCGGTGCAGACCGGAACGCCGGTCGACGGAACGCCTGGCTGCGCACGCTCGATCGTTTCGGGATGGGCTTCGACTCGTAAGGTCGCGAACCCCCTCGATGCAGTCGAGCCAGGGCGGGACGGCACCGAACGGCGCTGGGTGACTGGTGGGGTTCGAGGTCCTCATCGGGTCGTCGCCGGGTCGTCGCCATGCCCGCGTCACTCCCTGCTGGTGAACAGGTCGGGGTCGCCGGGGCCGGTGGTCCTGGTCGTCTTGGTCATCTTGGTCGCCTTGGTGGGCCGCTTCGGTCGGGACCGGTTGCGGCGGCGGGAGGTGGCCTTCGGGTGGGCGGGGGGCTCCCAGCGCCACCGCCCCGGCCCGCCGTGGAGGGAGAACCCCTTATGGG
>DATKRZ010000037.1:0-26655 GCA_035531955.1 Acidimicrobiales bacterium | reverse complement strand
TCTTCGCTTTCGGCAATACCGCCTTCTTCGGCTCCATGGGCGGCAATCTGCTCAACGAGCCGATCGTGGGCATGGCCGCCACCGTCGGGTAGCCTCAATGCCTCGGTCCGCCCGCAGGACTGATGCACCGTCCCCGAGGTGCCGATCAGGGGCGCAGTGTTCTGTAAGAGCTGACAGGCGAAAGTCGGGTCTGCGTTGTGCCTCCGCTAAGCGTCCCGTTTGACCATCCGCCAGGCACCGAGGCCGGTCCACACGACGATCCAGCCCACGACGACGCCGATGGCTGCCGCCGTGGTCATGGTCACCCCGGGTTCCCCGCCACCTCCGTTGTGGGAGCCCCCGAAGACGGAAGGCAGCCCCCCGGGTTCGAAGTGGGTGACGGCGATGCCGAGCAGTCCCCGTTGCACGTTCACCAGGTGGTCAATGGGCGCATGGGACAGGAGCGGGGTGAGCACGAGCTCGAGCACGATCAGCAGGATCACCGGGACCGTCCGCTGGCCCATCAGGGAGGCGAGCCCGAGGCCCACAAGGAAGCCGACCACGGCGTACAGCTCGGTCCACAACCCGGCCTTGACCATCAGCGAGATCGACGGGGACAGGAACCGGCCCGAGTAATCGGCGTAGTTCGAGGCGGCGATCTGACGGGCCGCAGATTGCACCTGGGCATGGGAGACCGGTGTGGTGGTGGGTGCGCCGGGGCCGATCTTGACACCCGGTCCGTTGCCGCCGCCACATTGGACGCTCTGGACTACCGGGAGGAGGTCCGAGTTGGGCCCGATGTTGAAGCCGAAGTTGCAGATGACCTCGTCGGCATGACCGGCGGCCCACGACTCGAATGCCGGCTTGGACAGGCCGACCGGTACGTTGACGTTCTGGTAGCTGAGCTGTGTCGGTGCCGCGAGGACGCACACGGTGCACACGATGGCGAAGCCGGCGGCCACCAGGGGCACGATGATGGCCAGTCCGGCCGGGATCCGAGCAAGGTACAGTGCCAGGCGAGAACGGCCGGTCACCACCAGGTGGCGGAACATGCCCTCGGTCAGGTCGACCGACCCTGCCGTGCAGCCGAGGGTCGCCGCCACGATGAAGCCGAAGATGAAGAGCTCCCCGGCCACCATGGCGGAGAAGATGTCGTAGCCGCCGGCCGGCCCATACGAGTGGGGGGCCACGGCGTGGGCGATGAGCCGGATGGCGAGGAACACCACGGGGATGCCGATGTTCACGAGGATCAGCGCCGCCATCAGTCCGCGGCGGCGGGTGAGTTCCATGAACCGGGTGGCGATCATGGCGCCATTGGGGAGCCACGACCCGCGATGGTCGGTGATCGGACCACCGGGCACCGGCGCGGCCGGCGCGGGAGGTGGTGCGTCGGCGACGGTGGAGACGCTCACTGGTCCGCCCCCAGGCGGGTGGTGACCTCGAGGAACCAGGACTCGAGCGAGGCGTGGACCTCCTGGAGCCGGTAGACGGAGACTCCCCCCTCGACCAGGAGCCGGTTGACCTCGGCCACCACCTGGCGCTCGGTGCCGGGGGCGAGGCCCACCCGGAGTCCGTCCGGGCCGATTGCAACGCCAGGTGCCCACTGCGTGCCGGCGAGCAGTGCGCCGGCCCGGTCGGGGGTGGAGCAGTCGATCTGCAGTTCGAACGCCGAGTCCGCCAGCAGGCCAACGATGGGGCCCTGCCGGATGACCTTGCCCCGGTCGACGATTGCCACGGCGGCACAGGTCCGTTCGACCTCGTCCAACAGGTGGGACGAGAGCACCACGGTGCGTCCCTCGGCCACCAGCGAGGTGATCATCTCGCGCATCTCGAGCATCCCGCCGGGGTCGAGCCCGTTCATCGGCTCGTCGAGGATCAGAAGCTGCGGGTCGCCGAGCAGGCAGGCGGCCACACCTAGGCGCTGGCGCATACCCATCGAGTACTTCGACACCTTGTCGTTCGCCCGCTGGGTCATGCCCATCCGGTCAAGGGAAGCATCGACGCGTCCGCGGGCCGCCGGCTCCCGGGCAGCCGCCAGCATCTGCAGGTTCTGGCGGCCGGTGAGGTGACCGTGGAACCGGGGCTCGTCGACGATGGCGCCGATCCGGGCCAGCGCCCGGTCCCGGTGCTGGGGTACCGAATAGCCGAGCAGGGACATCGACCCGGCGTCGGCGTGGGTCAGCCCCAGGAGTACCCGGATGAGGGTCGTCTTGCCGGCACCGTTGGGCCCGAGGTAGCCGAATGCGCATCCCCGGGGGACGAGCAGTTCCACTCCGTCGACGGCGACGTTGTCCTTGAACCGCTTGGTCAGCCCATGGGTCTCGACGGCCCACTCACTGTCGGCGGCGTTCGACCGGGCGAAACCGTCGAGGGTGATCGTGGTCACGTGCTCTCCTTCATCTTGTTGGCGAACCGTCGGCGAGCCTCGAGCCTGCACTGCGGCGAGTGGATCTGTGTGGTCAGGACGCCATCGGCCAAGCCGTCCCGCCGACGTGGCTCCGCATCATGGTGATACGGACAGCACCGATTCCAGCCAGGACAAGGCCCGACAGCATCATCAGGCCCAGCACGATCATGGCAAGTGGTGCCGGTGTGGCCGGGGACCGCGGGACGAGACTTCCGAAGAACCAAGGGGCGTGGAGGGCGGTGGAGATCCACCACGTGAGGGCCCCGGCGAAGATCACGACGAGTGCTGCCGCCATCACCACGGCGAGCAGGCCTAGGATCCGGGTGACTCGAGGCGTGAAGCGAAGGCGATAGACAATGGCGAGCAGTGTGCCGCACGTCACGACCAGAGCACCGATCACCACCAGCCCTGCGAGCACGCCTGCGATGCGCAGGCCCGACGGCGTGTCGGTGGTGGGACCGAGGTGATCCTTCCACGCGACGATCCCGATCGACACTGCGCCCGCCACGGTCACGGAGAGGACGACCGGCCGTACCAGTGGCCAGAGTTCGCTCCAACCGTCCGATCTGACGAGCTCGACCAAGGCCGGAAGGCTGATGAGTGCGGCCACGACGACGATGAGCATGCCGGCAGCGGCCGCCACCTGGACTGCGCCCATCGCCGCTGCTGGGAGCCAGTGATCAACCTGTGGCGTGGCAAGCGACCAGTGCTCCGTGTACTTGGCGAACGCCGAGCCGGCCACGATGAACACGCCCCACGCACACAGCACCAAGAGTGACGCTCCTCGGACTCGAGTGTCCGGGTCGACTGTGCAGCCAACGATTCCCCCGGATCGGAGGCGCTCCACCGTCCCGGAACGCGCCATCGAGAGCTGAGCCGACATCGGCAGCGACTCCTCCCCGTAGCGGTCCTGGAGGAACAGTTCGAAGTCGGCGCCGTACCTATCCCTCCAGATCCGGGGATACCACTTCAGAGCGCCGCGATGCTGTGGGCTGGAGTGCGTCACGCCAGCCTGCCCGGCAACAGACCGAGTCGGAGGGTGCCGACATCGACGACCCGCCGCATGTCACGCATCGCTTCGGACAGCTCGGCCGAGCCGGCGGCGGTCAACCGGTACGGGCGCCGCCGTTCGACCCCGGGCAGCGCTTCGATCAGACCACGCTCCTCCAACCGAGCGATCGCGCCGTACAGGGCGCCGGGGCTGAGCTGGACACCGGCGAACTCGCCGATGTCCTGGGCTAGTGCGTAGCCGTGCTTCGGCCCATCGGCGAGGCTCGTCAGGATCAGGAGCGGCGGATCGTTGACTCGGCGCAGGCCCTTTGGTCGTCCCGTTTTCGGCATGACTACGTTATAGTACGTTCTGAGTAGTAACGCAAGGAGTAGTACACAATGCGCGTCAGAAAGCATCTGGCGACTGGTCGGTCGGGGTGCCCCACTCGTGTCCGGTAGTGGACGCTTTCCTACGTGCATTCGCGCTATTGGGACGCACCACCTGGGCACCACTCCGCTTCCATGTGATCGGGCAGAGCGCTGTCGCCCCAGGCCCGAGCTGCAGCAGAGCCCCGAGATCTCCAAGGAAGCTGAGGGAGCGGCCACCAAGGGCAATCGGACACGAGGTGGCCGTGCGGCAGGACAACGGAGCATCAGATCGAATATGAGCGATTCCTGGATCTTCGTAGAGGGAGTCCTCACACACCTCCCCGTCCGGTGACTCGGCGGACCTCCGTCTGCCCGGCTCTGAGCACTGGTAGCGGCTACGCCGGCGGGCGCCGGAGGCTGGTCCCGCCGGCGTGGCCGGAGTTCCATCGGGAGATTGGACATCCACCCGCTCACGAACCGGTCAGGCCCCTGCTCTCCCGTACGCCTCCGTCGTCCGTTCCGCAAGCACAAGGACGCTCAGACCGGGGGCGTGGACGTCAGCGTCCTCGTCGAGGTCGAACAGGACCGGGGCCGGTTGTGTGCGACCTCGAGCTCGTCGAGCAGCTCTCGGGTCGATCCTTCGGGCCGCATCACCGGCTGAAACTGACCGCGCCGCAGCCGACCGGTTGGAGCAGCGGTTCTTCCCCGGAGACGGTTCCGGATCCGTTCGCGCCAAATACGCGCCAAATCGGCCGAATTCAGAGGCCCGAGGGGCCTCCGGACGCGAGCCAGCGAGGGCCTAAACCCCCGCTGACCTGCAACCACTCAGTGGTCGGGCTGCCCGGATTTGAACCGGGGACCTCTGCGTCCCGAACGCAGCGCGCTAACCAAGCTGCGCCACAGCCCGCTGAGCGGAACCGGTGCGTCGACCAGTTCCGGATCAGGGAAAATGCTACCCGAAGGCGGTGCCCTCGGTCCCTGGGTCGGCGTCCACCGGACCGTCCTCGCTGGCGGTGTGGGCCGGCTCCGGCCTCTTGGCCACGACCTTGGCGATCCGGCGCTTGTCCATCTCGGCGACCCGGAGCTCCCACCCGTCGACGGCGAGCAGCTCCCCTTCGGTCGGGATGTGCCCGAATCCGTCAAAGAGGAATCCTCCCAGGGTCACGTATTCCCCCTCGGGCAGGTCGATGTCGAGCCGGTCCCTCACATCGTCCACACTCATCCGGCCGTCCACCAGCCAGCGGCTTCCGTCTACCCGCACGACGTCGGGCTCGTCGTCAGGATCGAACTCGTCGGGAAGGTCGCCGACCAGGGCGCCCAGCAGGTCCTTGACGGTCAGCACGCCCTCGACCCCGCCGTGCTCGTCCACGACCACGGCGAAGGCGCGGCGTTGCCGGCGCATCTCGGCCAGGACCTCGAGCACCAGACGGGACTCAGGGACCAGGAAGGGCTGGCGGAGCCGGCGCGAGATGTCGATCGGATCCGGTGACGGTCGATCCTCGGCGTCGGCCCGCCCCGAGAAGTCGTCCACCCTGTCGGGCGCTCCGCTGATCAGCCGGCCGGGGGCGCCATCGTCCTGGCCGGTCCCCCCCACCTTCCAACCGGCACGGAAGAGGTCGTTGACGAAGAGCACGCCGATGAGGTCGTCCAGATTGTCGCCGCAGACCGGAAAGCAGCTGTGGCCGGACTCCCGCACCGCCTGGGTCACCGCGTCGACGGTGAGGGGGATGGACAGTGCGACGACGTCCACCCTGGGCGTCATCACCTCTCGGACCACGGTGTCGTGCAGATCGTTGAGGGCGTCGATGATGAACTGTTCTTGGGCGTCGGCCCCCCCGTCCGCTCTCGCCCCGACCCGGGCGCCCCGCTCCTTGCCGGCGCGGGCACGCCGGCGCGGTGATGTCCCGCCCCCCGGTCCGGCTTCGGGCCGGACCTCTCCGCGATGTCGAAGAGCGGACACGGTGGTGGCGATGGCCTGGATCCGACGGCGCAGTCAGGCGCCGGCGGCTGCGGGCGTGGACACGACGGAAAGCGGTTGATAGGAATCGTCGTAGTAGGAGCCGCCATCGAGGAGTGAGGTCACGGCCCGGCGGAGGCGGATGGGGTCGAGCGGCTTCACCACCCAGCCTTCAGCTCCTGACCGGCGGGCGAGGAACACGTCGGGTCGACGGTCGAGCAGCATGAGCACGGGCACGTGCCCGAGGCTGCCGTACGAGGCCTCGAGTCGGAGTTCGAGGCACACGGCCATGCCGCCCATGTTGCCCATCTGCAGGTCGACCACGAGCAGGTCGGGGAGTGACTGCGCCACCTCGACCATCACCGCCGGCCCCGATCGGGCTTCCCGGATGACGACGTCCGGGCGTCCGGCGATGGCGGCCACCTCAGCGCGGACCGAAGGGGCGTCGCTGGCCACGAGGATGGTCGGCACGCCCGTCAGGTTAGCGCCCTCCCGAAGGTCCCCCCGATGGGCCGCCCGACGGTTCCGTGGCCGGGCCCGCACCACCGGAGAGCAGGTCGGCGATGGTGGCCAGGTTGTGGAGATCGTGGACGTCGGTGTTCAACAGGGGTACCCGGGTGACGGGGGCCGGGGCCACTTTGGACACCAGGTCCATATAGGCCTGCTCCTCGCGGTCGGAGGCGGCGGTGTAGCCGCGGAGGTTCTCCACCAATTCGTCCAGTTCCTGGTCGGTTCCCCCGCCCACCCGGGCGGCCAAGGCGGCCAGTTGGGAGTCGTCGGCAAAACGCGGCTGCACCCGGTTCACCACCAGGGCGGTGACCGAGAGGTCGGACTCGGCCAGCTTGCCGGCGAAGTGGACCGCCTCGTCGACGGAGTCCGGTCGGGGCGAGGCCACCAGCACGAAGGCCGTCTCCGCCTGGGCCAGCAGCTCGCGCACCCGTGCCGCCCGTGCCCGGAACCCCTCCTCCATCCCTTCGAAGGCCTGGAAGAAGGCCACCGCGTCGGCCACGATGTCCGCCCCGGCCACCTTGGAGATGGTGCGCAGCAACGCGTGGGCGGCCATCCCCATGATCCGGAGCCCGGCCCGGGTGGGCATCATCAGGGCCTGGAACAGCCGGTTCTCCAGGAAGCGGGTCAGCCGGCGCGGGGCGTCGAGGAAGTCGAGCGCATTGCGGGTCGGAGGGGTGTCCACCACCACCAGGTCGAATCCACCCTCTTCGACCAGTTCGTAGAGCTTCTCCATGGCCATGTACTCCTGGGTGCCCGAGAGGGTGCCGGTGAGATTGCGGTAGATGCGGTTGACCTTGATGTCCTCCGCCTGCTCGGCCGTGTCCGAGTACCGCGCCACCAGGTCGTCGAAGGTCCGCTTCGGATCGAGCATCATGGCGTGGAGCTCACCGGGCCACGGGCCTTCGATCCGGGTGGGACGGTTGGAGAGCGCATCGAGGCCTAGCGAGTTGGCCAGCCTCCGGGCCGGGTCGATGGTGACCACGCATGCGGTGCGACCCAGGCGGGCAGCCTGCAGCGCCAAGGCGGCGGCGATGGTCGTCTTGCCCACGCCGCCCGAGCCGCAGCAGATGATGATGGACCGGTCGAGCACCATCGTGTCCGTTGTCATCGCGGTGGTCACGACCGGACCCCGGCGCGATCTGGCAGGGCCCGGACTCCGGCAGCCAGGGCGTCGGTCAGCTGGTCGAGTTCCGGCGGGCCGATCGAGGCGGTGAAGAGGTAGGGGACCCGCAGCTGGGGCAGGGGGAGCTCCCGGGCCAGGCGCGACAGCTGGTCCGCCTGCAGCTCTTGACGGGTGAGCCGGAAGCACCGGGCCGCCTCCAGTGCGGCCACCAGATCAGGGCCGAGGCTCAGACCTGCCGAGGAGACCGCGTCGGCGGCTGTCGTGGCCAACCCGTCCCGGTGGGGGTAGCAGCCGTTGATGATCACCGGTCCGAGGGCGATGCCCACCTCGTCCTCGAGCTGGTAGGCGGCCTCGATCAGCTCGTTGACCGGCATCTCCTCGGGCAGGGTGACCAGGGCGACCTGGCACCTCGCCGGATCGGACAGCAGCTCGACCACATCGGCGGCCTGCGCCCGTATCGGACCGCCCCGAGCGGCGTCGAGGAGGCCCCCCGCCGACGAGAGGAAGGTCATGGTGTGGCCGGTGGCCGGGGCGTCCACCAACACGAGGTCGGCAGTCCGCCCGCGCTCGATCTGCTTGATCTTCCCCAGCACCAGCACGTCCCGGATCCCGGGGATGGCCCCGGCCACGAGATCGACGATCCCCGAGGACATCAGCCTCTTGGAGACCCGCCGCAGACCGTGGTCGCCCAGGTACTCGAGCAGCGCGTCATCAGGGGTGATGGTCCGGGCCTGCACGGTCCCGGGTGGAATGGTGGCGCTGCGGCGGGCGTCGGCCTCGCCGATCGCCTCGGCGCCCGCGGCCTTCAGCACCGACCCCGCATAATCGAGAGGGACGTCGCTTCCGAAGGCGGTCGAGACCCCCGGACGGCCTTCGAGCTCGACCACCAGCACCGACAGCCCGGCCTGGGCGGCCATGTGGGCCATAGCGGCCACCATGGTCGTCTTGCCCACGCCACCCTTGCCGGCCACGATGAGGACCCGGCTCTGGCTACAGAAGGCGCTGACGTCCATGACCTAGTGGAGCGTAGTGTCCGGGTCCGGCCCGGCCCGCTCCCGGAGCCTCGGGCCCGCCGATCCCGCCCCGTAGGCGCCAATTTGCCCGGCCTGAAGGGGAGGATCGGCGGAAAATCCTGGTCAGACCCCTTGTTTCCGGTCACAGGTGCGAGTACGTTCCCTTTGCGAGGAGTCAGATTGCGACAGGGGGAGCTGGGCACTGTGGAGCAGGCTGTTGATACCTGGCAGCTCAAGGCGTCATGCCGAGGGCCTCAGGCGGAAGTCTTCTTTCCGCCCGCCCATGCCGAACGCAAAGACGAGAAGCTTCAGCGGGAGGACCGGGCCAAGGCGATCTGTCGATCGTGCACCGTGCGGGCCGAATGCCTCGACTACGCAATCCGCATCCATGAGCCCCACGGGATCTGGGGCGGGCTGAACGAGATGGAGCGCAAGCAGATGACCGACCGGCGGGCCGGCTGACGTTCCCGGTGCCGGCCCCTGCCGGTCCGTACTGAATCGGACTCAGGTCAGGCCGAGGGCCTGTGCCGCGGCACGGACACCCTTGCTCGAGCAGACCGAACCGGGCTGTTGGGCGGTGGCTTCGCAGATCCCGGCGGTCAGATAGTTGGCCGAGGCCACGATGGCTTGCCCGGTGACCGTCCCGGACTGGCTCAGTTCGTCGGCGATGGCCGCCTGTGGCTGGCGGAAAATCACCGCGGGGCTGAAGCCGGAGGTGGATGCCACCATCCGGTTACCGATGTCGACGAAGGGAAGGGAACCCGGGGACGCTCCCTGCGGTCCCGGGGACCCGTAGCGGCTGACCAGCGCCGACTGGGACGGACTGAGCCGGGCGATGCGGGTGAAGGCTCCGTTGTCGTTGACCGCGTCGGAGTAGAGCTCGACTCCCGAAAAAGCGACGTACCGGCTGGTGTACGACGTCCCCACGAAGCTGAAGGTCTGGATGCCGGGGAAGACGGAGCTCGGGGCGGACTGCATGTTGCGGAGCGCCGAGAAGTGCCCGAAGCGGGAGAGCGCCACGATCAGCGCCCACCGCTCCGATCCGCAGAACGGGCAGAACTCCGCCCCGACGTAGAGGACCTCGGGCCTGCCCGAGAGCTGGAGGGGGGGTTGGCCGACGATGACGGTGGGGGGGACCAACTGGGCCCCGGGCGAGCTCACCCCGACCGCATCGAAGACCGCGGGCGGGACCTTGCTGACGGCCGACACCACGTCGTCCGCGGTCATCGACCGGTCCACCGTCCGCGGGATGGGGGTCGTCCGGGTCAGGGCGTAGACCACGAGGCCGATCACCCCGACCAGCAGGACCACGACGGCACCCCAGGCGAACCGGCGGGTGCGGTTCCGCGGGTGGGGCTCGTCCGGATCTTCGTCCGACCCGACCAGCCCCCGGCCGCCTGCCGGCCCGGCCGGCTCCGGGCCGCTCACGAGCTCCGCCCCCGGCTCCGGCTACCCCGCTTCGAGCCGGCGGTCATCGCCGTCCACTGGCTGTGGCCCGTACCCGGGAGCGAGGACGACCGGGGAGGCGGTGACGATGATCACGAAGAGGATGAAGGTGATCACGTGCACCGACGAGCACCACAGGCAGATCGCCTTGATGAGGAAGAGCTCGGCGATGATCAGGTAGATGATCATGGCCACGCCGGTGACCGAAAGGGCCAACCGGGCGAGATGCACCCGCCGGTCGCCCGACCGCCAGGCGACCGGGAGACAGAGGGCGATCATCGGGACGAAGTAGGCCAGGCCGAGCACCGCCACCGGGATGCCGACGATGTGCGACTGGGCGCTCGTGGTGACGGTCTCGCAGTTGAAGGTCGACGTCTGGGGACAGGCCAGGGCCACGTGGGTGTCGAAGTGGGTGATGGTCAGATAGACCGACACCCCCAGTCCGACGAGGCCGAGGAGCAGGGTGGCAATGGGCTGCCATCGCAGCGCGGGCATGCTCGGACGCTCCGGGTACCAGGATCAGCTCAGCTTCAAGGCCTTGGCCGCAGCCTGGACCCCGGAGCTGGCGCACACCGATGCCGGCGCTCCCTTGGTGCTGGCGCAGATGGCCGCGCTCATGTAGTTCGACGTCGCCACGATGGCCTGGGTGGCCGGGTTGGTGGGGTCACTGAGCCCGCCGGCGATGTCCGTCCACGACAGGTTGGCCAGGACGCCGGGGCTGAAGCTGGCTCCCGAGAAGAGGGCCACATTGTTGATGTTGACGAATGGGAAGGAGACCCCCCCGCTGGTGCTGGCGTTGGGGTTGAACTTCGAGCTGCTGTACGTCTTGATGTTGTTGCGCTCTTCGGTCGTTGGATTCTCCAGATTGGTGTAGACGCCCGCCGTCGCCGTGGGCACGTTGGTGTACTGCTCCACACCGCTGAAGGTCAGGTACGGGCTGGCGAAGGTGGCCCCGTAGTAGCTGAAGGTGTTGGTGGCGGCATAGATGTCCGTGTGGGACGAGGCAGTGGTCTTGAGGTCGGACCACGTGCCGAACCGGGAGAGGGCCACGGTCATCGCCCAGCGCTCAGCCGCGCAGTAGGGACAGTACTCGGCGCCGTAGTAGAGCATGGCGGGTGTCCGGCCGGCGAGGGTCAGGGGCGGCTGACCGGTCAGGACGGTGGGCGGCGATACCGGCACCTGGGGCGAGGTGATGCCGACTTTGTTGTAGACCGACGTCGGGATGTTGGTCACGTCGTGCACCACCGTCGCCGGGGCCGGGGTGACCGGGGTGAAGTCGGTCGTCGAGGTCGCGCTGTTGCCGGCCAGCTTCACGATGACCAGCACGGCCACGATCACGATGACCAGTCCGACCGCACCCCAGGCCACCACCGCGCCTGACAGCCCGCGAGGTTTGGGCGTCGGCACCGGCCGGCTCCCCGGACGGGGGGTGTTCCCGCCCTTCCCGCCCCCCGCCCTGGCGGCCTTCCCGGCCGGGGCCTTGCCGGACACCGGCCGGCTCTGGGCCCGGCTCCGGTCCTTGGCGCTCTGGCTCGCCGGGCCGGGGCGGTTGGCCGGTTTCGGCTTGTTCCCCCCGGTTCGAGCCTTGTTCTGATCCTGAGCCATGGTTCGGTGGTCCCCGATTCGTCAGTCGATCGCTGTGAGCGTAACTGGTCAGCCCCGGGGCGGGTGGTCGGGCGGCGTCGGCGTGCCCGGGCGACGGGAACCGACCGGTGGGCACGCTCGGTGCCCGTCCGGCCGCGGTGGGTGGATGAGCCGGACCCACGCCCGGGTTGAGCCCTACACTGAGCGGCCATGTCGGGAGAAGCCAGGGGGCGCCACGAACCCGATCGGGCGGTGGACACGGATCAGTCGGGGGCGGCGGGGGAGTTGGTCTGGGAGGCCGCCGACATCTTGGGGCACCGGGTCAGGTACGGCGTGACCGGCGTCGGCCCCCCGGCGCTGTTCCTCCACGGCTGGGGCCTCCGGCCCCATGCCTACCGGCGGCCCATCGAAGCCATGGCCAGGGCCGGGTGCCGTGTCTTCGCCCCCGCCCTGCCCGGGTTCGGGGGGACCGGCGAGCTGCCGGCCGAGCAGCGCACCTTCGCCGGGTACGGGGCATGGGTCGGGAAGTTCCTCGATGCCGTCGGCGTCGACGGGGTGGCACTGGTGGCCGGACACTCGTTCGGCGGCGGCGTGGCCGCCGCCTTCGTCTACGAGCAGCCCTGGCGGGCCTCGGCCCTGTTGCTGGCCAACGCCGTCGGCAGCCCCACCTGGGCACTGTTCCCCGATGAGGTCCGCACCATGGTGCAGCGTCCGGCGTGGGACTGGGGGCGCCACTTCAGCACCGACCTGCTCGGCTCCCCCGGGCGGCTCCGCCTGCTCCCCACCCTGTTGGAGGACTTCATCCCCAACCTGTTGGGGAACCCCCTCGGGATGTTCCGCACCGGTGAGTTCATCCGGCGGGCCGACCTGGTCCGCGAGGTGGGCTCGATCGCCCGGTGGGGCATCCCGGTCACCGTGGTGTGGTCGGACCGCGACCGGCTGGTGCCGCGTTCGGCGTTCGATGATTTCCGCCACGCTGCCGGTGTGGACGGGGTGGTGGTCGACGGCTCCCATGCCTGGCTCATCGCCGATCCCACCCGCTTCGGCGAGCTGGCCATCAGCGCCCTCGTCGATTCGGGCGCGCTCACCCCCCGATCCGTGGCCGGCTCTGCCTGATCCCCGGACGGTCGGGCGGTAGCCTCTGGCCATGAGTGCGCCCCTCCGCGACGCGGCCACGGTGATGTTGGTACGTGACGCCCGGGGTGGGGGCGACGTGCCAGGCATCGAGGACCGGCCGGGCATCGAGGTGTGCATGCTCCGTCGGAACCTGGCCTCGGAGTTCGTGGCCGGCGCCTACGTGTTCCCCGGCGGGTCGGTGGATCCCGAGGACCGGGGACCGGAGGCCGAGGCGCTGTGCCGGGGACTGACCGACGCCGAGGCCAGTGAAATCCTTGGCCTCGAGTCCGGCGGGTTGGCCTTCTGGGTGGCGGCCCTGCGGGAGTGCTTCGAGGAGGCCGGGGTCATGCTCGCCCAACGGAGCGGGGGCGGCCATCCTGACGGGGAGCTGCTCGACACCCGCCACCCCGACCTGGCCGGGCGGTTCGCCGCCCACCGCGAGGCGGTCAACGACGGGACCACCCGGCTGCTCGACGTCTGCGAGGAGGAAGGCCTGGTGCTGGCGGCGGACAACCTCCACTACGTGAGCCACTGGATCACGCCCGAGCTGGCACCGAGGCGGTACGACACCCGGTTCTTCATCACCGCGGCCCCGCCCGGCCAGGTGGCGCGGCATGACGACGCCGAGACCATCGCCACCATCTGGGTCCGGCCGCAGGACGCGCTGGCTCGCCAGGCCGCCGGTGACATCGAGCTCCTGCCGCCGACGATGGCCAATCTCCGGAGCCTCGAGCCGTTCCGTTCGACCGGCGAGGTGATGGCCTGGGCCCGTCAGGTCACCGACGTGCCCACCGTGCTGCCCGTCGTCCTCTTCGAGGACGGGCACCTGCTGGTACTCCGTCCCGGGGATCCGGGCTACGAGGAGGCGCTGGCCGACCGGACGGCCTCCGGCCCGGCTGTCGACGACGACCTGTCCCATGCGGCCCGGCAGGCGTGGGGTCCCAAGGCGGGTACGGCCTGAGGGCCGGGCGGTCCGTCAGCCCGAGTCCCCGGTGCCCTGTGCCACCGCGGACTCCAACTGTTCGAGGAGCCGCACGGAGCACCCGTCCATCGCCACCCTCGGAGCGATCGTGGTGGTCACAGCCTCGGCGAGGCGGTCGAACACCTCGGCCAGGGGCTGCCGGACGTCGAGGGCCACCGGGGTCCCGGCGTCCCCCCCGGCGGCCACCGACGGGTGGAGGGGGATCTGCCCGATCAGCGGCACGCCCACGTCGGAGGCGAGGCGGGCGCCGCCCCCCGACCCGAACAGGGTGTAGGAGGTGCCGTGCTCACAGGTGAAGTCGCTCATGTTCTCGATCACCCCGGCCACCCGCAGGTAGCCCTTCCGGGCCATGTCGGCCGTCCGGGCCGCCACCTTCTGGGCGGCCACGGGAGGGGTGGTCACCACGATCACCTCGGTGCGGGGCAGCATCCGGGCCAGGCCCATCTGGATGTCACCGGTGCCCGGGGGCATGTCGATCAGCAGGTAGTCGAGATCTCCCCAGTGCACGTCCTCGAGGAACTGCTGCACCGCCCGGTTGAGGATGAGGCCCCGCCACATGATGGCGTTGTCCTCGTCGGACAGGAATCCCATGGACAGCACCCGGAGCACGCCGTCTCCCACCCGGCGTTCCAGGGGCACCATCTTCTTGTCCCGCGCTTCCACCTCCCCCTGCATCCCGAGCAGGCGAGGGATGGAGAATCCCCAGATGTCGGCGTCGAGGACGCCGATGGTCAAGCCCCGGCGGGCCATGGCCACGGCCAGGTTGACGGTGATCGAGCTCTTCCCGACCCCGCCCTTGCCCGAGGCCACGGCGATGACCCGGGCCGAATCCGGGATATCGGTGTCGGGTGCGGGGTCCCGGGCCGAGAGCCGCGCCCTGGCCATCACCGCCTTGCGCTGCTCGGCGTCCATGACCCCGGTGCCCACCGTCACGGTCCGGACGCCGGGCACCGCCGCCACCCGGGTCTCCACATCGCTCTCGATCTGGGTTCGGAGGGGACAGCCGGCCACGGTGAGGGCGACCTCGACCCCCACGTCCCCGCCCTCGGCGATGCGCACGGCGGTGACCATGCCCAGCTCGACGATGTCGGCGCCCAACTCGGGGTCGATCACGCCCCGGAGGGCGTTTCGGACCGATTCCTCAGAGAGTCCCCCGGCGTGGGCGGCCCCGCCGGTGGTGGAAGTGTCGGACCTGGTCACTCGGGCAATTCTACCCGGCGACCCTGCGGCGGCACCCCGGGGACGTACCGGAAGGCCCCGGGCGCGGGTACGATTGGTGCCGACACCACGGGCGCCCGTGCCCGGTGCAGGGCCGGGCCCGTTCGATGTCGCCGATTCGCCAGTCGGGTTTCGTGACCAGGATTGTGACCAGGAGGAGCGCCGATGAGTGCCACCATGCAGAACGTCAGCATCGGGAAGAGGCCGAATCCGGTCGACCTCACTGAGGGCGCGGCCACCAAGGTGGCCGAGCTGCTGGCCCAGGAGGACACCGACGGGCTGGCCCTGCGGGTGGCGGTGCGCCCGGGCGGGTGCTCGGGCTTCAGCTACGAGATGTTCTTCGACGCCGACGTGGCCGACGACGACGTGGTCCGCGAGTTCGGCACGGTCAAGGTCGTCGTCGACCCGGAGAGCGCGGACCTGTTGAAGGGATCGACGCTCGACTACAGCGACGGCCTGCAGGGCGCCGGGTTCCACGTCACCAACCCCAACGCCAGCCGCACCTGTGGCTGCGGCTCCTCGTTCAGCTGATCCGCTGATCCGCTGATCCGGCTCTGCGTCGACGGCTCCGACCTCGAAGTAGCCGACGAGGGGTCGTCCCTCCTCGACGTCCTGCGCGACCAGGCCGGCATCCGGTCGGTGAAGGACGGGTGCAGCCCCCAGGGCCAGTGCGGGTGCTGCACGGTCTGGGTCGACGGTGCCCCCCGGGTCTCGTGCGTGACCCCGGTCCGGCGGCTCGACGGCCGCCGGGTGACCACGCTCGAGGGGCTGGCCCCGGCCGAGCGCGACCGGTGGGCCCGGGCGCTGGTGGCCAGCGGAGGCAGCCAGTGCGGATTCTGCACCCCGGGCATCGTGATGCGGCTCGCCGCCCTCGGTCCGGGTCCGTCGCCCCCCCATCGGGTCGGCTCCGGACCGGGCGTGCCGATTGGCGACATCGATCGGGCCCTCGTGGCCCACCTCTGCCGGTGCACCGGGTGGCAGAGCATCGGCGAGGCCGCCCTCCGGGTGCTCGGCGGGGACGAGGATCTCGGGGAGGAGGCCCACCCGGACCGCGATCCGGAGCAGGCCGCCGTCCGGGCCGGCCTCGAAGGGGGGGTGCCCCAGATGGTCGGCCCCACCGTCGTCCTCGGCCGGGCCCGTTTCGCCGACGACACCGCCCCGCCGGATGCGCTGGTGGCGGTCCCGGACCAGTCGGGGGGGTACGTGACGGCCGAGTCGGTGGCCGCGGCCCGGGCCCGCGCCGGCAAGGTGCAGGGACGGAGCAGCGGTCTGGCCCTGGACCACCCGGTGGCGGTGCCACCCGGCACCTGGGCGCTGACCCTGCGTACCACCTGGGTCGAGCCGGCGTACCTCGAGCCCGACGCCTCGTGGTGCGCCCCGGGGAGAACGCCGGCATCGCCTCACGGGAATGGGGGGGCCTTCGGGGGGAAGCTGCACTCGCCGGTCCCCGCCGACGCCCGCCGCCTGGCCGACGAGCACGACCGCCCGGTGCGGGTCCTGTGGTCCCGCGAGGACGTGGTGCGCTTCGGCCCCAAGCGCCCGCCGGTGGCCGGCGGCGCCGACCCCGAGGGGTCGGGGGTGCTGCGGGTGGCGGTCCCCCCCGGCGCCGCCGCCGACGACGGGTGGGAACGGGTCACCGCCCAGGTGTCGGCGGTCGCCCCCGGCCTGGCACTCGAGCGGGTTCCGCTGGCGACCGCCCCCCCGATCTCCTTCGATCTCAGGGGCGCGGTCTGGGCCGAGGCCGCGGTGCTGGCTGTCTGCGCCCGGGTCGCCGGCTCCACGGTGGGAGGCGGGGCCGGGGCCCGCTATGACGTGCCCGTCGAGGTCGTGTCCCCGTCCGGCGGCCGGGCCGGGGCCCGGTGCCGGCCCGACGGTTCCATCGAGGTGACCGTCGACGCCGGAGGGGTGCTCGACGAGGTGGTGCTGCGCTCCTACTGCCTCGGGGCCGCCCACCAGGCGCTCGGGTGGGTCCGTTCCGAGGGGGTCGCCGTGGACGACCGGGGGGCGGTGCGCGACCTCACCGTCCGGTCCTTCGGGATCCTCCAGGCCCGGGCCATGCCCCCGGTGACCGTGACCGTCGTGCCGGGATCCGACCGTCCTCCGGTCAACGGATCCGACGCCGTGTTCGCGGCGGTGGCCGCGGCCCGGTGGCTGGCCGACGGCCTCCCTCCCGAGTGGCCCACCGACCGTGCCGGTGGGCGGGGGCGCTGAGGAGCGGCGCCTGGCCCGGGCCGGCCCGTAGGCTGACCCTCCGTCCACTGAGCCCGTCCCCCGCGGAGGAACAGCGATGAGCACGCCCGTCGGTCCCTACACCCCCATCGTCCGGGCAGGCCCCTGGTTGATCTGCTCGGGCCAGCTCGGTCTGTCTGCGGGCGGGGCCGATGCGGTCCCGCCCGGCCCTCCGGCGCTGGTGGAGGGGGGAGCGCCAGCCCAACTGGCCCAGGCCCTGTCCAATGCCGACCGGCTGTTGCGGGACCACGGGGCCACTCCCGCCCAGGTGGTCAAGACGACCGTCTTCGTGGCCGACATGGATGACTACGCCGCCGTCAACGAGACGTACGCAGCCTTCTTCGGGGACCACCGGCCGGCCCGCTCGGTGGTGGGGGTGGCCGGGCTCCCGATGGCGGCGGCGGTGGAGGTCGAGCTGTGGGCCTATCTGGCCACCTGATCGCCGCCGGCGGCGGTCAGGGGGCCCAGCTGGTCTGACCGAACCGGTAGCCCACCGACCTCACCGTCTGGATGAGATGGGCGTGCTCCTCTCCCAGCTTGGCCCGCAAGCGCCGCACGTGGACGTCGACGGTCCGGGCGCCCCCGTAGTACTCGTAGCCCCACACCCGGCTGAGGAGCGTCTCGCGGGTGAACACCTTGCCCGGGCGCGCCGCCAGGAAGCGCAGGAGCTCGTACTCCATGTAGGTGAGGTCCAGCACCCGGCCGGTCACCGCCGCCTGGTAGGTCTCGAGGTTGAGCACCAGGGGGCCGTGCTCGAGGAGATCCGGCCGCAGCCCCCGTCCGGTCCTCCAGAACAGGTGGGCCATCCGGACGGTGAACTCGTCGGAGTTGACCGGCTCGAGGCAGAGGTCGTCGAACAGGTCCTCCCGGAGCTCGAGCTCACCGAGCTGGCCGAGGGGGACGACCACCATCACCGGCGCCAGTGGAACCTCGCGCTTGCGCAGGTGCCGACAGAGGGAGAAGGCGCCGACGGGGTCGTCGGCGCTGGACACGACCGCCCCCGACCAGCCGTCCTCGGGCTCTTCGGACTCGGCCGTCTCGGGCGTGTCGACGCCCCGCCACGGGTAGCCGGCGCGGTCGAGCACGGCGGTCACCGCCGTCGGCGGCGCAGCGGGGAAGCACAGCAGCGGCTCCATTGTCGTCCTCCCCCTCCTCTGGAGATGCGGCCCGGTCGCCCAGTTCCCGACTACAGCTGCGGGAGGTACTGGTCGAGCTCGAACTGGGTCACGTGGGCCTTGTACTCGGCCCACTCGGCCCGCTTGTTGCGGATGAACCACTCGAAGACGTGCTCGCCCAGGGTGGTGGCCAGCAGCTCGGATGACTCCATCAGGCCGAGGGCCTCGTTGAGGCTGCCGGGAAGATGCAGGATCCCCTTGGCGGCCAGCTCCTCGGGACTGAGGGCGAAGAGGTTGGCGTCGGCCTCGGACGGGAGCCCGTAGCCCTTCTCGATGCCCTGGAGGCCGGCGGCCAGGATGACGGCGAAGGCGAGGTAGGGGTTGCAGGCGCTGTCCGGGGACCGGTACTCGATCCGGGTGGACTCGAACTTGCCCGGCTTCACCACCGGCACCCGCACCAGCGCCGATCGGTTGTTGCGGGCCCACGACACGTGTATGGGCGCTTCGTAACCGGAGACCAGCCGCTTGTAGGAGTTCACCCACTGGTTGGTCACGGCCGTGATCTCGGGGGCGTGGCGCAGCAGTCCGGCGATGAAACCCTCGGCCACCTCGGAGAGCCCACCGGCCCGTTCGGGGTCCACGAAGGCGTTGGCGTCGTCGCGGAAGAGGGACATGTGGGTGTGCATCCCCGAGCCCTGCACGCCGGCGAGGGGCTTGGGCATGAAGCTGGCGAACACGCCCTGCTGGCGCGCCATCTCCTTGACCACCAGCCGCACGGTCATGACCGTGTCGGCCATGGTCAGGGCGTCGGTGTAGCGGAGGTCGATCTCGTGCTGGCTGGGCGCATCCTCGTGCTGGGCGTGCTCGACCGGGATGCCCATCTCCTCCAGGGTCAGCACCGTGCGCTGGCGGATGTCGCTGGCCCGGTCGGCCACGGTCAGCTCGAAGTACGACCCGCTGTCCAGTGCCTCCGGGGGGTGGGAGGGATCGGCATCGGCGAAGTAGAAGTACTCGATCTCCGGCGCGGCGTAGAAGGTGAACCCCCGGTCGTGGGCCCGGTCGAGGCTGCGGCGCAGCACGTGGCGGGGATCACCCTGGAAGGGGGAGCCGTCGAGGTCGACGACGTCGCAGAACACCCGGGCCACCTGGGTCTGGGTGTTCTCGCCGTTGAAGCCGGCCTGGCCGTGCCCGTGCCAGGGGAGCAGTTGGAAGGTGTTGGCGTCGGGCCGAGCCAGCACGTCGCTCTCCTGGACCCGGCTGAAGCCGTCGATGGCCGACCCGTCGAAGGTCATGCCCTCGTCGAGGGCGTTCTCCAACTCGGCCGGGGTGATGCTGAACGTCTTGGGAGTGCCGAGCACGTCGGTGAACCACAGTTGGACGAACCTGATGCCGCGTTCCTCGACCGTCCGGAGGACGTACTCCTCTTGGCTCCTCATGGGATCGGGAACCTCCCGGCGGTGCGGGGCGGCGGTCTGGGGGTGGTCGGGGTCGATGGGACTATTGTCGCAGGCCGGAGCGGGTTCGTCCTCCGGGCACCCTCACACGGCGGGGAGGGCCGGCGTCGGCGCCCCGGCCCGGGTGCGTCTCCCGGTCAGCTCTCGGCGGCGGCGCCGCAGACCGTCTCGACCATCACCGCGGTCACCTGGTAGGGGTCCATGTTGGCGTTGGGTCGCCGGTCCTCGAGCCATCCGCGCTTGGCCTTGGCCACGGCCCAGGGGATGCGGATGGAGGCGCCCCGGTCCGAGGTGCCGTAGCTGAACTTGGTGAAGTGCTCGGTCTCGTGGGCCCCGGTCAGGCGGGTCTCGATGCCCACGCCGTAGACGGCGATGTGCTCGTCGATCCGCTTGCCGATGGCCTCGCACCCGGCGATGATGGCGTCCCAGCCGCCCTCCTCGCGCATGGCCTTGGTGGAGAAGTTGGTGTGGGCCCCGGCCCCGTTCCAGTCGCCCATGATCGGCTTCGGCTCCAAGGTGGCGAAGACGTCGAAGTCCTCGGCGATCCGGAACAGCAGCCACCGGGCCACCCACAGGTGGTCGGAGATGTCCAGCGGCGAGAGCACGCCCACCTGGAACTCCCACTGGCCCATCATCACCTCGGCGTTGGTGCCCTCGATGCCGATCCCGGCGTCGATGCAGGCTGCAGTGTGCAGCTCGACGATCTCGCGGCCGGGCATCTTGTCGCCGCCCACCCCGCAGTAGTAGGGCCCCTGGGGAGCCGGGTAGCCCGAGGACGGCCACCCGAGCGGACGGCCGTCCTTGAAGAAGGTGTACTCCTGCTCGATGCCGAACAGCGGCTCGTGGTCGGCGTACTTCTCGGCCACCTCGCGCAACCGGGCCCGGGTATTGGTGGGGTGGGGGCTGAAGTCGGTGAGCTCAACTTCGCACATGACCAGCTTGTCGTCGGGGCCCCGCAGCGGGTCGGGGCAGCTGAACACCGGGCGGAGCACGCAGTCCGAGTCGTGCCCCAGGGCCTGGTTGGTGCTGGATCCGTCGAATCCCCAGATGCCTGGCTCCTGGCCGTCGGCCACGATCTTGGTCTTGGACCGCAGGAGCGGCGAAGGCTCGGTCCCGTCGATCCAGATGTACTCAGCTTGGTAAGGCACGTGCTCTCCCTCTGTCGTTCGGTTTTCTACCACGCCACCGACCCGTTCCATAGTCCCACCACTGAGCGGGGCGGGCGCCACCCGAACGCTCCGGGCCGCGGCACGGGGGGTGGGGTCCGACGGACGCGCCCACTATGCCAGGGGGCCGTTTCCCAGCCGTTACCCCGATGTGAACGCCGCGTGAACTGGCCCCCACGCTCCGGCCCGGCCGGGAGGGGTCGGGGACGGCACCGTCGGGGCATGAAAGGCCAGGCAGGGTCACCGGTAGGCTGCCCGGATGGCTCGAGTGCGGGTGGCCGCCTGCCAGATCAACACCGTGGTGGGCGACCTCGACGGCAACGCCGGGCGCATCCTCGTGGCGTTGGCCGAGGCCGAGGGCGCCGGGGCCGACCTGGCCGTCTTCCCGGAGCTCACCGTGACCGGGTACCCGCCCGAGGACCTGCTCGGCCGGCCCGCGTTCATCGCCGACAACCAGGCCGTGTTCGCCCGGATCGCCGCCGCCAGCGGCCCCTGTGCCGCGGTCGTGGGCTACGTGGACACCGACCGGTCGGGGAGGCTGGTCAACGCGGCGGCGCTCTGTGCCGGGGGCCGGGTGGTCGGTCGCTACGCCAAGCGGCTGCTGCCCAACTACGGGGTCTTCGACGAGCAGCGGTGGTTCACCCCGGGGACCGGGCCGCCGGCCCGGTACGTGGTGGCCGGGGTGCCGGTCGGGATCACCATCTGCGAGGACATGTGGTTCGCCGGGGGGCCGATGGCCGACCAGGCCGGTGCCGGGGCGCGCCTGTTGGTCAACCTCAACGCCTCCCCCTACTCGCGGGGGCGTCGGAGCGAGCGGCTGGAGGTGCTGGCCGACCGGGTGGCCGAGACGGGCTGCACGGTCGTCTACGTGAACCAGGTGGGCGGCCAGGACGAGCTCGTCTTCGACGGGGCGTCCCTGGTGATGGACCCAGGCGGCACGGTCGTGGCCTCGGCCGGCCAGTTCGTCGAGGAGGTGCTGCTGGTCGATCTGGACGTCGACCCGGGCCCCGTCTCGGACGGGACGTCGGCCACGGTGTCCACCCGGTCCCGGCGGACGGCGGACGCCCCCGTGGCCGATCCGGTGGCACCGGCCCTCGGCCCGGAGGCCGAGGTCTACGAGGCCCTGGTGCTCGGGACCCGGGACTACGTGGCCAAGAACGGCTTCACCGACGCGGTCGTCGGGCTCTCGGGGGGGATCGACTCGTCGCTGGTGGCGGCCGTCGCCGTGGACGCCCTGGGACCCGGCCACGTGCACGGCGTGACCATGCCGTCGCGCTACTCGAGCGACGGCTCGGTCGCCGACGCGGTGACCCTGGCGGCCAACCTTGGAGTCGACATCGCCTCCCTGGGCATCGAGGAGGCCCACCGCGCCCTGTCCGCCACCCTCGCCCCCCTGCTGGGAGGGGAGCCGGCCGGCCTGACCGACGAGAACCTGCAGTCGCGCATCCGAGGGACGCTGCTCATGGCCCTGTCCAACGCCAACGGCTGGATCGTCCTCACCACCGGCAACAAGAGCGAGATGGCCACCGGCTACTCGACCCTGTACGGCGACTCGGCCGGGGGGTTCGCGGTGATCAAGGACGTACCGAAGACCCTGGTCTATGGGTTGTGCCGCTACCGCAACCGACGGGAGGGCAACGATGTGATCCCCGAGCCGGTCCTGACCAAGGCCCCTTCCGCCGAGCTGCGCCCCGGCCAGCGGGACGACGAGTCGCTCCCGCCCTATTCGGTCCTCGATCCGGTGGTGGCCGGCTACGTGGAGGGCGACCGGTCGCCGGACGAGCTCGTGGCCGCGGGGCTCGATCCCGATGCCGTCGCCCGGGTGGTCGGGTTGGTGGACCGGGCGGAGTACAAGCGCCGCCAGATGCCACCCGGGGTCCGGATCTCCGGCAAGGCGTTCGGCAAGGATCGCAGGATGCCCATCACCAATCACTACCGGTCGGGTCCGGCCGGCCCGGCTCGCCCGTCCGTCGAACCGAGCGGGGAGAGGCCGGCCGTTGTCTGAGCTCGCCGGAGGCCCCACCGGGGGGTTGCCGCTGCCGCACGGGGCCACGGCGGCGCTCGTCGGAGAGTACCGGTGGATCGAGGGTGCGCTCTACCGGGCCCTCGGCGAGTGGGTGACGGACGTGCCCATCCCGGCCGTCCAGGTCCATCTCGACGGCCAGAGCATGCGCCACGCCTGGCACGCCCAGCTGTGGGCCGAACGGCTTCCCGTGCTGGACGGCGCCGACCCCGACGCCCTGACGGTGCCGTCCGCCCCGAGTGCCGCCGTCTTCGCCGCCCTGGCGGGCGAACCGTCACCGACGGGCGGTCCGGGCCCGCCGTGGCCCGAGGGCACCGACGGGGAGCCGGGACCGCCTGGGGCCCTGCCCCGGCTGGCCGGCCTCTACCGGGTGGTCCTCCCCCGGCTGGTGACCACCTACGAGCGCCATCTCCAGGTGGCGGGCGAGGTGTCCGACGGGCCCGTCCGACGGGCCCTGCGCCTGGTGCTCAACGATGAGATCGACGACTGGCGGGCGGGGGAGCGCCTCGTCCAGCGCCTGGTGACCCGGCCCCACGACGTCGCCGCCGTCTACGAGTTCCTCGGGCGCCTCGAAGCGGCGGCGGTGGCGGCCGGTGCCCGGTCGGGGCTGGTCACCCTCCCCGAGTCGCGCCGGGTGGAGTGACCCGGCCCAGGTGCCCCGCGACCAGCGATGACGTACGGAGGGCTTGACGCGTCCGGTAAACTTCGAAGGCAGCAATCGTTGCGCCCGAAAGAGCCACAGCCGAATCAGCGAAACCCGGTACGACGGTAGCGCTGGACGAGGATTGGCCGTCCCCCACAGTCGTGGGGAAAACGAAGGACCCGGTGAAGTTGGCAAAGGAGCGCCTCGAACGAGACGACGAAGATCTGGTTCGGTTGTACCTGACCGACATCGGCCAGTATCCGTTGTTGACCAAGGACGACGAGGTCCGCCTGGCCCAGGCCATCGAGGCCGGTCGGGAAGCAGATGCCCACTTGGCCTCGGCGCCGAAGGGCCTGACACCGGCGAAGAAGCGGGAGCTGCGGCGGACCACCCTGCAGGGCGAGGGGGCCCAGCAGACCTTCGTCCAGTCCAACCTCCGGCTGGTGGTCTCCATCGCCAAGAAGTACCAGGCCTCCGGTCTCCCCCTGCTCGACCTCATCCAGGAGGGGAACCTCGGTTTGATGCACGCGGTCGAGAAGTTCGACTGGCGCAAGGGCTTCAAGTTCTCCACCTACGCCACCTGGTGGATCCGCCAGGCCATCACCAGGGGCATCGCCAACACCGGCCGGACCATCCGCCTGCCGGTGCACGCCGGCGACACGCTGGCCCGGGTCCAAAAGGCACAGGCCCGCCTCGAGCTCAAGTACGGCCGGCCGGCGACGCTGGCCGAGTTGGGTGCCGAGGTGGAGATGCCCGAGGACAAGTTGGTGGAGGCCCTACGGTTCAGGGCCGAGCCGCTCTCCCTCTCGGAGCCCCTGCGCGAGGACGGCGACGCCGAGCTCGGCGATGTGGTCGAGGACCGCTCGGCTGAGTCACCGTTCGAGGTGGCCGCCGTCTCCCTGCTCCCCGAGGAGATCGGACGGCTCCTCTCGCCGCTCGACGAGCGGGAGCGCGAAATCCTCCGGCTGCGCTTCGGCCTCGACCGCGGCGAGCCCCGCACGCTCGAAGAGGTCGGCGAGCACTTCAACCTCACCCGTGAGCGGATTCGCCAGATCGAGGCCCGGGCGATGTCCAAGCTGCGCCACCCCTCCTCCGACACCGGCGCACGCGATCTCCTGACCGTTTGAGCCCCTCCCCTCCAGAACCAACGGTGGACGACAGGGCGGCGTGCAGGGTTGGCGACAGGGCGGCGGCGGAGCGGATACCATTCCGTCCATGAAGAAGCTCCTGATCCTCGCCATCATCGTTGCCCTGGGTGTCGTCGCCGCCAAGCGGCTCCGTCCTTCCTGAGCAGCCTTACCGACCACGCCGGGCGCGCCGACCACGCTCCGTGGGGCGCGCCCTCGGCGCGCCATGGCCGGGTTCGGCGGCGGAGGGCCGGGTTCAGCGGCGGGTCCGACGGGCCAGGCGCCAGGCCACGAGCGCTCCGGCCGAGGCGGCGGCGGTGATCCCCGCCGCGGTGGCGGTCATCGACCAGCTCGGGACGCTCATCCGGTCGCGCAGGCGCACCGGCTTGGTGAATTGCATGACCTCCCAGTCGCGTTCTTTGGCCACTTTGGCCAGGACGCGGTCGGGATTGACGGCCACCGGATGGCCCACGGCCTCCAGCATCGGGAGGTCGGTGTAGGAGTCGGAGTAGGCCGACGAGTCCTCGAGGTCGATCCCCTCGCGTGCGGCCAACTCCCGCATGGCGTCCGCCTTGAAGGGCCCGTAGGCGTAGAAGTCCATCTCGCCCGTATAGCGGCCATCCTCGTCGATCACCGGCCGGCTGGCGATGGCGCCGTCCACCCCAAGGTGCTCGGCCAGGGGTTGGACGATGACCTCGGGTGACGCCGAGACCAGGTAGACCTTGTGGCCGGCGGCGCGGTGGGCCTCGATCAGGTCGAGGGCCTCGGCGTAGATGATCGGCTCGACCGTCTCTTCGAGCGCCTCCCGCACGATCTCCCGGATCTGGTCGTTGTCCCACCCCTTGGTCAGCATGAGGATCGACTCCCGGATCCGGGCGAGCTTCTGCTCGCTGGCTCCCAACTGCAGGTAGATGAGCTGGGACGCCACCGCCCGCACCACCAGGCGCCGGTTGATCAGGCCGCCCCGGTACAGCGGCCGGCCGAATGCGGCGATGGACGCCTTGGCGATGACCGTCTTGTCCAGGTCGAAGAACGCTGCCCTCATGGGCTCAGTGTCCCACCAGCAGCTGTTGCACCACATCCTCTGCGTCCGCGGTGACGAGCACGAGGACCTCGTCGCCGACCGCCAGCCGGGTGTCACCCCGGGGCACGATCAGGTGGTCGTCGCGCACCACCGCTACCACCGTGGCGTCCCGGGGCACCCCGAGGTCGGCCAGGGAGACGCCGGCGGCGGGCGAGTCGTCGGCCAGGGTGACCTCGACCAGGTGGGCACTCCCACCTTCGAACCGGAGCAGGCGGACCAGGCTGCCCACCGACACCGCCTCCTCGACCAGGGCGGTGAGCAGCTGCGGGGTCGAGACCGAGACGTCGACGCCCCAGCTCTCGGTGAAGAGCCACTGGTTCTTCGGATGGTTGACCCGGGCCACCACCCGGGGCACGGCGAATTCCTGCTTGGCCAGCAACGAGACGACCAGGTTGTCCTCATCGTCGCCGGTGGCCGCAACCACCACGTCGACAGTGGCCAGGCCGGCGGCGTCGAGGGACGAGACCTCGCAGGCATCGGCCACCACCCAGGTGATGTCGAGGTCGCCGCGGATGCGGGCCACCAGGTCGGGGTCCTGCTCGATGAGGAGGACGTCGTGGCCTCCGGCATGGAGGTCCGAGGCGATGGCCGTACCGACGCTTCCCGCCCCGGCGATGGCCACCTTCATGCCCGTCCCCCGGCGGGGGCGTCGTCGGCGATGGGCCCTCCGGCCGCTCCGGCCGCTCCGGCCCCGTCGGCCCCGTCAGCTCCGCGGTCGGCGATCGGGCCGTCGGGCTGTCCGACCGCCACCGGGGCCGGGGACCTCCCGGCCAGCCTGGCGTTCAGCCGGCCGAGGGCGGTGTCGGTGACCATCAGATGGAGGACGTCGCCGTCCTGGCCCACCAGGTCACCGAAGTCGAGACGGGCCACCCCGGCCCGGGTCACCGCCACCACGGTGACCTCGCGGGAGACGGTCAGGTCGGCCAGGCGCTTGCCCGCCCACCGCTCGGGCAGCTCGCGCTCGACCAGCGAGAGCGTTCCGGTGGGGTCCGACCACTCGGACTCGACCGCTTCGGGTAGTAGCCGCCGTCGCACCTGGTCGATGGTCCACGAAACCGTGGCCACCGTCGGGATCCCGAGGCGGAGATAGATCTGGGCCCGTCGGGGGTCGTAGATGCGG
>DATKRZ010000036.1:0-13060 GCA_035531955.1 Acidimicrobiales bacterium | reverse complement strand
GAACCCAGAACCTGCGGATTAAGAGTCCGTTGCTCTGCCGTTGAGCTAGAGGCGCGTGTCCTTCAAGCTAGCCCCGGGTCGCGCGAGCAGCGTGCTCGCGTCACCCGGGACATGAGGGTGACCGACGGGGCTCGAACCCGCGACCTCCGGGGCCACATCCCGGCGCTCTGCCAACTGAGCTACGGCCACCAAGGAGCCTCTAGTGTGGCACAGACCACCCAGGGGCCCTACCAGTGCCGGTAGCCTCCGGGGGCGGGCCCCTGTAGCTCAACTGGATAGAGCAGATGGTTTCTACCCATCAGGTTGCGGGTTCGACTCCTGCCGGGGGCGCCTGCGGGGGCCGCCCCCCGCCGCCCCAATCGGATCAGCCTTCCCTGACCTCTCGAGGCGTGGGCAGGGAGTCAATCTCCGGCTTCGGGCGTCTGGGGACTGGCCCTGCCCGAGGGTCGGGGAACCTTGTCCTTTTGGGGATGGATGGTCTCGCCTCGCGCCAGCATGGTGACGTACTGCTCGATCCGGCGGGCACGGGTGTCCGCCCGCTTGGCGCTCTGGATCCGGTACAGGACCGCAAAGCGGTTCTGGCTGCTGAGCACCCCGAACATGGCCTTCGCCCCGGGCTCATCGGCCAGAGCGGCGTCGAGATCGGCCGGCACCGCGATGATCGCCTGGCCGGCGTAGGCCGCGTCCCACCGCCCGTCGGCCCTGGCCCGGTCGACCTCCGCGCTGCCGTCAGCCCGCATCCGACCTTCGGCGATCAAGCGCTCGGCGATGAGCACGTTCCGTTCCGACCACTGGCTCCGGGCCCGCCGCGGGGTGAAGCGCTGGCGGTAGGTTTCCTCGTCACGTCCCCCCTTCTGGCCGTCGATCCATCCCTGGCACAGCGCCTCCTCGAGTGCCTGGTCGTAGGTGAGCCTGGTCGGTTCGACCGTGCCCATTTTGGCCAGCACCAACCACACCCCGGTCGGCTCGCCATGGTTCGATGCGAGCCACCGGCGCCACGCCCGGGCATCAGGGACGATCAGTTCGGCGGCCTCTGCTTTCACGGGCTCAGTCTCGCAGGCCCGCCCGGCCGGATATCTCGCCCCCGTCGAAAGGGCGAATCCCACCCGACGGGGCTCCGGCCTATCCTTGCCGGATCGAAACGAGCGGATCGAACCATCCAGGGCCCGGGGCTGCGGCCAATCCGAAGGGCCGTCTCCCCGGTTCGGGCCGGTGGGTCCGGGCGGCTTGTGCCGCCGCGGTCCTGCTGTCCCTGGCCGCCGGGGCCGCCTCGTCCACCGCCTCAGCTTCGTCGCCGGTGCCGGCGCCGGCCGGGGCCTCCTCGCCTCGGGTGGCCGGCTGGGCCGTCCCCAGCCATGTGGCCCCGCCTGTCAGTTGGACGGAGACCTGGTCGACCGGCCAGCTGGCCGATATCGGCCAGCCCATCGCCATGTCCTCACCGACTGTCGCCAATCTCGATGGACAGCCCTCGGTGGTGGTGGGGGACCGCAACGACCACCTCTACGCCTACCACCTGGGCAATCCCACATCGTCTGGCACCCCACCGCTTCCCACGTCGGTGGTCGGATGGCCCACCACCAATGGGAGCGGGCCCATCGACTCCCCCCCGTCGGTGGCTTCGGTGGGCGGCTCGACCGAAGTGCTGATCGGATCGGGCAACGATCCCGACCCCACCTCGGGCGGCTATCAGGCCTTCGGACCGTCCGGGTCACAACTCTGGTTCACACCGGTGGTGAACCCGGCCACCGACAACCAGCCCGACGTGGGCGTCCAGGCCGGCATGACCGTGGGCGCACTCCAGGGGGGTCCCGGCGCCGTGGCTGGGTCCCTCGGCCAGGTCGGCTACGCCCTCAACGCCGGCAACGGCGCCCCGCTGACCGGCTGGCCCTTCTTCAACTCCGACAGCACCCATTCGACCGCCGCAATGGCCGATCTCTACGGGACCGGGCAGAGCGAGATCATCGTCGGTGGCGACCAGACCGCCGGCGAGGGACGGGGCCAGCGCTACACGGCCGGCGGGCACCTGCGCATCCTGAGTGCGCAGGGGAATCAGATCTGTCGGGCCGACACCAACCAGGTGGTCGACTCGTCACCGGCCGTGGGCGGATTCCTCGCAGGCGGGTCCACGGGCATCGCGGTCGGGACCGGGGACTTCTTCGGCGGCGCCTCGGACACCAATACGGTGAAGGCCTACGACGGGCGTTGCCAGCAGCAATGGTCGACGCCGGTCGACGGCAGCACCTTCTCCTCCCCGGCGCTTTCGGACGTCATGGGCAACGGCAGCCTCCAGGTCGTGGAAGGCACCGATCAGGGCGTCGGCAACTCGGGCTCGGTCTATGTGCTCGACGCAGCCAACGGCCAGGTGATCTGGAAGGCGACCGACATCGGCCGGGTTATCGGGTCGGTGGTCACCGCCGACCTCACCGGCGCCGGGCACGACGACGTGCTCGTCCCCACCATCAATGGGGTCAGGATCTTCGACGGCCGCACGGGGACGGACATCGCCGACCTCAACGCCAACCTCGGCCTCCAGAACTCGCCGTTGGTCACCCGGGATCCCAACGGTACGGTCGGGATCACCCTGGCCGGCTATGTCGCCTCGGGAGGTCCCGGGTCACCCGCGGCGGGAGAGATCGACCACTGGGAGATCGGCGGGTCGAACGGGGGGGAAGCCGTCGGTGGGGCGGCCTGGCCGATGTTCCACCATGATCCCCAGCTGACCGGCAACGCCGGGCGGACCACCGCGCCCGGGTCGGTTCCCCGTTGCTCGGTGCCGGCGGCGGCCTTCAGTGGCTACGACCTGGTGGCCGCCGACGGCGGGATCTTCACCTATGGCGGCATGCCCTTCTGCGGATCGGCCGGGAACATCAGGCTCAATGCCCCGATCGTGGGCATGGGCATGGCGCCGAACACCGGCGGCTACTGGGAGGTGGCGTCCGACGGCGGGATCTTCACCTACGGGAGCGCGCTCTTCTACGGATCGATGGGCGGGAGACCGCTCAACAAGCCGATCGTGGGGATGGCGGCCACGCCCGATGGGAGGGGCTACTGGGAGGTGGCGTCCGACGGGGGGATCTTCGCCTTCGGCGACGCCGCCTTCTACGGATCCATGGGAGGCACGACGCTCAACCAGCCGGTCGTGGGAATGTCGTCCTCCACCGACGGGGCCGGATACCGGCTGGTGGCGTCCGACGGGGGGATCTTCGCCTTCGGGGATGCCCCGTTCGCCGGCTCCATGGGCGGCACGACGCTCAACAAACCGGTGGTCGGGTCGGGAAATGACACCAACACCGGCGGCTACTGGGAGGTGGCGTCCGACGGGGGGATCTTCTCGTTCGGCGGCGTCCCCTTCTACGGCTCGACGGGGGCCATCACCCTCAACGCCCCGGTCGTCGGCATGGCGGAGACCTCCAACGGGAGCGGGTACCGGTTCGTAGCCGCCGACGGTGGGGTCTTCAGCTTCAGTGCCCCGTTCCTCGGTTCGATGGGCGGACTGCCGCTCAACCGGCCCATCGTGGGGATGGCCGGGTTCTGAGCCTGTCGTGGCCGCCTCGGGCGGGCGTAGACTCCGCCGGGTGACCGACGTTCTGGCCGTGGCCAACCAAAAGGGCGGCGTGGCCAAGACGACGACCGTGCACTCGCTGGGAGTTGCCTCGGCCGAGTTCGGCCGCCGGACCCTCGTCGTCGACCTCGACCCGCAGGCATGCCTGACGTTCTCCCTCGGCTTCGACCCTGACGGGTTGGACCGGTCGCTCCACGACGTGTTCGTCCGCCGCGACAGTGTCGACGAGGTTGCCCTCCCCGTGCCGGGGGTCGAGTTCCTCGATGTGCTCCCGGCCTCGATCGACCTCGCCGGGTCGGAGGTGCACCTGCTCACCCGGACCGGTCGCGAGCACGTCCTCGAGCGGGCCCTCGAACCGGTACTCGACCGCTATGACCTCGTTCTCATCGACTGCCCCCCGTCCCTCGGAGTGCTGACCATCAACGGGCTGACCGCCGCCGACGCCGTGCTCATACCCCTTCAGTGCGAGGCGCTGTCCCACCGAGGGGTGGGCCAGTTGCTGGAGACGATCGAGGACGTGCGGGCCTTCGCCAACAGCGAGCTGAAGGTGCGGGGGATCATCGCCACCATGTACGACGACCGGACGAAGCACGCGCGCCACATCATCGATGAGGTCGAGGCCCGTTACGGGATTCCGATCCTGCAGCCACCGGTGCGCAAGTCGATCCGGTTCGCCGAGGCCCCGGCCCGCGGCAAGTCGATCCTGCAGCACGCCCCGAGCTCGCCGGGCGCGCTCGCCTATCGGGAACTGGCCCGGACACTGCTCGAGATGAGCGTGGTGGCCGGCACCGCCGGATAAGTGGCCGGGGCGCCCGATCCGCTGGGGAAGCGGGCCCTGTACTGGATGCCGGTCGAGGCGCGGGTGGCCGGCAGGAACGACCACGATGTCGGGGTGGGGAGCGAGCGGCACGGCCAGCCGGCGCCCGCCCGGCCGTCCGAGCGCCGCGCCCGCCCGGCCGGCAAGCACGCCCTCTTCTCCGCCGCCACTCCGGCCAGTGAGCACGAAGTGGCCGCCTCGACCGCCGACACCACCGACCCGCTCCCTTCGCGGGGAGCCCTCGCGGTGGCCTGCTCGTCGTGTGGGTCGGTGAGCCGGGTCGGCGTGTCCGGCTTCCTCTTGTTGCAGCTCCCGTTCGCATTCTGGCTCCCGAGGGGCACGTTCGACCGGTGGATGACCTGCCCGGCGTGTCGCCGCAGGACCTGGACCAGCGTGTCGCTGGCCCGGTGAGCCTGGATCTGGGCGCTGGCCGGTCCGACCTGAGGCGCCGGACCGAGTCGTGAGTCGCAGGTGACGGCGTCGGTGGTATGGCACCTCGCAGGTCACCCGCTGTTGCTGGCCGTGGCTTCGGGCACCACCCCGAAACCCGGCGGCGTCTCGGGTTGGCTCCTCCACTTCCGCGGTCCCCCCGCCTATGCACTGGTCGGGTTCCTGGCGTTCGCCGAGGCCGCCCTGATGATCGGGTTCTTCATCCCCGGCGAGACCGCGGTGGTGATCGGAGGGGTGTTGGCCGGACTGCATCAGGTCAACCTCGGGGTGATGATCACCGTGGTGGTGGTGTGCGCCATCGCCGGTGACTCTGTCGGCTTCGAGGTCGGAAGGCACGCGGGGCCGTGGCTCCTCGAGCGCCGCCCGCTCAGGGGCAATGTCGCGGTCGGCCGGACGATGGACATGCTGGAGCGCTACGGGGGCCCCGCCGTCTTCCTGGGCCGGTTCGTGGCCTTTGCCAGGGCGATCATCCCGGCCCTGGCCGGCATGAGCGGCCTTCGCTACCGGGTCTTCCTTCTCTACAACGCCATGGGCGGTCTGGTCTGGGGGGTGGGCTACACCCTGCTCGGATTCGTGGTCGGATTGTCCTTCCAGCGGATCCTCAGCCGGGTGGGCCTGTGGTCGGTGGCGGTGGTGGGCGCCCTGGTGGTGGCGGCGATCGCCGTGCGCCTGGTCCAGAAGCGGCGGGAGCGGCGCCGGCCGGTCCCTCAGTTGGACGATCGGGGCGAGCCGGCCGCGCCCGCTCCGGACCCGAAACCGTAGGGCCGGCGTCCTCAGCCGGTCTGGGGATGGGTCGGCGTGGTGCCGCCGGCCAGCAAGAGGTCGAAGCCGTCCGGTATGGACACCAGGCCCGGGCCGGTGCCGGAGACATCGGTGATGCCGTACTGCCAGACGATCGAGTAGGTGGCCGGGTCGATCACCACCACCCGGTTCCGGTAGTCGTCGTTGACCATGATCAGGCCGTTGGGGAGCCGCTCGGCCAGGGACGGCTTCTTCAGCATTGCGTCCCCCGACTGGGCGTCATAGAGCCAGCTGACCTGGCCCTGGCGGGTGAACTCGAGGATGCGGCCCTCGGCCGGCGGATCGTAGTCGGTCATCAGGAACAGGTTCGAGCCCAGCTGCTGGGGATCGGAGGGATAGTTGACCGTGGGCATGTGCACGGACCACACCACCTTGCCCGCCGGGGTGAACTCGTCCACCCACGACCCGTTGATCTCGGAGACCAGGACGTCCCCGTTCGCAAGGGGGGTGTCGCCGTTCGGGTAGGCGATCGAGGTGGGGGGGTTGTGGGCGTCCGCCCCGTTGCCGATCTGGCCCGTCACCTGGCCCTGGGGGGAGAGGAACAGGATGCGGTTGTTCGATGCGTCGGCCACCGTGACGATGCCCGATTTGAGCAGATAGGCGTCGTCGGGTTGATTGAGGTATCCGGCGGATGCCCCCGGTTGGCCGGGGTGTCCGTACTGCCAGAGGAGCCGCCCCGACGGATAGCCGATCTCCACGATGGTGTGGTTGTCCTCCTGATTGGAGATGATCCCGGTGCCGCCCTTGATGAAGAAGGCGTCGTCGGGGAAGTAGAAGCCTCCCGGCGGCGCCGGCATGGTGGCCGAGGGGTACTGCCAGGTGATGTTGCGGGCCGGGTCCAGGCTGATCAGGCGGTCGTTGCCCCGGTCGGCGATCAGCAGGGTCCCCGCATAGGGCGCTCCCGCCCCCGGGCCGCCGGCCGCCCCCCCGTAGCGGCTCGGGCGCAAGGAGATGACCGTGTGCAGGGTGCCCGAGGCGATGCCGGCCTGATCGGTACCGGCCTGGGACGCCACCTCGCCTCCGACCAGGTAGCCGATGGCCCCCCGTCCGGAACCCACGGTGGCGGAGCCGGCGAAGGCCACGGCCTGGGGCAGGAGGCCCGCCTGCAGAACCTTGCCGCTGGCGGGCACGAAAGCGGTGATCTGGGTGAGGGTGATCCCACCGGGGGCCTGGCCGCCGGCAATGTAGACGGCGCCGTCGATGACGTAGGCGGCGGCGCCGTACAGCGCCTGGGGCAGGTGCCCGATGACCGCGGCCCTCCCGGTCGTCGGATCGATCTTCTGGATGTCACTGGTGGCGGCGGCCTGGGCCCCGGGCGAGGCGGTCTGGCCACCGAAGGCGTAGATCGCCCCGCCGTCGGCCACGACCGCCGGGTACCGGACGGGGACAGGGAGGCGGGCCACCGTCGTGAAGTGGGTCCCGTCGCTGGTGGCCAGCACCGCGGGGAGGTAGCTGGTGCCGTCGTATCCCCCGACGAGATAGGCAGTGGTCGGTGCGTGTCCGTCGCCCGGGATGGTGGCCACCGCCAGGTCCGAGCGGGGCTGCGGCAGGTGCCCGACGACCGCCCCGGCCCCTCCCGGAGACGGGGGGATCGACGGAGCCATCACCGATTGGACGGTGGCCACGGTGTCGGGCGAGCCACCGCCGAAGACGTAGGTGTTCCGGCCCAACGTCGCCGCGCCGGCATCGTGGACCGGGTCGGCCAGGGTGCCCGCCGGCGCAATGGCGCCGCCGCTCGGCGCGATGGTCGAAACCGTGGACAGCGACGCGCCCGACGGAATGACGCCGCCGATGACGGTCATGCCGGTGGCATTGGCCACCACTGACTGGCGCGACTGGGCGGAGCTGAGCTCCCACGGCTCGATTCCGGCCTCGATCGATGGCGTCCCGCTCGCCGCATGCTTCACATCACCGGCCGTGCGGACCCCGGACGGCGATGAGGAGGGCGGACCGCCCGTGCACGTGGCGAACACGATGCCGGCGATGAGGAGGACCACCAGTGCGGCGACGGTCCCCGCTCGCTGGCGTTGCACGCGGATGCGCCGCGCTCGCTGGGCTCTGCTCTCCACGGTCCTTTGTCCTTCGAAGTTGTCAGTGGTCGGTTAGGAAGAATCGAGCCGGCTCGCTTCCCTGGCGTCGGACGCGGTCATTGAGCTCGAGCAGCACGCAGTGGGCAAGGGTCTCGCCGTTGGCCGAGCGTTGCATGAAGGGCTGGATCTCGTCCCACGGACGAGACCACTGTAATTTGAGGGTGATGTCCCAGGCAGTCGCCCCCGGTTTGTCGGCTATGACCTGCTCGATCTCCTCCAGCCGGTCGGCATGGTGGGCGATGATCTCCTCGATCCGGCTCTGGAGGTCGGAGAACCGGTACTCATGGGCCGGCAGGACCTCCTCAGTGCCCAGGTTCTGCAGCTTCAGCAGGGATTCGAGATAGTCACCCAGGGGATTGGAAGGCTGCTGGGTGTGCACCGAGATGTTGGGGGTGATCCGTGGAAGGACGTGATCTCCCGAGATGAGCAGTTTGCGCTCCTCGCTGTAGAAGCACACGTGTCCCGGCGAGTGGCCGGGGGTCCAGATGGTCCGCAGCGGCCAACCGGGCAGGTCGATGTCCTTACCGTCCTCGAAGAACACATCGGGCACAGCCATCGTCACCATCGCCTTCAGGACCATCGAGGCGAGGGCCAGGTCGGGCAGCTTCTCCTCCGGCACGCCCGAGTCCGCCAGCAGGCGGAACATGGACGCGATGAGCTGGTCGGTGTCGCCGTAGCGGGACTCGAGCATCACCGCATCAGCCGGGTGCAGGCCGATCCACCCTCCCGATGCCTCCCGGACCCTGCCGGCCAGCCCGTAGTGATCGGGATGGATGTGGGTGACCATGACGGCGTGGACGTCGGTGATGCTCCCTCCGGCCGCCGCCAGTCCGTCATTCAGAACGGTCCAGGCCTCGTCGGTGTTCCAGCCGGCGTCGACCAGGGCTACGCCGCCACCCCGGAGCTCGAGCGCGTACACGAGGACATAGCGGAGCGGGTTGTCTGGGATCGGCACGGGAATCGACCAGAGGCCCGGTCGGACCTCCTCGACCGGGGGAACGACCTTGCGGTCCCACGCCGCCTTCTGCAACGTGCCGGTGATGACGACCACGGACGGCACGGTACACGGCATCGAGGATGGCGCCGGGGGATGGAGCGCGGGCAGCGCCACTGGTCCGGGGGAGGTCGTCTCGCAAATCCTTGAACTGGGACAGGGGAGTGCCTACGCTGCCCTCAGCGACAGGACCTGGGAGTTTGGGCCGTGTGTCACGTAGTCCGGGTTGAAAAGGGGGGCCATAGTCGACCATCTCGTCCGGTGGCATCGCGGAGATCCGCATCCGGGGCCCACGTGATCCGGTCGGCCGTGTCAGGACCGCAACGGAGGCACGATGGTTGTTGAGCGAATGGCAAGGGTCCCGCTGATCGAGCTCTCGCAATGGCGCGATCGATGGATGCGGCTGGTCTCGCTCTCCCCGGATGCCTTCCTCGAGGTGGACAGTTCCGGGGCGGTCGCCGAATGGAACCCGCGTGCCGAAGAGCTCTTCGGCTGGGGGCGGGACGAGGTGATCGGGCGCCCTCTGACCGAGACCCTCATGCCACCCGGGCTCGGCCTCTCGCCTTTCTCGCCGGCGCCTGTCCCCGACGAACTCGTGGCTGTCGGTCGGGAGTCACCGGAGGAGGGCGGCCGCCGGCCGATCGAGCTGGTGCACCGTCGAGGTCATACGGTACGTGCCGAAGCAGTGCTGTTCGCCACCGGCTTCGGCGCGAGCCGGTGCATCGGAGGATTCATCTACGACTGCAACGGTGGCGACGGCACGGAAGAGGTGCCCGACCGGGCGGACCACGACCCGTTGACCGGACTGGCCAGCCGGTCCCGGTTCGGCTGCCAGCTGGAGGATGCCCTGGCCGCGACGAGTGGGGCACCGGGGTCGGTGGCGGTGGTGCTGCTCGACCTGGACCGCTTCAAGGCGATCAACAACACCATGGGCCACGACGCCGGCGACCTGGTCCTGGCCGCCGTCGCCGAGCGGTTGATGCTGGTGGCGGGGAGCGCCGTGGTCATCGCCCGGTTCGGGGGTGACGAGTTCCTGGCCCTCTTCCGTGGGGCCGATGGTGACGCCGAGGCCGAGGCGTCTGCGTTCATCGAGCGCGTCAGAGGGTCGCTGACGGAGCCCATCGAGGTGGCCGGGGCGGCCGTCTACCTCGATGAGTCCTTCGGCATCGCCCTCAACACCTTCGGGGTGGCCGATGCTGCGGAGCTCCTGTCCAACGCCGAAGCGGCCATGTACCGGGCCAAGTACCGGGGAGGGTCGGGTATCGAGACATTCGGCGAGTCGATGCGTCTCGAGGTCCTCGACCGGATGGCGACCGAACAGTCGCTGCACCGGGCCCTCGACCGGAGCGAGCTCATGCTCCACTATCAACCGGTCGTGGAGATCGACGGGTCCACCACGGTCGGCGTCGAGGCCCTCATCCGATGGCAGCATCCCGAACAGGGTCTCGTCTCCCCCCATCGGTTCATTGCGGTGGCCGAGGAGAGTGGGCTGATCATCCCCATCGGGGCCTGGGTGCTCGAGCAGGCGTGTCATCAGCTCCGTGACTGGCAATTCCTGGGCGAGGCCGGCCGGAGCGGCTCGATCGAGGTCAATCTCTCGGCCCGGCAGATCGACGACCCCTTCATCGTCAGCACGGTCGAGGCGATCCTCTCCCGCACCGGGTTGCCGGCGGAGCTTCTGACGCTCGAGATCACCGAGAGCGCCCTGATGAGGGACGCCTCGTCGGCCATGGGGGTCCTCCGAGCCCTCAAGGATCTGGGGGTGATGCTGGCCATCGACGACTTCGGCACCGGCTATTCGTCTCTCAGCTACCTCCGACGCTTCCCGTTGGACATCTTGAAGGTGGACAGGTCATTCGTCGAGGAGCTGGGCGTCAGTGCCGAGAGCGAGCAGATCGTGCTCGCGGTGATCAATCTGGCCCACGCCCTCGGTCTGAGTGTGGTTGCCGAGGGGGTGGAGACCCCCGAGCAGTTGGAGGTCCTCGCGTCCTTCGACTGCGACCTGGCCCAGGGCTATCTCTTCTCGAAGCCCCTGCCGGCGGCGGAGATCGCCGCATCCTTCGGCCTTCCGATCAGCGCCTGATCACCGTCTCCACCGGTCGCCGATGACGGCCAGGGTCCTCCGCCTCGAGGCGAACGGCCAGCTGGCGTCGAGATCGTCTGGGCGTAGGAGGAGAGTCGTACCCCGGCGCCGGCCCCATCGTGCTGGTCCACCGAATGGGTCAAGCCCTCGTGGTCGGGACGGCGGGATTTGAACCCGCGACCTCCTGCTCCCAAAGCAGGCGCGCTGCCAAGCTGCGCTACGTCCCGTCAAAAGACGTCGTATCTCTGCCTAGCCCAAGACCGCCGCCACCCTACTCGGAACCGGCGAATCAGCATCTCGCCTTCCTCCAGGGGTCAGGAATACCAAGAGTGGATTCAGCTCACGGGGACCTGGTCAGCCGCAACGGCGCACATGGAACGTCGGCGGCGCCGTCACACCGACAAGGTCGAGGACAACGGGAACGGAGACTGTCCTCACGGCCGGGTCGGGTCAGCCGAGGTTCCGGCAGATCGACCCCCGCGGGAGAGGACCGCCACCACCGATCACCGAGACGGTGAACGGTGTTGCTCCGGCCCCGGCGGGCTGCTGGTGCATCACGGCTGGTCCTCCGCTCGGCAGGGGTCCCTCGAACTCCCCGCTCCGCCCCCACGCGACCGAGAACGAGTGACGGTAGGTGTCCAAGACCACCGTGACCGGGTAGGTCCTGCCTTCGTTCGCTCGCATCGGATTGCTCACCGTCGTTCCGAGCGCTCCGCTCATGGTGAATCGGATCGCGGCGGGACCGATCGGTACGACCGAGATGGTGCTGACCTGGTCACTGCCGACGGTGGCCAAGCGGATGGGCGGGCCTTGTGCCGTGAGCGGCGCGCGAACATGGATCACCACGGTGCGGCTGATCGACGGACCGAGCTCGACAGGAACCCAGCCAAGGCCCACATTCGCCTCATCGAGCGCCGAGTGCTTTCCGCTCGCCATTGCTCCGTCCAACAGACCGGTGGCCATATACAGGCCATCGCAGTCACCGGCGACGAACAGTTGACCAGCCGGTGCATGGGAGACCGCAGTCGGAGCACAGCAACCCGCACCTCCCGTTTTACCCTCCCCCGGCGGCAGCCGTATAGCGTCACGCCATGCCGTCCGTCCGCGTTGCCGTCTTCGACCTGGGCAGCAGCTCATTCCACCTGATGGTCGTGGACGCGACCCGCGAGGGAATGCTCATCCCGGTGCTGCGTCGGCGGTCCTTCCTCCACCTCGGCACCGAGGTGGCCCGCACAGGTGGCGTGCCCGCCGACCGGGCGGCATCGGCGGTCCGGACCGTCCGCCGGCTCCACACGGCCGCCACCGATGCCGGCGTCGACGTGGTGGTGGCTCTGGCAACCGCCGCCCTCCGCGAGGCGGCGAACGGCATTCGGCTGGTCAGTCGGCTCGAACGGGTGCTGGGCAGCCCCATCACGCTGTTGAGCGGCGAGGAGGAGGCGCGACTGTGCTTCCTCGGCCAGCGCGCCGGCGTCTGGGTGGGACGGGATCAGGTGCTCGGTCTCGACCTCGGAGGGGGCAGTCTCGAATCCGGCATCGGAACCGCCGACGAGGTGACCGAAGTGGCCAGTGTCGCCCTCGGCACGGCCCGGCTCCGCGGCGAGCTGGGGACAGGCGAGTTGCTGAGCCGGGCGGACCGCACCGCGGTCACCGAGGTGGCACTGGCCCGGGTGGAGCCGATCCGGGCCATGCTGGAACGGAGCCCTCGGGCCGCCAGCAGGGTGATCGCCAGCGGCGGAACGGTCCGGGCCCTGGCCCGGCTGGCCATGGGACTGCACCGTCCATTGAGCAGATCGGGCCCGGTGGCCTCGCTGCCGGTCAACCAGGTGGAGTTGCCTGCCGGCCAGCTCCACGAACTGGCCGACCACCTGGCCACGCTCGACCTGGACGCCCGGCTGGCTCTACCCGGCGTCCAGGCGAGAAGGGCGCCGCTTCTGCCCATCGGGGCGGTGGTGTTGTCCACCCTGGTCGAGACCCTGGAGCTGCAGCGCCTGGTGGTCAGCGAGTGGGGACTGCGAGAGGGCGCCGTAATCGGCGCCCTCTCGCTGCCGGCGGACCGGCGTCCCGTGCCTGCCTAGCCGCCCCGACCGGAGCCATGCGGTCCGGCGGTGACGCTCAGGCCTTCTTGCCGAGGATCCTGTTCATGCCGGTCCCGCAGGTCGGGCACTTTCCCTTGGCGGATCGACGGCCGTTGGCCATCTCGACCTCTTCCCCTTCGAACTGCCGCTTCTCACGGCACTTCACGCAATATCCCTCATACGACGCC
>DATKRZ010000035.1:0-48984 GCA_035531955.1 Acidimicrobiales bacterium | reverse complement strand
GCAGGCCTGGCTCCGCTCTCCGGTGTGGTGGGATCCGCCCTCGATGCCCTCGGCGTAGTACTCCGCCGTCCGGTAGTACGTCGATGCTCGGAGCAGGTGGTCCCGGCCGCTCACCCGACGGCCCGCTTCCAGGCACGCCCGACCCCGGCCCTCTGTGCGCTCTGCCAGCCGTTCGAAGGCGACGGCCCAGCTCCGTGGGCTCCCGTCGGTGATCTCCTCCACCACCCCGAGGCACTCGCCCACCGTCGATCCGCCATAGTCGGCCACACCGAGCGCCCGGATCAGCTGATAGTTGAATTCGTCGTCGCGGAAACCCTCGACCCGGATGGCGCTGCGGACGACGTCGGAGTCTTCGAAGGACACGGTCCTCATTTCAGCACCGGCGAACCCAGCGGGTACGGGACCGGCACGGTGAGATGGTCATTGTGCCCGATCGTGGGCGTACCCTGTGTCATGCGCGTTGCCGCCATCCAGACGACGGCCGGCGCGGAGCGGGATGCCAACCTCGAGGCTGCCGGCAAGCTGGTGGAAGAAGCGGTCTCGGACGGCGCAGAGCTGGTGGTCCTCCCCGAGTACTTTTCCGTCGCCGGCAGTCAGGACCACCTGGCTCGACACGCGGAACCCCTGACCGGCCCCACGATCACCTGGGCGTCGCGCCTGGCCAGTTGGTCGAAGATCCACCTCCTGGCGGGGAGCTTCCCCGAAAGGGCCGATGCCGTGCCGGTGGCGGACGGCCGGGGAGGACGCGGTGGGCGCCTCTTCAACACGAGCTGCCTGATCGGGCCGGACGGATCGGTGGAGGCGGTGTATCGGAAGATCCATCTCTTCGACGTCGAACTGGGCGGAACCAGGTTCTGCGAGTCGGCGGCCGTCGTACCGGGTGAAGAGCTCTGCGTGGTCGCCCTGGCCCGTCCGTCCCAAGGGCACCGCCCGACTCCGTGCCTCGGAATGTCAATCTGCTACGACCTCCGTTTTCCGGAGCAGTACCGCATCCTGACCCTCCTCGGGGCCACGGTGATCGCGGTGCCGGCGGCCTTCACCGCCGCCACCGGTCCCGCGCACTGGGAGCTTCTCCTCAGAGCCCGCGCCGTCGAGAACCAGGTCTTCGTGATCGGTGCGGGACAGGTCGGTGAGCTTCCGGCCGGGATGCCGGCATGCCACGGTCATTCGATGATCGTGGATCCCTGGGGAACGGTGCTGGCGGAACGGGACGATTCTTCCCCCGGCGTGGTGACCGCCGACCTCGACGGGGATCTGCAGCGACTCATCCGGTCCGAGCTGCCAGTTCTGGCAAATCGTCGCCCCGGAGCGTACCGTTGGCCGGGTGAAACGACAGGGCGCGCCCACGAAACCGGTCGCTAGGGGCTCATCGAACGGTTCGCCGGCCACCGCTACCTCGGCCTCGTCGACCGCACCGCCGTACGAAGTCGGCATGTTCGAGTCGGACGGCATGCAGCTGTACTACGAGATCCACGGTCACGGCTCACGGGTCCTTGTGTTCATGCACGGGATCCTCATGGACTCCAACATGAATCGCCGGCTGGCCAACGACTTGGCGGCCAAGGGAAACCGTGTGATCCTGATCGACCTCCCGGGACACGGGTTGTCGGACAAGCCCCAGCGGGCATCGTTCCATCGCATGGACACCTATGCGGAACACGTCGTGGCCCTGCTCGACCACCTCGGAATCGACAAGGCGGTCATCGGTGGTGTCTCGCTCGGCGGCAACGTGAGCCTGCTGGTCGCCGCCCTCGCCCCCGAGCGGGTGCAGGCCCTGATCATCGAGATGCCGGTGCTCGAGTGGGCCGTTCCGGCGGCCGCCATCACCTTCGTCCCCATGCTCCTCGCCGTCCACTTCGCCCGCCCACTGGTCAGACGAGTGGCATCCCTCATCGGTCGACTTCCTCGCACCGGGCATGGCGCGGTCGACAGCGTCATGAATTCGTTGTCCAACGATCCGATGGAGACGGCTGCAGTGCTGCACGGGATCCTGGCGGGTCCGATCGCCCCCACCGTCGACCAGCGCTCGGCCATGGAGATGCCCGCCATGGTCATCGGCCACCAGGTCGACCGGCTCCACCCGTTCCATGATGCGGAGCAATTGGCCAAGCGTCTGCCCGGGGGGAAGTTGGTGCAGGCCAACTCCCTGCTCGAGCTCCGCTTCCATCCCGAACGCCTCACGGTGGAGATGGCCAATTTCCTCGATGACGTCTGGCCCTCTCCGGCGCAGCCGGACCGCCGGGTCGGCTGACCCGCTGGACCGGCTGACAGGCTGACCGATCAGTCGTCGAGGTCGGGCCGTCGGGCACGCTTGCGCTCCGAGACCCGGCGCTTCGCCGTCAGCCGCCGCTCCTTGGCCCCCCGTGATGGTCGGGTCGGACGGCGGGGCTTCTCGATGCGGAGGGCATCGGCCACGCGGGCGCGGAACCGCTGCACCGCCAGTTGCCGGTTCCGGAGCTGTGACCGTTCGTCGTCCGCCACCAGCCGGACCTCCGGCCCGAGGCGATCGATCAGTCGGGCGCGTTGCCGCGGCCCCAATGACGGTGACCGGGCCACGTCGAATCGGAGTTCCACCCGGGTGTTCACCTTGTTGGCGTGCTGCCCGCCCGGACCGCCGCTCGGGCTGAACCGGAATTGCAGCTCGGAAAGGGGGATCGCCAGTGACGCACTGATCCGGACCGTCCCCGAGTCTTCGACGTCAGCGGTCATCAGCAGGCGGGTGGCATGTCGCCGGCCCGGGTTCGTCTGCCGCCGGGTCGATCATGGAGCCGGATAGTCCGATCAGCGGGTCGGTCGGATCGACGACTTCGCCCCCGGCCACCAGGCCGGTCGGTACCCCTTCGTCGAACCGGCTCACCAGTCGCATCCTTGAAACTTAGACTTCGGGAGCAGTCCGAGTCCCGTCTGGCGCGGTGCCGTCGACGCAGCGATCGGGAGCGAAACCATCGGTCGCTACCCGTCCCGGTGACAGGGGCCCTTGCGGACAGGATTAGGAGGTGGCGATGAGCCCCAGACCGATTAGGGCCACGACCAGGCCGCCGATCTGCACCCGCGATACCCGCTCTCGGAGGTACCACCAGGCCCAGAGCACAGTGAACGCGGGTGCCAGGGCGGCCACCGGGGCGACCACGGTGACCAACCCAAGACGCACGGCCACCAAGAGCAGCGTGGTGGCCAGGACGTCCAGCAGTCCGGCACAGACGGCCCGGTTCCGAGGTCGGGGCGGCGGCGACATCGGTGCTCGGGACACGACCGCGACGATTCCCACCCCGACGACTGCCGCCAGCCGGGCCGTGAGGACCGGCCAGAATCCGCTGTGGTGTGCGGAGGATGCAAACAGGATGAACGACGTACCGAACCCGAACCCGGCCGCCACCGCCAGCAGCAGGGCTCGACCCATGTGCGTGCCGAGTTGCTCGTCACGATCGAGGGTGATCAGTCCCGCCGCCACCACCGCCAATGCCCCTCCCACCAGCGCCATGGCCGGCGGCCGCTCCCCGATGGCCAGGCCCCATGTGACGGGGATCACCGCGCTGACCACTGCCGCCACTGGAGCCACCTCGCCTATCTGGCCGATGGCCAGGCCGTGGTAGAGGCAGCCGAGGGCGGTCACATTGAGAGCGCCGGCACCCACGCCCAACAGGACGACCGATCCGGTGAGGGGCCCCCCGGCTACGAGCGCGACGATCGTGGCGCCTGCCACCGCTGCCAGTTGCGCGATGGCCAGGACCGTGATGGTGTTGGCCTGGCGCGACGCGAGACCGCCGAGAAAGTCGCCGCTGCCGAACGATACGGCCACGAGAAGGCCCACGATGATCGCCACTGCGTCAAGCTATCGGGGTCGTGGGCGGAGACGGTGACGTGGTCGACCAACCGCTGGCACCCCTTGGGGCGCCGCCCGACCGGGGCGTGATCGCCGTGTCCCACTGTGAGTGGCTCGATGGATCGGTGCACCGCGGGGGCTGTCCGGACCCGCCCGGTCGGAGGTGGCCCCCGTGACCGCCACCACCTGAGCCGAGGGGGCTTCTTGGAAGACATCGTCCGAACTCCGTCCATGCCCGTTCGGGGAGGGCCATGACGACGATGCGGAAGGCCAAAGGCAGACCACGCCCGGTCCTACACTCAGGCCATGCCCGACTCCCACCCCTCCCAGTCCGATCCCCGCGACCACGCATTCGGCGGACAGACCGTCCTGATCACCGGGTCGTCGTCGGGGATCGGAGCATCCACCGCCCGGCACTTCGCCGCCCTTGGTGCCAACGTGGCCATCAACTCGTCGACGACCGTCGAGGCGGGCGAGGCGTTGGCCGCCGAGCTCCCGGGTGCCAGTTACTTCCGCGCGGATGTGGCGGACGAGGGGCAGGCCCGGCGGCTCATCGACGACGTGGTGGCCCGGCACGGACGGCTCGATGTGCTGGTCAACAACGCGGGGACCACCAAGGTGATCCCCCACGGCGACCTGGAGGCGGCCTCGCCCGAGGTGTGGCGCCAGATCTTCGACGTCAACGTGATCGGTACCTGGCAGGTGACGGTGGCTGCGGTTCCCCACCTGCGCGCCTCGGGACGGGGCCAGGTGGTCAACGTCTCCTCGGTGGCCGGCGAGCGCCCGACCGGGAGCTCGATCCCCTATGCCTGTTCGAAGGCGGCGGTCAGCCACATGACCAGGCTGTTGGCCAACACGCTCGGTCCCGACATCCGAATCAATGCAGTGGCGCCCGGACTGGTCGACACCCCCTGGACCGCGGATTGGGGCGCAGTGCGCGAGTTCGTGGCCGCCCAGGCGCCCCTGCGGCGCACTGCGTCCCCCGAGGACGTGGCCGAGGTCATCGTGGGGCTGGCCCGGGCCGCCTACGTGACCGGCGAGGTCGTGCTCATCGACGGCGGCCTCCACCTACGCTGACCGGGCGCGGTCCCGCTTCCCACTCGTCCCGTCCCAACCGCCAGATTCCGTGGGGCGACCCGGGGAAGCTGGAGAGCACCCGCTCCTCGAGGAGGGACAGGCCGAGCCGGCCCGCGACCGCCTGGGAGCGCCGATTCTCGGGAAGGATGACGCTGAACACCTCGTCGGCGTCGAGCACCTCGAACGCATAGCTGATCGAGCGGTGCCCGGCCTCGGTGGCGTAGCCGTGTCCCCACCAGGACGGGTGGAGGGCCCAACCCACCTCGAGGCCCGGCCAGTCCGGCCATTCGGGGCGGTGGAGGCCGGCGCGGCCCACGAACCGTCCGCCGACCCGCTCCTCGAGCGCCCACTGTCCTGAACCCCGGAGCTCCCACTGGCCGCGCCACGCGGCCATGCCGTGCCAGGCATCCGCCCGCGAGAAGCTCTCCGGGAGGTGGAGGGATCGGTGCACCACGGGAGCCAGGAGCATGTCGGTGTAGGACCCGAGATCGGACTCCTCCAGAGGGCGGAGGATCAGGCGCTCGGTGATCAGGGTGGGGCACGCGGTCATCGCCGCATTCAATCACCGCAGCGGGTGTGCGCCCCGAGGGTGGCTCTGGCCTTCCTCACCCGAGGGTGGACTGGATGTCCATTGCCGCCCGCAGCGTACGGCTCACCGGGGTCCGCTCGGCGATCTCGGACAACCGCTGCTTCTGCTCGGCCGAGAGATCGCCGTCGACCTTGATGGTGCGTTCGATCCGCTCCACCTTGGCGGCGCCATCACCGGTACGCAGTATCCGGGCGCGCACCTTGACCTCGCCCAACGCCCATCCCTTCCGATTGGCGTACATGCGCAGGGTGGCTGCCGTGCATTGGACGAGGCCGGCGAGGACCAGCTGGTATGGATTCGGTCCTTCGTCGTCGCCACCCACCTCGGGTCCCTCGTCGGCCACGAGCCGATGGCGCCCGGCCCGGATTTCGCCGCGGTAGCCGACGGCACTGGTCACCGACACCATGGCGATCACCTGCTCGCCCTCGGCCGGAGCGGCCTTGACACTCACTGCATCCCCCTGCCCGCTCCCTGCGTGCTCACCGACATACCCGCCTTCGTAGCACCGAATCCGGGGGACCGTAACAGACGCGTGAAAATGCGGCGCTTGCACGGGTAGGGAGGAGGTGCCCTTCCCGTCCCGGAGAAGCGGCGCGAGAGTTCCTCTGTGGCCTCTGTAACCAGACTGGAACACGGGAACGACGTTCAGTGCAGGTTCCTGAGTGCCTCGTTCAGCTGCAGGACATTGATGAAGCTGCCACCGAGGAAGCCCAGCTCGGGGCCGTTGGTCTCCCGGGCGATGAGCGCCCGCAGGGTCGACGGCCCGATGCCGGTGGCCCGGGACACCATGGGTACCTGGGCCAGGGCGTCGGCGGGGCTGATGTCCGGGTCATACCCGCTGCCTGAGGTGGTGACCAGGTCCGGGGTGGGATTGACACCGAGGTTGTGCCAATAGGCGACCAGCGACCGGGTGTTGGTCAACAGGACCTTGGAGCGCGGGCCGAGGTTGCTCGCCCCCGAGGAGCCACGGTTGCCGTTGGCGACCAGGGGATTGTCTCCCCCGCCGACCGGCGGCGTGGCCTTGGGGTCGGCCGCGTAGGGCCCAGTGTCGTCCGGACGACCGTGGAACCACCTCGGGCTCGACCAGTTCTGGCCGATGAGCGTCGAGCCGTTGGCGGTGATCGAACCGTCGGCTTGGTGCTTGAACAGCAGCTGGGCGACGCCGGTGCCCGCCAGCCCGTAGACGAAGCCGAAGAACACCAGGCAGAGGACGGCCATGGTGAGTGCCCGGCGGAGTTGGATCAGCACCAGTCGGCCTCCATCAGTAGGCGTGCAAGGCGACGAGCACCAGATCGATGAGCTTGATGAACGCGAACGGGACGATGATCCCTCCCACTCCGTAGATCCACACGTTCCGCCGCAGGATGGCGGCAGAACTGGCCGGGCGGAACTTCACGCCCCGGAGGGCCAGCGGAATGAGAGCGACGATGACCAGTGCATTGAAGATGACGGCGGACAGTACGGCGCTCATCGGGCTGTGCAGCTTCATGACGTTGAGGGCGTTGAGCTGGGGGTAGGTGGCGACGAACAGGGCGGGGATGATTGCGAAGTACTTGGCCACGTCGTTGGCTATGGAGAAGGTCGTGAGCGATCCCCGGGTGATGAGGAGCTGCTTGCCGATCTCGACCACGTCGATGAGCTTGGTCGGGTTCGAATCGAGATCGACCATGTTGCCCGCTTCCTTTGCCGCAGTGGTCCCGGTGTTCATGGCCACACCGACATCGGCCTGAGCCAGAGCAGGGGCGTCGTTGGTGCCGTCACCGGTCATGGCGACCAGTTTCCCGCCCTCCTGCTCGGCCCGGATCAGCGCCATCTTGGCCTCGGGCGTGGCCTCGGCCAGGAAGTCGTCAACGCCCGCTTCCTGGGCGATTGCGGCCGCGGTCAGGGGGTTGTCGCCGGTGATCATCACGGTCCGGATGCCCATCTGGCGCATCTCGTCGAACTTCTCCCGGATTCCCAGCTTGACGACGTCCTTGAGTTCGATGACCCCGAGGACGTCCGGTCCGTCCGCCACCACCAACGGTGTCGAGCCCGAACGGGAGACGCGCTCTACGATGGCGTCGAGATCGGCGGGAACCGTCCCACCCTGTCCACCGGCCCATCGCTTGACCGACTCGGCGGCACCCTTCCGGATCTGACGATGATCCACGTCGAGCCCCGACATGCGGGTCGTCGCCGAGAAGGGTATGAACGTGTGCTTCCCCTCGAGCTGACGTTCTCGGATCTCGAAGCGCTCCTTGGCCAACACCACGATGGACCGGCCCTCGGGGGTCTCGTCAGCCAGTGATGCCAGCTGAGCGGCGTCGGCGACCTCCTTCTCGGTGTGGGCGCCGACCGGGAAGAAGCCCGATGCCATCCGATTCCCGAGGGTGATGGTGCCGGTCTTGTCCAACAACAACGTCTGCACGTCACCGGCTGCCTCCACCGCACGACCGCTCATGGCGAGAACGTTGCGCTGCACGAGGCGGTCCATCCCGGCGATGCCGATGGCTGACAGCAGGGCGCCGATGGTGGTCGGGATCAGGCATACCAGCAGGGCCACGAGGACGACGACCGAGACGGTCGCTCCGGCGTAGTGGCCGAACGGCTGGAGGGCCACGACCACGGGGAGGAAGACGATGGTGAGCACGGCCAGAAGGATGGTCAGGGCGATCTCGTTGGGGGTCTTCTGCCGGTTGGCCCCTTCGACCAGGGTGATCATCCGGTCGAGGAAGGTCTGGCCCCGCTCTGCCGTGATACGGACGATGATCCGGTCCGACAGCACCTTGGTTCCGCCGGTCACCGCCGACCGGTCACCCCCCGACTCACGGATGACCGGGGCTGACTCGCCGGTGATTGCCGACTCGTCGACAGAGGCGATGCCTTCGGTGATCTCACCGTCTGAGGGGATGAGGTCGTTGGCCTCGCAGATCACCAGATCCCCCTTGCCCAGGGATGCCGCCGGCACCAGCTCCTCCGTTCCATCGGCGAGCAGGCGACGCGCCCCGGTCTCGGACCGCATGCGGCGGAGCGTGTCGGCCTGGGCCTTGCCGCGCCCCTCGGCCATGGCTTCGGCGAAGTTGGCGAAAACGACCGTCAGGAACAGCCAGATCGTTATGGACCACGTGAAGATACCGGGGTGGGCGATCGCTTCGATGAAGGTGATCACCGAGCCCACCAGCACCACGAACATGACCGGATTCGTGATCTGCGTGGCGGGATTCAGCTTGATGAACGAGTCGATCAGCGCCCGCCGGAGGATCTCGCGGTCGAAGAGGCCTCGGGCCTGGGCCACTCCGTGCGCCTCGGCGCTGGTCTCCGTTTGGATCGGTGTCATCGTCATCAGAAGAACTTCCCGTGGCTGAGCTGCTCGACGATCGGACCCAGCGATATGGCGGGGAAGAAGGTCAGGCCACCGATGATCACGATCACGCCGATGGTCAGTCCGACGAACATGGAGTTGTCGGTGCGGAAGGTCCCGAGCGACGCGGGTACGACGTTCTTGGCGGCCAATACGCCCCCGAGGGCCAGGGCCGGGATCATGATGCCGAACCTGCCCAGCAGCATGTCGATGCCGCCGATGATGTTGTAGAAGGAGGTATTGCCGGTGAGCCCGGCGAAGGCTGAGCCGTTGTTGTTCCCCTGCGAGGTCAGTCCGTACAGGATCTCGCTGAACCCGTGGGGCCCGGCATTGAGCGGGCCGGCCCGCCCGGCGTGGAGGGACACGGCGATGGCCGTGAGGATGAGCACGACGATCGGCATGACCAGTGCACCTAGCCCTGCCAGCTTCACCTCCTTGGCCTGGATCTTCTTTCCCAGGTACTCGGGCGTTCGCCCGATCATGAGGCCGCCGATGAACACGGCGATGATGGCGTAGATGAGGATGGTGTAGAGCCCGCTCCCCGTACCACCCGGGGTGACTTCACCCAGCATCATGCCGGTGAGCAGGCCGAAGCCGCCGATGGGTGTGAACGAGTCGTAGGAGGCATCGGCCGAGCCGGTCGAGGTGTTGGTCGACGCCACTCCGAAGAGGGCACTGGAGGTGTCACCGAAGCGCACCTCCTTCCCCTCGGTGTTGCCCGTGCTCGAGTGAACCCCGGCCGCGGCGACCGCGGGATTCTGCTGGTGCTCGGCATAGCTCGTGAACCCCACCCACACGCCGAAGATGACCACCATGGCGGCCAGGAGGGCGGCCCCGTGGCGAATGCTGCCCACCATCTTCCCGAACGTGTAGGTGAGGGCGAGCGGGATGGCCAGAAGCAGGTAGATGGACAGCCAGTTGGTGAGGCCGGTCGGGTTCTCAAAAGTCGTCGCCGAGTTGGCGTTGAGGAACCCTCCTCCATTGGTCCCGAGCTGCTTGATCGCCTCCATGAAGCCGATCGGACCGCGGGGGATCGTCTGGGTGACCCCGTTCAGGGCGTTGTGGATGTCGACGGGACCGGCAAGTGTCTGCACGGCTCCCTGGCCCACCAAGATGATCCCGGCGATGAACGCCACCGGGAGCAGGACGTAGAGGAGGCAACGGGTGATGTCGACCCAGAAGTTCCCGATCGTCGGAGAATTGTGCCGGGCGAATCCCCGCACCACGACGATGGCGACGGCGATGCCCACCGCCGGGGTGACGAACTGTTGGACGGTGAGGGCGCCCATCTGCGAGAAGTAGGACATCGTCGTCTCGCCGCCGTAGTTCTGCCAATTGGTGTTGGTCACGAACGACGAGGCCGTGTTGAAGCTGAGCGCCTGTCCCACGGCCCCGAAGTGCTGGGGATCGAGCGGGAGGGACCCCTGGATACGGATGATCACGTAGGTGAAGACGATCGAGACGGCCGAGAAGACGATCATGGATCCGGCGTAGCGCTTCCAGGTCTGCTCCTGGTCGGGGCCGGTACCCAGGAGTCGGTAGACCGGTCGCTCGGCCCAGCCGAGGAAGTGCACCCGCTGTTCGAACACCGCGGCCATGTAGGACCCCAGACAGCGCCAGGTGATGCCCAAGGCGATGACCAGGGTGATGATCGTCCAGGTGAGCCCCATGCTCAGAACTTCTCGGGCTTGAACATCGCCACGCCCAGATAGACGAACATCAGGACGGCGACACCGAGAAGGATGCCCTGGGTGACCGTCATATCCGGTCCAGGGCCCAGACGAGGCCGAGCATCGCCAGGGTGAACCCGACGACTCCGATCACTACGAGGAAGTCTGCCATGGAACGAGTATCTGCCTGTCGGTCTGAACTGGCTCTCAACGGGAGCCCGTTACTCTGAATAAATCCTCAACAGTTGGGTGTCTTGGATCCGGGGAGCCGGTTCCGTACGACAATGTGGCTGTGCGCAGAAGCCTCGTCGGCCTGATCACCGGAATCGTGACCACGATCGGCCTCGGCGCGGTCATGCTGGCCTTCCGCTCCCATTTGAGCATTGCCTCGGTGGCCCTGATATTGGTCATCCCGGTGGTCGCGGGAGTGGCGACCGGCGGGTTTCGGGCCGGGGTGGCCAGTGTGCTCGTAGGGTTCCTCGTCTACGACTTCGTGTTCATTCCGCCCTACTACCGCCTGACCGTCGGCAGCGGTCAGAACTGGGTCGTTCTCGGTGTGTATGTGGTGGTGATGCTGCTGGTGGCCCGGGTCGTCGCCAGCCTCGACTCGGCACGCTCGGATGCCCAGAGGAGGGCCGACGAGACCCGCCGCCTCTTCGAGCTGTCCGAGCTCCTGGTCGAGGACCGGTCGGTCGACGAGCTGCTCGAGACCATCGTCGGAGCGGTGGCCACCGTGTTCGAGGTCCCCGGGGTGGCGCTGCTGGTACCCGAAGGCGACCGCCTGGAGATTGCAGCGGCGGCCGGCGAGGAGATGTCGAGGGACCAGCTGAAGCGGCTGGACCCGCACTCTGGGGTACCGGTCAGCCTCGGAACGGGACCAGGAGCGCCCCATGACCTCCGCACCGTGGCGTTGACCGCGGCCAGCCGGCCGGTCGGGATCCTGGCCCTGCGGGGCACCCCGGCGTCAGAGGCGGACATGGGCCTGCTCCGCACCTTCGCCAATCATGCCGCGCTGGCGTTGGAACGGGCACGGCTGCGCGAACAGGCCCTCCGTTCCGAGCTCCTGGAGGAGGTCGACCGACTGCGCCACGCCCTCATGGGAGCGGTGTCGCACGACCTCCGCACTCCGTTGGCCACGATGAAGGTGGCTTCCTCGACGCTTTTGAATTCGGCTGCTCCGCTCTCCGACTCCGATCGGCGCGAGCTCTACGGGCTCATCGACGCGGAGACCGACCGGCTGACCCGCCTGGTCACCAACCTCTTGGACCTGACGCGGTTCGACGCAGGCGTCCTCGAGATCCGGCGCGGCCGACGATCGGTTCGCACCCTTGTGACCGATGCCGTTGTCGCCCTACGTTCGACGTTGGGCGAGCGGACGGTCCGGATGGACCTGGCCGACGGGCTCCCTTCGGTCGACGTGGACGAGCTGCTCATCGGTCAGGTGCTGGCTAATCTCCTTGACAATGCCGATCGCCATTCCCCGCCTGACACTCAGATCACGGTGACCGGTGAGCTCCGTGACGATCGGATCGCCATCTCCGTGGCCGACCGGGGACCAGGGGTGCCGGCGTCCGAGCGACGGGCCGTCTTCGACCGATTCGTGCGTTTCGACACCGGAGGCCGGTCCGGCCTGGGACTGACCATTGCCAAGACGTTCGTCGAAGCCCACGATGAGCAGATCTGGGTGGAGGATGTGGCCGGAGGCGGCGCCCGCTTCGTCTTCACCCTTCCGCAGGCGGCCGGCAATGGCGACGGCCGGTAGGACAATGGCCCGGATCCTCGTCATCGACGACGACCCCTCGCTCCTGCGAGCGCTTCGTGTCGGGCTCGAGGCCGGGGGCCACGAGGTCATGACGGCGGTGAACGGCGGGCAGGGTATCTCTCAGACTGCGCTGACATCGCCTGACGTTGTCGTGCTCGACCTGGGTCTTCCCGACATCGACGGGCAGTCGGTCTGCAAGAGGATCCGCCAGTGGAGCGAGGTGCCGATCATCATCCTCTCGGCCAGCGGTGCCGAGAACCGCAAGGTCGCCGCGCTCAATGGAGGGGCGGACGACTACGTGACGAAGCCGTTCGGCATGGCCGAATTGGAAGCCCGGATCCGCACCGCCATCCGCCATCGTGGTTCCGGGCCCGACGGGCCACCGCCGACGGCCATCAGCGTCGGACAGCTCGAATTGGACTTCGTGCACCGCGAAGCCCATCTGAACGGCGTCCCGGTCGGGCTCACGACCAAGGAGTTCGAGGTGCTGTCATTCCTGGCCCGCCACGCCGGTCGGACCTGTACCCACCAGATGATCCTCTCCAACGTCTGGGGGGCGGGCTACGGCAAGGAGGCACAGTATCTACACGCGTACGTGCACCGGTTGCGGCAGAAGCTCGGCGACGTCTCGGGAACGTTGATCCGGACCGCACCGGGCATCGGCTACAGCCTCGACACGAACTCCGGGACCGCGACATGATGCCACCGGGCCCAGGGGAAGCTGGCGGACCGCCGGGACGTAGCCCGCGTGGGGACGACCAGGCCCCTGCCGTCGCGGGGACGGGTGAGCGCCCGTCCGACCCGGCGGCGGGGCACACGATGGATCGAACCTGAGGTCAGGAGGGCTGTGGCACGAGGAAAACTCCGGCTGTATCTCGGCGCTGCCCCGGGGGTCGGCAAGACCTACGCCATGCTCAACGAGGGATGGCGTAGGAAGGAGCGCGGCACCGATGTGGTCGTCGGCTGGGTGCAGGACCATGGCCGGCCCCAGACCGACGCGCAGATCCGCGACCTGGAGGTCTTCCCGCGGCGCGCCGTCGAGTACCGGGGCCAGACCCTCGAGGAGATGGACCTCGAGGGATTGCTGGGCCGCAAGCCCGATCTCGTACTGGTGGACGAGCTGGCGCACACCAATGCCCCCGGTTCGAAGAATGCCAAGCGCTGGCGGGACGTCGAGGAGCTCCTCGACGCCGGCATCAACGTCATCTCGACGGTCAACCTCCAGCACCTCGAGTCACTCAACGACGTCGTCGAGCAGATCACCGGCGTCACCCAGAAGGAGACGGTGCCCGATCCGGTGGTGAGGGCGGCCGACCAGCTGGAACTGGTCGACATGGCCCCGGAGGCACTACGCAGGAGGCTGGCCCACGGGAACGTCTATCCACCCGAGCGCATCGATGCCGCCCTCGGGAACTACTTCCGTACGGGAAACCTCACCGCGCTGCGCGAGCTGGCGCTGCTGTGGGTTGCCGATCGGGTGGACGAGGAGCTCAACCACTACCGGGAGCGACACAACATCGCCGGTCCCTGGGAGATCAAGGAGCGGATCGTGGTGTCGCTGACCGGCTCACATGGGAGCGGCATCCTCATCCGGCGTGCCGCCCGAATGGCCATGCGCACGAAGGCCGAGCTGGTGGGCGTGCACGTCCGCACTGACGACAGCCTGACCGGCCGAGGGTCTCAGGGCCTGGTCCACAACCGCGCCCTGCTCGACGATCTCGGCGGACGGTATGTCGAGGTGGTTGGCTCCGATGTGGCACCCGCCCTCGTGCAGGTGGCCCGAGCGGAGAATGCGACCCAGCTCGTGATGGGTGCCACCCAGCGGAGCCGGTTCACCGAGTTCGTCCGCGGGTCGGTCATCAACTCGGTCATTCGGGCAGCTGGGGGCTCGCTGGACGTCCACGTCATCGCCACCGAGGTCGAGCTGCAGCCGGACTCCGACCGCGGCACCGGGGCGAGCCCGGACAGCGTCACCCAGCATCCCCGTGGTCAGCGCCGGCCGGCCAGCCGGCACCCCCGCCGGGTGCTCTCTCCCCTGCCGATCCGGCGCCGATCGGCAGCCCTGGTCATCGGGGTGATCGGCTTTCCCCTACTCACGGTCGCGCTCACCAGCGCCCGGGCCCATGTCGACCTGTCCACTGCGCTCAGTTCGTACCTGGTCCTGGTGGTGGTCGTGGCGGCCACGGGAGGTGCGTGGCCAGCGGTACTGGCCGCACTGGCGGGGTTCCTCCTCTCCAACTACTATTTCGCACCGCCCATCCACACCTTCACCATCGGCGATGCCCGGGACATACTGGCCCTGGTGATGTTTGCGGTCACCGCGGGTGTGGTCAGCGTCCTCGTCGATCTCGCTGCCCGGCAGACCGCCGGCGCCATTCAGGCCCGGGCCGATGCACGGACGCTCGCCCGGGTCGCCGGCCGCATGGTCGCTCCGGAGGGAAACCCGCTTCCATCGCTTCTGGAGGAGTTGAAGACCGCCTTCCACCTCGATGCTGCCGCCGTGCTCAGATCCGACGTGAACCGCCGGCCTCCCGGCTCCACTCCCGGGGCGGAGGTTGCCGTCCGGACGTGGTCGGTGGTGGCCTCCGCCGGCATCGAACCTCCGGGCAATCCCGCCGAGGCCACGGTGGTGCTACCCCTGACCGGCTGGGAGCTGCTCGCCCTGAAGGGACCGGACCTGACGGCCGAGGATCGTGAGATCCTGGCCGCGTTTGCCGCCCAAGTGGCGACGGTCCTCGAGAGCAACCGGCTCCACGCCGAGGCGGCCGGGGCCGACGCGCTGGTCCGGGACAACCAGCTCCGATCGGCCCTGTTGGCGGCGGTGAGCCACGACCTTCGCACACCTCTGGCCTCGATCAAGGCCGCTTCGTCGAGCCTGCTTTCGGACCAACTGGCATTCGGGTCCGATGAGACGCGGATCCTGTTGCAGACCATCGACGGCGAATCCGACCGGTTGAACGGCCTGGTCGAGAATCTGCTCGACATGAACCGCCTGCAGACCGGTTCGATGGAGGTGCTCGACCAGAGCACCGACGTCCACGAGCTCATTGATTCCGCGGTCGAGAGCCTCGGGCCACGCGGTGTCGATGTGACCGTGGATGTGGAGGAGCCGCTCCCGAGGGTACGGACCGATCCGGGGCTCCTCGAACGTGCCGTGGCGAATCTGATCGACAATGCCCTCATTCACGCCGGTGGGAACGGGCTTCGCATCGAAGCCGGCTCGGTGGCAGGCCGAGTCGACATCCGGGTGATCGACCGGGGGCCGGGTATCCGCCGTGAGGACCGTGAGTCGGTGTTCCGGCCCTTCCAGCGGGCCGGCAGCTCCGAGGGCCAGGTCGGCGCAGGACTCGGCCTGGCCGTGGCCCGCGGATTCATCGAGGCGATCGGGGGCGACCTCGACATCGAGGACACCCCGGGCGGCGGCTGCACGATGGTGGTTCGCCTGCCGGACGGCGGCCCGGCCCGGCCCGGCCCGACCCTGGTCCGACAGACGACCGGCTCCCCGCACCCGTGGGCACCTTCGGCATCGTGAACGCCCTCGAGGTGACCTCACTGCCCCAGGGGAACGGCCGCGAGGGCCGCCCCCTCGAGGCCGGGTCCTGCTCCCTCGGAGCCGCGGCGGAGTGGTCGAACATCGTCCTCGGTGCGTCCGGCGCGGCGGTGGGGGCCTTCCGCCACCCGGTACCTGGTGCCCTCCTGGTGGAGGGCGACGTCGAGCACCTGCCGTTCGCCCGAGGGTCCACCAGCCGGGCCCGGTCCTCGATGGCCCACCTCCTCGTCCCGCCACTGCGCCTCCCCATGGCGCTCTGGGACCTCCACCGGGTACTCGCCGTCGGAGCGCTGCTCGAGTTCCGGGCCCTGGCGGGCGACGACCCGGGCGACGCCGGACCCCGAGAGCAGGTCGGTGGCCGGTGCTTCGCCCGGTGGCCACCGGGCCGACTGGTGGATGTGATGGCCGGTGCTGGGTTCACGGTCGAGTTGGAGTCAGTCACCGTGTCGGGCGACGAGATCCAACTTCGGGCCGTCCGGGCCCGGACACTCGCCGACACGGTCGGCGCCGGGATGCGGCTGCTGGTGTGCGGGGTGAATCCGTCGATCTACTCGGCGGATTTCGGCGTGGGCTACGCCCGACCGGGCAACCGGTTCTGGAAGGCGGCGCTGGGCGCCGGCATCGTCGGCCGCGACCGGGACCCGGCCGACGCGGTGACGGCGTACCGGGTGGGGATGACCGACTTCGTGAAGCGGCCGACCCGTACCGCAGCCGAGGTGACTCCGGACGAATACCGCGCCGGATTCGCCAGGGTCGAACGGCTCGTCGAATGGCTCCGGCCCGGCGCGGTCTGCTTCACCGGCCTGTCTGGATGGCGCACGGTGGTCAACCCCAAGGCCGCGCCCGGGCTACAACCCGAACCGATAGGTGGGCGCCCGGCGTACGTGATGCCCTCGACCAGCGGCCTCAACGCCCGGACTTCGGTGGACGAGCTCTCCGAGCACCTGTTGGTCGCCTGGATGAGCGCCGAAGCGGGTTGAGGCATCGGCAGAGGTCGTCCACGCCGGTGACGACCCCCGCGCAGCCTAGGCCCTCCACGGCCCGACCCCGCCGATCCGATCAACGGTGATCCGCACGCCAAGAGAGGCGCGCCGGTCGTGGTCACCGAGGATGGACTCGGTCGACGCCGTTCCGATCAGGCCTGGCGACACCCAGCTGGACCGCAAGGCCGTATTCGAGGCGGCGGGCGGGATGACCGGCATCAGACCAGATCCTCGACCGGAGCGAAGTGGCCGACGACCGGAGGGAGCTCGAAGAAGGGGCCGATCAGGGCCCGCCATTCGGTGAAGGCCGCCGACGCCCGGAAGCCGACCAGGTGGTCGTCGAGGCTCTCCCACTCGACCAAGAGGAGGTACTGGTCCGGCTGCTCGATCCCGTGGTGCAGCTCCAACGAGATGAAGCCGTGCGAGGCGGCGATGATGGGACGGGCCCTCGCCAACGCGTCCTCGAAGTCATCAGCGGTCCCGGGGCGGATGGTGATCAGGGCGTGCTCGAGGATCATGCCGACTGACGCTACCGGCCAGAGCGATCGGAATACCAGGAGGGCCGGGGCAGTTGACTACTGCTGAAGAGAGGGGCGCTGGTGCGGCTGGAGAGAGCAGCGTTTGGCATGCACAGGGAAGCGGAGAGTGCGCGGTGAAGGTGGAGGTCTGGTCGGATGTGGTCTGCCCGTGGTGCTACATCGGAAAGCGACATTTGGAGGAGGCGCTCACACGGTTCTCCCACGCCGACCGGGTCACCGTCGAGTGGAGGAGCTTCGAGTTGGATCCGCGCTCCCCGGGACGGGTGGGACTGACCATGAGCCAGATCCTCCGGCGAAAGTACGGGATGACCGAGGACCAGGCCGAGGCGGCGAACGACAGGATGACCGCTCTGGCTGCCGGGGTCGGCCTCGAGTACCACCTCGACCGGGTCCAGGCCGGCAACACCTTCGACGCCCATCGACTTATCCATCTGGCCGCCACCCGCGACCGGGCGGACGCCATGAAGGAGCGGCTTTTCGCCGCCTACTTCACCGAGGGCCAGTCGATCGGGGACCCGGCCGTGTTGACCAGATTGGCCACCGAGGTGGGACTCGACCCGTCGGAGGCCGAATCGACACTGCACGGCGATGCCTTCGCCTCCGACGTCCGACGCGACGAGTCGCGGGCGACCTCGCTCGGTGTACGCGGGGTGCCCTTCTTCGTCATCGACGAGTCGGTCGGCGTGTCGGGAGCGCAGCCGGCCGATGTGCTGCTGGGAGCGTTGGAGCGGGCCTGGTCAGACTCCCATCCGATGACCCTGGCCGACCATACGGGCGTCGACGAGGCGTGTGCTGGAGGTGTGTGTTCCCCCTGACGCGCGTCCGGCGCTCAGTCTCCGAGCATGCCGTAGGCATAGGTGGCGGAAAGCGTCGCCACCACCCGTCCCTCCGACACCATCCCGTGGCGGAATTCGTCCCAGTCGGGGTGCTCCCCCCGGGCCAGACGGTACATGTCGATCAACTCCTCCACCACTGGGTCGCCGATTGACCGAACCGTGGGCGATAGCGCAACCTCGCCGTCGAGAACCACGTAGGCGAAGAAGTCGGGCCGGGTCACATGCAACGCGGCGCGGGGGTCCCGGCGGAGGTTTTTGGTCTTCGCCCTCCCTTCGGTGACCGATATCCTGACCGAGTAGTCCGATCCCGGGGTGTACATGATGTTGGAGAGCTGAGGCCGCCCATCCCGGCGCGTGGTGACCAGCACCCCCTTGTTGTGTCGCCGCACGAAGGTGAGGGCGTCGTTCAGTGGCAGTCCCATGGCCCAACCGTACCGGGCCCGGCCCGGGAACGAACCTGCTCCTCGACCCGATCGGTCAGCCCACCTCGAACCGGCCGCCACCCACTCGGACACCTGCCCCGATGAGCTCACGGGCCACGGCGTGGGCCGCCAGTCCCGTGTCGTCGCTCACCGCCAGGCAGCGCCGGCCGTCGGCGGTGTCGCACAGTGCCAGCGTGCGGACCGGGTCGAGGCCGTCGAAGGTGACGGTGTAGGTGGCCACGACCGCGTCGCCCTCATAGCCGTCCAGGGCCTCGACCACGTCGAGGACACCGGTGAGCGACGCGGCGTCGCCGGCCAGGTCGGCTACCAGGGGCGGCCGGCCATCGGGTCGCGCCGACCACACCCCGAGGCCGGGTTTGGTCAGGAGTCCGCTTACGGTGGTGACCACCCCCAGCGCCCCGGGCTCCGAGCGCAGCGCACCGAGGACCTCGACCGTGGCCTGGAGGACGAAATTGTTGAAGGGACCGCCGGCGAACGCCATGCCGCCGGTGATCGTCGGCGTGCCGCCCGGGTCCAGGCCCAGAGATCGCTGCTGCACCCGCACCGCCGCCGGGAAGCAGCTGTAGGCCTCGAAGATCTCGGCCTCGGCGACAGGCCTCCCGATCCGGGCTGCCGCGGCCCGGCCGAGCACCTCCATGGCCGGCCAGGCATGGGGCAGTCGGCGGCGCAGCAGCGAGACGGCGTGACTCGACTCGAGCCCGACCAGGGGGAAGACCCACCGGTCACTCGGCACGCCCAGCCGGTCTGCGCTCTCGACCGAGCAGAGCAGGAGGGCGGCCGCCTGGTTGACCGTCCACTGGGTGGAGTGCCATTTGTTGTAAGGGAAGGCCAGCGGCCGATTCGACGCCGATGGGGTATCGATCTGTTCGGCTCCCATCGGCTCGGGGAAGGCGGCGGCGGGATTGGTTCCGGCAACCCGGTTGAAGCGCGCCCACAGGCGGGCGATCTCGGCCCGGTGCTCGGCGGGCGTGAGGCGCTCGACGGCCCGCAGGGCGTTTTCGATCATGGCGTACTGTTGGACCGGGTCCCACAATCGGTGAACCACCTCGACCTGCTCGAGCAGCGGCCCTGATCGACGGTGGGTGACATCGGGCTGTCGGTGGGCCTGATGGGTCTCCACCGGCTCTCCCCCGGACCGGGCCACATCCCTGGCCCACCGCTTGGCTTCGCCCCCGACGACGACCGCCACCTCGGAGGCACCCGAGCTGATCGCCGAAAGTGCGTCGTTGATCAGGCTCTGCTGTGGGACGCCCAGCTCGGCCAGATGGGTACGCGCCCCCGACGCCCCGACCATCGCGGCCACCAGGTGGCCCGGATCCGGATAGGCCCAGCTCCCCTGGGGCACGGCGATGCGGTCGACGCGCTCAAGGACCTGCGGAGAGCCGGCGTCCGAACCGGCCGCCGTCAGCGCCCGGGCCATCAGTTCGACCGCCTCGGCGTGCCCGGAGGCCGCTCCCACCCCGACCACCACCGGGGACCGCGGGCCAAGTGAGGCCGGTTCGTCGCGGGGAGTGTCCACCGGATTCGGGTCAACCCTCTTGTCGGGGGGATGGAGCCGTCGCCGGAGCGGATCGGCCGAATCGGCGCTCCCGCATCATCCGGCCGACCTGGCGCCAGGTCACCGGGACGGCCCCCAGGTCGATCGCATCCTGGCGGGCCCGATCGGGCACGTCGTAGTGGGCCTGGTGCGGACGACCGGCTTTGTGCTGGAACCACTCCCGCCTCATGCCCAGACGGACGGCGAAGGCATGGAGCTCCTCGTCGGTGTCTGCCACCAGGTGCGACCAATGGTCGTCGACTTGGCCCAGCCGTGCCGGCTGCCGCCAGTCATCGAGGTAGACGGTCACGGCCGTGGGTCCACCGGCGGATTCAGATGATCCTGCCCGGATCGGCGCCGCTGTTCACCACGGGCAGGCCGGCCAGCTCCCAGGCCAGCATTCCTCCGTCGAGGTTGCGGACGTCGTATCCGGCCGCGGCCAGGTCGTTCGCCACCGCCATGGACCGGCCCCCCACCCGGCAGACGCAGACGACGGTCCGTTCCGTGGGGACCTCATCGATCCGCCCGGCGAGCTGGCCCATCGGCAGATGGACCGCTCCGGGGGCGTGGCCTTCTGCCCACTCGTCGTCCTCGCGGACATCGAGGAGGAGCGCACCTCGGTCAACGGCCCTTCGGGCGCCTTCGGGATCGAGGCCAATTACGGCGTCCGGTCGGGTGGTCACGGCTTCACCGTACCGGAGGATGCCCCGGCCGGTCCGCCCGGCCGCCTCAACCGGGAAGGTCCATCAGTTCGATCCTCACACCATCGGGGTCGGTGCAGTACAGGAAGTCCAACCGGGTGCCATCGGCGCCGAAGGTGGTCCGGCTTTCGCGCACGACCGCACCGCCGAGGTCTTCGATGGTCGAAGCCATCGCCTCGAGGTCGTCAACCAGCAAAGAGAGGTGGGTCAGGCCAAGTTGGTTCATCGGGCGACGCTGTCCATCGCCCGTGTGACCCGGCGATCCGAAACCGAGGAGCTCGAGGGTCACCCCGTCACGGGAGAGCATCCTCGACTCGAGGCGCACACCGTCGATCTCCATGAGGGCACCGAACTCCTCCCCGACCCGGTGACTTGCCACAAGTTCGAATCCGAGGCCGTCGCGATAGAACCGGATGGATCGCTCGAGATCGGACACACAGATGCCGAAATGGGAGAACGAGAGCATCAGATATTCTCCTCCTGTATGGGAAGTCGTAGGCGGCCTGACCTCTCACCGTGGCCGCCGGCACCGGACCTGCCGGCCGCCGACATCGTGACATGACCACGGTCGCGCTCGCACACCGGTCGGTGATCAGACGCTCGAAGTCGGCCCGCAGGGGATCCGCTCCCGACGGCACCGATGCCACCGGGCCGCAGACCGCCCTGGCAGAAGTCTTGGCAATTGCCACCTCCTTGGGCGAGCTCCCTTTTCCCGAGATGCTCACGGAGGCATAGGAATTCCGCCACTGAGGCCCGTGTCCCATGCCACCGCACCGGTGGGATATCTGTAACAGCAGTTAGTGTGAGTGTCGATGGCATCAGTCACGTCGGCGACGTTCCGACAACTTCGATGGCGAGGGTTCGGAGACAAAGCGCGGTGACCACATTGCAGCCGAGGCGCAGTCGTGAGGAGCTGCGCATGAAGCTCATCGAAGAGGGACGCGAGATCCTGTTTGCGGAAGGACTTGAGGCTGGTTCGAGCAATCTCACCTTCAAGAGAGTCTTCGCCCGGGTGGAAGCGAAGACGGGCGTGCGGATCACCAACGCATCGGTGATCAAGCGCATCTGGGAGAACCAGGCGGACTTCCAGGCCGAAGTGCTGATCACCATCGCACGGGACGAGGCACGTCGAGCCCAGGGCAGTGGGCGGCGAGTCATAGCCATGTTGGGTGCTCTCGATTTGACAACTCCAGAATCCCGCACTCGGGCTCTCCGGGAGGTGTGCCGGGTTGAAGGCAACGCAAGCAGCGCCGCCATCGACCAATCGAACAACTGGCCGCTGTGGATCAGTGTTGTTGCCATGGCGACTACCGCGGCGAAGCCGGACATACGGGCGCGGATCAAAGTCGCCTTGGCGGACGGGTACATGTCGGTGACCCGATTCTGGAGTCAGAACTTCATCGCCCTCATCGACGTGCTCGGACTTCGGGTCCGCCATCCCATGACGATGGACCAGTTCAGCACGGCGGCGATCGCCTACGCCGAGGGATGCGCACTGCGTCAGTTGGCGAGTGGCCACACCGGGATGATGATCCGTCCAACCGGTCCCGATGGGGAAGACCAGGAATGGTCTCCCTTCGCTGTCGGGCTCGAGGCTCTCGCCTACCAGTTCCTCGAGCCTGATCCGGAGTCATGCCGCCGTCGTAGGCATCGTTTGGACGGGTGAACGCGTCCCTCCGGCGTCGTCGGATCGGGCCAGAGGCGACCAACTCTGAGCAGCCAGGGCATACACGTGTCCTGCCCGGATCCTGCCCGTCGTGGCTCGTCACACCTGCGGGCAACTGGCCTGGATCCGGCTCGGAGAATCTCCTCGATGCTCCTCCAGCTTTGCCGAGGCGGCCGCACCGACCTCGTGGCGACCTCCCTGCTGGGCACCCACGACCGGCGGCAATAGTGATTGCTGCGGCAACCGGATCCCGCCAAATCCGGTCACCGCGGCATCGACGGCTCCGCCGCCCGGACCGACCCTACAGAATGCAATTCGGAGTTGCAAGAGTCCATTGCCTCTGACAGGAGCCGGGGCGGCACCTAGAGCCCTGATATTGCCTGGCCAATCAGTACAACTCCGAACACCACGAACAGTACCGACATGACACTGGCGTTGTTCTGCCTGAGCCAGACGTTCCACCCATCGAGGACTTCCGGAGCTCCGTCTCCGAGGAAGACCATCACCAGGATCGGTGTGGCGACGCCGAGCACGGCGACGAAGATGTAGATGGCGCTTACGGCAAACTGTTGCCGAACAGACAGCCCGCCCGCGGAAATGGCGGCAGCAGTCGCCAAGCCCACGACCAGGTTCTTGGGGTTCAATGCGCCGAGGACAGCACCTGCACCCAGCGCTCTGCCCGGAGTGTATCCGGCGATACCACTCATCCATTTGGGCATCGACCCCACTTCCCCGGCCCTTGGCCGACCACGAAACTTTCGGACGGCTGCCACCACGAGGTAGATCCCAAGGACCAGCTTCAATCCCCCGGTCCACCCTGAATGGCCCGAATCCGCAGACAGGTTGACCGCCCCTGTGATGGAGACGAACAGGCCGAGGACGACGGCGACGCCCACAATGAACCCACCGAGGAAGCACAAGGCATTCGCTAGGGGCCTCGAAGTGAACAACAGGAGAATCGCGGGAATGATATTGAGTGGCGAGATCGTCACTACCAAGGCAAGAGGAAGTGTTTCTCCGACGACGATCCTCACCGAGCGATCCCTCCCACGCTGTGGAATGGGAAGCTCGTCGCTGGGAGATCCGATGGACGACCGACCATCCGGATGTCCCCGATCGTGTCACGGGGATCGTTCACCGTGTCATTCCATGAACAGCGCATTGCGGTCATCGCCAATCCGCGCGCAGACCACGTCGGCCGTCCCGGGAGGTTCGAACATCGAACTGTCGAAGACGCAGCGTTCGTAGTCACCGAGGTGGGCGAACTCGTTCCACATGTGACGGATTGGTCCCTCGTCAGTCAGGGCATCACGGTGCTCCGACCCATCAGCGCCCCGTCCGGTGGCCCTCGCAAGACAGGCATCCAGGTGGGGCCGGAGGACGACGTAGCTCACGCCCACCGAACACATGGCCATTTCGTCCCGCACGAGATCGAAGTGCCAAGGCCCGATGATGCCTTCCAGTACGGTCGAATAGCCGCCGTCCGCCATCCGCGCTGCGGTAGCCACCGCCGATCGGATCATCACTTGGTTCTGTCCGTCGGCTCCCGCCTCCCACGGAGGGACGTGGCCGTTGACGATGGTCGTCCAGAACCAGTCCGACTGAATGCATGCTGAACGGGAACACTTCGAAGCGATGAGCCGTCCTACAGTCGTCTTCCCCGCCCCTGGCGGGCCCGACAGGAGCAAAAGGAACGGTCCATTCATCTCGGTAGACCCTATCGATCCATGACCACATGTGCCGGGGGAGTCGCCACCGGTATCACCAAACGCCCGATGGGCCTGGCAGGAGTCAGTGGTCCTTCGGACGCGAGCTTCTCATCGCAGGAACAATCCAGAATCCAGCGACTACACCCAACATGATGAGCATCGGGAGCCCACTTGCCCCATAGATCTCCGAGAACACGATCCGTCTCGATTCTCATCGGTGTCGGTTGCCGGGCAGCCTAGGCGTGACCCCATCCCGCCGAGGGGCGAAGGGCGAAGGGCGAAGGGCGAAGGGCGAAGGGCGACAACAGGGCTACCATTCCGCTGGAGATCGAGATCAGCTCAGCTCAGGATAGGGCGTTCAGGCCAAACGAGACCCGGTGATCCGGTGCGAATGGCCTCGATCAGAACCTCATTCGTGTCCCTGGAAGCAGGCTAAGTCTGGCGTCTTGATTGACGACAACGCAGACCTTCGCCGCGAACAGCCCCTTGATGCGCGGGGCAGGTCCCGTGCTGATCGTCACTGCCCCTCAACGACGCCTCGAGCGAATTTCCCGGACAAGTCGATTTCGTGGGGAACCCGAGGGCGAAGGTCACTGTGGTGGTGCCGCCGTCCGCCCAGGTGACGGTGCCCGGGCCAACGAGGGGACCAGGGATTGACCCCCGAGCCTGCGATCGGTGTCGAGTTCGACCACCCCGACTACGGCGTACAGCTCGAGAGGCGGCTGCCGGCTGAACAACTCATCGGAGTGGCCTGCCAGTGGCCAGGGGCCCCAAGTCGTGGGTGTCCCGATACTACGATGCGGCGGTGGCGTACGACGAGGAGTTGGCTGCGCGCTTGGGCGATTTGCTCGACGGTGAACCGCGCCTTGAAGTGAAGAGGATGTTCGGCGGGCTGGCCTTCCTGATCGGTGGGAACATGGCGATCGCTGCGAGTGGCCAGGGGGGGATACTGGTACGCGTCGATCCAACCCGATCGGACAAGCTCTTCGACACATCGAATGCTGAGTTGGCAGTGATGCGGGGGCGCCCGATGGAGGGATGGCTACGGGTAGCTCCTGAACATCTACGAACGAGACCACAGCTCGCCAAGTGGGTGAAGCTAGGCGCCGCCTATGCGCGTTCGCTTCCGGCCAAGCGGTAGTACCCCATGGGACCGAGGCCAACTGGACAGGAATGCCGTGGCCCGATGGTCATCCGGTTCCTGGGACGAGAGCCATGACACGCGACACGGGACAGAACAACCAGAACAACCAGAACAACCAGAACAACCAGGGTGATCCGGACGACCCCGGGGATCCGGGCGACCCCGGGGATCCGGACGACCGCGATCCCATCCCAGTCCTCCCGGTCGTCACCCGGAGTGCCTGGCTGCTCAGCGCCGCTGCCGGTGGCCTCGGTCAGAGCCCGGTGGTCAAGGAGCCGGACGGTTCGACCCCACTCGGCGTGGACGAACCCGAACAGGTGGTTCCGACGAGTCCGTTGTGGGCGATGAAATACCTGAGGCACGGCCGGGGCGGGCCATCATCCGATGACCCGGCATCCGGTCGGATCCGTTGGGCATCCGACGGCGTGGAGGCCGACGCGGCCGCGGCCGTCTATGTCATCGACGACGGCTATGACCACTGCATGGTGGCCCGGACGGTTGGCGCCTCACCCGACGGGTGCACCTACTGTCTGGTGGCCCGGATCAAGTTGCTGGATTTCGACGACGTCCGGGCCGGGTGGGCCGAGCCGGCTGGGTTGTTCTCAATGGGTAGGGAATTCACCCTGTGCTCCGTCGTGGAGGGACCGGTGTCCAACGTGGTTCGCATCGCGCGCTACCGCCGGCTCAAGGACGTGCCGACTGACTACCTTCCTCCGTCCCCGTACATCGACTTCGACGAGAAGATCTGAGCTCAGCCGGGACCCGCTCGGCTGCCGGCGACCGGTGAGCCGACTAACCCGTTCGGGTCGGCGCGGGATTCGCCGTCGTCTGCATCGGGCAGGTGAAGGTCGACGAACGCCGCCACGGACCTGAACGCCTGACGGCTGGCGTCGGCCCACGGCATCAGGATAGGGAACACATGGAACATTCCCGGCCCTTCGAGCGAGGACGTTTCCACTCCGGATCGCACCAGTCGGTCGACGAAGCGCCGGATCGAATCCCGGAACATCTCGTCCCGCCCGAAGCAGACGAAGGTCGGTGGCCACCCGGAGAGATCCTGGTCGAGGGCATCCACCGGCGCTGACCCCGGGCTGCGCCCGTGCAGATAGGCGGATGTGGGAATGTTCCAGGGCAGGATGTCCAGGGCGGCGTTGTCGGTCATGGATGGCTCGTCGAGGAGCAGGTCCAGTTCGGGTGAGAACAAGACGACCCCGGCGACGGGCTGATGGTGGGTTCGGGCCATCGAGTACATGAGCGATGCCGCCAGTCCCCCACCGCTCGAATCACCGGCCACGAAGAGCCTCGATGGGTGGACACCGGCGACGAGGAGCGCCTCCAGCACCACCACGGCATCCTCCAGACCGGCCGGGAACGGGTACTCGGGGGCGAGGCGCAGATCGGCGACGAAGATCTCGAGTCGGGTCTGGCGGCACAGCCAGGAGACGAAGAGCCCGTACATCCGCGGCGAGGTGCCAACGTAGCCACCGCCGTGCAGATAGAGGACGGTTCCCCGCACCGAGCCGTCCTCGGGGCGGTACCAGATCCCGGGGACGCCGGCCACCGAGGCCTCCTGCTGTGTCACCCCGAGGCCCCGGGTCAACGGCGGCAGCACGACCCCGCAGAGGTCGTCGAGCACCATCTCGACCGAGCGGAACTCGTCGATCGGCAGGGAGGAGGAGTACCCCATGAACGATCGGATGGTCTCGCGGGTCACCGCCACGGCCAGGTTGTGGGGCAGGTTCCCGTCGCCCGACCACGGCCGGCGGAACGGAACCCGGGCCATGGCGGCGGCCAGCTGCCCGGCCAATCCGGCCAGGTCGGTGGCGGCGATCGGCCACGACGACCGCGGCACCCCGGGGCGCCGGCCCATCACCATGACGGCAGCCCACACACCCACTGTGACGGCAGTTCCGGCACCGTCGATGTCATCGTTCCCATCCTGGCACGGGCATCGGCGACTTGCGCCCGGACAACTCCCCGGTGGCCGCCGGTGCTCAGACCGGCTCGGCGGCGAGGATGCCGCCCAGTCGGAGCAGCTGGTCGGTCGCTCCACCCAGGGTCAGCTCGAAGTGCTTGGTCATCAAGAAGTAGCGATGCAGCGGATAGGCGCGGTCGACACCCACCCCCCCGTGGAGATGGACGGCGGCGTGGACCACCCGCTGCCCGCCGTCGGCGGCCCAGAACTTGGCCACCGCCACCTCCTTGTCACAGGACAGGCCCTCGGACAGCCGCCACGCCGCCTGCCAGGCGGTCAGCCTGATCGCCTCGGTGTCGACATAGGCGTCCGCGGCTCGCTGGCCCACCGCCTGGAAGGTGGCGATCGGCTTGCCGAACTGCTCCCTCGTCTTCGTGTACTCGGCCACCAGGCCCAGGGCGGCGGCGGCCGCACCGGCCTGGGCCAGAGCCACCGCGGTGGTGGTCCGCTGCACCAGCCAGTCGATGACGGCGGGCCCGTCCTCGACCGATCCCAACAGGGCCTCGGGGCCGACCGCGGTGCCGGCCAGGGTGACGACCGCTTCAGCCTGACCGGTGTTGACCGGCTGGCGCGACCGGGCCACTCCTGCCGCCGAGGCCTCCACGATGAAGACGGCCACCGAGCCGGGCTCGACCCGGGCCGGCACCAGCACCGCATCGGCGAACATCCCCGATGGGACACACGACTTGGTCCCCGAGAGCATCCAGCCGTCCCCCCTCGGCTCGGCCACCACCGAGGGCATGCCCGGAGACCCACCCAGCTCGACCAGGGCGGTGGTGATCACGGTGTCGCCGGCCACCACCCCGGGGAGCCAGCGCCGGCGCTGGGCCTCGGTCCCGAACCGGGCGATGGCCGGTGCGGCGGCGGCCAGCGTCTCGACGGCGGGCACGTAGGCGGCGCTCTTCCCCGCCGCCTCGACGATCAGCCCGGTCTCGACGAATCCCAGGCCCGCGCCCCCCACCTCCTCGGGGAGGGACATCCCGAGCAGGCCGGCGGCGGCGAGCTCGCCCCAGATCTTCCGGTCGAACCGCTCCCCGTCCGGGTCGGATTCGAGGTCGCGCAGCCGGTCATGGGTGGAGAGGTCCGTGAAGATCCGAATGGCCAGATCCCGAACGGCCTCCTGCTCTTCGCTGAAGGAGAAGTCCATGGTTGCTTTCCTCTTCGTGTCGTTCTATCGCAGTGACCGGGGCAGGCCGAGCCCGAAGATGGCGATCAGGTCCCGTTGGATCTCATTGGTGCCGCCGCCGAAGGTCAGGATGACGAGGCCTCGGGCGTAGGACTCGAGGCGGCCGGCCAGCACCGCCTCGGGGCTTCCCCGGGTGAGATAGCCGGCCTGGCCCACCACCTCCATCAACAGCTTGAACGCCTCCATGTAGAACTCGGTACCGAACACTTTGGTGGTGGAGGCGTCGGCCACGTCGAGACGGCCCTGGGTCGCCGTCCAGGCAACCTTCCAGTTGATCAGCTTGAGGAACTCGAGCCGGGCGTAGACCCGGGCCAGGTGGATCTGGACCCACTCCTGGTCGATGACCCGCCGGCCGTCGGCCAGCTTGGTCTCCTGGGCCCAGGCCCTGGTGTCGTCGAGGGCCCGCTCGATGATGCCCGACGAGCACAGGGTGACCCGTTCGTGGTTGAGCTGGTTGGTGATCAGGGACCAACCGTTGTTCTCGCCGCCCACCAGGTTGGCGGCAGGGACTCTCACGTCCTCGTAGAAGGTGTAGTTGATGTTGTGGTCGCCGAGCAGGTGCATGGGCACGACCTTGATGCCTGGAGTGTCCATGGGCACGATGAACATGGAGATGCCCTTGTGCTTGGCCACCTCAGGGTTGGTTCGGGTGGCCAGCCAGATGTAGTCGGCTCCCCCGGCCAGCGAGGTGTAGATCTTCTGCCCGTTGATCACGTACTCGTCACCGTCGCGGACGGCCCGGGTCTGGAGCGAGGCCAGGTCGGTGCCCGACTCGGGTTCCGTGTAGCCGATGCAGAAGTGGATGTCGCCGGCGAGGATCTTCGGGAGGAAGAACTTCTTCTGCTCCGGCGTGCCGAACTGCATGATCGTCGGTCCGACCGTGTTGATGGTCAGCATGGGGACGGGGGCGCCGGCCCGCATCGATTCGTCGAAGAATATGTACTGCTCGATGGCCGAGCGTCCTTGGCCACCGTATTCAGTGGGCCACCCGATACCCAGCCATCCGTCCTGGGCCATCTGCTTCACCACCCGCCGCATGTCCGGCCCGATCCCGTGGCTGGTCGCCAGCTGGGCCTCCACCTCCGGGGTGAGGAGATCGTTGTAGTAGTCGCGCAAGCGGGTGCGGAGGGCCTCTTGCTCCTCCGTGTAGCCGATCTCCATCTGCGTCCCTCTCGATTGTGACTGTGCGACTGGGGGCCCGCAGGCCTTCCGGTCGAGCCGGTCGGACCGCGGAGACGGTGCTTCCGACTTGCCCCCGTCGACCCGGGCCGATGGACCGTGGCCGTCCCACCGGGCAGGGCCGGTTTCCGACGACTAGAACAAGTTACATTCCGGCGACCTCGGCCGCCACCGGAGGGGGAATGGCCGGCGGGGGTCGCGTGCCCGCAGGACGGTCGTCGTGGCCATCGAGCGGCACCGCCAGGGTTACCATGCGGTAAGTTATCCGCTACCGCCGAGTCCCGAGGAGCAACAACAATGCCCGAAGCTGTGATCGTCGCCACCGGCCGGACCCCCATCGGCCGGGCCAACAAGGGCTCGCTGGTGGACTGCCGTCCCGACGACCTCGCGGCCCTGGTCATCCGTGAGGTGCTGGCCAAGGTTCCCGAGGTCGATCCCCAGTCGGTCGAAGACGTCCTCATGGGATCCGGTCAGCCCGGAGGCGAGGCCGGATACAACGTGGCCCGGGTGGCCGCGTTGTTGGCCGGCCTGCCGGACGTACCCGGTGTCACCGTCAACCGGTACTGCTCCTCGTCCCTCCAGACCATCCGCATGGCGGCCCACGCCATCCGGGCGGGCGAGGGAGACGTGTTCGTGGCGGCCGGGGTCGAGACGGTCAGCCGCTACCGCAACGGGGCAGCCGACACCGGTCCGCACAATCCGCAGTTCGCCGATGCCGAGACCCGGACGGTCGAGCGCACGCCGGTGACCGGTGATCCGTGGTCCCCCCTGGCCGGCCTTCCTGACGTGTACATCGCCATGGGACAGACCGCGGAGAACGTGGCCGAGCTCAAGAAGGTCGGCCGCGATGAGCAGGACGAGTTCGCCCTCCAGTCTCAGACCCGTGCCGTGGCGGCCCAGGAGTCCGGATTCTTCGAACGAGAGATCATCCCGGTCACCACACCCAACGGTGGCCTGGTGACCAAGGACGACGGACCGCGGCCCGGGACCACCCTCGAGGCACTGGCCGGGCTGAAGCCGGTCTTCCGCGAGGGCGGTACGGTGACGGCCGGCAATGCCTGCCCGCTCAACGACGGCGCCGCCGCCGTGGTGGTCATGAGTGACACCAGGGCCCGCGAGCTGGGCGTAACCCCGCTGGCCCGGATCGTCGCCAGCGGGGTGTCGGGCCTCAATCCGGAGATCATGGGACTCGGGCCGGTCGATGCCATTCGCCAGACCCTGAAGCGCGCGGAGATGAGCATCGCCGACATCGACCTGGTCGAGATCAACGAGGCCTTCGCCGCCCAGGTGGTGCCTTCGGCCCGGGAGCTGGGTATCGGCTACGACAAGCTGAACGTCCGCGGGGGAGCCATTGCCCTCGGCCATCCGTTCGGCCAGACCGGCGCCCGGATCATGACCACCCTCCTCAACGCGCTCGAGGACACCGGGAAGACGTTCGGCCTCGAGTCGATGTGCGTAGGCGGCGGCCAGGGGATGGCCATGATCGTCGAACGCCTGTCGTAGGGCGGAAGCGTCCCGTCGATCAGCGGTCGAGCAGCGGGTCGAGCGGGTGGCGCACCGGCCGGCCCTCAGTGAGGGCACGGCGCCAGGCAATGCCCGACATCGCCTCGAGGGCGATTCGATTGGCGAGGTAGGCGGTGACTTCGGCATGGTCGAACGGCGGTGACAGCTCGACGATGTCCATCCCGGCCACGGGCAGCTCCATGCCGATGCGGCGGACGGAGTCGAGGAGCTCCCGGGGGCTGAGGCCCCCCGGCTCCGGTGTGCCGGTGGCGGGAGCCGAGCCGGGGTCGACCACGTCGACGTCGACGGACAGGAAGACGGCGTCACAGTCGTCGGTGGCGATGGCGAACGCCTCGGTCAGGCAGGTGTCGAGGCCCCGGGCCACCAACTCGCTCATCTCGTAGCTGCGCATCCCCTGTCCGGCCATCCAGTCGAGGGTCTCCTGGTCGGGCCAGTACCCACGCAGGCCGATCTGCAGGAAGCGGTCTCCGCGCACCGCTCCGGACTCGATGAGACGACGCATGGGGGTCCCGTGGCCGATGAGGGATCCGAACTGGAGGTTGGCGGTATCGGCATGGGCATCGAAATGGACGACCGATACCCTCCCCCAGCCGACCTGGCGGGCCACCCCGGTGACATCGGGCAGGGCGATGGTGTGGTCGCCGCCGAGGACGATGGGCACCGCGCCGGAGGCGGCGATCCGGGCGACCGCGTCCTCCAGGCGTTTCAGCGAGAGCTCAGTGTCTCCCGACGGCATCTCGACGTCTCCGACGTCGACCACCCGGAGATCGACCAGGGGGTCCAGTCCGAGGGCCAGGCTGGGCCGCTTCCCGTCGTGGGGAAGGTAGTCGGTGGTGCGGATGGCCAAGGGCCCGAAGCGGCACCCCGGCCGATGGCTGGTCCCGCCGTCGAAGGGGGCGCCCACCACGACGGCCAGGGCGTCGGCACAGCTCGCCGGATCACCGAGGTCGGCTGCTGGCACGCCCGCGAAGGTGGCGTCCGGCCCGTACATGTTGCCCAACCGCATCGTGTCCTCCCGAATCGACCCGAATCCGACGGCACTGCCCCATTCATGCCCCCGGCCCATCATTCCCCGCCCCGGTGGTCGGGTCAGTCGGCAGTCTCCTCAATGGCGTACTCGGGGCAGTTGGCGATGGCCAACCGGGCCCTGTCCTCCAAGTCGGCCGGGACGGTGCCGTCGCCGACCACCGTCGACAGCCCGTAGTCATCCACGTCGAACAGCTGGGGGGCCAGGGCGTAGCAGCGGGCGTGCCCCTGGCACTTTTCGGGATCGACCCTGATCCTCACCGGAACACCATCGGCAGCCGTCGCGGGCCGCGTACCTGTCCCCCGGCCCAGGTGGCCTCCTCGCCCTCCTCCAGCCGGAATACCGGGATCCGGCGCAGCCACTCCTCCAGTGCCACCCGGAGCTCCATCCGGGCCAGGTTCGAGCCGGCGCACCGGTGGATGCCCGACCCGAAGGCGACGTGGCGGTTGAGCTCACGGTCGAGCACCACCCGGTCGGCCTCTTCGAAGGCCTCGGGGTCGCGGTTGGCGGCGGGGAAGTTCATCAGGACCTTGTCACCGGCCTTCATCGCGCACCCCTCGAACTCGATGTCCTCGGTGACCACCCGGGCCATGGTGACCGGCGAGTAGGCGCGCAACAGCTCCTCGATGGCCACCGGCATGGCGTCCGGCTCGGCGACCAGGCGGTCGCGGTCCCCGGCGTGGGTGGCCAGGTGCCACAACGACGAACCGATGGCGCTCCAGGTGGTGTCGACGCCGGCGATGAGCACCAGGGCGGCGATACCCAGGACCACGCTCTCCTCCACCGGCGCGCCGTCGAACTCACTGTGCAGGAGATCGCTCAGCAGGTCCTCGCCCGGCTCGCTCTTCCGCCGGGCGACCTCCCCCACGAAGAAGGTGATCAGCGCTTCGGTCCCCCGCTCCCGACGGACCGGGTCGTCGGCAAATTCGAGGACGTCCCTCACCCACCCGGTGAAAGTGTCCGACAGCGAGATGGGGACCCCGAGGATGCCGGCGATGACCCGCACGGGGATCTGCTGGGCATAGTCGCGGGCGGCGTCGGCCGCACCGTCGTCGATGAAGCCGTCGACCAACTCGACGCAGAGGTGGCGGGTCATCGCCTCGTAGGACGCCACCCGGCCATGGGAGAACCACGGAAGCAGCAGCCGCCGGGTCCAGGTGTGCAGAGGAGGATCCGCCGAGATGGGCGGGACCCCGTAGGGGAGCACCGGGTCATCGGGCACCTCACCGTCGAAGGGGATGACCGCGATCTCGGTTGAGCTGAAATGCTCGACGTCGTGGGCCAGATCGACCACGTCCTGGTAGCGGGTGGGGAGCCAGGTGCTGCCCCGGCGGTCGGTGTGCGCCACCGGGCACGTCCTGCGCAGCTCGTCCCAGATGCTGAAGGGATCGGCGACGTAGGCCGGGTTCAGGATGTCGAAGTCGGTGTCCCAGTGGTCCACCGGCTGTCGGTCGGTCATGATGCTCCTCGAATCGACGGACAGGGCCGCTTGTCGCGTGCCTCATCTTGACACGCGGGCAAGCCTGGCGGGCCGGGGCCTTGCGGCCGACCCATCGGGCGGCAGGCTCAGATGGTCAGGCCCCCGTCGACCGACAGGACAGCGCCGGTGGTGTAGGACGACTCGTCGGAGGCGATGAAGGCGACCGATGCGGCAATCTCGGAAGGGGTGGAGAAGCCCATCGGTGTCATGATCCTCCTCAGCTCCTTGAAGTCGGCCCCTTCGGGGAGGTCGAAGGTGCCGATCAGCGGCGTGTCGACCCCACCCGGTGCGATCACATTGACCCGCACCCCACGGGAGAGGTACTCGGCGGCGAGGGCCTTCGAGAACATCAAGAGGCCGGCCTTGGATGCGCAGTAGGCCGCCGAGTACGCCTGTCCCATCAAGGCGGTGTTGGAAGCCACGTTCACGATGGACCCGCCGTGCTCGAGCAGGAACGGCAGCGTGGCCCGACAGATCAGGAACGGCCCGGTCAGATTGACGGCCAGGATCCGCTCCCACTGATCGGTCGGCATGTCCGCGGTGTTGTAGAAGCCCCCGATGCCGGCCACGTTGCAGACCACCGTCGGGGCCCCGAGCTCGTCGGACAGAGCGGCGACCGTCTTGTCCACCGAGGTCTCCGAGGTCACGTCGCAGGTATAGGCGGTGGCGTTGCCTCCGTCCCCGGTGATGGAGGCCACGGCCGAGGCCAGGTTGTCGGCGGCCAGGTCGAGGGCCGCGACACGCGCCCCCTCCTTGGCCAGGCGAGAGGCCACCGCCCGACCGATCCCGGAGCCCGCTCCGGTGACGACCGCGACCCGGTCGGCGAACCGGTGCCCGGTGAACGAGCTGATGGCCGCGTCAGCCGCGTCGTGCTCGGCCCCGCCCTGGCCGAGGGTGACCCGCTGGATGGGGCTCATGCGTCTCTCCTGGTATGGGGCGAGGGGGCGAACCGCTCGCGCAACGTGTGCTTCAGGATCTTTCCGGCTGGATTGCGAGGCACCGTGTCGACGAGTTCGAGCTGCTCGGGAATGGCCTGGACCCGCAAGGACTTGTCCTTCAGGTACCCCACCATCTCGACGAACTCGAGCGTCTGTCCGTCCCTGACCGACACCACGGCACAGGCGCGCTCCCCCGTCTCGGGGTCCGGAAGGCCGATGACCGCCACATCGGCGACCGCCGGGTGGGCATAGAGGAGGTCCTCGACCTCCTTGGCCGAGATGTTCTCCCCGTGTCGGATGATCACGTCCTTCAGTCGACCGGTGATCGTCACGTACCCCTGGTCGTCGACAACCCCGAGGTCGCCGCTGCGGAAGTAGCCGTCGTCGTCGAAGGCCTCGGCATCGAGTGCCGGGTCGAGGTACCCGCGGATGACCTGGGGGCCCTTGAGGCGGATCTCCCCCTCCTCCCCCGGTCCAGCCCGGTGCCCGTCGAGCCCGACCACGATGAGTTCGACCCCCGGGGTGGGCCTCCCCTCGGTGTGGGCCAGCTTCTCGTCGGGGTCCTCCGTCGTGGCCATGACCACGATGGGAGCTTCGGTCAGCCCGTAACCGGAGACGATCCCGACCCCGCCGATCTCCCGCTTGAGGTCGTAGTGGAGCTGGGGTGGCTTGGGCGCGCCGCCCCCCGGGTACGACCGGACCCCCGGGAACAGGGTCCCACCGGTGGCGGCCCGCTGGGCGGCGAGGTACGCCATGTGGAAGGGCGTCCCCGAGCCGGCCAGGGTGACCCGGTTGGCGGCGAGGAAGGCCGGCGTGGCCTCGGGGTCGAACGACTCGGTGGTCAGGAGCGAGCACCCGGTGAGCAGCGAGGCGATCAGCCAGCCGATCCCGCCGATGTGGGTGAAGGGGAAGATGAGGGCGGACACGTCGTCGGCGCGGATGTCCAGGCACTCGGACATGGCCAGCGCCGAGGCCATCACCGTGAGGTCGGTGTGCGGGGCACCCTTCGGGTCGGCGGTGGTCCCCGAGGTGTAGAACAGCCAGCGGACGGGGGCGTCGGCCGCGGTGGCGGGATCACGCTCCACCGCGGGTAGGCCCTCCGGGTCCCCTTCGGGGAGATCCCGGTCGACCACCAGCACCCGGAGGCCGGGTCGCTCGGCGGCGATCTCGGCGGCCATGGCTGCGAAGTCGAATCCCCGATAGACGGTCGGGACGATCAGCAGCGAGGCGGCGCTCTGGGCGGTGATGAAACCCACTTCGCGACCCCGGTAGATGGGGATCAGTGGGTTCTGCCGGGCGCCGAGCCGGGCCAGCGCACCGACCAGCACCAGCGACTCGTTCCAGGTGGGCAGCTCCCAGCTGACCGCGGTTCCCCGGTCGACACCGTGGTCGGCATGGAGCCCGGCCGCCGCCCGCACGCAGGCATCGCGGTACCCGGCGAAGGTGAGCTCGCGCCCGGTGTCCTCGTGGGCCAGGGTGGCCTCCGGGGTGGCCTCCGCCCGGCGTTCGATGAGCCCCCACAGCGTCGGCGCCCCGACCCAGCCGCGTGCCGCGCTCCGTTCGGCCATCTGTTCGATGAAGTCGGTCATCGGACCGGGGAGGACCATAGCTGGTCGGTGTAGGTGTCGGTGCCGGGGATGGTGCCGACGAACGGCGAGGCCCACTTCACGTGGCCCACTCCCGCCGCGGACAGCGCTCCGGGCTGGCCGGCGAAGAGGCCGTCCCACGACCCGGACGGCTCCTGGTCGAGGAACCACAGCAGCAGGATCCGCGGATCGAGCTGCTCCGATCGGGGCACGTCACCGGGGGCGTCGGCCAGCAGCGGAAGCGGGCTGAAGGCCAGCACGGTCGCCGCGGGCGAGCCGGGCAGCGCCCGCGGTAGGTACTCGCCCCGGTACCAGTCCCCGAGCTGTTCGGAGGTCACGCCCGGGGCCGGCTCGACGAAGACCGAGACCATCCCCGGGAACCGGTGGTCGAGGGTGAGCTCGGCCGGGACGCCGTCCTCGTCGCGACGGTGCTCCCACTCGAACCGGTAGAGGCCGGTATGGACGTGGTCCCTCCGGTCGAACATGCGGCCGGCGGCGTGAAGGACGTTGACCTGGTCGACGGCCCAGCGGTTCCACTCGTCGTGGTGGCCGTCGAGCACGTAGTAGACGCCCAGGTAGCTGCCGGTCTGGGCCTCGGCCACCAGCGGCTCCGGCCCGTCGCCCGTCCCCGGGTCCGGGAACCGCAGGTCCTTCAGGGGCGCCGTGCACACGAAGCGTGCACCGGCGAAGTTGTAGGCGCCGATCTGACAGCCGGCGTAGAAGTGGTCCCGCTCGTACCAGCGGTTGTACTCCACCTGGTGGCCCCGATGGGGTTCGACCAGGGTGTACAGCATGGTGCCGATGCGGATGGGATCGTCGGTCACGCCCCCCTCGGCGGGCGTTGATCTACCGGTCATGGGGGTCGGGCTCCGTTCGTCGGGTCATCGGTGATGACTCACCGGTGCTGGGCGGGCTCTCTGGTTGCCCCTCGTCCACGCGGAATGGGCGGCAGGGACGCGGCACGGTCGGCCAGCGACCGCTTGTCCACCTTCATCATCGAGGTCAGGGGAAGGCTCTCCTCCACGATGATGCGATCCGGCACCTTGTAGTCGGCCAGAGTCGACCGGGCCGCCGACTGCAGCCCTCGGACCAGCTCGGCGCCTCCGACGGCGGCGTCGACCGGCACCACGAAGGCCACACCGATCTCACCCAGGACCGGGTCGGGGGCACCGACCACCGCCACCTGCCCGACCCCCGGGTGGCCGCCCAAGGCAGCCTCCACCTCGGCGGGGTACACGTTGTAGCCCCCCCTGATATAGAGCTCGTTGGCCCGACCGACCAGGTGCAGGCAGCCGCCGGCGTCGACGAAACCGAAGTCGCCGGTGGTCAGCCAGCCGTCCCCGTCGAGTACTGAGCGGGTGGCCTCCCGGTCGTAGACGACCCCTTCGGGGCCCGGCCCGGTGGGGGGCCCTCCCCAGTACCCCCGCATCACGGCCGGCGAGCGGAGGCGGATCCGACCCACCTCCCCCGGCGCCGACCGGGCGCCCTGGTCATCGACCACCGACAGCTGCACCCCGTGGACCGGCCGCCCGACGGTGGTGGCCACCACCTCGTCCGGATCACCCGGCACCGTGCCGGTCCCCAGGGACGCCTCGGTCGACGTGTAGCGCACGACGACGGGGACCCCGAGCCGGGCGCGCATGTCCGCCACCAGTTCGGCCGGCACCCGTGAGGCCCCGGTGCCGGCGACCCGCAGGGACGAGAGGTCGGCTCCCCCGAGATCGGGGTGGTCCAGGACCAGGGCCCACTGGGTCGGTACCCCCTGGGCCACGGTGATCCGCTCCTCCTCCATGATCCGGATGGCGTCGGCGGCCCGCCACGGCGTCGGGGTGATCACGGTGGTGACACCGTTGGCGATCTCGTCCCAGGTACGGGTCATCGACCCCACGTGGGCGAATGGAAGCGGAGACAGCCGCCGGTCGCCGGGCCGGGAGAGCACGTGGTCGCCAGCTGCCACCGCCGCCAGGCTGGCGTGGTCGAAGACAGCGCCCTTGGGCAGACCGGTCGTCCCGCTCGTCCACACCACGGCCACCGGGTCGCCCGGCGTGAGGCCGGGCCGACCGGAGGGGGCCGTTCCCTCCCAGGCGTCGCGCGACGCCGACCGCTCGACCAGGATGCCGGTGGGTCCCTCGGGCGGGGCGGCCCCGTCGCTCACCACCGTGACCGCGGGGAGCGTCCGCTCCAGTATCGAGCGGACCTCGGTCGCTCCGAGGCGGAGGTTGATCCCGGAGGTGACCGCGCCGAGCCGGGAGGCGGCGGCGTAGCAGACCATGTAGTCGATGGAGCTAGGGAGCAGGAGGCAGACCACCGAACCGCGGGTCACGCCCAGGCGGGCCAGGAGCCCGGCCACGCCGTCGGCGGCCCGGTCCCACTGGGCGAAGGTCAGGTGCCGGCGGGACGATTCGGCGCTCTCGGGCTCGACCCAGGCCTCGATGTCGGCCTTGTGCTGCGCCGCGGCCCGCAGCACGTCGACCACCGTCCGGAAATCCCCCAGAATCTGACGCGCCGTCATATCGACGTCGACTGTAACAGGGACACCTCTGCCGTCTCCGGCCGCGCCCACCAGTCGGTCGGGCCCTCAGAAGGTGAGGACACCCCGGGCCAGTTTGCCGGCCTCCATGTCCTCGACGATGTCGCGGAAGCCCTCGAGGGGTCGCTGTTCGGTGACCAGCTCGTCGAGCAGCAGGGCGCCGGACAGGTACAGCTCCACCATCAGGGGGATGTCATGGTGCGGCCGCGAGGAGCCGTAGCGGCAACCCAGCAGACCACGGTCCACGTAGGCCAGGGCGTTGACGTCCACCGAGACCTCCGTCCCCTGCGGCGGGATCCCGATGGCGAGGGCGTTGCCGCCCCAGTCGAGGACATCCAGAGCGTTGCGGAGCACGGCGGGGTGGCCCACGCAGTCGAATGACCAGTTGACCCCCCCGGTCCACCCGAGGGCCCCCGACACCCGGTCGGGGCCAGGGGGGACCAGCTCGCGGATGGCCTCCACGGCGTCGGTGGACGAGGCGTCGACGAAGTGTGTGGCCCCGAACTTGCGGGCCAGACCCTCCTTGGACGTGAGCGTGTCGACGGCGATGATCCGGCTGGCGCCGGCGATGCGCAGGCCCTGGATCACATTGAGCCCGACACCTCCCACACCGAAGACAGCCGAGGTCTCGCCGGCGCCTACGCCGGCCCGGTTGAGCACCGAGCCCACGCCGGTCAGGACACCGCAGCCGATGAGGCAGGCCGAGGTCATGGGGACGTCCTTGGAGATCTTGACCGCCTGGACCTCCTTGATGATGGTCGATTCGGTGAACACCGAGGTACCGGCGAAGTTGGACGCCGGCTCTCCCTTGTAGGTGAAGGGTTGGGACACGTTTCCGAGCGTCTTGACGCACCAGGTGGGGTGGCCGGTGCTGCAGGCCCGGCAGACACCGCAGCTGGCCAGGGTGGCGATCACCACGTGGTCGCCGACCTTCACCGAGCGGACCTCGGACCCCACGGCTTCCACCACCCCCGCGCCCTCGTGGCCCAGCACCGACGGCGCTTTCCACGGGATGGTGCCGTTGAGCACCGACAGGTCGCTGTGGCACACGCCGGCCGCCCCGATGGCCACCCGGACCTCGCCCGGACCGGGGTCGCCGATGCTCAACTGATCGGTGACCTCGGCGTCGTCACCTGTGTACACGATGCCTCGCATGGCACCTTCCTTTCCTGTGTCGATTGAGCCGGTCCCGTGGTGTCGTGGCCGCGGTGGGCGGTTCCGCCCGCGGGCGGGACCCTCCCCGCGGTCATCCCGGGGACGAGTACCTCTCCCGGAGCTCGCGCTTGAGGACCTTGCCGCTGGCGTTGAGGGGGAGCGAGTCGACCACCTGGACCCGGCGCGGGAGCTTGTACCCGGCCAGGCGGCCCCTGGCCCAGCCGAGGAGAACCGCCTCGATCTCGTCGGGCTCACTGCCTGCTGCGGGCACCACCAGGGCCAGCCCGACCTCACCCATGCGCCGGTCGGGGACTCCGATGACCGCCACCTGGTCCACCCCGGGATGGAGACGGAGCACAGCCTCGGCCTCGGCCGGGTACACGTTGAACCCGCCGCTCACGTACATGTCCTTCAGCCTGTCGGTGATGGTGACGTTGCCGGCGCCGTCCATGACCCCGACGTCCCCGGTGTGCAGCCAGCCGCCGCTGTCGACGGCCTCGTCCGTGGCCTCGGCATCGTTGAAGTAGCCCCGCATGACGTTGTAGCCCCGGACGACGATCTCCCCCGTCCCGCCTCTCGGCAACTCGGCGCCGTCGGGGCTGACGATGCGGACGTCGACGTCAGGGATGGCACGTCCGGAGGTTCCCGAGATGACCTCGGCGGAGTCGCCCCGGCGGCACATGGTGACCGTTCCCGTGGCCTCGGTCAGGCCGTAGGCGGTGAGGACCGTCTCGACGCCCAGATCGGACCAAAGCTCCCTGACCAGCTCGACCGGGACAGCCGCCGCCCCGGTGACCACCAGGCGCAGGGAGCGGAGGTCGAAGTCCTTGCGGTCCGGGTGGTCGAGGATGGACCGGAAGATGGTCGGAGGCCCGGGCAGCACCGAGATGTGCTCGTCCTCGATCCGCCGCAGCACCTGCTCCACGTCGAACACCGGCTCGGGGACGATGGTGGCGCCTGACATGAGGCACGCCAGGATGCCGGCCTTGTAACCGAAGGTGTGGAAGAAGGGATTGAGGATCAGGTAGCGGTCGCCCCGCCGGAGACCGACCACCTCGGACCAGGTGGCAAAGGTGCGGAGGGTCTGTCCATGGGTGGTCATCGCCCCCTTGGGATGGCCGGTGGTCCCCGAGGTGAACACCAGGTCGGAGAGGTCCCCGGCCGTGATCGAGGCGGTCCGGCCGGCGGCCACGTCGGCGGAGACCGAGGAACCCTCCTGGAGGAACACGTCCCAGTCGACGACCGGGTCGCCCTTCGCCGACTGCCCCCTCGACGGGTTGTCGCCGGTGCGCAGGACCACCACCCGGTCGAGCTCGGGGAGCTTTTCGCCGGAGGCGACCGCCTCTTCCAGCATCTTGGGGTAGTCGGTACTCAAGAACCCCTCGACGGTGAAGAGCATCCTCGCCCCCGACTCGCCAAGGACGTACGCCGCCTCGGCCCCCTTGAACCGGGTGTTGAGCGGCACCAGCAGCGCCCCGGCGGCCACCGCGCCGAGGCCGGCGATGATCCACTCGGCGCAGTTGGGGGCCCAGATGGCCACCCGGTCCCCCCGCTCGATCCCGTTGGCCACCACGGCGCGGGTGGCGGCGGCCACCTCGTCGGCCAGCTGGTCGAAGGTGAGCCTGGTCGTCGACCCGGCGGGACCGTGGATGTCCACCAGGGCCTCGCATTCGCCGAAGCGGGCGGCGGCGTCCTCCACCAGGCCGGGGATGGTTCCCCACTGGAGGTCCCCCCGGGGATCGGTGACATCCGGTGCGACATCTGACACAGCGTCAGGGTAGTGCATCACCTCGGAGGGCCGGCCCGGGACGCTCGTGCCGCTCACCAGGGCGTCCACCGATGTCCCCGGGTGTCTTCGGTGCGGAGTGTCTCTGGTGCGGAGTGTTCCGGTGCAGAAGCGACACCCTCCTCCGGAGCAGGGTCTGTGTCAGGGTCGCGACGTCGGACTCCGTAGGCTCGTCACCATGAGTCGCTTCGACCTGGTGATCTTCGATTGCGACGGAGTCCTCGTGGACAGCGAACGCCTCGCCGTCCGGACGGAAGCGGAGATCTTGTCGGGCCTGGGGTGGCCGCTCACTGAATCTGACATCGTCGAGCGGTTCGTTGGTCGGTCGGCTGCCCACATGCACCGGGAGATCGAGAAGCACCTGGGCCGGGATATCGACTGGGAGGCCGAGTTCGAGCCCCGCTATCAGGAGGTGTTCGAGCGGGAGCTCGTCGCGGTGCCCGGTGTGATCGAAGCACTCCGGGAGATCACGACGCCGGTGTGTGTCGCCTCGAGCGGGAGTCACGCCAAGATGCAGTTCACCTTGGGTCGGACCGGGCTCCTTGATCGCTTCGACGGCCGAATTTTCAGTGTCGACGAGGTGGCGAACGGAAAGCCGGCTCCGGACGTCTTCCTCTTCGCCGCCGAGAGGATGGGCGCTCCACCGGAGCGCTGCGCGGTGGTCGAGGACAGTGTCTCCGGCGTCACTGCCGGTCTGGCGGCGGGCATGGCAGTTTTCGCTTTCGCCGGCGGTGTGACCAGCGCCGAACTGCTGGCGATCGGAGATGCGGTCGTCTTCGACCACATGCGAGACCTTCCCGCATCCCTTCTCCTCGAATAACGGGGTCTCCGTGACCTCCCGGGCAACGGACTCCGTGTCGAGCGGGAGCCTCGGAGTCGGCGCCACCGACCCGGCGTCGTTGGGGAGCTCGTCGACTCGATCTATTCCGCGGTGATCCCTGCGCCTTTCAGCATCCGGCGAAGGTCGATCACCATCTGCTCATCGACATCATGTCGAGGGGGAGCGTCCAGCGTCTCGGTCTCGGCCCCCAAGGTCACTCGGTACCGCCGGTCGTGCCCCTCGGTGACCTCCGCCACGCTCTGCAGCAGCGACAAGACGTCATGCCATTGGATGTTGTGGCTGACCGGATGCTGGAAGATCTTCTCGACTGTCGCCCGGTGATGCGCGTTGAGCTTCGTACCCTCAGACACTTCGGCCTCCCATGGCGGTCCGAGCAGACTCGGCACTCGCAACCTCTGAGTGTAGGCCAGCCCCACCCCGAGGGCCGAGCGCTGGCGAACACCACAGTGGTGAGTTCGGGAGCACCGAGGCCTGTGGCAGAGCGACGCCAGACCGCTCTCGGTGTTGCCACTGTGTCGGGTCGTTGACCTACATCCCGTCGATCCAGCTGACACCGATGATCTCCGCGCCCCCATGGGCGCCGATGACGGCCCCCAGCTTCCCGATCCGCAAGGACTTCCGGGCAAAGTGGGGAGCGATGAGATCGAGGAACTCATCGAGGTCGGGAGCCCCGCCGTGCATCACCGCCACATGCTCGATCGCTCCAGCGCCAATCATGCGTTCGTAGAGCATCTGCATGGCCCTCTTCCGGGTGCGAGCCTTGCCGGCCTCTTGGACCACGCCGCCACTGATATCGATCACCGGCCTGATCGACAGCATCGATCCCACCATCGCCTTCGCCCCCCCGATACGTCCCCCCTTCCTGAGGTTCTCCAGAGTGTTGAGAGCAGCGAACACACGTGTCCGCGGGATGAGGTCAGCGACTCGGCGCAGCACGGAGTCGACACCGGGGCCAGTACCGGCCGCCTTGGCCGCTTCGAGGACGAGGGTGCCGAGCCCGCTCGACACGGACCTGCTGTCGATCACGTGCACCGGTAGTCGCCCCTCACACGCCGCGGCCGCAGCTTGGGCCGACTGAAGCGTGTTCGACAACGCGCTCGAGATGTTGAGACAGACCACTGCCTCAGCACCAGCATCGTCCGCGTTGCGGAATGCCTGTTCGAAGGCGCCGGGCGACGGGCAGGCCGTTTGCGGGAGAGCGTCGGAGCTCGCCATCCTGTCGTAGAAGTCCTCGACACTGAGATCGCGACGGTCGGTAAATTCTTGGCTCCCGAACCGGATGCTCAGAGGTACGATCTCTACGTTGAGCATGCCGATCTCGTCTTGGGTGAGATCACTCGAGCTGTCGCTCACTATGTGGACACCGGGCATGAGAGCATTCTCCTCCACGTCGCCGCCCCGTCGGCGCCCCCACTTGGCATGATTCGAATTCCGTGATTCTGCCACCGGAACGACCACTTGTGGGTCGACGCGCCCCGGACGCCCTGCGCCGAGCAGGCGCCGACCGAGCTGGGCCTCGAACCCCGGAGGCTCAGCCGGGGTGCTGGGGCGCCCGGGTTGCCGCTTGATGAATGTTTGGGACGCGTTCGGCTCGACGACGGTCGTCAGCGCAGTGAACCGGGCGCTCCCGTGCCCTATCGGCAAGACTGACTCCGTGGCGTTCGGTCAACAGTCAGGCCCGCAGGCGTCGGCGAAGCAGGTCCAGGAGCTGCTGGGCCTGCTCAAGGACGCCGGTCACGCCGGCTTCCGCGACGCGCGCGGCCCAATGGGGTTCACCCAGCGCCAGGCCGCCGGCAAGTTCACCCGCGACGAGGCGGCAGAGTTCATCGGCCAGCTCCAGGATGCAGAGTTCAACGGGAGCACTCCGACTGCCGTCCCGGCGTGGCGGGTGTCAGCCCAGGAGCAGATGATCCAGCACATGCCTGCCGGCCTGCTCGCCACCGAGCTTCGTCGTCGCGGTTGGAGCGCAACGGAGCCCTAGATCGGCCGTTGCCAGTCTGGCCGCAGACCCCGACCCGATCGCGAGCCGGGACCCGCCGCACTCATGCCTTCACGGCGCGCAGGTGGAGGAACAGCGGGATCCGGTGCCACTTGTCATCCGGGTCGGGGTCTCCGACCTCGCGGATTCGCTCGATCAGGAATCCCCCATCGGCCAGGGCGTCCACGTAGTCCTCGAGCGGTCGGTGCTCCGAATGGAATGTCATCGTCAGCCCGTCCCGCTCGCACGTGTCGGCGAGTGCCCTGCGTTCGAACCATGAACCCTCGATCACGAAGAGCGGGCGCTGACCATCGACCTCCGACGCGAAGTGGCCGGCCGTGTTGGCCTGATGGGTGATCGCCACGATCAGGCAGCCCCCCGTGCACAGGACGCGGCCCGTCTCGGCAATGGCCCGCTCCATGGCGTCGACATCTTGGAGGCTCATGAAGGCCACGACACAATCTGCCGCACCGTCGGCGACGGGCAGCGTGGCGGCATCACCCACCAGGGCCGGCCCTCCGGAATCGGGATGTGTGCCGGCGGCCGCCGCCATGACCGGTGAGCCGTCGATTCCGATCACCCGGTGCCCGAGACGGCCCAGGTCCCTGCTCACCCGGCCTTCTCCGCACCCGACGTCGAGCGTCAGTCTCCCCGGGGGCGGAACCAAAGGGAGGAAGGCGTCACGGTGGAAGCGCCAGTAGCTGTCATGGCCCGGCTTCCGCGCCCACGAGATCCAGTCCTGGGCGTTCTGATTCCAAGCATCGCGGAGCACCACCCCATCTTGCCAAGAGTTCGAACGGGTCGGCCGCCGATCCTCCGGGCCAGCCGCTCGGAGCGGTCCTTCGGCCTTCGAGCCCAGTAGCCGGCCGACCAGAAGGTGGCCTCCGGCTCGCCGTCGGTCGGCGAGTGCTGGATGCCGGAACTCGAGCACCGGGCTCTACGGGTGCTGGCTGCTCACCGAGACGACCTCACCGGTCATGAAGGTGGCGTAGTCGCTGGCCAGGAAGGCGATGACGCTTGCCACCTCCCATACCTCTGCCCCCCGACCGAGAGCCTCGCGCCGGCTCAGCTCGGCCAGCTCCTCGTCGGCCATGACCCGGTTGAGGAACGGATGGACGGCCAGGCTCGGCGACACCGCGTTGATCCGAACGTTGTGAGGTGCCGCTTCGATGGCGCTGCAGCGGGTGAGAGCCATGACGCCGGCCTTGGCCGCCGCGTAGTGGGACTGGCCGGCCTGTGCCCGCCATCCGAGCACCGACGCGTTGTTGACGATAACCCCTCCCCCTTGGGCATACAGGTGGCCGAGGGCGGCGCGGGTGCATCGGAAGGTGCCGGTCAGGGTGACGTCCAGCACCAGCGACCACTGGTCGTCGGTCATGTCCACCACCTCGACCTGGCCGCCCAGTCCGGCGTTGTTGACCGCCACGTCGAAACGGCCGTGCCGCTCCACCGCCGCGTCGTAGAGGCGCTGCACCTGGGACTCGTCGGTCACGTCGCAGGGCACGGCCAGCGGGCGCTCCCCGGCCAGATCGGCCAGAACGTCAGCGGTCTCGTTGAGACGCCGCTCGTGCGCGTCCGAGACCACGACCGTGGCTCCCTCCTCCACACATCGCTTGGCCGTCGCCGACCCGATTCCGGTGCCGGCCGCGGCGGTGATGACCACGACCTTGCCGGACAGGAGCCCGTGCCCGGGCGGGGGGTCCGGGGGCGGCGGGCCGCCCGTCGTCGGGATGGGCGCGGCACCGGTCATCGGTCAGCCCCTTTTGGTTCGGGCGGCAGGCCCAGGACCCGCTCGCCGATGATGTTCTTCTGGATCTCGTTGGAGCCGCCGTAGATGGTCTCGGACCGGCTGAACAGGAACGTCCGCTGGAACTCGTCGAGCTCGTAGGGGAAGCCCCGGGTGACCAGCCCCGCCGGCCCCTCGACGTCGATGGCCAGCTCCCCGAGGTGACGATGCCACGTGGCCCAGTACAGCTTGATGATCGATGCCTCGGGCGGGGCCACCGGCCCGTCGAATCCGGACAAGCTCCTCAGGGTGTTGAACCGGAGGACCTCGAGCTCGGCATAGGAGCGGGCCAGCCGCTGGCGCATCACCGGGTCGGCGGCCGACCCGTTGGCCCGGGCGGCGGCGAACACACGGTCGAGCTCGCGGCGGAAGGAGACCTGGTGGCCGAGTAGGGCCACCCCGCGCTCGAAGGCCAGCGTGGCCAGTGCCACCCGCCAGCCGTCCCCCACCTGACCGAGCACGTGGTCGCACCTGGTCCGGGCACCGTCGAAGAAGACCTCGTTGAACTCGGAGGTCCGGGTGAGCTGGGTGATGGGGCGGACATCGACCCCGGGCTGGTCCATCGGGACCAGCAGGTACGACAGGCCCTTGTGGCGCCGCGACCCCGGCTCGGTCCTGCACACCACGAAGCACCAGTCGGACTGGTGGGCGAGGGACGTCCACACCTTCTGCCCGGTCACCGACCACTCGTCCCCGTCGAGCACTGCCCTGGTCTGGACATTGGCCAGATCGCTCCCGGCGTCGGGCTCGGAGTAGCCCTGGCACCACAACTCGGTGCCGGCCAGGATGGGCGGGAGGAAGCGGGCCTTCTGCTCGGGGGTCCCGTACCGGATGATGGTCGGGCCGATGAGCCCCTCCCCGAGGATGCTCACCCGTCCGGGGGCCCTGGCCCGCACGTACTCCTCATTGAAGATGACCTGGTGGGCGATGCTCGCTCCCCGGCCCCCGCACTCGATCGGCCACCCGATGCCGATCCAGCCGTCGGCGGCCAGCACCCTCTCCCACTCGAGCCGGACCTCGAAGCCGAACGTCTCATCGCCCGAACCACCGCGCCCACCGAGCGCGGCGTACTCGCCGACCACGTGGCCGGCCAACCAGGCCCGGACCTCCTTGCGGAAGTCTTCGTCCTCGGGTCGGTCTCGAAGATCCATGGCGGCGGCGCTTCCTGTGGCATCTGAGCAGGTCGAGGATGGGCGGGCCCGGGGACCGCGCCCTTCTCGAGGGCCCACCCGGTGACCACGGTCGTCTGCCGGGGGCCGGCAAATCTGACGTGACGTTAGCAAAGGGGTTTCGAGCCCTCGGAAGCCCTCGGCGGCAGTACGGAGCCAGCTCGGCGCCGGCTCGCCGGCAGGACGCCTGCGGTGGCGGCCCTCCGGCCGCGGTCGGGGTCACGGGAACAGCCGTGCCCGACCGTGCGTTCTCTACTGTGATCGTTGCCGAGCGCGTGGGGATCGCTCACGGCCGGCTGAAGGAGGAACACCTATGAGCGAAACCACCGGAACCGACACCGGGGGCCAGGTCGAACTGACCGAGGACGAGTGGCGGGAGAGGCTCTCCCCCGAGCGCTTTGCCGTGCTGCGCCAGAAGGGCACGGAACCGGCGTGGTCTGGTGAGCTGCTCCACGTCGAGGGCAGTGGCATGTTCACCTGCGCCGGCTGTGGGGCCGCCCTCTTCCCCAGCGACACGAAGTTCGAGTCCGGATCGGGCTGGCCGAGCTTCTACCGGGCCCTCGACGAGGGGGTCATCAACGAGCACGTGGACAAGAGCTTCGGGATGAAGAGGACCGAGATCACCTGTGCCCGGTGCGGCGGGCACCTGGGCCATGTGTTCCCGGACGGTCCACAGCCGACCGGACAGCGCTACTGCGTCAACTCCCTCTCCATCGAGTACGAGCCCGACCAGGGCTGAGCCACCGCTGCCGGCGAGGAGCGCCGGGCGGCCGCGGCGTCGGCCCACTCCCGTCATCCGGCGGTCAGCCGGTCCTCGAGGAGCTCGAACAGGTCGCCGAGGGCGTCGGCCTCAGCGGTCCTGCCGGCGCGGACCAGCCACCGGTCGGCGTCGGCGAGTGCCTGGCAGGCGCCGAACGCTTCCCGCTTGGTCAGCCCGACCGAGGGTTCGAACCGTGCCGGCGTGGCCGGTCGGGCCCCGTCCGGTGCACCGAGTGCGCTCATGACGCCACTTCCTTCCTGTGCCCGGCCATCGGTCCGACCGGTGGCCGGGCGGCGTCGGCCCGGGCGGCCCGGAGCCGGACGACGACAGCTACCACTACGCCGCCGGCGACGACCGCAGCCGCCACCACCGTGCCGGTGGTGCCGACGGGCCAGCCGAGCCACATGAGGGGCATGCCCATCTTGAACGCGGAACTGGCGGACGGCTCGAGCCGAGGGGTGGGTGGTCAGGCCCTGGCCCCGATCGAGTCGTCAGCCGAATCGGTCACACCGGTTGCACCCTCGGACCCGGCGCCGCCGGCATTGCCGTCGGCGGCCTGATGGCGCTCGATCCGGTGCACATCGACGGTGGCAAACCGGAGGCTGGCCCCGACCTCGTCCGCCACGATCTCCACCTTGAAGCGCCGGTCTCCCTCCTCGGTCTCCCAACTGCGCTGCTCGAGGCGACCGGTCACGACCACCCGCATCCCCTTGGT